>DJWC01000004.1:19979-156122 GCA_002441445.1 Pusillimonas sp. UBA6240
CATCCCGAGGTCGAAGGCACCCTGGGCCAGGCCGACAGCGGCATGCATCTGGTCGAAACCCCCGAGGACGTCCAGGCCTTGCAGGTGGCCGACCCGGGCAACCTGGCTTTCGTCACCCAGACCACCCTGTCGGTGGATGATGCCGCCGCCGTGGCGCGCGCCCTGCGAGAACGCTTCCCGGGCATCGCCGAGCCCCGCAAGAGCGATATCTGCTACGCCACCCAGAACCGGCAGGACGCGGTCAAGATCATGGCGCCCGCCTGCGATCTGGTGCTGGTCGTGGGCAGTCCCAACAGCTCGAACTCGAATCGTCTGCGCGAAGTCGCCGAGCGCAAGGGGGCGGCGGCCTATCTGATCGATACGCCCGACATGATCGATCCGGCCTGGCTGGAGCATTCCAGGAGGGTGGGGGTTACGGCCGGCGCCTCCGCGCCCGAGGTATTGGTCCAACAAGTCATACAGCGCCTGAAAGAGCTGGGCGCGGTATCGGTGCGTACATTGGACGGCACGCCGGAGAACGTCGCTTTTCCGCTGCCCAAGGAGCTGTCGAGGAAAATCCGGGAGACCCCATGAAGCTGTACAGCTATTTCCGCAGCTCCGCCGCCTATCGCGTACGCATCGCATTGAATCTGAAGGGCCTAGCCTACGATATCGTGCCGGTTCACCTGCTCAAGGGCGGCGGGCAGCAGTTGTCCGACAGCTACCGCGCCATCAATCCGACGGCGCTGGTTCCCACGCTGGACGACGATGGCTTCCTGGTGGGACAGTCGCTGGCCATAATGGAATACCTGGAGGAAACCCACCCGGAGCCGGCCTTGCTGCCCGGCGACCCGCGCGGCCGCGCGCGCGTGCGCGCCATCGCGCAGTCGATAGCCTGCGATATCCATCCTTTGAACAACTTGCGTGTGCTGAAATACCTGAAGCATGAGCTCAAAGCCGACGACGCGTCGCGGGACGCATGGTATCGGCATTGGGTGCAGAACGGCCTGGCTGCGATAGAGGCCATGCTGGCGGGCAGCAGCGATACGGGCCGGTACTGCCATGGTGACCGGCCCGGGTATGCGGATGCCTGCCTGGTGCCCCAGTTGGCCAATGCGCGCCGCCTCGGCTGCGACGAGAGCGCCCTGCCCACCATAGTGCGCATCGATGCGGCATGCGCCGAGCTGCCGGCTTTCCAGCAGGCCGCGCCGGCGAATCAGCCCGACAGCGAAGCCTAGCTCGCCGTTCGGCCGGCTCCGGCGAGCCGTATCAAAACCTGGCCGGCTCCCGCCACGCGATCGGAAGCCGTATATAACATGCGAAAATTATTTGAAAAATAAAGAATAAATAAAACTATTGAATCGATCAAATATTCAGCTATTTAAATAAGGAGCGCAATAATCACGAAACACATGCATCTGAAGGCCATGAACCGATGCAAAAATCAATAAAAAGCCGCTACGAAGCCAAAAAAACAAGCGAAAATCAACAAACGTAAACACAAAAAATGATCTGAACCAATAATTTAGATCTTGATCATAGAAAAAGCGCAACCATTCAAAAACAAGCGGCTTCATTAATTAAACAAGTCGAACCGAACCTGCGTTGTTTTATCGTCTGTTACTGCTATTAATACTAAGTAAAGTCATGTAAATTGCCGGCTCGTCCGGCTCGACTGCCTCTTCCTCCGGCAGGCACAGCCCCAAAACATCCGACACCGTGGCCATCGGCATGCTTTCCTATCCGCCCGTCCTGATACGCCGGCCGTCCCGGGACGGCTTTGCCGGTCACCGCCGCCGAACCGCAACCCGTACGGCCGGACCGAATTTTTCTGCTTCCCCAGTATTGTTTTCCGCCTTGCGCGTAGACGGCTTTCTTGCGTATTTCCAGGCGAGCGCTTGCCGAGGATATGTTTCCTTAATTTGATAACCAGGATGTGAATGTGATGGCTCGCAAAATGACAGTAAAAAGGCGCTTGACCTTGGGTTTCGCGTTCGTGCTGCTGACGATGATCGTATTGACAGGTATCGGTATCTTGCGCGTCAACAGCGTTGCGCGCAACCTCACCGAAATCGCCGATCAGTACAGCGTCAAGCAGCGCCACGCCATCAATTTCCGGGGCAGCGTCCATGACCGCGCCATTTCGCTGCGCGACATCGCCTTGGTGAAATCCGACGCGCAGCTGCGCCAGGTGCTGGCCGACATCGAACGTCTGACGGACGACTACGCCCGCAATGCGAAAGCGCTGGACGCGCTCATCGCCCAGCCGGAAACGCGCCAGCAAGAGCGGCAGGCCTATGCCGCGATCAAGGCGGTCGAACTCAAAGCCATGCCCCTGGCCCGCCGCGCCATCGAACGCCAGCAGGCGGGCGACCTGGAGGGCTTGCGGCAAACCCTGGTGGACGGCATTGGGCCGGTCTTCACGGAATGGCTGGCCGTCATCAATGCATTCATCGACCTTCAGGAAAGCCAGTCCCAAGACGCGGCCTCCGAAGCCATGTCCATTTCCTCCAGCTTCCAGATGGAAATGCTGGTGCTGTGCTTCATCGCGCTCGTCCTCAGCGCCCTGCAGGCCAGTCTGATCACCCGCAAGCTGCTGCGCGAGCTGGGCGCCGAACCCGGGGAGTTGAACGAATTCACCGCCGCCGTGGGCAGCGGCAATCTGGTGGTGCCGGAAAAACATCGGCAGCCGTCCGAAGGCAGCGTCATGTCCAGCCTGGTGGCGATGGCCGGAGTCTTGCGGGACGTGGTGACCAGCGGCCGCCAGACGGCGCAATCGGTGGCGCTCGCCACGCAGCAATTGATCGAACGCAACAACGACTTGCTGGCGCGTACCGAGAACCAGGCGAGCGGGCTCACCGAAACGGCATCGGCCATGGAAGAACTGGGCAGCACCGTGTCGCAGAACGCCGGCAACGCCGCCCAGGCCGACCAGCTTGCGACGGGGGCCGTAGACGTCGCCCAACGAGGCGGCCAGGTCATGCGCACGGTGATCGACACCATGGGCAACGTGAACAGCCGCTCGCGCGAGATCGCCGAGATCATCGGCATCATCGACAGCATCGCTTTCCAGACCAACATCCTCGCGCTCAATGCGTCGGTCGAAGCTGCGCGGGCCGGTACGCAGGGCCGCGGGTTCGCGGTGGTGGCCAGCGAGGTGCGCAGCCNNGCAGCCTGGCCCAGCGCAGCGCCGATGCCGCGAAGAACATCAAGACCCTGATCATGGAGAACCTGCAATGGGTCGATTCCGGCACCAGGCAGGTCAATGACGCGGGCCACGCCATGGAAGAAATCGTGTCCTCGATCCGCCAGGTCGCCGAGATCATGTCCGAGATCAGCCGGGCAAGCGTGGAACAGAGCTCCGGCGTGCAGCAAGTGAGCCAGGCGGTGATCGCCATGGACCGGGATACCGAGCACAACCGCGACTTCGTGGCTGAAAGCGCCAGGGCGGCCGTCCAGCTGCGCGAGCAGGCCGACCACCTTGCGGAAACCCTGGCGTTTTTCCAGCTGGAAGAGCAGAAGGGCACGGCGCCATACCGCGCCGGGCAGCATCACGCCCGCGGGCCGGAGCTTCTGACGATTGCGGCTTAGCGTCTCGTCAACGTCGACAGGAGCGCGCTCCTAGGCGCGCTCCTGGCCCCGACGCTCGAGCCAGCGCCGGATGTGATCGAAGCGGTCGAAGCCCCAGAAGGGTTCGTCGTCCACGAACATGAAGGGCGAGCCGAATACGCCGCGCGCCATGGCGGCCTCTATTTCCTGCTTCAGCCGCTGTTTGATGGCGTCCTGGCCTATGCCGTCGGCAAGCTTCCGCGCGTCGATACCCAAACCGTCGGCCACGGCCAGGACCACCCCTGTCTCGCTTATGTTCTTGCCTTCCGCGAAGTAGGCGCGGTAGGTCCGCTTGATGAAATCCGCCACTTTGCCGCTGTCGTGCTCCTGCAGATAAATGACCGCGCGGGCGGCGCTGACGGTGCCTATCGGGAAGGGATGCGGCTGGACATAAGGAATGTCGTGCAGCATCGCGCTGCGGGCGAAGTCTCGCTTGGAATACTCGCCCTTCATGGGGACTTCGGTAAGCGGCGCCGAGCCGGTGGTTTTGAACATGGGCCCCAGCAAGATGGGCTTCCAGTTCACCTGGCGGCCGAACTCCGCCGCCAGGCCTTCGATTTGCGTGCTGGCAAGATAGCCGTAAGGCGACGAAAACTCGAAATAGAAATCGATGGGGGTGGCCATGATGGCGGAGATCTCCTCTTGTGATGGTTGTTCCAATGGACCGCTGAGAATGATTTTAGCGTCAACGAATCCAGTCATGGATTCGGCCGTTTCACCGCCGCAATTTCATGTTTAAATGATCACGAGCGGACGCCTCGCCTTCAGGCGGCTCCGCACTCGATTCGATCGCAATCGTATAGGATGAAAATGAAAAAAAGCACGGGAATTATCGGCGCTGTGGCGATATTGGGGGCGGCCTACCTGGGAGCGACTTGGTATATCGGGAAAAAGGCCCAGGCGACCATAAGCGACATGGTCGGTCAGGCCAACCAACGGCTGGTCGCCTTGCTCGGGCCCGACTCCGGCCGCAGCGGGCTGAAGGTGGAAATCGAAGATTACCAGCGCCGCTTTTTTTCCTCGGATGTCGTCTACAGCGTGCGCATGAAAGACGCCGCCGGCAAGCAGGTGGACTTGCGCCTGCAGGATCATCTTCAGCACGGCCCCTTTCCGCTGAATGCCTTGCGCGCCGGTACCCTGAAGCCCCTGCTGGCGCATAGCACCGCCCGCCTGGTCGCCACGCCGGCCACGCAGGCCTGGGTCGACAGCCAGAAGGGCGCGACGCCGCTGCTCATCGAAACGCAGGTCGGCTTGCGCGGCGCCGGGCGGTCGGTATGGACTTTCTTCCCCACCGAATTGGCGCAAGAGGGCGAAAGGCTGAGCTTCAGCGGCGGCACCCTGGCCATGAACCTCAGCAACGACTACGCCGATAGCCACGCCACCGGCGAGTTCCCGTCTTTTTCCTATGCCAGCGAACGCGACGGCGGCAAGGTGGAGGTGCGCAACATCCAGGTGGACAGCAAGACCGGCCAGGAGGGCGCCGGCCGGACCCGTGTGCGGACCGTGCTCAAGATCGATGCGCTGAACATCGGCGGCCGGCCGCAGCAGGCCGTGCATATCGAGAAAATGGCGGCCAATCTGGATAGCCTGCAAAACGGCAACATGCTGGAAGGCTCGCTGAGCTACGACTTTGGCCGCGTCGCCATTGGTTCCGTGGACTTGGGCAGCATCACCATAGGCGGCAAGGCTGCGCAGGTGGATATGGCGGCGCTCAGCGCGCTGGCCGGCGAATATGACGCCATCAAGGCCAAGCATGGCGTGCTGGACGACCGCGATCTGGTCCTGACCGACGACGAACAGGCGGTCCTGCGCGCCAAGCTGCAGCCCGTGCTCGCCGCGCAGCCTTCGTTGGCCATAGACCCCCTGATCTGGAAGAACGCCAAGGGCCAGAGCCGGGCCAGCCTGCATGTGCTGCTTACCGCGGCGGCCGAATCCCAGAACCAGGATGTGGATATCATCCTGTCCCAGGTGTTGAAACAGCTCAGGCTGGATCTCACCCTCTCCAAGCCTATGTTCATCCAGGCGTTCGGGCAGCTTCAGAATGCGGCCAGCGCGGACCAGAGGCTGCAGATGGAGATGCTGGGCGCCATGCTCTACGATCAGTACGTGATCAGGCTGCAGCAGGCGGGCCTGGTGAAGGTCGACGGCGATTCCGCGGCATCGGCCATACGCTACGAAAACGACGGCATCGAGGTCAATGGCACGGCGATGTCGGTGCCGGAATTCATGCAGCGCGTGCTCAGCGTAGCCATGTAGCCGTCCATGCAATAGCGGCTGCCGATGCCCGGCCGGGGCGCGGAGCCGCTGTTGCACCTTTTTACCTCCTGCAACACCCTCATCCCTCCCTCCTGCAACACTTCCAATAAGACAAGCCAGGATGCGCCCGGCGCCGCGCATGCGCGGCCGCGCCCAGGGCCGCCAGTCGCGGTCTCGAGCGAAAAACATTGCGGTCCCGGCAAAAATCCCGACCATCATTCGGGTTAGCCCCAGTAGGCATTTTGATTCAACTGTTTCAGAATCGATTTTTGTGAATCAGTCGTTTCAGTCTGGGTATATGGCCGGCATTGGCTTCCGGGGTAGGCCGGAAATGCCGTCATGAATCCCAGCAGGCTTGCGCTCAAGAGGAGTTCCAATGAAACCGTTAGTTACCGCAATCGCAGCCACCGCGCTGTCCCTGCTTTTTTCGGCGCCGGCCCACGCGGCAGAGATTTTCCCGTCCAGGCCCATACGGATGATCGTGCCGTCCGCGGCGGGAGGCACTCCCGATACGCTGTTGCGCGCGCTGGCGCACGAGGCGTCCAAGACCTTGGGCCAATCCATCGTGGTCGAAAACAAGCCGGGCGGCTCGGGGGTGGTGGGCATCAGCGATGTCGCCCGCGCGGCGCCCGATGGCTACACCATCGCCTACGCGAACAACGTTACGCTGGCCATCAATAAAAGCACTTTCAAAGAGCTGCCTTACAACCCCGATACATTGACGCCGGTGGCGTTCCTGTTCAAGGTGCCCAATATCCTGGCGATCAGGGCCGATTCGCCCATCAAGGACTATGACGACCTGATCAAGCACCTGAAGGAGCACCCCGACGAACTCACTTTCTCGTCGCCCGGCCCGGGCACGTCCGGGCACCTGACCGGGGTGCTGCTGGCGCAGACGGCGAATGTCAAGCTGATGCACGTGCCCTATCGCGGCAGCCCCCAAGCGGTGGCGGATGTACTGGGCGGCCAGGTGGACATGATCATCGACAATAGCCCGACTATGCTGCCCTTCATACGCGATGGCAAGCTCAGGCCGCTGGTCGCGGCCAGCCTTGATCGCCTCGAGCAACTGCCCGACGTACCCACGATTTCCGAATCGGGATTGCCCAATTTCGAAAGCGTCGCCTGGGGAGGCCTGGTTGCGCCGCCCGGTACGCCGCCGGAAGTCGTCCAGCGCCTGCATTCCGCTTTCATCGGCGCGCTGGAAACACCGGCCGTCAAAGAGCGATTCAACAATCTTGCGGTCATCCGCATGGGCGGCAAGCCGGAAGATTTGATGGAATACGCCAAGGTCGAGACCGAGAAGTGGGCCAAGGTCGTCAAGCAGGCGGGCCTGGAACCGCAATGACCGGAAAAACCGAGCGTAAAACCCGGCGCGTCGCTATTGCCGGATTCCATATCGAATCGGTGAGCTTTCTCGACGCCGTAGCGGCGCTCGAGGACTTCGAGCTCGTGGCGCTGCGCGGCGCCGGCATCGTCGATACGCTGCGCGGCACGAATACAGTCATGGGCGGGTTCATCGATGTGCTGGAAGAGGGCGGCGTCGACATCCTGCCCATCGTGCATGCCGCGCTGGGGGCCGTCGGGCCAGCCAGCGATGAGGCGGTACAGCATTATGCGGAGGAGATCGCCCAGGCCGTTCTTGCGGACGGGGACCACATAGACGGGGTGCTGCTGTTTCTGCATGGGGCCTGCTGGGCCCCGTCCTATCCGGACCCCGAGCGCTACATTCTTGCAAAGGCCAGGCAGGCGCTGGGCGCGGGCAAACCGCTCATGGTGGCCTTCGATTACCACGGCAACATCGATGACCGGACGCTGGAGAACGTGGATGCCGGCTTCGCCTACCGTAAATCCCCGCACACCGACACGGGGGAAACCGGGCGGCGGTCGGCGCGCTGCATGGTCCGCACGCTGGCGGGGGAGATCAGCCCGGTCTGGGCCATTGCCAAGCCGGGCGTGCTCGTGCCCAGTATTTTCAGCGCGACGGCGTTGAAGCCGCTGGCCGACATCATCGAACAGGCGGCTGTCCTTGAACGGAGCCGTCCGGAAATACTCGACATGACGGTGATGGCGGGTTTTTCCTATGCCGATGCCCATAATACGGGCTTTTCCGTGCTCTGCGTGGCGGATTCCGCCCGCGATCGGGCGCAAGCCGCGGCCGATGAAATCTCCGCCGCCCTCTGGAATGCGCGCGAGGCGCTATACCGGCCTCTGCCAGTGTACAGCGTGGACGACGCAATCGACCGCGTGATGCAGGGCCTCGCGTCGCGCAAGGCGGGCGGCAAGCCCTACGTATTGCTCGAGCATGCCGACCGCATGAACGATTCCACCTATGTGCTGGCGGCCTTGCTCGAGCGCGGCATCCACAATGCGGCTGTGCCTTTCATCTGGGATCCGGAAGCGGCCGCCCGCGCGCTGGAAGCGGGGGCCGGCAGCAGTGTGGAGCTCAGCCTCGGCGGGCACAGTTCCGCGCGAGCAGGCCCGCGGCTTCATGTCCATGCCAAGGTGCTGTGGGCCGGCCACAAAGAATTCCGCATGTCGGGCAATTACATGAAGGGCATGCCGGTGAACCTCGGCACGGCGGCGCTATTGGAAGTAGGCGGCCTTTCCATCAGTGTCGTCACCTACCCCGCTTTTGGCGTAAGCGGCGATCCCTTCTATATTTTCGGCCAGCGCCCGGAAGACTTCGACATCATCGTATTGCGGTCTAAAACCCATTTCCGCGATTTCTATGAGCCCATATCGCAAGAGATCCTGATCGTCGATACCCCCGACCACGGCCCGGCGGACCTGACGCTCCTGCCTTATGCCCGGCTGGATACCAGCACGGTTTATCCCTTCAATAAGGGCGGCGATGTCCCGGGACACTGATCGGCGCAACGCGAACATGCTCGATTCGCTGAGCAGGGCGCTGGAGGGTGCGAGGCCGTTCGCAGAACGTTTGTTCGCCGCGTTGCAGGCCGGCAGCCGCGACGAGCGCGGCGGCGTCACGCGGGCGTCCTACGGCGAAGGGGAACAATTCGCGCATCGCCTGGTCGCCGCGGAAGCGAAGGAGCTGGGATTGCGGGTAAGCGGTGACGCAGCATGCAATACCTACATGACTTTGCCCGGCTCCGGCGCCTCGGGGCGCAGTATCGTGATCGGTTCGCACCTGGACTCCGTGGCGCAAGGGGGCAACTATGATGGCGCGGCGGGCGTGGTCGCCGGCCTGGCGGTCTTGAAGATGCTGAAGTCCTGCGGGTTCGAGCCGGCTTGTGATCTCGTCGTCATGGGGGTGCGAGCGGAAGAAAGCGCCTGGTTCCAGACTTCATACATAGGCAGCAAGGCGGCCCTGGGCCTGCTTGAAGATGCGGCGCTGAGCGCGCAGCGCGTGGATACCGGACGCAGCCTGGCCGAGCATATCGCGCTGGCGGGAGGCCGCCCGCAACAACTGCTGGAACGCCATGTCTTTCTCGATCCCGGGAAGATCGACGCCTACATCGAAGTCCACATCGAGCAGGCGCCCAGCCTGGTGCATGCCGGGAATGTCATCGCCGTGGGCACCGCAATCCCGGGCAATTTCCGCTACAAAGAAATCCGTGTCCGCGGGGAAACCGCCCATGTGGGGCTGCCGCGCCGTTTCAGACGCGATGCCCTGAAGGCGGCGGTGGACTTTGTCGGGGCCATGGACGATATCTGGCAGCAATGGGAAACCGCCGGACGGCCGATGGCCTTGACCGTAGGCCGCTTCCATACCGACCCGGACAATGATGCGATGACCAAGGTGCCGGGCGAAGTCCGCTTCAGCATCGATGTGCGCGCTTATGACGAACAGGACCTTGCGGAACTGCACGGCCATATGCAGCGGATCATCGCAGCCATCGAAGAACGCCGCGGCGTCAGCTTCGATCTGGGGCGGCGGACCACGGCGCAGGTGGCCAGGATGGATGAAGGCATCTGCGATCAGCTCCATGCCATCGCGCGTCAACGCCGGTGGCCCGTACAGCGCCTTCCCAGTCCGGCGTCGCATGACGCGGCCGTCTTTTGCGCCGCGGGCGTGCCAACGGGCTTGCTGTTGATCCGGAACGAGCATGGCAGCCACAATCCCCGCGAAGCGCTCGAGCTCGATGATTTCATGGCGGCGGTCGATGTTCTGGCCAGATGGATAGTTCGGCATCATCCGTCCGAACCCGCCACGGCGGCTTGATCACGCGCTAGTGCGCCGGCTCGGTGGCCGCCTTCGCTGCCGTTCCGAGTACGCTTCGCTATTTGGCCAGCTCTTGCACGCGGTTGACCAGCTTGGGGTCTTGCTGCAAAGCCTGATTGATGCCATTGAACTGGTCTACCGTCATGCCTTCGTCATGCACGGCTTTGACCATTTTGCCGTCGGCTTCCTCGAAAACCTTCCTCTTCGACGCCTCGTCGGTAGCGGCCTGCAGGCGCGGCGAGTACTCCTGGGAAATCATGGCGATCTTGCGCGACGCGTTGACGAAGCTTTCG
The DNA here is from genome assembly GCA_002441445.1 of Pusillimonas sp. UBA6240. GTDB lineage: Bacteria > Pseudomonadota > Gammaproteobacteria > Burkholderiales > Burkholderiaceae_B > UBA6240. The sequence continues at coordinate 30,303 of DJWC01000004.1, forward strand.
AGCTGGGCATTGGAATAATCGGGCGCGGGCGACGCAATGGGAGGCTGGGTTTGGGCCGGCTGCTGAGCCATGGCCGGGGCGGCCGCCAATCCCATGCCCAATATAGCGGCCGACATAGCGCCTATGAGATGTTTACGTGTCTGTCCTCGTTGCATGCATTCTCCTTTCATCGTGTATCGGATGAACTTCCATCATGCCAGCATGAGACCGGACTGCAAGCCTATTCTGTAGGGATGATTGACGAGGGGCAACGCATGGTAACGCTCGATTGGGCAGCGCGTGGCCGAACGTCGGAATTCGGCATATTTATTACCTTTGCGCAACATGCGCAAGACTTGTGCGCAGGCTTATCCACATATTGTGGGGATAAGCCCGCGGCGATGCTCAATCGCAGAAATGCTGCTTGATGATCTGGTCGAACGCGGCTTCGGCGGACAGGCCTTGGCGCATCAATTGGCTGACGGCTTGCGAATATTTCACGATGCCATCGGGCAAGGCTTCTTTATTCTCTTTGTAATACGCGTATTTTTCCCGCTCGACCGTGTCAGCGGCCTGCTGCACCGGCGCCGCGCGTTTGGCGGGCGCGGAGGCGCCGTGGATGGCGCCGGCTATCCGCGGACGGCTGCGCCCCGCCGCGCTGCCGGCGCCCGTCATGGCGGCCTTGATCGCTTCCAGGGTGTAGGCGGGCGTAAGCTCGTCGCTGATGTTGCCATCGGCATTGGGCCGCAGGATCAAATGCCTGGCGTCGAAGCCCATTTTCCGTCCAGCGGGATTGATGACTTGATAGTTGGGACAGGGCGCCTTGTTCGGCAGCTCGAATTGGATGCGGTCGCCGTAGGCCTGCATTTTCTCGATGACTTCTTTCAGGAATTCGGGGGCCAGGGAACCCAGCTCGCCGTTCCAGCGTTTGCTTCGTTTGGTGCTCAAAATATTCTGCTTCCGATCATGTTTCCAGACTGAGCGCGCGCCGGCATCCGGCGCGCGCCAGGGCGAAATTGTACGCCTGTTCGGAAGGCGGAAAAAAACCCGGAAAGCGCCGGGCGCAATCCGGGGCGGAAGCAGGTTTGGCGCGGTGTTCCGCCGCCCCGCGATCGAGGCTGCGGACGACGCGGGCGCTGCGTTTACACGGCCGCGCCGCGGCAAGCGCCGCGCGGCCTGTTTACCGGTTTGCCTATTTGCCGGCCGCTTCCATGGCTTTTTTCCAGGCGGCGATGATGCTGTCGTATTCCGCCGCGGCTTTCAAGGGGTCTACGTCGACCACCTTGACACTGGACAGATTGGGCAGCTTGGTCAGCTTGGAGACGTCGATGTCCGAGCGGGTCGGGCGGCGGAAGTTATGTACCAGCTCGGCCTCCTGGACTTTCTTGGAAAGCAGGATGTCGTAGAGCTTCTGGGCGGCCTGGTCGCCGTTCTTGGGGTTCTTGATGATGGCTACGGCCTCAGGCGCGACGAACACGCCTTCTTCCGGATACACCAGGCGGATTTCCTTCTGCCCGCCCGCCACGTAGGAATACGCGGCGTATTCCATGGTCACGCCCACGGCATACTCGCCGTTGGCCACGCTTTTATAGACCTGGCCCGAGCTCTTGGAAATGTCGGCATTAGCCACCAGCTTGTTGAATCCGTCGTTTCCGTACAGCTTATGGATGCCGTACATCTGGTCGTAGGTGCTGCCGGATGTCGCCGGGTCGCCGACGATGAGCTTGCCTTTCCACTTGGGATCGAACAGATCCTTCCAGGCTTTCGGCGCTTCCATCCCCTTGAGCTGTTTCTCGTTCACCATGATGATCATCACATGGGCATTGGTGCCGGCCCACAGGTTGTCGGGGCCGATGAAACGCGGGTCGATGTCCTTGGCTTCGGGCGACTTATAGGGCTGGAAATTCTGCTTGAAGGCGGCCATGGTGCCAAAGCCTGCGCCCCATACGACATCGCCCAAGGGATTCTTGGATTCGGCTTCGATGCGCTTCATCAGCGCGCCCGTGCCGGACGTGACGGTTTGGACCGACAAATCTTTTGCCGCCTCTTTGGCGATGTCCATTGCCGTGTCTATCGTCTGGACGTTATTCGAGGTATAGACCACCGCGTTGGCTGCATAGGCGGCATGACCCAGCAGCAGAGCCAGTCCGCCGGCGGCGCCCGCGATGCAGTGCTTGATGAATGATGGGCTAGGCATAGGTTTTTCCTTATGAAGAAGGTTAACGGCTGGAGAACAGGTCGAGCTTGAGAAAGCGCACGGCCAGGTAAATCGGTACGATGATCACCACCATCAGAATCACGCCGTAGGCCGACGCCCGGGCCAGGTAGCCGGCGTCGATCTGGCGGAACATTTGTATCGGCATGGTTTCCATTCCGCCGTAATACAGCACGATGGTGGCGGATATTTCCGCCAAAGAAGTCACCCACATGAGGATCGCCGCCCCAAGGATGGCCGGCTTCATGACCGGCAGTATCACCTTGAAGAAACTGGCGACGGGCGGCACCCCCAGATTGATGGACGCCTCTTCGATGGAGTCGGGAATGCTGTACAGCGACGCCGAGGCGGAGCGTATGGAAAAGGGCACTTTCCTGACGAAGTAGGCGGCCGCCATGATCACCCAGGTGCCGGTCAATATGATCATGCCGCTGTTGTAGGTATGGATCAGGGCGATGCCCAGCACGGTGCCCGATATGGCCAGCGGCAGCATCACCACGTAGTCCAGCAGGCTTACGGCCAGCATGCGTTTCTTGACGATCAGATAGCTGGTGATGGTGGCGAAGCAAGTGCCGGCCACCGCCGCGACGCTGGCCAGCATGAGCGAATTCAATATGGGCTCGGGCGCATTGCGCAAGGCCCGTTCCATGTTTTCCAGCGTGAAGGTGCCGTACTGCATCACCGGGCCGCTGGCTTTGGTGAAAGCCCCTATCAGCACGATGACCGCGGGTATCATGGAAAACGCCACGAACAGTACGGCGCACGATGTCAGCACGACGGCGGCGGCGCCGCGTGCGCGTATGGCTTGCGGGGCGCGCCCCTGCTGCATTTGGTAGGTCTTGCGCTCCACCACGCGCTTCTGCACGAACAGCACGAAGCCCACCAGTGCCACGGACACGACGGCCAGCACGCTTTGCATGGTGGGGTTGCCGCCCATTTCCGACAGGAAGGTGGTGTAGGTCAAGGACGACAGCACGTCGACGCGGCCGCCCAATATCATGGGGATGGAGAAGTTGTCGACCGCCAGGGTGAAGACGATCATCGCGTTGATCAGCAAGGCCGGGGCCAGCACGGGCAGCGTCACCGTGAGCGCGCGGCGCAGGTTGCTGGCGCCCAGATTGACGGCGGCTTCTTCTATGGTGCCGTCTATGGCTTTCAAGGCCGCCAGCATGCCTATGTAGACATAGGTATAGTCATTGAGGATCAGCACGAAGGCCATGCCGAACCAGCCGTAGAAGGATGGCAGGTCTATGCCGACCGCCTCCAGGGCGTGGCGCGCGATGCCGTTGTTCCCCAGCAGCATCAGCCAGGCTTGCGACACGACGATGTCGGGCAGGATGATGGTGGCGAGCGGAAGCAGGGCGACCACGGTCTTGCCCGGGAAGTCGTAGCGCGCCACGACGTAGGCCAGCGGGGCGCCCAGCAGCAGAGTGCCCGTGGTGGATACCGCGCCCAGGATCAGGGTGTTGAAGAAGGCCTGCACATAACGGGGGGTGTTGAAGAAGGTCTGGAAGCCCTGCAGGCTGGCCTGCCCGGTTTGCGGATCGATGGCGCTCTGGTAGAACAGCGCGGCCAAGGGCCACACCACCAGCGCGACCAGCACCAGCAGGCAAAGCAGGGCGGGGACCAGCCAGGGCGAGGGCGCGCGCATGCGGATTGCGGTCATCATCTTCAGGCACGCACCAGGCAGCAATTGGGGCTGAAGCCCAGGAAGACAGGCGTTCCGGCCGGGTGAGACGGGTCGGCCGCGGCGGGTACGTCGACATTGACGATTTTTCCGTCCGCCATGCGCATGGCATAGGCGGCCTTGAAGCCCAGATAGCGCCGGTAGACGACTTCCGCGGGGATCAGGTCCGCCGCCTGTTCCCGGTGTATGGAGATATGCTCGGGCCGCGCGGCCAATTGCTGGCCGCCTTCCATCGGGGCGCCGCAAGCCAGGACCTGGCCCCCGGCGATGGTGACCAGGCTGTATTCGCCCTGGGCCTGCGCGTGCTGCACGTCCAGCAGGTTGGCCGCGCCGATGAAGTCAGCGGCATAAGCGCTGCGAGGCCGTGAATACAGGCCTTCCGGCGTATCGAGCTGGTCGATCTTGCCATTGCGCAACAGGGCGATGCGGTCCGACATGGACAAGGCCTCCTCCTGGTCGTGCGTGACGAAGATGGCGGTGATATTGGATTCCTGCTGCAACTGCCGTATCACGTCGCGCATCTGGATGCGCAGCTTGGCGTCCAGGTTGGACAGGGGCTCGTCCATCAGCAGCACGCGCNNGGCGCTGGCCGCCGGACAGCTCGCCGGGGTATCGTTGCGCCAAATGGCCCAGTTCGACGCGTTCGAGTATGCGTTCAACCTTCTGCTTGATTTGCGGCGCCGGCACTTTGCGCACCCGCAGTCCATAGGCGACGTTGTCGAAAACCGTTTTGTCCGGAAACAGCGCATAATCCTGAAACACCATGCCGGTTTCGCGCTTGTGCGCGGGCATGCGCGTGATGTCCTGCTTGTCCAGTATCAAGCGGCCTTCATCGGGGATGATGAAGCCCGCGATCATCCTCAGCAAGGTCGTTTTCCCGCAGCCGCTGGGGCCGAGCAGGGTGAAGAACTCCCCATGCCGGATTTCCAGCTCCAGGCGGTCGATGATAGTGGTGTCGCCGTAGCGCTTGACCACTCCCTGAATTGCGATATCTGCCATAAATCCCGCCGCCGAAGGCGGCTGCTGTTTTCAATGTGGGCAAATTGTGACAGAAAAATGACAGTGCGCCAAAGCGCGAGGCCTTTCCTTCCGGCGCGCTATTGGTTTGGTATCCGGGACAATCAGTTTCGCGCGGCCAGGCTTATAAGCAGCGGCCGGGCTGCCTACAATGAGTCTATGGAGTGTGATATCAACTGTGGTATCGACGCAAGGAATACGAGGAATCATCATGACTCAATCTGCTGTTCAGAACCCCGCTGCGGCCGAGGCCGTGGCGAACCCGCGCCGTGTCGAACGCCTGGTGCAGGGCATGGCCACGTCGGATGGGGCGGGCGTCAAGCTTGTCCGCGTGTTGACGGCCGACCTGCAAAAACGGCTGGACCCCTTCCTGATGCTGGACAACTTCGGCACGGACAATCCCGAAGACTACATAGGCGGGTTTCCGGACCATCCCCATCGCGGATTCGAAACCGTCACCTACATGATAGACGGGCGCATGCGCCATCGCGACAGCNNGCAATGGATGACCGCCGGGCGCGGCCTGGTCCATTCCGAGCTGCCGGAGCAAGAAGACGGGCGCATGGAAGGCTTTCAGTTATGGCTGAATTTGCCGGCGCGCGACAAGATGTGCCGCCCAGGCTATCGCGATATCCAGAGCGCCGACATTCCGGAAATCCGCCCCGCGCCGGGCGTGCTGGTCCGCATCATCGCCGGCGCAAGCCATGGCACGGCGGGCGCGGTACAGCGCGAGGCGACCGAGCCGCTATACCTGGATGTGCATTTCGAGGGCGACAGCGCAGCCGCCGGCGTTTTCGCCCAGCGCCTGCCGGAGCGATTCAACGCTTTCCTGTATGTATATCGAGGCGAGGTCGAGGTGGGCGACACGACAGTGCCGTCGGGCAGGATGGCCATACTTGAAAACGCCGCGGGCGCCGACGGCGTCGTCATCAGCAGCCGGGGGCCGGCCAAAGCGCTGCTCATAGCCGGAAAGCCCTTGAATGAGCCCATCGCCCAATACGGGCCCTTCGTAATGAATACGCAGCAGGAACTGCGGCAGGCCGTCATGGACTATCAGGCGGGCAAATTCCACCAAGTCGCCTGACCCGGCCGATGGCCGGACTGAAGCCCGGACCGAAGCTGAGGCTGGAGTCCGGACCGAAGCCGCGGCCTCCTCCGCCTATCATAGGCAGCCATGCCAGCCTATCATGGGCGGTCTGTCTGATGCTTGTCACCGCCGCGGCGGTCTGGCCTACAATGCCGGAAACAGAATGGCTGCCGGCTGAAGCATGGGTATCGCCGGCCGCTCAACGCCCGGCCTCGGCGGCGCTCGCCGATCATCGCTCGCGCCACGGCCGGATACGAAAAGGGGCAAGGCACCATGTCAGCATTCATGCAGGAAGTCGACAAGCGCAGCGATTCGGCGCTTGCTTCAGGGGCGTTGCTGCCCATCGAATCCGAGCAGATGGAGGTCGTCGACCGCGGCCTGACTTTCATACTGCGGTGGGTTTCATCGCTTTCCGCCAAGGACGCCGCCAAGAAGATAATTCCCGGCGGGCCGCGCGACCCCAACTTCAACCCGTTTCTGCATCCGGAGCCCGCCCTGACCGTCGGTCCGCTGGGCGCCCATCATGTCGCCATATTGAACAAGTTTCCAGTATGCGAACGCCACCTCGTACTGGCCCGCCGCGAATTCGCCGAACAGCAGGCGCCGCTGGATATATCCGATTTCACCGTCATGGCCACGCTGATGTCCGAATCCGGCGGGCTGGGCTTCTACAACGGCGNNCCGGCGCCAGCCAGCGGCACAAGCATGTGCAGTGGCTGCCCGCCATGCCCGGCAACGCCGGCCTGGGTTATCTGGCGGAGGGCCTGCCCAGCGAGCTGCCGCTCCTGGCGACCACGCAACACCCCGCGCTGCCGTTCAAGCATGTGTTCGTGCGGGTCGACTGCGGGCTCGGCGTACCGGCCGCCAAGTCCGCCGCCAGCATGTACAAGGCCTATGAGCTGGCCTGCGGGCAGCTGGGTTTCGTTCCCAACGAGGTCGGCTTGCTGCCCGCCTGCAACATGCTGGTCCAGGACGGCTGGATGCTGCTGGTGCCGCGCAGCCGCGAACACGCCGGGGAAGTCTCCATCAACGCCTTGTCCTACGGAGGCACTCTGTATGTCCGTACTCCGGAACAACTAGAGCCGATACGCCGCGCAGGGCCGCTGGCCCTGCTGCGCGAAGTGGCCTGATCAACACTCCTGGGCCGCCTTGCGGATGCGCGGCACTTTTGGAGGATGCGCCCGCAGGTGCGCCGTCAATTCCTGCAGGAACAGGTTCAATGCCGGCGACCGGTACATCCGTGGGTTCCATGTCGCCGAAATCATTTGACCCAGCGGCTTGCCCTCCAGGGTAAGCACGCGTACATGATCTTCACCGGGCCGCGTCAAGGCGGTCGTCGATACCACCGCCACCCCTAGCCCCGCCCGGGCCAGCGCGCACAGCGTCTGTGTGCTGTCGCTGTCCAGTATGGTGCGTACCCGCACGCCCGCGCGGGTGCACGCGGAATCGAGCAATGAGCGGGTCATGAACCCCCGGCGCAGCGACAGTATCGGCATGTTCGCCAGTTCGCGTATGTCGATATGCCGTTGCCTTTGCAGAGGATGCCCTTTCGGCAGCACGGCGTATAGATAGCCGGAAAACAGATCCTGCTTTTCCAAGTCCAGCCCGTCCGGCACGGAGGCAATGGCCACATGGGCGGTGCCGGCCTGGACTTGTTCCAGCAGCGTGTCGTTGGCGCCTTCGATGAAGCTCGCTTCGATCGCCGGATATTTCCGGTGCAAGGCGCTCAATACGTGGGATAGCAGCGCTTCGATGGTTTGCGGCGTAGCCCCTATGCGCAGCACGCCCACCTGGCCGTGCGTCATGGCTCTCATCCGGGATGACAAGTCCTTGGCCTGATCGATCAGGGCCGCCACGCGCGGCAGCAGGTCGTCGCCTTCCGCCGTCAGCAGCAGGCGCTTGCCATAGCGATCGAATAGCTGAATGCCCAATTCAGCTTCCAGGTTCTTGATCTGCCGCGACAAGGCGGACTGGCTCAAGTGCAGGGCTTCGGCGGCCCTGGACATATTCAGGCGCTCGGCCACCACCACGAAGGAATGCAGCGCACGTAGGTTCAAGTTGAGCATGCTTATGACCATCCTGCATAAGAAGAGGCATCAATTTTGCATTGGACACAGTATAGGCTCTTCCCTATAGTCCTTCTACGGCGTCGATGATGATGAAGCCAAGACACGCATAACGAGGAGATTTCAATGAAAAAGATCGCAGTGGCCGCAACACTATTCGCCGGCTTATATGCCTTGCCGGCCATGCCGGCTCACGCCGCATGGCCTGAAAAGCCCATTACGGTAACGGTAGGCTTCGGCGCGGGCGGGACGACAGACGTGGTCGCCCGCGCCGTGGGCGAATTGCTGAGCCGCGACCTGGGGCAACCCGTAGTCATTGAAAACAGGCCGGGCGCGGGCGGGGCGGTGGCCGCCACCGCCCTGACCAAAATGCCGGCCGACGGCTACAACCTGGTGGTCACCATGTCCACCACGGTGGCGCTGGACCCGCAGATATCCAAGCTCGCCTATACCGTGGACGATTTCACCTATGTGGCGGCGGCCGGCGAATTTCCGGAAGCCTATGTGGCCCTGCCCGCGCGCGGCTGGAAAACGATGAAAGACGTGGCGGCGGAAGGCAAGGGCAAGAACTTGACCGTCGCATCGAACTCCGCGCTCGACAAGATGGTCACCGCTTTCATTTCCAAGCAAGACAAAATCAAGCTTTCCCTGGTGCCCACGCGCAGCGGCTCGGAGGTCGTCACCCAGGTATTGGGCGGCCACGTGGACTTGGGATACAGCTCCGGCGCCTATTATCCCCAGGCCAAGAGCGGCAATTTGTCCGTGCTGGCAGTGCTGGGCGAAAAACGCCTGCCCGGCTTGCCCGACGTCCCGACGCTCAAGGAGCAAGGCTACGATATCGCCAGCACCAACTTGATCATGTTCATCGCTCCCAAGGGCCTGCCCAAAGACGTCGAGGAAAAACTGACGTCGTCCTTTGAAAAAGTCGTACGTTCCGACGCCATCGCCGATCTGCTCGAGCGGCGCAGCGTAAGCCCGAATCTGATTTTCGGACAGGAATTGGGCAAGACCATACGCGAGCATGCCAAGGGCTATGCCCGCCTGGTCGAGGCGACCCGGGGCGAATGATGCGGCGCCGGACCGTGCCCCTGTGGCCTGTATTGGGCGAGCTGGCGGTGGTCGGCGGGGCCAGCTTGCTGGCCTTGTTCTGGATCATCCCGACCCAGACCACCGCCGACCCCTTCGCGGCTCTGCAGCCCGGCCTCGTTCCCAATGTCTGCGCCACGGCCATTCTTGTGCTGATTTTGATTCAGACCTGGAACGGCCTGCGCAAAGGGCGCGCGGCTGAAGAGGAAGCGGCCGGCGACGCCGCGCAGGCGCATTCATGGCGCAGCGCCCTTGGGGCGATGGCGATCACCATCGCGGGCGTGCTCGCGTTTCATCTCGCGGGCTTGCTGGCCACCTCGCTCGTCGTCATCCCCGGCTTGATGCTGTGGCTGGGTGAAAGGCGCTATCCGCGCGTCGGCGTCGTCACGCTCTGTTGCGCCTTGCCGTTCACTCCGCTATTCAACTGAAGGGGCGCATATGGATCTGCTATGGGCCGGATTCGGCGACGCGCTGCAAGCCGATGCGCTGTTCTTCGTCTTTCTCGGGATAGTCCTGGGGTATGCCGTGGGCGTATTGCCCGGCCTGAACCGGCCGGCGGCGCTGGCGGTCGCCATTCCGCTGAGCTATTACATGAGCCCGCTGTCGGCCATTGCCTTTCTGATCGGCATCGCCAAGGCCAGCGGCGCCGGCGGCGCAACGACGGCCATATTGCTGAATACGCCGGGCGAACCCAACGCCGCCGCGACTTGCCTGGACGGCTATCCTCTTACCCGCCAGGGAAAGGGCGAGCAAGCGCTCAAGGTCGCGCTGTACGGCTCCGTCATCGGCGACGTGCTGGCCACCGTCGCGCTGATCGCGCTGGCCTTGCCGCTGGCCAAGGTGGCCTTGAAAATCGGGCCCATGGAAATGACGGCCTTGATGCTGCTTTCCCTGACCTTTATTGCCGCTTTGTCGGCGGAGTCCATGTCGCGGGGCCTGATTTCGGGCTTGCTGGGCATCTTCCTGGCGACGGTGGGCCTGGATCCGGAAAGCGCGACGCCGCGCATGACTTTCGACTATATCGAACTCATGGACGGCGTGCCCTTGCTGGCGATCACCGTCGGCATGCTGGCCTTGACCGAGATGTTCATACAGGCTGAAGAGTACCTGACGCGCGGCCCCGAGGCGGCCGTCCAGGCGGGCTCGTCCTCGAAAGAGCTGCGGCGGCTCAGCATGTCCGAGTTCCGCAGGGTGTTGCCCACCATCTTGAAATCCAGCCTGGCGGGCATAGGCATCGGCATCATCCCGGGCTTGGGGCCGACCGTGGCGTCCTTCTTGTCGTACGCGATGGCGAAGAAAACCGCCAAACCCGGCGACTGTTTCGGCAAAGGCGAGCTCAAGGGCGTGGCCGCCGCCGAAACCGCCGACAACGCCGTGGTTCCCGCCAGCCTCATCCCATTGTTCGCGCTGGGACTGCCCGGCAGCGTTTCCGCCGCCATTCTGATCGCCGCGCTGATGATACATGGGGTCACGCCCGGTCCGCGCATCTTCGAAGAGAACGGCCAACTCGTTTATGGCATATACGGAGCGATGCTGGTGGCCAGCCTGTTCATGCTGCTGGTGGGGCGCGTCGGCCTGATGGCGTTCGCCAAGCTGACGCTGGTGCCGCAGACCATCATCATTCCGGTCGTCACCTTGCTGTGCGTGGTGGGCGCGTATGTCGAAAGCCGGTCCATGTTCTCGGTGCAGATCATGGTGGGGTTCGCCGTCCTGGGCTATCTGATGCATCGCTTCAATTATTCCCGCGTCACCTTCCTGATCGGTTTCGTCATCGGACCGCTTTTCGAGCTGTCGCTGCGCCAGTCCATCATCATTTCCCAGGGCAATCCCTACGTCGTCCTTCAGCATCCCGTGGCCTTGGCGCTGATCGCCGTGGCGGTGCTTACGTCTTTGTTATTTACGCGGTCCAGGCCGGCAACGCAGGTCTGAACGGATCAACGCAGTCCCAAACTGATTCTTGGTAGGAGTATTTTTTATATGCGGATCAATCTGAATGCCGATATCGGCGAAAGCTACGGCAAATTCACCATAGGAAGCGATACCGAACTGATGACTCTGATCGGCTCCGCCAATATCGCCTGCGGCATGCATGCGGGGGATCCCAGCATCATGGTCCGCACAGTGGGGCTGGCGATGGAAAATGGCGTGTCCATCGGAGCCCACCCTGGATTCAACGACATCTGGGGCTTTGGCCGCAGGCAGATACGCATGAGCCCGCGCGACCTGGAATATCTGGTGACTTACCAGATCGGCGCTTTGCAGGCCATAGCCCGCGCGCAAGGGGGCGCCGTCACTCACGTAAAGCCGCATGGCGCGCTGAACAATATGGCGCACGACGATGCCGACTACGCCATGGCGGTGGGGCGAGGCATCAAGGCGGCCGATCCCGATCTCATCTTCGTGGCGAACGTCGGCTCCGAGATGACCAAGGCGGGCCATAAACTGGGCTTGCGCGTGGCCAACGAATCCTATGTGGACAGGCGTTATGACGACAACGGCAAGATGCTGTCGCGCGAACGCGATGACGCGCTGATCAAAGACCCTCGGCAGGCGGTCGAGCATGTCATGCGCATTCTCGACGAAGCGTCGCTGGTGTCCATATCGGGCAAGCGCATACCCGCGAAAGTGGACACCTTCTGCATCCACGGCGATGAGCCGACCGCGGTGCCGGTGGCCGCCGCCGTCGCGGCGGCGCTGAAGCAGGCGGACATCGCCATCGTGCCCTTGCCGGAAATGATCAAATGAGCCGCGGCGCCCCATTCAGCCATTACTTTGTGGACGCGCTCGCCCGTGCGCAGGCTGACGAATCGAGTTTTGGTGACGCCGTACGGAAGGGCCTGCCGCAGGCGCTGTACGACGAGGCGCTGAATGCCATTCCGCAGTGGCCCGGCTACGAGCCGACTCCGCTACATGCTATGCCGGGCCAGGCCGCCTTGGCGGGCCTGGCCGGCATCGCTTGCAAAGACGAAGGCGCGCGTTTCGGCCTGGGCAGCTTCAAGGCCTTGGGCGGAGCCTATGCCGTCCGGGTGCTCGCGGCGCGGCGCCAAGGGCCGCTGACGGTCGCTTGCGCCACCGAAGGCAACCACGGCCGCTCGGTCGCCTGGGGCGCCCAGCAGGCAGGGGCGCGCTGCGTCATATTCCTGCACGAACGAGTCAGCCCCGGACGCGAGCAGGCCATAGCAAAATATGGCGCGGAAATACGTCGGGTTCCAGGCAATTACGACGATGCGGTGTTGGCCTGCGCAAGGGTCGCCGAAGAAGAAGGGTGGACCATCGTCTCCGACACCACCTGGCCGGGCTACGAAGAAATTCCGAGTATCGTCATGGCCGGCTATGGCGTCATGCTGCAGGAAACGCTGGGCCAATTGACGCAGACCCCCACGCATGTATTCCTGCAGGCGGGGGTGGGCGGCATGGCGGCCGCGGTCATGGCCGCCTTCCATTATCTGCACGATGGCCCCATGCCCAAGTTCATCATCGTCGAGCCCAGGAACGCGGCCTGCATCCTGGCAAGCGTGCGGCACGGAGGGCGGTTGACCACGGTGACGGGCAAGCTGGAAACCGTCACGGCCGGCCTGGCTTGCGGGGCCCCATCGCCCTTGGCGCTGTCCATCATCAATGGCGGCGCGCATGCCGTGCTGGCCGTGGACGACGATGCCGTCATCGAGGCCATGCGGGCCTTGGCCAGGCCCGCCGCGGGCGATCCGGCCGTGGTCGCCGGGGCCTCGGGCGCCGCCGGCCTGGCCGGCCTGCGCGCCGTCATGCAGAACAACGGTTTGCGCGAGCAGCTGGCCATCGGTCCGGACAGCCACGCATTGATCATCAATACGGAGAGCGATACGGACAGAAGCGACTATCTGGCTTTGATGGGTTCCGGCCTCGAGCCCGAAGGCGGCCCGGCGCGGACGTAGCAAGTCGGGAGGGGCGGCGCTCAGGCCGCCACATCGCCGCGTTTCGGAGGGGTATGGGTGGGGTGACGGCCGTCGTCGTTGCCGTCGTCGCTGCCGTCGTGGAAGGGCAGCGGCGGCAGGCCTATGGCTTTCCGCAGCCGCTGGCAGTCCGGATTGGGGCTGCCGTCCTCCATCCAGGTGGTGAATTCGCGGCAGGGGGAAGGGCGTTGCTCGTAGATGGCGCAATGTATGCCTTCCTGGCCGAGTTCGCCGCGCAGCGCAATGCAGCGGTTGCCGCCGTATTCGGTGCCCTTCATGCAGGCGCGCAGCGGGCCTACCTGGCTGACGAGTTCCGGCGGAACGCTGCCGCCGCCTTCGCCGGCGATTTCGCCGCAATAGAAAGACACCCGGAAATGCGCGCAGCAGGCGCCGCAGCTCAGGCAAGGGTTGGCGATGGTGGAATCATTGGCCGCCGCCCGCCGTTTCCCGGCCGGGACTTTGGGTAGCGGCTGGGCGTCGATGCCGGCCGTGAGAACGGTGTAGCTACCGGGCAGGCTGGACCAGGCGTCTGTGATGCCCAGGGCTTGCGCCTGCACAGAAAATATCCGCGTAATGGTCATGATCGATCCGCTGTGTGTATGCATGGCCAGGCGCGCGGCGGCCATATGGATGACTATACTCAATGTCTTGCGGCCTGTAATTGCTACTATACACGGATTCATGAAACGACCCGCCTCCGCCCGTATCGACCCCTATAGCCTGCGTCTCTTCCTGACGACGGTTGCCGAGGGTTCCATCGTCAGGGGCGCCGGGAAGGAGCATATCGCTCCTTCGGCGCTCAGTCGGCGCATCAGCGACCTGGAACACGCTTTCGGCGCCGCCTTGCTGGTGCGCTCGCCCAGGGGGGTCGAACTGACCGAGGCGGGCCAGGTGGTCTTCAACCGCGCCCTCCGGATCGACCAGGACTTGCAGATGCTGGTTCGAGAAGTGCAGTCGGTCGGCGGGCAGGCCAGCGGCACGGTCAGGCTGTTCGCGAACATGTCCGCCATCATCGGCTTCCTGCCCGAACGCATCAAGGCCTATTCCGCCGCCTATCCGCAAGTCACGGTGTCGCTTTTCGAGCTCGACACCCAGGAGGTGCTGCGCGCCTGCCTGGATGATCGCGCCGATGTGGGCATAGGGGTGAAAGTCGATGTGCCGGCGGGCCTGGAATCTTGGCCTTTCGCCGTCGACCCGCTGATCGTCGTCATGCCGCAAGGCCATGCGCTTAGCAGGAAACGCGCGGTCAAGTACAAGGACGTGCTGGCTTTCCCGCTGGTGCGCGTCCAGGCGGGCGGCGCGCTGGATACGGCGCTGCATGCGCGCGCGGCCGAGATCGACGTCGCCATGAACACGGCGGTGTCGGTGAGCAGTTTCGATGCGACATGCCGCATGGTCGAAGCGGGCCTGGGCATCGCCATCATTCCCCTGAGCGCCTCATCCGCCTACGCGGGATCGCGGCGCTTCGTGCGCCGCCCCCTGGACGAGCCCTGGGCGGACCGGGTGCTGTGCGTGTATGCGCTGCGCAAAATACCGCGCTTGCGTTCGGTCCAGACGCTCATAGATTGGCTGACCGGCAAGGCCCGCCAAAGCTGAAAAAGGCTTGCGTCCAAGCATGGAGGCTGCCGTTCGCCGCGAAGGAAGCCGTGGTGGGTCTCTGTTTTTGCGATACCCCTCGTGCCGTTTGAACGCTTGAGTCCGGGTCCATGCGCCCCTACTCTGCGGCCATGGACAGCCAGCAACCTATTTTCTCTTTGACCGGCCGCGTATTGTTCCTGTCTACGCAGGCGGCAGTGATAAGCGCGCAACTGCAGGGCGGCGACTTCGATTTGACTAGCGCCGGGCCGCTGCGCGACGATATATCCACCGACGAGATCACCCCGGTGCCCATACTGACCCATTACGACGACCAGCTGGGCCGGTATCCCTATACCGGTTTCAGCATCCAGGGTCAGCGTCCCATAGGCGTGGACGCGGTCCGGCAAGGCGGATTCAGCGTCGTCGTGGCCGGAAGCCGTTATGGCAAGGGCTCTTCGCGCGAGCATAGCCCGGCCGCCGAAAAACTCGCCGGCATCAAGCTGGTGATCGCGGAAAGCTTCGAGCGCATCTATCGACAGAATGCCGACAATATCGGCCTTTTCACGTCGACCGATTTCAGCCTGGTGGAGCGCTTGCAGCGGGGCGAACCCGTTTATGTCGAGGAACTGCTGGAAGGCCGCGACCGGCTGGCGGCGGCCATACTGAAGGCCGGCGGCCTGCTGCGTTTCGGGCGGACGCAGATGCGGTCCATCCAGCGGGCCGCTCCGTCCGCCGCGCGGCCCCGTACGCTGTTCGAAAAGATAGTCGCCCGCCATAGCCTGAGCACCGGATTTTCCGGCGAGGATGGCAAGGCCGGAGCGGGGGTGTTCGTGCGGGCGGATTGGCGCTTCATCCATGAATACTACACGGCCATGTGCAGCCATATGCTGCACGCCGAATTCGGGCGGCCTTTGCAATTGTACGAGCCCGAATCGATCGTGGTGTTCGAAGACCATAGCTCTTATGTCGCCAGCAGCCCGGCGCACGTGCGCGCGGGGCTGGTTCCCAATGTGATCGCAATGTGCGAGGCGCAGCGGCGCTTCGTCGCCGAATACGGCTTGCGTTCGCACCGGACGCTCACCGACGCCGAGGCCGCATTGGACGACGGCTCCAACCAGGCCGGTATTTCCCACGCCATGATGACCGAGCACTATGCGCTGCCGGGCCAGCTGGTGGCGGGGACGGATTCCCACACTCCGCACAGCGGAGCGCTGGGCTGCGTGGCCTTCGGCGTGGGCACCACGGACATGGCCAATGCCTTCATTACCGGCGCGCTGCGCCTGACGGCGCCGGAAACGCTGCGGGTGGAGCTGCGCGGCCCCCTGGCGGCCGGCATCACCGCTAAGGATATCGTGCTGCACCTGCTGGCCCTGCCCGCCATCCGGCGGGGCGAGGGCATAGGAAAAGTATTCGAATTCACCGGCGATGCGGTGGCCGGCCTGTCCATAGACGAACGGGCGACGCTGACCAATATGACGGCCGAGCTGGGAGGGCTGACAGGCATCGTCGCGCCGGACGAGGAAACCGTGCGTTTCCTGCGCGAACGGCGGGGCCTGGATTTTGTCATCGAGCCCTGGATGCGCAGCGATCCGGACGCGGCTTACTGTACGACGCTTGCCCTGGATTGCGCGGCATTGACGCCCATGGTGGCCGCGCCGGGCGACCCGGGCAATGGCATGCCCTTGCGGGACATCCAGGAGCGCGTCAAAGTGGATATCGCCTACGGGGGCTCCTGCACCGCTGGTAAACGGGAAGACTTCGATCACTATTATGCGGTCTTGTCCTGGGCGGCCGAACGCGGCCTGCGCGTGCCCTCCGGTGTGCAGCTTTATTTGCAATACGGCACGACGGCCGTGCGGGACTACTGCGTGAGCAAGGGCTATGACAAGGTCTTCGACCAGGTGGGCGCCCGCATGCTCCAGCCTTCCTGCGGCGCTTGCGCCAATTGCGGTCCCGGTTCGTCGAGCAGCGCCGGCCAGGTAACCGTCAGCGCCATCAACCGCAATTTCCCCGGGCGCTCGGGGCCCGGCAGCGTATGGCTGGCCAGCCCGCCCACGGTGGCCGCCAGCGCGCTGGCGGGGGAGCTCGTTTCCTTCGAAGAGCTGCGGCAGAGGGTAGAGGCATAGGGCAGGGAGCGCCACGGGCCGCAGCCGCCCATGGCTTCAGTATTCAATCAACGATCCATCAATACTTCAGGATAGGGAGACATCCATGACAGAAATGAACAGCATGCCCGCATGCAAACGCGCCGCCGCACGGCCATCGACGCCGCGCCGCATGGCCGCCATACTGGGCTGTGCGCTGGCCGGCGCGCTGGCCAGCCTGCCCTCGCAGGCGCAGTCCGAACCGCCGCAAGACTTGCTGGATGCGGCCAGGCAAGAAGGCCAGGTCGTCTGGTACGAAACCAGCGTCCCCGACGTCGGCGCCAAGCTCAAAGAGGCGTTCGAAAAACGCTTCGCCGGCATCAAGCTCAATCATGTGTCCGTCACTAACGCGGAGCAGATGACGCCGCGCCTGCTGCAGGAAATGCGCGCCAAGACGAATAGCGCGGACGCCGTGCAAATTTCGGCGGAGCAGATCACGACGCTGGAAAAAAGAGGCGCGCTGGCGTCCGTGGATTGGACCAGCCTGGGGTTGAGCAAGGAACAGGCCGAAAAGCCCTATGCGGTGGCGACATCCGTATCCACTTTCGTGCTGATGATGAACACCGGCCAGGTCACGGAGAACGACCGGCCCAAGACATGGGAAGACCTGCTCGATCAACGCTGGAAGGGCAAGATCGCCGCCTGGGGGAACCCGTTTCCATTCGTCCAGCTCGCTTCGGTGTGGGGCGATGACAAGGTGCGCGACTACTTGAAGCGGTTCGCGGCGCAGGAGCCCACTTTGTTCCCGGCGCCCACCTCGGCCGCGCAGGCCGTGGCCTCCGGCGATCTGCCGGTGGGGATAGGCCTGTACCATCTTGCCGTGCATTCGGTCAATGCGGGTGCGCCGATCGCCTTGAAGACCCTGGATGTCGCACCGGTCTCCATCAATTATTCAGCGGTGCTCAAAGAAGCGAAGCATCCCAATGCGGGCCGCCTGCTCATCTGGTGGCTGTCCACTCCCGAAGGAGCGACGGCCTACGAGGCGGCAACCAATCGCGGCAATATCTATGTGCCGCAGACTCGCGCGGCCGAGCTGCTGAAGGGCGTCAAAGTGGCGGCCTGGCCTTTCGATGAATCCGCGACTTTCCTCAAGCTGGCGCCGGCCTATCAAGGGCTGATGCGAGCCAAAAACTGACGAGCCGAACAAGAAGGGGGCGCCGGGCAGACAGAGCCGTTCAGGCTGCGCCCGGCCCGCACTGAGAGAGAGACGAAATGATATCTGGTACAGGTATGGCGGCGGCTTCCGCCGGGGCGCCGGGCTGGCGCTGGCGCTGGCCGCGCCTGTCCGCATGGTCCACCGCCGCGCTCGGGGCCATCCTGGTCTGGCTGATCGGCGTGCCTTTGGCGCTGATGGCGATCAGCAGCCTGAAGCCGGACGGGATGGTCTTCGACCCGGGCATCGTGCTGGACAACTACCAAACCGTCATCCAGGACGACATGCTGGCGGCGGTCTTGCGCAACACCGCCGTGTTCGTGGGCGCGTCGGCGTCCATCGCCCTGGTGGCCGCGTTTGCCCTGGCGTGGCTGACGGAACGCACGGACATGCCCTGCCGCCGCGCGGTGCGCGCCATGACGATATTGCCGATGGCCATGCCGCCCTTGCTGCTTGCCATGGCCTGGGCGCTGCTGATGAGCCCACGTAGCGGCATGGTCAACGGTTTGATCGAATCGCTGACGGGCCTGCGCGGCGTGTTCGATATTTTTTCCATGCCGGGCATGGTGTTCGTGCAAACGCTGTCCATGATCCCCACCGCCTATCTGATACTGATGTCGGTGATCAGGAACACCAGCGGCGAATTGGAAGAAGCCGCCCGCATGTGCGGCGCGGGCTTCTGGAAGACCTTGTTCAGGATCACTTTGCCGCTGCTGGCTCCGGGCCTGATCGCCACGGCCCTGTTCCTGGTGATCGCCGGCATCGCAACCTTCGATATCCCGGGCACCCTGGGCATGCCGGTCGGCATATTCGTCGTCAGTTCGCAGATCTATCAGTATGTATTCCTGTCCGTCACGGGCTTGCCCTTGTATGGCCAAGTCGGCGTGATCGGTGTGGCCCTGGTCGTGCTGATGCTGCCGCTGGTCTACCTGTACCAGCGCATGACCTCCAATTCGGGGCGCTTCGTCACCATCACGGGCAAGGGCAAAGGGCAGTCCCGCATCGCTTTGGGTAAATTTCGCTACGCCGCGCTGGCGGGCGCATCCGTCTATTTTTTGTTGTCCACGGTGCTGCCCATAGGCGTGTTGCTGTGGGTCAGCCTGATGCCCTATCAGACCGGAATATCAGCCGCAACGCTGCAACTGCTGACGCTGGATAATCACCGCGCCCTACTGTCCAGCACGCGCTTGCATGAAGCCGTGCTGAATACCTTTGTCAGCTCGGCCGGCGCGGCGGTCGCCGTCGTGGCGGCATCGGTCTGGCTGTCTTTCCTGATCGTTCGGGTGCGCCCGTGGGGCTACAAGGCGATGAACTTCGCCAGCTTCATGCCGCTGGCGCTGCCCGGCGTGCTGCTGGGCGTCGCGCTGACCTATGTCTATCTCGAAGTATCGCCCAATCTCTGGTTCGGTTCGGTGGGCATACTGATTGTTGCGTTCGCGACCAGCTACCTGACCTACGGCGTACAGTCGCTGAACTCCGCGCTGATCCAGTCCAGCCGCGTCCTGGAAGAAGCTGCGCAAATGTCGGGCGCGACGCTGGCCATGACCTTGAGGCGGGTATCCTTGCCACTGCTGACCCCCGCCATGGCGGGCGTGGGCATCTGGGTGTTCGCGCATGGCTTGCGCGAACTGACCCTCGCATTGATGCTGCAAAGCGACCGGAACCTCACCGTTTCGGCTTTGCTGTGGGGCTACTGGAGCAATGGCAATGCGACCGGCGCGGCCGCGGTGGGCGTATGGCTGACGGCCGTGATGGGCGTCCTCGTCATCATCTGGCAATTCGTTATCGACAAGGAAGGGGGGCGCTGATCATGTTGACGCTATCCAATATCGTAAAGGTGTACGGCCGCGGCCGGCACCAGCATCTTGCGCTCAAGGGCCTGGACCTCCACGTGGAAGAAGGCGAATTCTTCACTCTGCTGGGTCCCTCGGGCTGCGGCAAGACGACGGCGCTGCGCTGCATCGCCGGGCTCGAGGTGCCCAGCTCGGGCGAGATATGCATAGGCGGCGCGCCGGTCTATTCCAGCGAGAGGCGCTTGCGCATACCCGCGGAAAAGCGCGATGTCGCCATGGTGTTCCAGTCGTATGCCGTCTGGCCCCATATGTCGGTGGCGCAGAACGTGGGCTTTCCCCTGGATGTCCAGGGTCTGGACGCCGCGCAGAAAAAGCGGCGCATCCAGGAAACCCTCGAACTGGTGGGGCTGTCGGCGATGGCGAACCGCCCCGCCACCGATCTGTCGGGCGGCCAGCAGCAGCGCGTCTCGATTGCGCGGGCGATCATCCGCGGATCGAAAATACTGCTGCTGGACGAGCCGCTGAGCAACCTGGACGCGGAGCTGCGCGTACAGATGCGCAATGAATTGCGCGAATTGCAGCAGTTGCTGGGTGTCACGACCATCTTCGTCACCCACGATCAGGAAGAGGCCATCAGCATGTCGGACCGCATAGCGGTGTTCAACCACGGAGAACTGGTCGAAGTGGGCCGGCCTATCGACCTCTACCTGCGTCCGCGCAAGCCCTTCACCGCGACTTTCCTGGGGCTGGCCGAGCTGTTGCCCTGCACCTTGCTGGAGACCGAGGGGCAGGGCGGCACCGCCCTGGTCAAGGCATCGTTCGGCGAAGTGCGGGCGAGCCGCGTGGACGCATGCCAGGGCCATGACGCCCGATTGCTGATCCGGCCGGAGCATATCGTGCTGCAGCCCGCCGCCAGCGCGCAGCACGGGCAGGCTAATAGCTATCGCGGCATTGTAAAAAAAGCGGCTTTCGCCGGCCGCTATATCGATTACCAGATACAGCTGGGCCGCGATACTATTGCGGCGCAGGCGCCGTCCACTCAATTTCACCAGGTCGGCGACGAGGTCGCGGTGCATATGCCCGCCGATCGCTGCGTATTGCTGGAAAGTTGAGGGCATCGAGTCATGGCGGCATCATCGATCAGGACAGTTACGCTGGCAGCCGGAGAAAAAGAAAGCCCGGTGGTCTTGTGCGTGCCCGGCGCCATGTGCCCGCCCGAGGTCTTTGGCGGCATGGCAAGGCGGCTGGGCTGCAGGGTTCTCGGCCTGGCCTGGCTGGAGGGCGATGGGCCTCACGACATTGCATCCGTCTCGATGCGCGTTGCCGAGCTCGCCGCGCAGTTTCCCCGTGTCGTGCTGATCGGGCATTCCATCGGCGTTCCCATCGTCGCCCTGGCGGCCCAGCGCTGCCTGAGCTCGAACGCCGTCGCTCTGCAGGGTATCGTATTGTCCAACAGCGGCGCAAACACCAAGGGGCATGGCGATATCGACGCGGTGATCGACAGGGTGCTGAATGCCTGGGGCGCCGAGTTTTGGGACGATTTCATTGAACGCTGCATAGGCACTCCGGTGCCGGAGCCGCTGCTCGAAACTTTCCGCGGCTATCCGGCGGCGCTGGACCCCCGCCACGTGGCGGCCGCGATCAAAAGCCAGAAGGATATCGACTTGCTGCCCATGCTGCCGCTATTGTCGGCCGTCCCGGTCGCCGTCGTCCATGGCCGCATGGATCCGGCCCGCAGCCTGGCCCATGCGCAGGAATTGGCGGCTCATATTCCCGGTTCCAGCCTGCATGTGCTGGATACCGGCCATTCCTCCGCCGCCGAGCAGCCGGATCGTTTCGCGGACATCGTGCGCGCCCTTATCGGCCCGCACTAGGCCGGGCCGCGCCAGGCCGGGCCGCGCCGCCGTACAGCCTCGCTTGCCCCCGCAACAAGGGCTTCGACCGGCTGCGGTGTCGGCCGGCCGCGGTTGACGTCCCATCGAGACCGCGTATACCATGCCCGGACGACAACCATGACGCTCATCATGACTCCGGATGATTTCCAGGCGCCCGCGGCGCCGGCCGCCGCGCAGGTGCAGAACGCTTTTCAGGGCGATCTCTTCGCGCATTTCCAAGCCTTGTCTCCCGCCTGGCAGGACGCATTCTCCGACACCCGTTCGCAACAGACCCTGCACGATCTGGACGCTTTTCTGGACGAACGCCTTCAGGCGGGCGCCACCATCTTTCCCCTGAGGCCGTTCCGTGCGCTGCTGGAAATACAGCCGCAGGATGTGCAAGTGGTTCTGCTCGGCCAGGACCCCTATCATGGCCCCAACCAGGCGCAGGGCCTGGCTTTTTCGGTGCCGGACGCCTGCCGCATTCCACCCAGCTTGCGCAATATGTTCGCCGAACTGGCCCAAGAATATCCGGACAGCTTCACCACCCAGCGCAATAGCCTGCTCCGCTGGGCGCGGCGCGGCGTCTTGCTGCTCAATGCCGCGCTCACGGTCGAGGCGCATCAGGCCGGGTCGCATGCCAAGAAAGGTTGGGAAATCATCACCGACAACATCATCGAACGGGTCCTGCGAGAGCCGCGTCCCAAGGTATTCCTGCTCTGGGGCTCGCATGCGCAATCCAAGCAGGCGCTGCTGCAAGCCCATCCCCCCGCCGGGCCCGTACTGGTGCTGAAAGCCAATCACCCTTCGCCGCTTTCAGCGCTGCGCCCGCCCAGGCCGTTCATCGGCTGCGGCCATTTCCGCAAGGCGAACGACTGGTTACGGGAGCACGGTGAAACCGGCGTGGATTGGCTGGACAATCACACGCCGGCGGACGGCGGCTGAGTCCGTCGAATCCGGTATGCCCCGCCAGCCGCCCGGGGCCTGAATCGGCGGATATCAGAAGCTGCCGAACACCGTGCCCAGCGCTATGACCGTGACCAATGCGATCATGGGCGCGCCCATGGTTACGGCCGCGATGTTCAGATACGACTGGCGATGGTTCAGCTTGCATATGGCCAGCAGCGTGATGATGGCGCCGCAATGGGGCAGGGTGTCGAAGCCGCCCGCGGCCATGACCGCCACGCGGTGCAGCAGTTCGGGGCTGATTCCGGCTGCGTCCGCCATGCGCAAATAATCGGCGCCCAGGGTCTGGAGCGCAATGCTCAAGCCGCCCGACGATGAGCCGGTGATGCCAGCCAGCACATTCATCGCAATGGCCTCGGAAATCAGCGGATTGCCCGGCGTGACATTCAGCACGGCGTCGCGGATGATGGCAAAGCCCGCCAGGCCGGCGATGACGGCGCCGTAGCCCACTTCGGACGCGGTGTTGAACAGCGGTAGCATGAAGCCGAACACGCCCTTGTTCACGGATTCGCGCAGATTGCTCCAGCGCCCCAGGCGGGACGCGACCAGGATGGCGCAAGCCAGCGCCAGAGCGATGATCAAGGCCCACAAACCTATCATTTTGTCGGGCGCCACGTCGGGAAAACGCGCCGTCAGGAAACCGAGATCCATGCGGGGAAAGATCAGGTAGGTGAATAGCGCGTTCACCGCCACCACCAGGATCAGGGGCAGCACGGCCAGAAAAAGCGGCATCTGGCTGAGCGCGCCATCGCTCGGGCCGGAGCCGGCGTCCAATTCCTCGTCCGGGTGGTCCCCATAGCCTTCGCCGCCGGCGCGCGCCCTGGCGGCACGCGAACGCAACCACCACAGGCCGCCAAAAAGCATGATGGCCGCGCCGATGATGCCCAGGCCGGGAGCCGCGAAAACATTGGTGCCGTAGTAGGGGATGGGAATGGCGTTCTGAATGGCGGGCGTGCCGGGCAATGCCGTCATCGTGAAGGTGAACGAACCCAGCGCTATGGTGGCGGGTATCAAGCGCTTTGGAATGCCCGCCGTGCGGAACATATCGCGGGCGATGGGATAAATGGCGAAAGCCACGACGAAAAGCGACACGCCGCCATAAGTGAGGATGGCGCAGGCCAATACCACCGTGACGATGGCGTGCCTGTCCCCCAGCTTATCGACGAGCCAGCGCGAAATGGTATGCGCCGCGCCCGAATCGGCCATCAACTGGCCGAACAAGGCGCCCAAAAGAAAAATAGGCAGGAACTGGATCACATAATTGCCCAGCGCCTTCATGAACGTGTCGGTATAGATGGGCAGAAGAAAGCCGAGCTCCCCGGAAAGCAGAACCGCCAGCGCCGCCATCAGCGGCGCCAAAAGTAACACGGTAATCCCCCGGTAGGCCAGATACATCAAAAGTATCAGAGAAATGATGATCGCCAACGTACCTGTCATGCGAAAAAACGCTCCATGCCAATGCCAAAAACGCCGAGTTCCGGCCGGAACCCAAAACCGGACAGTTTAGCAGTGCGGCATGAATGGGGTATTGAAGCGTCGCGCCGTACCCGCGCTGTGCCGCGGGCAATGGTGTGGCGGCATTGTTCAACTCGTCATTGTTGTCTGGCTTTCCACGAAAGTCATGAAATGTTTGGCAGCCGGCGACAGAGACGTCATGGAGCGATATAGAAAGCCCAAGGGGCGCAGTACCACGGGATCGAGTATGCGCAGCGTGGCTACGTCCTCCAGGTTGCAGACTTGAGCCGCGGAGGACGGCAGAATGGTCGCGCCCAGGCCGCTGCGCGCCATGCCCACCGCCGTCGTGATGAGGCTGACTTCGGTATAGGGATGCTTGGACGCGCCAATCTTGGCGAAGGCCTGATCGGTGAGCTGGCGGACATGGCTTTCCGAGCTCATGCCGATCAGCGGCAAAGCGATCAGGTCGCGCCAACTGATGTCGCGGCGGCCAGCCAAGGGGTGAGTGCGCGAAACCACAGCCACCAGTTCATCTTCGAACAGCGGGCGGAAGCGCAGTTCGGCAGCCTGGGCGGTGGGACTGGCGACGCCGAAGTCGATGACGCCCGCGCGCAGCATGTCGACGATGCCGCGGGTTTCCGTCATGGCGTCCTTCATGACGATCTTGATCTGTGGAAAATGCTGGCGGAAGGTCGCGATCAGCGGTGGCATGAACAGGGCGGCAGTCGAAGGTATGCAAGCGAGCGTCACGATGCCGCCGCGGGGCGATGTGGAGTGCAGGGCGCCGGCGATGGTTTCATTCAACTCTACCAGCAACCGTTCGATGGCCGGCCGCAGTTCCCGCCCAAACGTGGTCATGACCGCCCCACGCGAACTGCGCTCGAACAAGGACACGCCCAGATGCCGTTCAAGATTCTGGATCATCGCGGTCAGTGCGGGCTGTGAAATGTGGATGACTTTGGCTGCCGCGGAGAAGCTGCCGGTTTGTGCGACCGCGATGAAGGCTTCCAATTGCCTCAAAGTAATGTTCATAACCTAAGCCTATGGGCTAATCCAGAAATTCGAATTCCCAAGCGGCGCTCCCGTGCCTATCATGCCAGGCATGGGGTTGGACGGACGCTAGCCGCTCAGCCATAAATAAACTCTATAGTAAGCGACATGATCCAGCAGAATACGGATAAGGCGTCTCATTTAGGCGAGCCGCGCAATACCTGGGCCAGGCAGGACATCAGCGGCTATCAGGCCGCCCATGCCATGGTCGACGTGCTGAAGGCGGCAGGCGTTTCTGAAATCTATGGACAGAGCTGCCCGACGGCGCTTTTTCTCGCTGCCCAGCAAGTGGGAATACGGCAATACGGCTATCGGACGGAAAATGCCGGCGTGGCCATGGCGGACGCCTCCGCGAGGATCAGCCGCCGTATAGCTGTCGTTACCGCCCAGAATGGGCCGGCTGCGGCATTGCTCGTAGCCGGGCTTGCCGAGGCGATGAAGGCTTCGGTGCCGATTCTGGCCATCGTCCAGGAGGTGCCGCGGGCCGCTGCGGACAAGAACGCCTTTCAGGAACTGGATCACGAGAAGCTCTTCGGCGCTTGCGCGAAATGGATACGCCGTATCGATCTGGCGGGCAGAGCGGCGGAATATGTGGAGAAAGCCATACGGGAGGCGACCGGCGGACGCCCCGGGCCCGTCGTGTTGCTGGTATCGCCCGATGTGCTGGTCGAAACGGTCGCCCGGTACGTCGCCGGCTCGTCGCCGCAAGAGGGCTTCGGCCGGTATCCGCTGGACCGCTTTTTGCCGTCTTCCGCCATCATCCGTCAATTGGCCGATCGCCTTGTCAAGGCGGAGCGGCCGTTGATCGTCGCGGGCGGAGGCGTCCATCATTCGGGCGCCGCCGAAGCGCTGGCCCGCTTGCAAGAGCTGGCAAAGGTGCCGCTGGCCACCACGAATATGGGCAAGGGTGCGATCGACGAGCGCCATCCCCTGTCGATAGGCGTGGTGGGCAATGCCATGGGCACGCGCGCACCCGCCAAGCATTTTCTGCCCTATATCCAATCGGCGGATTTCATCTTGTTCGTCGGCACGCGCACCAATGAGAATGGCACGGCGGGCTGGTCGCTGTTTCCCCCCAGCGCGGAATTTGCGCAGATCGATGTCGACCCCCAGGAACTGGGGCGCAATTACCCCGGCCTGCGGCTGTTGGGCGATGCGCGAACCAGCCTGGAAGCAGTGTGCGCCGAGCTCGGCAACATGGATCTTCCCGACTTGACGCACCGCACTCATCGGTTGACCGAGGTATTCAGCCTGGCCCGGCGGGCGCACGAGCCCGACATCGAGCCTTATTTGTCAGGAGATCGCACGCCCATGCGGCCCGAGCAATTGATGCGCGAACTGGGGTGCCATCTGAACGACGCCGTGTGGGTCGCCGATGCCAGCTACTCCTCCATCTGGCTCGTCCAGTTTATCCGCTGCACCCGCCCGGGAACGCGGTTCATTACGCCGCGAGGCATCGCCGGCTTGGGCTGGGGTTTTCCCATGGCCATCGGTGCCAAGCGCGCCCAGCCGGACAAGAACGTCGTATGTTTGACGGGGGACGGCGGCTTTGCCCACTGCTGGGCCGAGCTCGAGTCGGCGCGGCGCCACGGCGTCGCGGTGACCGTGGTCGTGCTGAACAACGGCGTGCTCGGGTTCCAGATCAATGCTGAGGAAAGCCGGTTCGGCACGCACACCGATGTCTGCCACTTTGGACCGATAGACCATGTGGCGATCGCGCGCGCCTGCGGCTGCGATGGGGAAACCGTGCGCACGGTGGAACAATTGGGAGCAGCCCTGCGCAATGCGAGCGCTAGCGCTGACCGTCCCTATGTCATCGATGTGTTGGTGGATCCCGCGGCGTTTCCCCCCTTGACGGCTTTCGAGAACCAACTTCCCGAACGGGCCGGCGCACCGGCTTCCTTGCCCGCTTGAGGAGGCGGCATGATCGAGTCTTCCTTCGTCGGCAAGCATGCCCTGGTCACCGGGGGCGCGAGCGGCATCGGGCGTGAAATCGCCCTGCGGCTTGCGCGGGCCGGCTGTGGGGTATGCATTCTGGACATCGCGGAGGAAGCGGCGATGGATACGGTGCGGACGCTGCGCGGCTTGGGCGCCCCCGCCGATGCGCTGACATGCTCCTGCGCTGACGAGCGCGTCGAAAACGCCATCAGCGCCTACCTGGACGAGCAGTCCCTGGGCGGCTTTGACTTCCTGGCCAACGCAGCGGGAATTTCCCCCAAGCTGCCGAATGGCCGGCGCCAGTCCGCCTGGGAGATAACCCCTTCGGAATGGCGGCGCGTGATGGATGTCAACCTGAATGGCTGCTTCCATACATTGCGGGCCGTCTTGCCGCCCATGATCCGCCGCGGGGGCGGAGCCATCGTGAACATAAGCTCTTTAGCAGGCCGCCGCTACACCGCCATCGCAGGCGCGGCCTATGCGACCTCCAAGGCCGGCATTGAAGCGATGACGCGGCAATTTGCAGGCGAAGCCGCTCCATTCGGCATACGCATCAACGCAGTGGCGCCCGGCCGCATCGAAACACCCATGTCTCATCTAGCCGGCGCCGATTTCAACGAGGATATACGGCTGTCGACCCCTTTGCGCCGCCTGGGCATGCCGTCCGACGTGGCGGACGCCGTGCTCTTCCTGCTTTCGGACCGGGCAAGCTTCATCACCGGTGAAACCCTGGTGGTTTCAGGAGGGAGGGGATTATAGGTGCACTTATGAATACAGACACAAGCACCGTATTCGGTGCAAGCCATCATTAATCGGAGACCTGAACACATGAAGAAAACATTCAAACTGCTTGCAGCAATGGCTGCCCTGACTGTTGCGACGCTTGGCCACGCTCAGCCCTATCCCGTCAAACCGATCAAAATGATCGTGCCTTATCCGCCCGGCGGCATCACGGACATCGTGGGGCGCAGCGTAGCGGAAAGGCTATCCCAGGAACTGGGCCAGCCAGTGATCGTCGACAACAAATCGGGAGCCGGCGGTTCCATCGGCGCTACGGCCGCCGCCCATGCCGATCCGGACGGCTATACCCTGTTTCTGGGGACGAGTGCGACCAATGGCACGAATCCCAGCACCTATGCCAATCTGAAATATGACGCTGCGAAGGATTTCCAGCCCATCGCCTTGCTGGCTTCTGCGCCCTTGATGATTATCGTGAACCCTCAAGTGCCCGCAAAAACGCTCAAGGAGTTCATTGCCTACTTGAAGGACAACCCCGGCAAAGTGTCCTATGCTACCACCGGCACGGGCGGCTCGGTCCATCTGACCACCGAGCTGTTCGCCATGCAGACGGGGACGCAAATGATCCATGTTCCCTACAAGGGGAGCTCGCCCGCGCTGACCGACTTGATGGGCGGGCATGTGCAGGTCATGTTCGACAACGTGCCTTCGGCGGCGCCGCTGGCGCAGTCTGGCAAAGTGCGCGCTCTGGCGGTCACAGCGGCCGCGCGTTCCGCATTGGCGCCCGACGTGCCCACTGTACAAGAAGCCGCAGTTCCCGGTTTTGACTCGGCATCGTGGATTGCTTTGTACGCGCCTGCGGGCACTCCCGAGGGCATAGTCGATAGTCTCAACGCGGCGGTCAACAAAGGCCTGAAAGATGCGGCTTTGTTGCAAACCTTCAGCAAGGCTGGCCTGGAACCGCGCGGCGGCACGCCGGACGACCTGTCCAAATACCAGGCCGCGGAAATCGCCAAATGGGCCAAGGTCGTGAAAGCGATCGGTTACGAAGCGAAGTAGCGCGCACCGCCGCCGCAGACGCCTCTTTGCGGTGGCGTCTGCCAGCTTCACATGTTTCGTCCCTTAAGGCCGCTGTCTGTGGTTATCATGGCATAGGCGCGCTGCTTTCTTTGGCCGGATTGCCGGGAGCAGCATCGCGAAGGGCCTGCTGTATGATTATTTTGGCGCTTCAGATCCGCACACACCGACGCAGATAAGGAAACCAGCCATGTCATTCGAAGGAAGCTGTCATTGCGGCGCCGTCCGCTTCAGAGTGGATGCGGCGTTGCCTGCGCAAGCGATCAGTTGCAATTGCTCCCATTGCCGCCGCAAGGGATTCTTGCTGTCTTTCTTCCCCGCGGAGCAGTTCGAGCTGATGGAAGGAGAAGAGTCGCTGCTATCCTACAAATTCAATACGCACAAGATCGAGCATCGCTTTTGCCGGGTATGCGGCACTCAGCCATTCGCCTGCGGAGCGAATTCGGATGGGTCGGCCGTACGCGCTGTGAACCTTCGTTGCGTGCCGGACGTCGACCTGGACGCACTGGAATTGCAGCGCTTCGACGGCGCCAGCATGTAGCCCGGTACGCATCGCGCCGCCGGCCTTTTGCGCTGGAGCGCCGCCGGCGATCGAAACGTATGGGAATGGGCGGCAAGGGCGCGGCGGGAGCGCTTTAGGAGCGCCAGTGTCTGCGCAGGTCGCCCCAGGGCATGCAGAAGGGGCCTTGGGTTCTTGCCCTAACGCAAAAAGGGCCGCCCTTGCGGGTGGCCCTTCTCTTTTTCTGGTGCCGCTTGCCGGATTCGATAGCAAGATTTCATGCGGCTTGTAGAGGTTATGGGGACAACTCATGTCCCCAAAGTTGTTACAGCCTTTTTTTTCTAGGCCGCCCGCCGCGTGACGGGCGACCTGTTGCGTGTTTGCCAATCCATTCTATTACATCCCGCCTTCTCCAGCGCGGCTTGCTCTTATGGCCTTCCGCCACTGTCAGATATATCGGCTGCGGGAATCCGGGGGCATTCACATATACCTCCGCCACATAACGAGCTGATACTTTGAGCAGGGCCGCTACATCGGCTGTATCAAGCAGGGCATCCTCTGCGATTATGGCTCCGAGATGCCTGGCCAGATCCCTCATATCGAGCACTGGCTCGTCAGAATCGATCATCTGTTGCATATTCATGTGTTTGCTTCCTTTGCCCTCCCCGGATAAACAGGCATTCCCCAATGCCACACGATAGGCACGCTACATGCTCGGCGACTCAGTCCCGTTGGAGACTATCATGACCGACATCAACGATCTGCAAGAAGCCATGGCCACTTGGCGCATGGCTTTCACGGCAATGTCCGACTATTTCGAAGAAAACGACATCCTGGACCCCGTATGCCTCGAGCACGTACCGGATGGCCGACGGGTCATTCTGGGCTGTGCGCTGCATTAGGTGCCGCCCGGGCATATGGCTCAGCCAGACCTGCCGGGGCGGGGTGTTATTGGTTGTCATGCTGGCCTCCGCATTCCTTGTATTGCTCGCGCGGCTGTTGTCTGGACGTTCTCGTATGAGAATTCCAGCGCTTCCTCGTAGCACAGTCCGTACTGCTTCTCGGAGTTCTTGCGCAGCTGCGCCGGCGTTTGGTAACCCTTGGCTATTTCCCTGAGTGCGTCATACATGCGTTGCTCTCGCTCGAGGCGCTTATGGGGAGTAGCTGTCATTTTTCCTCCGGGAATGCGGCAATCCGCGCACCAAGCACAGCGCTCAAGGCGCACATCAGATGCCGCTGGGTGTTCATGCGCTCTTGCTCTGCGATGGGCAGCTCGGCGAAGGTGCGACTGTTCGAGAACAGGCAAAGCTTCTCCAGCCGTTCGTCAAGCTCGGCCTTCTCTTCAAAGACGCGTTGTTGGTAGTCAGGCCTCATGGTGCCTCCCATTGCGTAGCGCTTCGGCCAACTGGTCGGCCTGGTCGGCGGTGATGTAGATTTCGACGGCCTGTCCTCGGTAGGCAATGTTCCCGGCATCGTCGTATGCCTGCTCCGTTAATATCGAGAGGCGCACATAGCTGGTCGGCGTGCGCTGCGGGTCCACGCGTGCCGTATGGCCGCTCAGGTAAACGAAGATAGGTTGATTCATGATGACTCCTAAAGAACGACATGCGCCGGTACATTAGGCGCGCTGGTGACTTCGTTACCCGCTTTGCCGCAGGACTCGCATTTCATCGACGGAATCACCTTTTCGTGGAAGTAGGCGTCGTCGTAGCCGTTCCCGCGTTGCTCATGCTGGCAGTGCTGGCACTCATAGATCGCGGTGAAGTCGCGGCGGTGCTGGTCGATGATTTTCTTGATCTTCATGCTAAAGAACCTCCTTTTGCGCCTGTTCGTAGGCGACGTTCAATTCGGCCATGATGGTCGCGCTGCCGCCGCGGTCCGGGTGGTGTTCGGCGGCGAGCGCGCGATATTGGGCTTTCAGCTGTGCGCCGTTGATGGTGGCGGCGTCAGCAAAGCCAAATACCTGGCGCCAGGACCGCGCGGCAGTTTTGCCCGGGGCGGGCAGGGCCGTGAAGCCGGTAAAGGCTCGCTCCAGGATGCGGGCGCCGCCGTGGCGCTCGACAGCGCGCAAGGCCTCGAGCGTGGCCGCAATGGCGGCCAGGTTGTCGGCGACTTTGGTGTACTGGTCGATGGCCAAGACCCGGCGGGCGCCTCCGCGCTCTTCCCAGTAGACGGCCGCGCCCGGGTCTGTTGGGTTGGGCTGATCGGAGCGCGGCAAACCGTCGAGCCGGGTGCGCAGGTTTGTCGAGATAACGGTGTCATCTCGGCTGACGTCCATGCGTTCCAATTCGGCAATGACTCGCTGTACAGCCTCATAGATCGTCAGGTCTTCCAAGCGCTTCCAACTGGCAGAGCCGACGGTGACGCGCTTGCCGAACTTGCCGTGGGTGCGGTAGGGGGCATCTGTCCGCGGCCAGCCCTCGGGCCAGGTGAGTGGGTATGCGTTCATTGAGACCGGTCCTGTTCTAGCCATTCAATGTCGGAGATGGCATACCAGCAAAAGCCTATGTCGCCGTTTCGTTGCATCGCGACCACACGCTCTCGCACGTCTGCGATCCGAGCTCGGCATACCCCATCGGCACCAATGACTCCTCCAGAAGGTAGTTTGACGAACCAAACGTCACCTGTTCTGATAGGGGTGTGCGGGTTAGGATCAGTGCTCATTCGACGGACTCCAGTTCATCACGGTCAAAGAGGGTGGGCATGCTTTGTTCGCGCTCGGCAGCTGCGCAGTAGGTAGCGCCGTCCGCCCAGTACGCGGGCGAAAGTTCGATCCCATATCCGCGCCGGCCCAGCTTCACCGCCACGTACGGGACGGTCATCAACCCGCCGAACGGGTCCAGGACCAGCTCGTCGGCCATGCTGTATTGCTCGATCGCCCGCTCGACCAAGTCAAGCGGCAGGGGGCAGAGGTGTTGTTCCTTCCCCTTCATTGCCTGGGTGGTGTTCAAGGTGCGCATGCGAACCACGTCGGTCAATACGTCGGGGTGCCAGGACTGCGGCTGCAGCAGCATGAACTTGGTCGGCAACCATCCGGATGCGTCGACCGCTTCGGCAATCTTCACGTCATGCCGATAGTCGTAGATGTTCTCCAGGCTGTGCTTTTTGAATAGTTGGAAGATTTGCGCCTGGTCCAGGCCATCGAGTTCTTCCGGCTGCAAGAGGCGGTTGCCGCTGGATCGCATGAAACCGTGGGCATCAATCTGCCAGCGGCCGCGCGTGTACCAGACTTTATCCTTCTTGACCGGCAGGTCCGCATAGCCATTGCTGCGGTCGGTGGGCGGCTTGCGGAAAATCAGGAAGTACTCGGGCATGCCGGCGCCCATGCGAGAGCCGTCCTTGCACTGCTCGGACCAGCCTAGCCGGTACGTTTGGTTATTCTCGCGCACCACGTCGGTGACGATGGTCTTGCGCGCGATGAAGGCGAAACCGTGCTTGGTCATTGCGCTGATGCATTCGTCCGAGAACGGGTGCACCGTCTGAAAGCCGAAGCCATTGATGCCGCCAGGGGTGATCCGGTCTTTAACGTGGATCGCGGCCACGCGGCCCGGTTGCAGCACCCGATACAGTTCTGGAATGAGATAGTCCATCTGCTCCCAAAAGTGCGGGTTGTCGTCAGTGTGGCCAAAATCCGCATAGTTGGGGCTGTATTCGTACTGAGTAGCAAACGGGATGCTGCTGACGATCAGGCCTATGCTGTTGCTTTCCATTTGCCGGGTTTCCAGCACGCAATCATTGTTGACGAGGGTGTAACGCTCGCCCTTGGCCTGGACGCGCTCAACACCCAACGCGCGGGTGAGGCGGCTGGCCATGGCGGACTCGGCCAGGCCGTACTTCTTGATGATGGCGCTCATTTTGTTTGCCTGCTCAATGTGCTGCGCCCAGCGGCGCTCCAGTTCCCGGCGCACCTCGCGCTCGGCTTCCGTATAGATGATGTCGATACGCACCCGGTCTTTGGGTTGCCCGAATCGCATGACGCGGTGAACGGCTTGGATAAAGTCCCGGAACTTGAAGCCGATGCCAAGGAATACTTCCCACCAGCAATGCCGCTGGAAATTGCAGCCGGCGCCAGCGATGACGGGTTTGGCGCCCAACTCAGCGAACTTGCCGTCGCTGAAGTCGACGATGGCTTGCTCGCGCTCGTCCAAGTTCTGAGCGCCGTAGACGGTGACTATGCTCGGGATGGCCTTCTCGATCGCATGGCGCTCGGCCTCCAGGTCGTGCCAGATGATCCGATGAGCTTGAGGGTCTTCCGCACGAATCTCCATCAGCTTGGCAACGCGGCCGGATAAGCTTTCCCGCTTTTCCCTGGCGGCATCCACTACTCCGAGGGCGGGGGCGGTGAATAGGCGGGCCTGCCCGTCCTTCTCGGCACCGGCCTGCCGGTGATCGCTGGGCAGCTCGTGCCAGCGCAGGTCCAGCTTGGGCAGCTCATAGCCCTCATCGCTGAAGCCAAGATCGCTTGGCCGCTGTATGAATAGAGCCCAGCTCGACACCCACAGCCAGAACTCTTCCTCTTTGTGGGGCAGTAGCGTCAGCTGGTCAGCCTTCTCGATGTTGCGCTTAAAGAACCGGGTCTTGGCGGCCGCCACGTCCATGACGCCCAGATACGCCGCATAGGCGAGGAGTTCGATGTAGTCCTGGGGCGACGGTGTGGCAGTCGCCACAAACCGGAAGCGGATACCTTCGGTCTTTATGCCGGCCTCGCGATCGTCGCCAGCGAAGAGCTTCATGAACTCGCGGAAGGTCTTTGAGCCGCCAAAGCCGCGCAGCACGTCGGCCTCATCCAGGCTTGTGGCCTGGAACAGGCGCGGATCAAGCTTACCGTCGCGTACGGTCTCGTAATTGGTCAAGTACACGCCGGTCGGGCCGGCTTCCTCAATGCTGCGGATGAACTTCGGCGGCTCGGCCCAGCCCAGGCGCTCTATCGCATCGCGTCGAAACTCCTGACGCACGCCCAGCGGAATGGTGATCAGACCACGGCCATCGCAATGTTTGGCCGCGAGACGAACCGCCTCCAACTGCATGACGGTGTTGTGAGTGACCGTGAAGTCTCCGAGTAGGTATAGGTGATTGCCATCGATCTCGAAGCCGAAGTAGTCGCCTTCTCCCAGTGGCTCAACATCGAACCCATAGACGAGAGGATTCTTAATCTGCCGGCGTGCCGGCGCCTTCTTACGAGTTAGGCACGGCACCATGCTTGTGTGGCCGCTGATCGTCAGCGTAAAGTAGGTCACTCCGTTTACTACTTGTGTGGTATGGCTCACGGATAGCCCGAGCGACCTCACCAGAAACAAGATGTCGTCGCGCAACCCGTTCCACTTTGTGCCAATGCGCAGGCAACCGTCTCGCAAACTTCCGTCCGTATCTATCAAGCCAGCGAGCAGTTGCAGCCGGGTTTCGCGGTCATTCAGCAGATAGCGCTGGTCGATGCGCTTGCCGTCCGCGCCCGCGCTGCCTTGTACGAAATAGAACTCGTCGATATGTTTGGCTCGGCCGCGCGTCACACGTGTTAGGTGATACGTCGTGCATCCGCGCCCACTTTCCTCCCGAAGTTGCAGGCCGCGAGTATGTTGGAACGCCTTGATCTTGTTGACGATCTCCGAATCGCGGTCATTGATGGTCCAGGCGAGCGACCCTTGATGCCCATCGCCGAGCCACGCTCCGTACAGATACGGGTCCATGGGAACCGGCTGCACTGGGAACTCGACCGGAACCTTATAACTCTTGAAGCAATTGCGGCGGGCATATTCTGGCAGACGCAAGAAGTCGCAGAGGCGCATATTGACCACGTCTCCCATCCTGTGCTCGCCGTACTTGTTCGATACCTTGAGCGAGAGAATGTGCCCCTCATTGCAGATGAACGAATCACCGTTCTTGAGGGTTACTCTGTAAAGCTGGTCGCGTCCTCTGGCGAGCGAAAGCACGCGGCGCGGGCGGCCGTCGTCGCCCATTAGCGAATCGCCTACCCGAATGGTCTCGATCAGTCGGATAGAGCCGTCCGCCATCAATATCGGTGTGCCCGCACCGTGGCACTTGTGCAGCCCGAATGAGGCGAACAGCGCGCGCCGGCCGCCGGCCAGAGCCCACTGGATGGCGACTTGATTAAAGGGCTTGATGCGCTGGTTGATCTCCGACAGTTCAACATGGAATCCGATCTGGGGGGGCCAATTGCATCTTGGCGCGGAGGAAGTCTTCGTATAGCTGTTGGGTCATTTGCGCACCACCTTGAAGAGTGCGCGCTCGACAGGCCAGCCTCGGCGCAGGCGCGTTTGTAGCGTCTTTCGACTTAACCCAACCTCTTCCGCCCACGCGGCCACGCATTGTTCCTTACCGCGAAACGTCAGCAGGACATTGATGCGAGTGTTTCGCCGCTGCTCAACAATAGTGGCCCACCGACAGTTATCTGGTGAGTAATCACCGTCGTTATTAATCCGATCAATGCTCATACCTTCCGGCGGCTCGCCCATGTCCGCAAGGAAGTTCTCGAACTGCCTCCAGCGATCGCATACACGAATGCCTCGAGCACCATAGTTGTGATACTGCGGATGTCGCTTGTATTCGCAACGTGACCGCAATCCCATCCAAGTTTTGTAGGCGCGGCTAACTTTCCCGCGATAGGTGTGGCCGTGTCGCAACGTGCTCATAACCCACCTCGCACAGAGAGGGCGATAACCAACGGCCGCACCCATATTGGGGTGCTGGAAAGTTGAAATGTCTCCCCGGCCCAGGACAGCAGGATGGCGCGGCCGATCTCTTCGGCCATCGCCTCAGCGGCCGCCGGCGGCACCATGTTGCCGATGTGCTCGCGCCAAACCTGGTCCGATGTGCCCTCCATCACTAGGGGGCCATGCTCGGCGAAGTCGTCCGGGTCGTAGTAAGACTGAAGCGCCGCGAGCTCCAACGTGGTGAAAGGACGGTGCCAAGTGCCGTCAAGAGACTGGATTCGGCAGACGAGCTTGTCGTTGGGGGCCGGCATTGAAACTTGCGAAATTGCGCAATCTGGCAAGTTCCTATGGTCGGCCACGCTCCACCAGCCGTTGTCGTGGCACGCGGAGGCGGAAACCGCCATGCTCGAATCGTTCCAGCCCTTCACGCCGTAGTGGCCGCCAGTGAGGTAGTCATCGCCTTTGGCCCGATTCATATTGGGCCGGGGATCCGACACCGCGTACGCGCCCATGTCGTCGCCGCCGATGACGGTACCGGTTTTGCCTTCCCATTTCGACACGGGATATTTTGCGAAGAGCTTGCCGCGGGCAGTTGGCCGAGGATCAGCTACGCATTGGCCTGTCCCATGCGCACTGGTGACCGCTTTGGCGGCATCGTCGAAAGGCACAATGCGAAACTCGTTTGAGTGTTTGGCTGGGCCTATGTGACGGGGGTCTGCAACACACTGGCCGCCAGAGCTCGGACCGTGACCGCTACTCACGACACCTGCGGAACCGCCCCAAGGCACGATCCGGTAGACGTTCTTATGGGTGTTCTCGCCATAGGCGCGTGGGTCGGCGACGCTGTAGTAGCCCTGGCCGGGCCCTTGCTGACCAGCGATGGCCCCCGTCGACTCATCCCAATTCCGCACGCCGTAGGCCTGGCCGTCCTTCCACTTGGAAGATTGATTGAACCGGACATCGGCCACAGCAAAGCGCCCGTTGCTGGGCAGCGATTCGCCGGCAATCGCGCCGGCTGTATCCTCCCAGCTATTGACCCCATAGCCCGCACCAAACAGTTCGGTCCTAGGATCGGCTATTGAGAAAGCGCCATTGGTAGGCATGGCCCGGCTGGTCACGGCGCCGGCAGTCTCTTGCCACTGGCGCACCCCGAGGTAGCCACCATATGCCTCCGGCACAATCAGATAATCGCGTAGATCCCCATTCTCAACTACCAAGCGATTGAGCGATCGCCAGTCTTTGCCGGCTTCAACAAAGGCCAGCCGGACCCAAGTTTTCCACGCCAAGCGCGGCACACGGTGCATGGGCCCCGCGGCCGGATCGCCCGGCAGATGCATGCGGTCCAGGATTTCGCCGACTGAGCGCAGGGGGCGCTGGGGCGGCTCATAGACGGCCATAGGCATCTTTTCCCCATGGCGCGCCACCAGCAGAAAGCGCCGGCGGCTTTGGGCGAGCCCGCCTACCTCGCCGCAGTCGTGGACCGTTTCGCGCACGATGTAGCCATAGTGCCGAAACAATGCAATGATCTGCTCAAGGAATTTACGGCCGCGCGTCATAATGAGCGGCACGTTCTCGAAAATAAAGAACTCTGGCAGATCGTCTTTCCAGGCTTCCAGGCACAGCCAAACAGCGCGGAAAGTTAAGCCGTTCATTGCTTGGTACTTGACCGAGGCCGCGTGGGATTTCGCCAGCAGACCAGAAAAGCCCTTGCATGGAGCCGACAGGAATACGACGTTGGGCCGGTACCCATGCGCCGCTGCCCGCACATCGTCAGGTGTGACTTCTGCCCATCCCGGCGGTGGTTCTTGCCCGTTGATCGCTATGTACTGTTCGCGGCTGGCCAGGTCGCGCACAGTGGTGGGGTAGCCGCCGAGTTTGTCGCAGTCCTGTACCGCCACGGCGTCAATGTCCATCCCGCCGATATACACAAAATTGCCCTGTAGGCCGGGGATTCGCGGCTGCGCGCGCTGGAACCCCTTCTTCCCGCCGCCCGATCCAGGGAACAAATGGAAGTGGTAGATGTCCCTGCTAATCACGCCGCGGCCCTCCGCCCGTAGGGCTTGCATATCTCCACTACGCGGGCGCATTGCGCCTCATCGAACCAACCGATGTGGCAATGGTCCACGTGGATTCCAAGCTGCGCGGCCAACCATGTGTAGCCAAGCTTGCGTGCCTTATGCGGGCGGCATCCCTCGATCGCAACTTTCCCTTGCCATAACGGATCGAACGCCTCATGCGCCGCCTTCTTGGCATCGCGCAGCGCCTTGTTTGCGGTCCGGCCCAGCGGCAGTATCGTGCCAGGGTGACAGCCAACATAGGTACTCGGGCAGTGTGGACATGCCCACACCGGTCCATAATCTTTGAAATACGGGTACAGAGGGTCGCCGGGTTCGGCCAGTTCGGCAGCGCCGCCGCAATATGCACAAAGGGCGACGTTGCCGTTCCAATATTCCGCTGGCGGCGGCATGGCCATGGTGTTCTGCTTATCCATGGATGATTCCTTGTTTCTCGAACTCTTCTTTAATCTGGGCTTGCCGCAGGATGCTTAGCTGTTCGGCAGGGTCGGCCAGCGCCATTGCTCGTTGGATGGACGGCAGCGCCTGGCGCAGCTTCTGCAGCAACATTTCGGTGATGGGGCTCATGTACTTCAGGCAGGCGTGCAATTGCCGCAGGGGCTGAATCGGCAGTTCGCAATGATGGCGCGCGCAGTACATTTCCAAATGCCAGATGACGCCTTCCAGCGCCGCCGCCGTGTCGTACCATTGGCCGTCGCCGTCTTGGAACATGGGCGTACCGCGCGGGCTGGCGTCTACGGTGCCGTCTCTGGCGATTTGGTCAATGATTCGTTCCAGCGGCCCCAGCACCAGTTGCGCACCCACGATCATGGGCGTGCGCACAGGGCGACGGACATACGGCTTGTTGCGGCGCTTGGCGGGTTTCATCGTGTGATCCCCCGCCAGATGAAATCGCCCTTGTCTTCCTTGACGGTGGGCTCGTTATCCTTGCAAGGACACTCGAGGCCGACCAGCGGGTCAGCGACGGGAGACCAGAAGTTGCGCACTACGCCGCCAGGAACATGGTTGTCTTCTTCGAACCGCCGCGAATCCGCGAACATCGATAGAATCCAGATGGCATCTGCGCTGCTGGCCCTGCTGGGCTCGGTGAAGGGTGGCAGCCAGCGGCTGATGCTGATGTGGTACTCGGGCCCCTTTTCAGGCTCGCCCGGCTCAGCCTTGGCGACTTCGACGGCCGATATCACGAGAAAGCCTTGCTGGTGGGCGAAGGTCTCCGAGGGATAGCCGGTCTTGGCCATCCCCGGGTTTCGAACCCTGGTCCAGCCGCGGCCTGTTGGTTGTAGAGGCTTGATGACGCTTTCAACCATTATCAACCTCGGCCTTCAGGTGGTCCTGGATGGCGAAATACACGGCAATGCAGGCATTGACGTCGGCCATCGCGCTGTGCGCCCCGTCGAAGGGCTGGCCGAAGAAGTGCTTGTACGCTTCGGTCAGGTTGGCGGTTTTGTAGTGGTTGCGCCCGGCCGCCCGCATCTTGGCCGTGGGGGGGCATTTGACGATGGGCGTAGCAAGCTTGGCCGTACACTCGGCCGTGCCGTCCTTCCATTTATCGGACAGCGGCTCGGGGAAGGCCTGAGGAAAGCGCTTCAGGGCGATGCGTAGGATTCGTGCGTCGAACTGCTCATTGTGGGCAATCCGAGTCCGGGCGTTCCATAGGCCGAGGAATATGGCGACCGCCGATTCTTCGGGTATGCCAAGATCATGGGCCTTTTCGGTGGTAATGCCGTGGATGGCCGCGACATCGTCCGGAATCGTCCAACCGCGCGGCTTGATGATCACGTCCATGCTGGCAACCGTCTTGCGGGTGTCCATATCCACCAGTGCGGCGGCCAACTGGACGATGTGCGGCTGGCGTGGATCCTCGGAGGGTTCGCTGAAAAGCGGCATTCCCTGCGTTTCCGTATCGTAGAAGAGTCCGTAGTTCATCTCGCCACACCTCATTCGACAGGGCCGTCGGCGGGTGGCTGCATCGAGAACTCAATTTCATTCCCGATGAGCATGGCCAGCTTGGCAATCTGCTTTTCGTCCGGATCGCACTTGACGCGGAAGCTCATGGCGACCGTGCCGCCGTCCATGAACGTCAAAGCGAAACCGTCCACGGTGACGTCATCCAGCTCGACATCGGACTTTCCGCCGGTACCGAAGTGGACCGTGAAGGCGGCGCCCACGATGTCCCAGTCCCACTTCACGCCTGCGATGCGACTGCCGAAGACCAGGCGGTTCAGCGGCAGATCATCTTCGCCCTTGTCCGCAAGGTCCATTTCGCCAGGGAGCGGCTTGCGGTAGAAGGCAGATTTCAACGAGGGATGCAGCTCGGATAGCACGTCGTTGCTAACCTTGATCGCGACCTTTATATCTGCACCCGTGACGTTCTCATCACCGTGTTTCTCCGCCCGCAGGTTCAGGTTATTGAGGATGCCGGTTTGGCGGCTGAGTTCGAACATTCATGCTCTCCAGATGGGAAATGGTGGGCAGCGCAGCGGCTGAGTTTGGGGAGGGGAGGGAGTAGCCGCCGCGCCTTGAGTGCCCGTAACTGGTTAGTTGGGGAACCGGAAGAATGGGCCGGGCTTGATGGGTGATGTTGCTAGAAGCGCCAACAACATTGCATCAAGCGGGTCGTCTGACGGCTCTGAGGGTTCAAGTGTGGGCTCACCTAGGTCCAGCTCCTTGGCCAACTCCGTGATCATGTTTTTGACGTTGATCAGGTCGATGCCATTGATTCCCGCTTGCTTCTTGTGCGGGGTGCCGCTGAGCTGGTGAACCCTCGATGTCTGTAGGCGTTCGACTGCTAAGCCGATGATCTTCCTAAAGGTCTCGACTTCAGCGTTATTTACGCGCAGACTAAATTCGGTTTTGGTGTAGGCTTCCATGGTGTTCCTTATGGTGGTAGGGTGGTGAAAATATCGGCCCTGGGCGCACCTACGCGACTTCGGCCAGTTCAGCCGCGATCTGACCCTGCTCGAGCCAATGCGCCGCCATGCTTTCGGGCAGGCCCGATGGTTGGTTTTTGAGGGTGATGCCGATGAGGACGGTATCGATTTGCCCGTCAGCGGCCAATTGATCGAGCCAGCCCAGCAGCTCGGGGCGCGCCGCTGGTTCGAGCAGGTCTGCGCGGTCCAGCACAAGTAGCTTCAGGCCGGAAATGTGGGAAATGGCCTCGGCGAGCATCGCATCAGTGCGCCACTGCTCGGACTCTGCCAGCATCTGGTACGCGCGGCCGTCGGCCGTGATCGTCATGTCGGCGCCAATGGCGACCTGCATCCATCCTGTCGCTTGGGCACTCTCGCGCAGGCGGTCGTTCAGAGGCCTCAAGGCCGTGCCAAGTATTTGGCCCGGGATACCGTCGGGCGACAGCGCATCCGCGAGCTCCAACCATTGGGCAACATCTTTGTTGTACTGGGCGGCCTTGGCTGTGTTGGCATCAGCAACTTTGGCCGCCTCCGCAGCGCGATCAAGCGCGGTGCGCTGCTGGTCCAGCGAGGTGCGTTGCGCGCGCAATTGTTCGAGCTCGCTACGGGCGCTTTGCAATTCTTCATCCTGCACCGCAGGGACGTCTAACGTGTCGGTTTGACTTGATGCCAGTTCCGCGGCCGCAATGTCGCGGCGCGCATTGTCGACAGAGCGCTGCATGAGGTCGCGGGCCCGGATGGCCTCTGGCAGCTTGGCTGCGGCTTCGGGGTCGCCCTGAGAGTCCAACTCGCCGTATTGATCCTCGTAGGCATCAAGCGTTGAGGAGGCGTGCTGGTACACCTCGCGATCAATACCCAGCGGCTGCGGTTCATTGATCATTGCCTGCAACGCCCGGGCCAAGTCATGCATCAAGCCGACGCGCGGCCCCGTCCCAGCGCGCTGTTCAAGGTTCTGCACCTGTTCTACCCACCGCTGCAGCTCTTTCTCATCGTGCTGAAATTTCGTGCGAAGCGCTGGCAATTTGGCGATTTGCTCTTTACGGGTGGCATCGGCCTGTAGCCACTGCTTGTACTGCTTATGCTGCTCTTGCAGCCGGCCAAGATTGAGGGTGCTGGTGCTGATCTGCTCGTCCAGCTTGGCTATCTGGATCGACACGCGCGTCAGCGTTTCGCGGTTGAATTCCGGCACAGGAGCCTTCCAGCCGTCTGCCTTGTTCGAGCCCCAAGCTTCGCCAGTGACGGCCTTCCAGTCAGCCTTGCTTTGCTTGGCCTGGTCCTTGGCATACTCGGCCGCAGCGGGAAACCCGCCACCTAGCTTCTTTACAGCTGATTCAATCTTGCCGGCGTCGCAGCCGCGGGCGGCTAGCAACTCCACGACTTTCTTGCCAGTGACGTGGCAGCCAGTCAGGTCGTACAGCATGGTGCGCCGTGCGTCGGGTGCCAGGCCAGCGAACATGGGCGGGTTAACCACGAACGGCATATATTGAGATTCGGGTCCCGAGCCATAGCGCTTGCCGTCGGGCAGGGTGATCCCGTGGGTTTCGCCCTTTACCACGACATTGACCCGCCCGTTCTTGGCCCCTTCGGTCACCAGCGCCGCATATTCCTTCTTCAGGGAAACGCGCAAAGGATCCTCTCCCAGCGCCATGCGGACGGCTTCCAGCGTGCTGGACTTGCCCGAGCCGTTGCCGCCGGCAAAAATGACAATGGGCGTCTGGACTGCTATATCCACCGAGCGCGCACCCATTACATTGCGGATATCGATAGCGTCGATCTTCATGCCGATCACTCCATGCTGATATTCGAAGGCCGCCGGCGTGATGCTTGGGTCGGCGCGGAATCAAGCTCGTCCAGGCGCTTGTGGTAGGCGGCTGTCAGTGCTTCCTGCTGCGCTGGGGCGCAGTCCTGGATGCTGTCGGCGGCTAGGCCAAGTGCATCGTGGTCTTTGGCGTTCTGGATGGAGGCAAGAATTGCTTGGTGATCCATATACGCCTCCCCCTCGTCAGCAGGGGCCGACGATTCGGCCGCCTGCGCCGGTTTACCGGCCTCGGCTTGCGCCTTCCGGGGGGAGTGTTTGGCGGCGCCGGTTCGTACTTCAATAGGCTCGGCTTCGCGTTGGCGTGGCGTGAAGTCGGCGGACTCGGAAGGGTCGTTCTCCAGCGCCGGCGGCTCATATCCATCCTGCACGACACCGCGCACCACGTCCGGGTCAGCCATGGCCGCCATATCGATGACATTGGCCTCAGCGTCCGAATCAATGGCGGCTGCGGTGTTCATGGCGTCGCCTACGGCCAGCGGCAACTGTTTTGCGTGTTTCTTGATGGCGGACTTGGCGGCCATG
Source organism: Pusillimonas sp. UBA6240 (assembly GCA_002441445.1). Taxonomy (GTDB): domain Bacteria; phylum Pseudomonadota; class Gammaproteobacteria; order Burkholderiales; family Burkholderiaceae_B; genus UBA6240. The sequence goes on from DJWC01000004.1 coordinate 73,627, forward strand.
TCGTCGAACCACAGCACCCAAGGCGTGTCGGCCAGCTTCTGCTCGGCGCTGATGCGATCCCTTTCCTTATCTGCCTGCTCGACCTTGCGCACTAGGGCGTTGTAGGTTTCTGACCGCGAGCGTATCTTGTGGATTTCCTCCAATGGCAGCACGGTCGCCATTTCCATACCGGATGTCAGTTTGGTGAAGCAGTAGGCGCCGATGGGGTCGCCGCGATCCTTTAGCGCTTTTTCATACTCAAGGAACGAATTGCTGCCCTTCATATGCTTGAAATGGTCATGCTCGTGGATTGTCTCGGCCTCGATGCTGGCGATGCGATCACTACGGTGCGCAAGCGTGATGAAGCCGCGGTAGCCGATCTGAAACTGGCAGTCATACACGTCCACCCATTCGCCGTTTATCTTGGCGCGCTTTTTGTAGGGAATGAGGAAGGCCTGCTGCTGGACGGTATTGGGCTCTAGGCCCAGAGCGGCCGAAGTCATGAATGCACCCAGAACGCTCTGCGGGTCGCACTGCAACAACAGCGGCGTTTTCTTGACCGCATTGATAGCCAGCCGCAGGAACCGATCAGCCGTAAAGAATTGACCGGCGACCGCAGCGATGCTCTTCTCGAATTTGGGATTGCCTTGTAGATATGTGAATATCGTCGGCGTTGAGGTCGCGCCGGTTGTCACCGCGCGTAGTTGATTTGCACTCATGAGTGTTTCCTTTTCTTAAAGCGCATGACGCGCTGGTAGGAGGTGGTTTTGAACTTCGCAAAAAGGTCCGGATGCTCTCGTTCCAGGGCCTCCTGATCGAGCCGGCGCGCCTCTTGGGCCTTCCAGGTCAAGACGGGCTCGCCGCCGATGGTCAAGATGGAATGAGGGGAAATGAACTCGGCGATATCGAGCTGCAGGCTTTCGGCCTCGTTCTCCCAGGACTTGATCTGCTCTTTGATTGAACGCAGCCGCTCCACCTTGATCGCGGTCGGCTGGTCCGCCTCGATGCTCTTGCCGTTGTCGATCGGGTAGATGGCCTTGACATCATCAAAGCGCATGATGTCCGGAACCTTGTCGCCCAAGATGCAGTCGTTCCAGAACTCGACCGCCTTGGCACGCATGGCGGCGATCACTTCATCGTCGCGTTCAGCCCAATAGGTGCCCACTGCATCCAAGCTCATCATCGGCGACACAATGCAGCGGCGCTTGCCGGTAATACCGAGACCATGCATGAACTGCACGTGATAGTGCAAAGGCATTTCGTCCGTTTCTTCATCACCCCATTGGGTTTTGGCCAACCCACGCACGGTCTTCGCGTCGCCATTGATATGCTCACCATCGAGCATCAATTCAAAGTCAATTTCGCAGGACAGGAACGGGTACTCAGCATCGAAGTACCGTTTGTTCCTGGCGATCAGCTCCACATCGTGGCCCTCATCGCGCAGCTTCTCGATGGTCATATCGACGATGATCGGCTCCAGTCGCTTGCCGGCATCGAGAATCCGCTGCTCAGCCTTGCTGCGGCGACGCGGCCGGCGTCGGCCGGTCTTCTCCAACCACAGCTCCACGGCAGTGGTGTAGGGGCTGACGCCATAGATGGCCGCCATGTCGCTGCCGCCTATGTACGAGCGGCGCTCGAGGGCGAACTGCTCTTCGGTGGTGAGGGCTACGGCGCTCATGCCTGCTCTCCCATGCGCAGCTCTTGAATTCGATTCATAAGCTGCCAGTACGAGGCTGTGCGGGTCTGTGCGTTGAAATCCAGCCCCGTGAAAATGCAGTGCCCGTCCGGAAGATTGATTTCCCGCCGCACTTGGCGGGCATCCTCCAAGTATTTGCGATACAGGACCTTGGTGAGATAACGCATGTCAGCGCACCCCCGCCGCGCCGGTCAGCGACAGCAACAAGATGAGGGCGGCCAAGAATGCACCACCGCCGATCCAACCTGATAGCGGAATATGCTCGCTGGGATGGACAGCGCGCCAGCCATACCGCAAAGCCAAGTGTGGGCGAATCAAACGCAGCCAGATGGTGTCCAGCAGCGCCGCGCAGCCCAAGGCGCCCATCAGCAAGATGATGTGGTCCAGCGCGTTCATGCCGACGCTCCCGCGGATTCGTTGGACAGGGCGGGCCGAAGCTTCGCCAACTGCTCCTCGTATTGCTTTTTCAAGGACGCAGCCTTCACCTGGATCGCTTCGATTTCGGCGATACGGCGCTCAAAGTCAGCCGGAATCTCAAAATCCACAGTGGCCTTTGCCACGAAGACGTATTCCTTGAATTGATCAAGGCCTTCGACGTTTGAGCCGAAGGTGATGTAGGTGTATTTACCCAAGTAGTTGGGCCGCAATGAGCGATGTACGTAGACGTCGATTTGCATGTCAGTCCCTTGCGATGAAGTCGACCACCACTTGGCCGGCAAAAGCCAAGGCCAGTGCGGCGGCGAAGTAGGAAACAAGGAAGAGGGCGCTCATTTTTCCTCCAGTACCGACAGGAGGTAGAGATTCGCAGCGTGCGCGGCCATGTATTCGGCGTGCTCTTCGGCGAACTTTTCAATCAGCGGATTCAGAATCTTTTTGGCGCGGGCCAGAGATTCTGGCTTGCCGTCGCTGTAGATCGCGCCCAGAATCGGCGCCATATCGGCGGGCTCTTCGGCTTCGGTCAACGCGGTCCAAAGGTCGCCGGCGTCGTAGGTGATCGACTGGCCGGTTGCGGACCTGCTGTGCAGAAATCCCTCGCCGGTTTCGATGATGCTGCGTACCAGACGTTGCGCCCGGTCCAGCTCGAAGCGGTAGGCCCTGTTGAACGTTGCTTCGTAGGCGCGCTCTATTTCAAGCGGCAGCTCGGGCGGCGTCGTGGCCGGCTCGAGTGAACGTGCGTATCCCATCCTTTTCTCCCCAAGATGCTCGTGACAACCTGTGGAAATAAGGAAGGGTGTTGATATGGGTGCCTACTCGCTGCACTATCACCGTATGTCTGGCGACCGCATCTGCTTTCGGCGTTGGTGGGGGCCGGGTGCTACCCGTATGGCGTCGGCGCGAGGCCAGTGGCTTTTCATCGCGTTTATCCTTGGCTGGCCTGATTACAAGTCAGGTGCCTGACGCTTTACTGCCTCCCATCAAGAAAAAGAGCAGACCTCGCCCCTTGTTTATCCGCACGCGATTTGGGATTCGCTACTACGTGGGTTCGGGCCGACTGTTTTGCACGCCCGCGCTCTTTCTTGATGGTCCCGGCTCTCACCATGCCGGGCATGGGCCTGTGCGCCATACAGGCTGGCGTGAAATGGCTATCGCGGTTGTCTACTGGCTTGCCGGCACGGAGAACTTTTCGCGATTGCCATCATCGAAGCGGGCCGGACACCAACCCGGCATGGCACTGTCGCACGTGCCCCAGACTATCAACCCCGCACGAACCTGGTAGCGAGTGATACGTTGCTTCCCCGGTTTACGTTTCCCGGCATATTTCCAGTGTTGCGTGTGCTGCGTAGCTACCTTCCACGCCGCCGCTTCGATGATGGCCCTGCCGCGCGATACCCGACCGCGGGCAGGACCTGATGGCTTACAGTTTCGGCTTCTCTGTCAACTCTTGGGTGGCTTCCCGAAGTACGCCTTCCGGAGTCGATTTCATGTTTCAGGTGCCTCATGGGCTGCTGCCATCATGGGGTGGGGCTAGTACTTTCCTAGCAGTCACTATGCGGAGTTCATAGATCGGCGAGATTGTGTAGGTGGTGCTACATCTCACCGTGCCAAAATCGCGTGATACACGCGGTGACCACACCACCCACCCCATGATGGCCCTGGGCTCTTACGCGACCCAGGTTTACGACCATTCACCGATGGCTCGGTACTGCCGCTGTGCGGGCCTGCCCGGTTGCACTTTGCCGCTCAATCGCCTCGGACGGTTCCTGCAACTCCCCCGTCGGCACACCGCAGGCGCATGCTCCGCCTTTCGGCACATGCTCAAGGCCCTCTCTGGAGGTATCCCTTCAGGATGCTTTCGCACCCTTCCTTATTTCCCAAGTTGTCAAAGAGCGGTTTAGCCACTCTCAAACATTGGGATCAGGGAAAGGCGCAGCGACTTCGGCTATGCTGGTGCTGGTCCTGTTTTCGCCGTTTGGCAGCGGCGACAGAGACGGTAATCCCAACGCTTGCCCCGTTCTCGTGGGTCGCAATCGATATGCGACACGCTGGGTGCACCGTCTTCTGCCTTCTGGCGTGGCAAGCGCCAGTTCACCCCACTGACCGATCAACGTCGGTCGCTGGGCGCCCGGTGACCGCACCTTTCAGGAGAAATCCTTGAAACTGTGCATCACTGTCAAGGTGAAGATCGATGTCGCAAGATGCCTTTGGGCGCTTGCGCTGTTGATCTTGTGACCTCGGTGGCGGGATGGTGTCAGGCCATCCCGCTGGTCGAAACGCCAACAAGCCTTCGCTGCTGCGCCTTTCCCTGATCCCAAATTGTTTAAGAGCGATTTCTCGCCGTAGTGGCGGCTTGGGATAAACTATAGCAATGCTATGCTTTTAATGCAATAGCAAAGCTATAGTTTTTTTGGGGGAGCACGATTTAAATGTTTCAGCGACGAATTATTGAGGGTCGGCATGACGAAAGAAAATGGTGATTACTGCGGCGGCTGCAGTTCTGATACCCCGCTGGACGTGGGGCTAAATGATGCGGCTATCAATATGGACCGTGAGATTGCGCACTATGTGTACGGGGTAGCGGAAGAGGTATTGGACGTCTGGCCATTTCCATTGCCCAGGTTTTCGACTGATAAGAAATGGGCGCTATCCGCGCTGGATGTGGCTTGCAGAGGGGGCACGATGCCGTCGGGCATCGAAGCCGCCCTTTGTGAGGCGGTTTGGGAGGTATTTAAGGTACGCCCAGCAAAGGGTGAGCTATTGCTTTTCTTATCGGCGTTGACACCGCAATTGATTTGCCGGGCGGTGTTAACTATCGCTCGAAATGATCAATACCAAGAATTCTCATTAAGGCGTGATGATCGTCTTCGGGGTATCCGTAGAGTAGCCCTGCGGGAAGTTGATACAGGAATTCGTTGAACTCTAGGAGAGTGGCCTGGCGGCCCTGCAGGTGTTTCTTCCAGAGGGCACGGATCATCTGCTCATTGTCCTGCTTGCGGGTGGCTTTCTTCATCGTCGCGGCTTATCTCGAGTACGAGTCGGATCGACGTTATTCTTGGTGGCCTTATCAACCCCCATGAGGACTCCCAAGGCAAATACAATTCCCAAGAAAAACCAAAGGAGGAAAAAAAGTGCAAGCCTGCCAGCGATATCCTTCAGAGTAACCGAGCCTAGATCGCCTCCAAGCGCCATCACCGCAGCCACAATTCCTGATACCCATGCGGCAAAATTTACTTTATTTTCCTCAGTTAGAACCTTCAGTTTGGCCAAGATAAATCCAATGACGAAACCTCCAAGAATAATGGCAATCCAGCCGAGCCCAGTGCCTTCATCTGGTGGATTCACGGTAGTTCCTAATTGCGCCGCATGGATAGAGTTGGGAAAGGAACGCGATAGTGATCAATGCTCCATTGGCTGACGAGCCTTCATTGTTGCTTCGGCTGGGCATTATGTTTGGCAGTTCATTTGCCAACGCACGAATCATTGCTGTTGGAGTGACACCTGGAGGGATACAAAAGTTCTGGCGGTCAAGTGAATCCGCTATTCCTGAGACAAAACCGGCAAAGTAGGCGGCGCCGATTGCTGTTTCAGGATCCCCGGAAAACTTGTCACCATACAAATTTCTGTAGTGAGCTGCGTGGATAGCGAAGCTTTCCCCGTCCATGAATGCTGCATATGTTGGCTGAATACCCACACATAACGAGGTGACAAACATCATACGTAGAGCTATTGGCCAAAAATTTGAAGTTTTCGACATATCTAGTTACCTGTCATCTAAAAAAAATCCGTTTGACCAGACGAGCTTAATGTGCCTACGCCGACCGCTTCGCCCGCGTCCCTGTACTTTTATGGTTCGGCGTATTACCCGTATAGCGATTGATCTGGTCGTCGATCCATTCCTCAATCGCGTCCTTTTGCTTCTGGGTGAGTTGGTCGTATCGTTCTTGCGAAATGGACTTGAACGGCCAAGCAAATGGACGGACCTGCGATGTCACCGCATCAGAATCGGTCGGCCGCTTGTCTGAAAACTCAGCAGCACCGGCAATCTCTTGGGCCAGCCGAGGGCTGATCTCAGCAAGCGAACATCTAAATCCGCGTGCATAGGCTTTAGCTGCTTCCAGACTAATCGGGCGGATTCCTTTGATGTGCTGATAGATCATGCGCTCACCTCCAGGCACTCCATACTCGGTCGCAAAATGGCGACGCACGACGCCGACGAATCGCGCCGCCAAGTTATCCGCTTCTTCTTGTGGAGTCCATATTTTCATATAGCAATGCTATACAAATCCAGCGCTAGCATGGCTTGTGCATCAACTATAGCAATGCTATAGTTTGCGCATGCAGCTACATGAATATCTTTCACAGCCAAATCGGCGAGCAGCCGACCTTGCGAAGCGGCTAGGCGTCTCATCGGCTGTCATCTATCAATGGCGAGTCGGGAAGCGCCCTGTACCACTTGAATATTGCGCACCGCTGGAGATGGAAACCGGTGGTGCGGTCTCGCGCAAAGAGCTTCGCCCCGACGACTGGCACCGCATCTGGCCCGAGCTGGCGGCCGCTGGCGCCGCTGCGAAAGAAACCGCCGCCGAGCCAGCAGGGGAGCATGCCCATGGATGAGCACCGCAACCCTTGGAAACCCGATCCGGCTGATGGTCGGATCCCCATTCATGCTATTCCCCATGCGCCATCGCGCATAACGATCAAAAGTCTAGGAGGCAGGTAATGCGGCAACTGCGTTATTCCCCCAACGTCCCGCCGGGTGTCTACCAGTTGGTGGGGGGGCTCTTGAGCGTTTTTCGCCCTGCCCACGATGTGGCTTCGACCACTAGGAGCCCGTCGTCCAAATCTATGAACTGTGCGAAATGATCGCGAAGGTTTGCAGTTGTGGTGTTGATGCGTTGGAAGCACCAGACCGATTCGAGAACGCGTGTCGCGGTGAACTTGCTCAACTCGTCGTAAAGCGGCTGATAGTTGCGCTGCTTTCGTAAATCGTAGCTTAAAAAATACAGGGCCATATGAATACCTCACACGATGAAAACCACCAGTGGACGCTTCCGGCAGGAAGCATTGTGAAAGTTGGTGGCATTCCCTATGCACTGGCTTCTGACACCGTCGTGATTGGCGCAATGCCCCCGCAACAGGTTGTAACTGTTTCTGCGGAAAACGGCAATTCGCAGTCGCAGGGAAGCGGCGCATGACCAAGCGAACGAACCCTTGGAAGCCGCGCCCCGATGATGACCGGGTCCCTATCGGCCCGGGCGACACCGTTTCAATGCACTGTCCGACTCTCGTCGGCGCGTTGGGTCGGCCCGTAGTCGTGTTCATCGCAAAGCCTCAAAAACACCACGCGGATGGTCTCTTCGCTGGGATTGCCCAGCACTTCCGTGGCGATGGCTTTGGCCTGCTCCAGCAGTTGTTTTGTCGTGTTTTCCATACCCCATTTTTGTCTGTAGGCGGCCTGGCCGTCTATTCGTAGTTCCCGTTTTCGTAGTTTCACGCATGGTCGCGTGTGGCTCTATTGGATTTTGATCGGAGGAATTTGTGATGGATGAGCTTGATGGCAACGTTGAATCGCGGGTGGTGGCGTCCAAGTACGGCAAATGCCTGAGCCGCTGCGATATCCCCATGGCGGAGGATACCCACGACAAGCTGATCGCTTTGGCCGGACTGGCGGGCATGACCAAGGCCGAATATGCGCGGCTGATCATTGAACGGCACATCTACGGCGCCGCGGATCAGATACAGCGGCGCGATCCGCTATTGGGGTGAGGGCATGGCACGACCTCGCATTTGCCTGACGCCACACACGCGCCCGGGTGCCATTGAAACGGTCCGACAAGCGCCTGACGGCTTTTATTTCCTTCCGCCGCTTGAGCCGACTGCCACACTGGAGCAGCGGGCCAAGATGTGGGCCATGCTGCGCGACATTTCACGGCAAGTGAAATGGGAAATCAACGGTCACCTTGACTACATGTCCGATGAGGATTGGAAGGATACGCTGACTGCTGGCATGCAGAACGAGCTTCGCATCGCCAAGGGTTTGCGCGGCGGCTTCGTGTCGCTGGGCGTCCGGACCAGTGAGCAGAGCAAGCGCTGGCTGTCGAACTTCATTGAGTTTCTTTACAGTTTCGGCGCTGAACACGATGTCGTCTGGTCAGAGCCCATCGATGTGCCAGGGTGGGTGCGATGAAAGGGCGCCCGACAACAAAGGCCGAAAGGCTGTTCCATGGCCAACTGTGCCGGTTCGTCGGCTGCATTGCGTGCAGACTTGACGGGTATTTCAACGATTACTGCTCCATCCATCATATCGACGGCCGCGTGAAACCCTGGGCGCATTGGTTTGTCTTGTCGCTCTGCGCTGGCCACCATCAGGATGGCACTGGCGCGCCGGGCCTGCTTGCCGTGCACCCTTGGAAGAACCGCTTCGAGAACGAATACGGGCCACAGCCGTTCCTGCTGCGCTACAGCTTGGACATTCTCGAGCGAGAGCACCAGATTATTGTGCCCAACGCTCGGGCAGCGGCTAATGGGGAGTGGGCGAGGATGGTGGCATGACGCACACACTCAAATCCACGTCACAACAATCACGACGCTTGGCCAGGAAGCTCGCAACGCTCAAGAGCCGTCATGCCATGGCGCCATTCGTCCATCAGTGGGCCGTCGCCATGAAGCTGGGCATTGCGGTCGCGTACTACAGCGGCCCGAGGTTTTCAAAATGAGAGATTACGGCAAGGTCCACTCGTCATTTTGGTCAAGCAAGACCATAGACACGCTATCAGAGGATGGCAGGATGCTGGCGCTCTATCTTTTAACCAGCCCGCACAGCACCATTTCGGGTGTGTTTCGACTGCCTGACGGATACGTTTGCGAAGACATTCGTTGGTCTTCCGAAAGGGTTAATAAAGGGTTCGCGGAACTGTTCGCTAAGGGTTTCGCTAACCGTTGCGAAACCACTAAATGGGTCTACATTTACAAGCATTTTGAGTGGAATAAGCCGGAAAACCCAAATCAACGAAAAGCGGCGAAGAAAATCGCCCTTAGCATTCCTGACGAATGTTCCTGGAAGCCTTTATTCATGCGGGATTGGAGGGATTTTCTCGACATCTCAGAAGAAGAATATCCAAACACTCCGGTAACCGTTTCGGAACCGTTCCTTAACCAGGAACAGGAACAGGAACAGGAACAGGATAATAGCTCGGAGCAATTAACCCTTGTAAACCCTTCTCCGGAACCGCAGGCACCTTCGGTTGAAACCCTGCCGTTGGTCGACGGGTCGGACCATCCGGTTTTTGCGGAGGAGGTCGAGGCGTGGCACGAAGCGTTCCCGGCGGTCGACGTTGAAAACGAGTTGAAGCGAATGCGGGTCTGGCTCACTGCGAACCCGCGAAAGCGCAAGACCAAGCGGGGCATCAACGCGTTCATCGTCTCCTGGCTGACTCGCCAGCAGGACCGCGGCGGAGGGTTTCAGCAACGAAGACCTGCGGGCGATGAACCTGACCAGTTCGCGGGGGCCATATGATCGGCCACCAGTCCTTGCTGAGCCTGCGCATGGCTGGAATGCGCCCAAGCGACGTGTGGATCGTCTGCCTTGCGGAACACCCTGCCTACGGGCAATTCACGCACCCTGAAGCCCAAATCGAGTATTTCGGCTTGGGCCAGTACCGCGGATATCCGACGATTCACGTTCTGGATGAGGAGCCAGCAGCGGCACTGGACCTGCGCTGCGTAATCGGAACCATGGTGCACATCTGCTCAACGACGCGAGAGCGAGGCCTGGCTGTGCTGGATCGGGTATCGCAGTTCTCGCCCCGAAAAGCCATTGCGGCCGGTTCGTGGGGCATGGTCGGCTTTAAGCCCGGGTTAGGCATGGTGGAGATTCGCGTATGAGCCAGATCATCACGCCAGACGATTTTGATTTCCGGGCCTACATGGTCGAGAGCGAGCCTCAGGTCAAAGTACTGCCCGCCGAGGCTTGGCGCGAGTCCCTGATCGAGCATATCCGCTCTGGCGACCGTTTGACCGGGGCTACGCTACCGTGGGCCAAAACGCATGACCACATCCGTTTCCGTCCCGGGGAAGTGACCTTGTGGCAGGGCATCAACGGGCACGGCAAAAGCGAGCTGCTGGGGCAGGTCACGCTGGGTTTCGCAGCGCAGGATGAGCCCTCGTGCACTGCCAGTTTCGAAATGAAGCCGCAAAATACGCTGCGCCGCTGGCTACGGCAGACAGCGATGAACGACGCTCCCGGAGAACGTGCCGTTCACCGGATGTTTGACTGGTCCAGGGGCCGGCTTTGGCTGTACGACCAGGTCGGCACGGTCCGCCCGGAAATGGTCTATGCCGTGATGCGTTACTGCGCCGAAAAACTGAAGATCAAGCACATGATCATCGACAGCCTGATGAAGTGCGTGCGTGGCGAGGATGACTACAACGGTCAGAAGGACTTCGTGGACATGCTTTGCAGCTTGTCAAAAGACTTGAATCTGCATACGCACCTGGTGCACCACGCGAAGAAGAAGGAATCCGAGGACGTCAAGCCCGGCAAGTTCGATGCGAAGGGCTCTGGCTCCATCGTCGATCAGGTCGACCAGATGATGACGGTTTGGCGGAACAAGAAAAAGGAGCGCCAGCTGCTGCTTGCCGAGCGTATGGAAGAGGGCGCCGCTAAGCAGGCCAAGCTGGAAGAACTGGCGGAACAGCCCGACACCCTGCTGATCTGCGACAAAAACCGCAATGGCGAGTGGGAAGGCCAGATAGCACTCTGGCGCCATGCCCCGAGCCTGCAATTCACCGGCGACAGGCGCCGCGAACCCTTGGACATGATTGGAGCTCTGGTATGAGCCTGGAAACGCTTGCTTTTGAATCGATAGAACGGGCCGATCCCTTCGCTTTGGCCCGTAAGGCCGCCTTGGCTTCGGTCGCAAAACCGGAAGTCAACATCAACATCTTGGCCCTGGACTTGGCCAACAAATGCGGCTGGGCCGTCCGAAATCGCGATGGCCGCATTCTGCACGGAACCGAGGTATTCACTCCGAGGGATGGCTGGAGCCCAGGGCAGCGCTGGCAGCGTTTCCGGTCCTGGCTGGCGTCAATGGTCGTGGAGCACCAAGTTAACGCGATTGCGTATGAGCTGGTCATTCAAGGGCAGGGCCGTTCCAGTGTGGCGTCTGGCGACGTGTACGGCGGATTCAAAGCCCTTGTCGAGCTGGCAGCAGACAGCCACAACCTTGAGCTGCACACGGTCCATGTGGCCACTGTGAAAAGGCACTGGACCGGCTCGGGACGCGCTGACAAACGCGAAATGGTCGCTGAAGCCAGCAGGCGAGGTTTCCGCGTCCGGGACGACAACGACGCGGACGCGCTGGCCATCCTGCACTGGGCGATCGCGAGGGAGACTGGCGCTTGGAAGCCGGCGCCGCCTAAGCCCAAGAAGCCCCGCAAAGTCAGTACGGCGGTTGGGCGGGCCAGGGCGCGGGCGGTTGGGCCAGATCTTTTCGGATAAGGAAATGGCTGTCGTGACGGCTGAAGTTCGGCGATGGGAGATGCAGGATCCAGCCAAGGTCATGGAGGCAAAACAGGAACGTCGGCGCCGCTCGTGCGCCGGTTGTAGGGAGATTCGGGTGGTGGCCAACCCTTTTGATGGGCGCCGCGAGCTGCGGTGCAAGCTTGGAAACACTGTGGGACAACGATGCAACGACTATCAAGAAAGAACGGCGGGATGAAGATGCAGGTCGGCCACCTTGAATGGTTTCGAGTCCTCCCTTGGGGGCGCTTGCTCCCAAGTTACAAGTGCCGGCGAAGAGGCATTCTTTGCCTTGGGCCTTTCACCGACGGCACCATCATTGCACTGGATGGGTCCTGGCAGATTATCTCCGGTGGCATCGTGACGCGCGCCGAACTCGTGGAGTTTTACGGGGTTGGCGGAGAAGAAATTGTGAGTTTTTTGGAGAGCCTATGAGCGAGCCACTTTTTAAGACTGCGCACCAGGCGCTCAGTTTCGCGTACAACTTCTCGGACTCCACGCTGGATAGGCCGCTGATGAGCAGGATGGCCGACAAGGTCAAGCGCACCGGCAAGGGGCTCGCTGGGCTCGATGGCGCCGCACAAGCTGGCATGATCCTGCGCAACCTGAAAGAGCTGCCGCGGCTGCAGCAGATGATCCTGGTGGCCAGGTTCGCCCGCCGGTCCGACGCCTGCCGTTGCTGCGGCGGCCCAGTGCCGAGCCTTATCTGGCGGGGGGCCATTCGCGAGATATCGGATGCAGCGGTCTTCCAGGCCTTATCCGGTCATGTCACGATAAGACTGCTACGTGATGGACTGGTGGCCCGATATTTTGGCGAGAAGGTCCACATCCAGGAGCTGGCCAAGAAGGCGAACGTCCACCGGGACACGGCGAGCAGGCAAAATGCCCTGATCATCGCGTGGCTGCACGGCACCCGCTACACAAAAAAGGGAGAGCTACGCGAAGATGGCGTAAAGGGGCAGGAGCAATTGGCCATGGATGCAGCTGAGGATGCGCTCTACAGGGCAGGCATTGTCGGAAGCGATACCGCCTAGGGGAATCCCGAGTATTGACCTTGATCCGCGATACCAATATTATTGGGCTTCGTGCTTCGGCACGTGGATTGAAACTCTGAATTTCAGTTTGAAAGCAATGAGCAGGGAAGAGCCGCCTTCGGGCGGCTTTTCTTCGCCCATAAGAAAGTGATCTGGCTAAATTTATTCCTTGACTGCGCCTAAAATTAGGCGCACAATAAGATTCATGGGATGGCCATTGGGGCCGCCCGATCAGGCTAAGGAGCCGACCATGAGCAAGATCTACGTATATTCCCGCAACGAACAAAACCTCATCACCTATCGTGGCGACGAGAGCTGGTTTTCACGGGATCAAGCAATCGACTACTACTGCCAGCAGGGCGAGGCTCCTGCTACCGAGCGCGTCATGGGCTGGCCCCACAATGTGATCATCTGGTACGGCAACATCGGCTTCGGCGAAAAATGAATATCGAAAACACTATGTACACGCTTGGGCAACTTGTCCGGGCAGTGTGGCCGGCCGGTAACGTCTCGCCGGCGACCCTTGATGTGCTGCTCGTGCAGCCCGCGACCGGGCTCGCCTTGATTACAAAGCACAAGGCGTTCGCCAGTGCAGATCGGGATGTTGTCGACCCCTTGCTTGCCAAGTTACAGGCAGACATCAAGGATCCGTTGGGCGGCGTCAAGGTCGAGGATCAAGGCCCATTTTGGCTAGGCTATTACCACTACCTGAGTGCGCTTGAGCACGCGCGCAACTGGGGCCCGGAGCAACTGGAGCGCGCCGGCAAACTACTCTATGGTGACCGCTGGCAGTCCGATCTGGCGCGTGCTTTGGGTGTAGGCGATCGACGTGTGCGCGAGTGGGCATCCGGTGACCGCCGGCCTCCAGCTGGTGTGTGGGCGGACATCGCTGCGCTACTGAGGCAGCGGCAGCAAGAAGGAATAGCTCTACTGCAAGAGCTTGAAGCATCCTAGCACCGCATGTATTGACTTTCCGCACCGATTTGCGGAAAATACGTGCAATTCACTTACTGTCTGTAAGTGTTTCTACAGAAACCCGCCCCGGAAACGACGGCGTTCCAGACAGTACGATGTCCTAATCAGATAAACCCGCTTCGGCGGGTTTTTGCATTTCTGCTGCCTATAAGCAGACGGCCAGCCGCGAACCCCGCTCGCGTTTACCAGCCTCCCTCCGGCGTCTCCCCCCTTGCGCTACAGCTGGCGCTGGCCGTCTACCTATTGGCATCACGATAGCAGCGTGGGGAAGTGGTAACCCGCCAGATTCATGCTCTGGAGAACGCGCGTTCGATTCGCGCCGCTGCAACCACCTCACCATAGGAAAGATCAACGATGAAAGGAAGCTTGCTGGCACGGGTGAAACCGTTTGCTGCCTGGGCGCGAGACCGAAATCCCAGTAAGCTGGAGATTGTCATGTATATGCGTGTAGTGCTGGAGCTGCAGCGGCAGACCGACATTGAGTATGCCCGTCGCCTGGTCGAGGTGTACTGATATGGCGCGACCAAGCAAGTATCGCGATGAGCTGGCCAGGAAGATATGCGCTGCACTGGCTGAGGGACAGCCGCTCACGAAAATTTGCCGCAAAGCTGGTATGCCTTCCTACGCGACCGTTATGAAATGGAGGGCAGAAAACCCTGCATTCTCAGACATGTACATGCGCGCGCGAGAAGATCAGGCCGATACGCTCGCCGACGAAATTACCGACATCGCGGACGGTGCTTCGGGCAAGAGCGCTGCCGAGGTCAATGCCGCGCGCTTGCGGGTCGATGCGCGCAAATGGGTGGCCTCCAAGCTCAAGCCCCGCGTCTATGGCGATAAGTTGGACGTGAAGGTCGATCCAGAATCGAAATTGACCGTCGCGACGGATGACACGCTGACGAAGATGATCGCCGATGGACTATCCGAGCTGGCCAAGTTGGAAGGTAAGACGCCCGAGGAAGTTCTGAAGGATGTATCGGCTACCTGATACGCCAAAAGGCAACTTGGCTGCGGCAATACTGGAGAAAGCCCGCCGTGCCAGGCAGAACCGGATCAATTACTACCGGCCCTATGAAAGGCAGCGCGAGTTTCATGCTTTAGGGTCGAAGTACCGCGAACGGCTGCTGTCGGCAGCTAACCAGTCCGGCAAGACCTTCAGCGCGGCCATGGAAACGGCCATGCACATGACCGGAAGGTATCCGGCATGGTGGGAAGGAAAGGCTTTTGAGCGTCCAACAGCGGGTCTAGCGGCATCGGTCACGTCAGAATTGACACGAGACGGCATTCAGCGCCTATTGCTTGGCCGTCCCGGCGTCGTGTCTGAGTACGGCACTGCGGCGATCCCCCGTGATGCGATCAAAGAACTCAAGCCGCGCGCGGGCGTGCCGAACGCCATATCCCATATCGTCGTTCGTCATGGTGGCGGTGGAGATGTTCAAGCCGGCGAGTCGGTGTTGTCCCTGAAATCCTATGACCAAGGTCGGGAGAAATTTCAGGCGGACACCCTTGATTACGCATGGCTGGATGAGGAACCGCCCTACGAGATATACACCGAAGCACTGACGCGCACGAACACGACATTGGGCCCGGTGTACATGACCTTCACACCGCTCAAGGGCATGAGCCAGACAGTGATGAGATTCCTGATCGACAAGGTCGAAGGAACTATCACTGTCTTCATGGGTATCTATGACGTTGGCCATTACACGAAGGAGCAGGCCGACGCGATTGTCGCCAGCTATCCGCGGCACGAGCGTGAAGCGCGCGCCTACGGCAAGCCAGTGTTGGGCTCCGGCGCGGTGTTCCCGGTCGCCGAGTCGCAGATCGTAGTAACCTCGTTTTCCATCCCGGATGATTGGCCCCGCATCTGCGGCTTGGACCTTGGATGGGAGCACCCGACCGCTGCGGTCTGGCTGGCGCACAACCGTGATGCCGATATCGTGTACCTGTACGACGTGTACAAGCAGGCGGAGCAGGTTCCCGCTGTCCATGCGAGCGCCATCAAAGCTCGGGGCGCCTGGATTCCGGTGGCCTGGCCGCACGATGCCTTGCAGACGCAGAAGGATACCGGCGTGCCCATGCGCGACACCTATCGGGATGAAGGCTTGAACATGCTGCCCGAGCGCTCCCAGTTCGAGGATGGCTCGATCGGCGTCGAACCAGGCATCCAGATCATGCTCAACCGCATGGTCAAGGGCCAGTTCAAGGTGTTCTCCAACTGCGAAGACTGGCTGTCCGAGTACCGGATTTACCACCGAAAGGAGGGTGTCATCGTCAAACAAAAGGATGACGCGATCGACGCGAGCCGCGGCGGCATCATGATGCTGCGCTACGCCCGCAACAACGTCCCCGAAAACTTCCGAATACATAGGCAAAACTGGCGATCATGACCCATGCAGTGACTGGATTCCGACTGCTCGACGACGAGCCGGCCGGCCAGACGGCGTTCGCCTATGACAAAGCGAAGCCGGACCCGAATGCGCTGTCAGTGCTGCAACTGGAACGTTGGCTGGACGAAATCCGCAATCAGCCTCAATGGCGCCGCGAAGCCGACAAGTGCTGCGATTACTACGACAATAACCAGCTCTCGGCCGAGGCGCTGGACCTGCGCGAGCAACTGGGCCTGGGCGAGCTCACCACCAATCTCATTGCGCCCACTGTTAACGCTGTGCTGGGCATGGAAGCCAAGACGCGTACCGATTGGCAAGTTGGCGCGGATGACGACAAGTACGGGGATGTTGCAGAGGCGCTGTCGGCCAAGATGCACGAGGTAGAGCGGGAAACCCAGGCCGACCGGGCGACATCGGACGCCTATGCTGCGCTGATCAAGGCAGGCTTTGGCGCCGTCGAGGTGTCGCGCGAGAGCAATCCCTTCCGCTACCCGTATCGGGTCGCCTATATACACCGCTCGGAACTCTTCTGGGACTGGCATTGCCGCCGGCCGGACTGGTCCGATGCGCGCTACGTGGTGCGTAAAAAGCAGTTCGATGCCGACCACATCGCCGCGTTCTTCCCTCGCCACAAGGAAGTGATCCAGTCTGCCGGCCATTGGCCCGACTGGGCGCACCGCTTAACGTTCGACGCCAGAATGTCAGCGGACTTGATGCATTCCATTGATCAGGGCTTGAGGACCAGCTGGGACGATCTGGAATGGCGCGACACCACGCGCAACCGCGTGACGTGTTTCGAGGTCTGGTACCGGGTCTGGGTTCGGGGCCTCGTGCTCAAGCTTCCGGGCGGGCGCGTGATCGAGTTCAACGCGAGAAATCCCTACCATCGTGCGGTGGTCGCTGCTGGCGCTGTCCAGCCGCAGATTTCTGTCTTTGACCGAATCCGCTGCGCCTTCTATATCGGCCCCATCCGCGTCCAGGATATCGCCACGAACAAGCGGCGTTTTCCCTACATTCCCTTTTTCGGTTACCGCGAGGACTTAACCGGTGTCCCGTATGGCCTGATTCGCTCCATGCTGTCGCCCCAGGACGAAATCAATGCCCGGGCAGCCAAGATGATGTGGTTGCTTAATGCCCGCCGCGTCAAGGTGGACAGCGATGCGGTGGACCCGCAGTACAACACGATCAGCGACGTGAGCCGTGAGCTTGGGCAGGCTGACGCGTTCGTTGTCATGAATCAGAACCGTGTCAATAAAAACGGTGGGATTCAGGTCGACGAAAACATGCAACTGAGTGATCAGCAGTTCAGGATCATGCAGGAGCGCAAGCAAGCGATCCAGGAAGCCGCCGGCGTCTATGCGGCGCTGATGGGCCAGCAGTCCAACGCAAGCTCGGGCCTTGCCATTCAGTCGCTGGTAGAGCAGGGCGTGACCACGCTGGCCGAGATCAACGACAACTACCGCCTGGCCCGCCGCGGCGTGGGCGAAGCGCTGCTGGAGCTTATTAAGGAAGACATGATCCACCAAACAGAGGTTCTGGTGGACAACGGCACGGCCAAGCGCCGAATCATCGTCAACATCCCGCGCCAGAATCCCGAAACCGGCCAGCAATACAAGGAAAACGACGTCCAGACGGCACCGGTCAAGGTGGCGCTGTCGGATGTCCCGTCGACCGCCACGTACCGTCAGCAGCAGTTTGGGCAGTTCGCCGAGATATTGAAATCCATGCCGCCCGAGTACCAGGCGCTTCTCGTGCCGTTCGCCCTGGAAATGTCCGACTTCAGCCGCCGCAAGGAAATGGCCGAGTTCCTGCGCAAGCAGCTGGGCATCGTGGCGGACCCCAACAGCCCCGAAGCGCAGCAGGCTGAACAGGCCACCCAGCAGGCGCAGGCCCAAGCGGCGCAACTGGAACAAGCCAAGGCCCAGGCCGAGATCGCCGAGCGCCAGGCACGCGCCAGGAAGCTGGAAGCGGAAGCTGCCAAGACGGCGCAGCCCGATCAGTCTGCCCAGCCCGCGGCGCCGCAGGACAACAGCGCTATCGAGATCGAGAAGGCCCGCATACAGCAGGAAACCGAGCTCGAGAAAGAGCGTATCCGCCAGGATGGCGAGAACAAGCGCGCCGCCATGGCCGCATCCGGCGATGGTCGCCTGGAGCAGTTGGCCGGCGACGTGCAGCAGCTGATCGAAGAGATCAGCCAGACCTAAAGAATTTACCCAGCACAGGGATACGTGCAACCCCAACGCCCCACCGGGATACCGGCTGGGGCTTTTTTCGTTTCGGACCTATCCGAGAACTAGGAGTGTGTAGATGAGTACGGAAAACCAGCTTGATCAGTATCTGAAGGATCCCTTGAGCATGCCTGAAGACATCGACCTTGACGCGCTCGGCGTGGACGGGAAGATCGTCCAGAAGGAGCCCGCTCAACCCTCGACAGAAGGCGATAGTACCGGTGCCGCGCCAAGCACCACCGAGGACGATCCGGACAAGGCAAAGCCAGCCGAAGAGGCAGGCACGGCCACCACCGAAGCCGCAAAGCCGGCCAAGGAAGAAGGCGCCGAAGGCCTGGAACCTGATCCCGACAAAGCTGTAGTCAAAAGCAAAGATGGCAAGCACGAAATCCCATACTCCGTGCTGGCCAAGGAACGGGAAGACCGTATCCGCGCCGAACGCATGGCGCAGGAACTGACCGAACAGGTCGAACTCCTGAAGCAAGCCAAGGCTACCGGAGAATCGGTCAAGACCCGCGACCTATCCGAAATCGTCGACGCCGAATTGTTGGCGCAGATGGAAGAGGAGTCGCCCACGGTCGCCAAGACCCTCAAGGCCTTGATGTCCACCATTACCGAACTGGACGAGGAGCTGGGGCGCGTCAAGCCCCTAGCCGCGCAATCAGAGCGCGAAAGTCAAATCCAGCATCAGGTATCGGTCGAAGATGCCATCTCGACAATCCCCAAGCTTTTGCATATCCGTACCGCAGACCCCGCGGCATTCAACGAAGTCGCCGACTACGACCAGTTCTTGCGCGCCCAGCCGAAATGGCAGGGCAAACCAATGCAAGAGCGTTTCGAAGCCGCTGTCCGACTGTACGAAGCCGCCAACGGTGAGATCGAGCTGCCGAACGCCCGCAAGGCGCCCGCCAGCCAGTCAGCCGACACCACCCAAGCCAAGGTCGATGCCGCCATCAAGGCAGCGGAGGCGCAAGCGCAGGGTCCACACACTTTATCCGACATCCCCGGCGGAGTACCCGCCGCAAGCACCCACGAAGACGCTCTGACGGAACTGTCCAGCATGGCGCTCACTGAGCGCTTTTTGCACATGTCTCCCGAGCAAATCGAGGCGGAGCTGGCACGCCTCTCCTAATTTGAGAGGACTACCAAATGGCTACTACTTCCATTCCAGTCGGTTCGCCCCTTGCCCGCAAGGTCTTCGGGGCGGCCCTGTTTGCAACCACGCAACGACAGCCGTCGCTGATGAACAACCTCACTGGTCCTGCGCCCAAGCAGGCCGGCGCCGAGGCGAAACTCAAGGGCCAGACCAGCCCGGATTTCCCGCTGGTTCGCGTCACTGACTTGAGTAAGAGCCAGGGCGACTCGATCTCCGTGGACCTGTTCAACCAGATGGGCGGGAAGCCGATCATGGGCGACCGTAATGCGGAGGGCAAGGGCCAGAAGCTCTCGTCATCGTCCATGGACATCCGAATCGACCTGACTACGCAAGTCGCGGACTGCGGCGGCAAGATGACCAATCAGCGTACCGTGCATAACCTGCGCGGCATCGCCATGGCCAACTTGCAAAACTGGTTCAAGCGGTACAACGACCAGACCTCTGTGATCCACTTGGCCGGCGCGCGTGGCTCCCAGGTCGGAACTGACTGGGTTGTTCCTCTTCAGGACGATGAGGACTTCGCCGAGATCATGATCAACCCGGTCAAGGCTCCGACCTACCAGCGCCACTTCGTCGCCGATGGTTCGTCTCTCGCGCAGGGCGGGCAGCAACTGGGCTCGATCGACACCACCGACATCATGCGGCTGGAGCATCTGGACGCGCTTGGTGCTTATATCGACGACATGGAGTACAAGCTGCAGCCCATCAAGCTGCCGGGCGATCCGGCCGCCGATGACGAGCCTCTGTACCTGCTGCTTGTCTCCAATCGCCAGTGGCAATCGATCCTGACCAACACCCAGGCCAACAGCCTGCAATGGCGTACCTTCCTGCAGAACGCGTGGAATCGCGCCAGCTCGTTCACCGGGGGCAAGAAGCATCCGCTTTTCACCGGCGAATGCGGCCTGTGGCACAACATCCTCATGCGCAAGACGGATCGGGCCATCCGGTTCAACGAGGGTGATTCCGTGCGCTACTGCACCGCTGCTGGTATTGCGACGGCCGCCGAGTCCGACGTCACGGTCAATTCGCTTGGTGCGGGCTACCACGTCGATCGTGCGTTGCTTCTGGGTGCTCAAGCTCTCGCGCACGTCTACGGCAAGAGCGCGGAATCCGAAACGTACGGCTCCTGGATGGAGAACAAGTACAACTTTGAACGCAATACCGAGGTTGCCGGCGACATCATGAATGGCAAGGCCAAGCTGCGCTTCAAGGTGCCCGACCAGCATGGCGACAAGATTCCGGTCGATCACGGTGTGGTCGTACTGGACACCGTCGTCCAGGTTCCCCACTGACGCGGCAGGCGGGCGGCCATCTTTGGCCACCCTCTGGCCCACCCCATTCGACATAGATATAGGAGCTTCAAATGGCAAGTATTCATGCCCCCGACTACAACAACAAGCCGCTACATATGTCGGCCTACGGCAATGCCTGGGCCGACGACTACGGCATCACTGCGGCGCCGAAGATTGGCGACAAGGTGTACTTCGGCATTCTGCCGGCTGGTCTACGCGTGCATAGCGTTGTCCTGCAGCACCACGCTGCAGGCGCGAGCGCTACCGCCAAGCTGGGCTTCGAGCCCATGGAGGACGACACGCCCGCCGCCGATGACGACTACTGGCTTCCCGCTTCCACCACCACGGCGGCTGCGGGCGTCAAGACGTCCACCGCTGCACCCATCACGTTCCAGCGGCCGGTCAAGATTGTTCTGACTGCCGGTGGGGCTGACTACGCCTCCGGGACGATGACCGTCATTGTCAACGGCAAAGCGGTAGGCGTCGCCTAATCAAGTTGTCTCCACGGCTGCGCAAGCAGCCCTTGGGGCCGGTTGCCTTCGGGCGCCGGCCCTTTTTTCTTGAGGACATTCAAAAATGAGCAACGCAGAGCAGCGCGCTCTCGTGCCGGTGCAGTACGCCGGTAAGAAGCGCGAAAAAGAGGACAACGTAGCCGGCACTGGACTGGTATGGGCGCCCGGCCAGATTCATTTCGTGCCGCCCTTGGTGGCGCAGAAGCTGGCCCGCCATCCCGATGTTTGGAAGGTGGTCGACGATGCAACGGTCGACGAAGACCCGGCCAAGATTGGGTTGGTGGTGACCGACTCCGACACGCAAATCGCACAGCCTCCCACCAAGGAAGGCGAGAAGAAGCAGACGGAGCAGCCGCCCCAAACGTTCGACCTGCCGAACCTGCAAGGAATGACGCGCCCGGATATCGCGGAGTTTGTCTCCCGAAACTTCAACACCACGCTCCCTGCCAACATGAAGAAGGAAGACATGATTGCGCAGGCCGTAAATCTCGCCAACTCGCGCGCGGCAGGAGAGATTCAGTAAATGGCCGCCTTGCGCGACTTCGAGCGGCACATTCTGCCTTTTGTGGATGGTGCGCCGCTGCCGGCCATCGAGGATGCAGTCCGGGATGCGTGTGTGGAGTTCTGCACGCGTACCAGGGTGCTGCGCCAGATACTCACGCCCATAACGCTGATTGCGGGCCTGGCCGAGTATGAACTGGATGCCCCGGACGGCGACAACCGAATCACGGAAGTCATGGGCGTTTGGTTGCCCCAGGGCCGAATTGACCCGTTCACCCGGCCCAAGCTTGACGAGCGCTACCCGAATGGCTGGGCGACGCTCGCGACTGGCGATGTGCGCGACGTGGCTGGCTATTACTGCCGGGCACCGGGCTTTGTGCGCCTGATCCCCAAGCTGACGATCAAGGTGGCGCGCGCGATGACTGTCGAGGTGGCGTACTGCCCCGGCCGGGACGCTGTAGAGGTCGACGACCTGCTGCTCGACATGTACGGAGAGCCCATTGCCGCCGGCGCGCTGGGCCGGTTGCACCAGCATCCCGGTGCCAAGTATGCAGACCCGACGCGCGTGGCGACGTACCTGTCAACGTTCGAAGCTGGTATCACGAAGCATGCGGATGACTCCCAGCACGGGTTCGCGCACCAACCGCTGCGCACCGCAAGGGACACGCTGTCATGAAAGTCTCCGACACTCTGACCCGCGCCCGGGACATCCTGCAGGACGCCGACGCTGATTATTGGTCCGAGGCCGAGCTACCGCGCTGGTTGAGCGATGGCCGCCTCGAGGCCTACAAGCTGCGGCCCGACCTGTACGAGGTTACCGAGGTGGCGACCCTGGCCGAAGGCTTCCGGCAAGAGCTGCCCAACAAGTCCCGCCGCCTGTTTGGTGTGCCGCGCAATGTGTCTGCGCCCAAGCAGCGCGCCATCACCGTGATTCAGGCTGATGTCTTGGCCAGGATTCGCCCGCAGTGGCGCAGTACGAAGCCGGCTGCGGAGATCCTGCACTACATGTACAGCGAGCTGGACCCCGGCCACTACGACGTCTATCCGCCGGCGCGCGCCGATGTCCAGATCGAGATCAGCTACGCCAAGTTGCCCGCTGCCGTATCGAACCCTGACACCGAATTGTCCGAGGAAGGCGAGTACGCCACGGCGCTGATCGATTACGTGCTGTACCGGGCATTTCTCAAGGAAGCCGATACCGTCCCAGCGTTTCACGACCGCGCCATGCTGCATCTACAGATGGCTCGCGCGACGCTGGTGGGCGATGTGGCGGTCAAGGCTGATACCAGCCCGAATCGCAAGGAGTCGTGATGGCCACGAACAAGAAGATTCCGCTCGTGCAGGGCGACACCCGCCCGCAACTGGTCCTGTCGCTGACTGATGAAAACACCGGCCGGCCGATTGATCTGTCCGGGGCCAACACCACCATTCGCTTCCTGTTTCGTGAGCTCGGCGCAGATGCCGCCAAGGCCATCATGCCGTGCTATCCAGTTGCGGGTTTTGAGGATCCGGATACGGGCGAGGTCGATTATTCGCCGCCGTATGACGTGGCCGGCAAGGGTGGGCGTTGCGTGATGGATTGGTCGCCTGATGCATTGGATACCGCGGGCGAGTTCGACGGCGAAGTCGAAGTCACCTTCGAGCCCGGTGCCGTCCAGACGCCCTACAAGCTACTGACCTTCACCGTGCGGGAGCAGATTCAGGATGCCTAAGGGAATCCGGGTCACCGTTTCGGCCGCGCAGCCGGCGGTCAAGGTCAACGGCGAGTTCATCGAACTGACCGCGCAATGGGTAGCGGCGGCCATCTCCGCATCGCTGGACCCCGCTGGCAAGAACCCTGTCTTGGTCGATGTGGCTGCGGCGGTAGACAGCCTGGGTTTCGAGTTCAGGCTTGAGGACGGCACGACCGCCCGCGATGCACTGGTGGTCCATGTAGAGCGCCTGCTGTCCGATGTCTCGACCGTGGAAGACCTGCTCCACGTCAACGTGGAAAAGCTGCTGGCTGACGCATCAGCCTGCGCGGACCGGCTGAGCATTGAGGTGGCGTGGTCGGACCTTAGCCAAGCGCTGGACCGGCTCACCGTGCACGTGGACAAGGCACTCGCCGATGCCACGCAAGCTGGCGATGCCACCCGCGTCGATATCAACAAAGCCATCAGCGATGGCGCAGCCAGTCAGGACCAGATCGCCTTTGGCTTCGCATTGCACGACGAAGCGGCGAGCGCCGACGAACTCCGCGGCCACGTGGAAAAGGCTGTCTCCGACATAAGCGTGAGCGGCGATGCAGTCACTACCGACATTGACCGCGCCATGTCCGACGCCGTGGCATCAGGCGACTCGGGCGTCATCTACGCGCAGAACTATGTCCGCGACTACGTCGAGGACGAATACGTCGGCAAGAAATTCACCTTCTGAAGAGGAAAACAAGCATGTTTCTAATAAACCGCACTTTGAGCCGCGGCGATATCGAGCTGCTTATTCAGCGCGCGAGCGGCCGCATCGACCGGTACTACTTTCCTAACCTCTACACAAACGTGGGCCTGGGTCGCTTGGCCGCGCTGGAGGCCGACGAGGCAGTGGACCCCATCAGCCACATGGCGGTGGGCACGGGCACAACTCCAGCGGCTGGCGGAGATACTGCACTTGAAGCCGAGATCGCCGGGTCTCGCGTTGCAGTTACGAAGTCCGGCTCCGGTGCGTCACGCATCTATACAGCCGTCTTTGTGGAAGGCGTCGGAAACGGAGCGATCACTGAAGCGGGCCTATTCAGCGCAGCGACCGGCGGCCAGATGAGTAACCGTAGCGTTTTCGGGGTGAAGACCAAGGAACCTGGCGAGGTGTTCACCTTCAATTGGATGTTGACCCATCTGCGGGCGTAAGACATGAGCCTGACAGATCTCACGCTGCGCGCCGACCTTGACCGGCTCCTGACTTCTCAGGAGCTGGACCAGAACCAGGTAAACCTGCGCGACGCCATCGATAAGGTGGCTGGCCGCTGGTATGGGGAAACTGAGCCACCCGTGAAAGTACCGGGGATGGAGTGGATTCAGCAGTCTATCGGTGTAACCCTTGTGCGTGATCCGACCAACACGACTTGGTTGAGGAAAGAGCGGGCGTTCGTCGATATGACTGGGTATTCGCCGGTAAGCTCGTTTAAGAACAAGATCATTAATGGGGATTTTCTAATTTGGCAAAGAGGCGCGAGCCAAATCACCAGTGGGTATGGTTCGGACGATCGTTGGCTTAACTATCACGTCGGGTCTACAAAGACACATAGCCAGCAAGTACACACTCCCGGGCAAGCAGAAGTTCCCGGAAACCCCATATATTTCAGCCGCACAACCGTCACATCCATTGCGGGTGACAGTAATGGGGTGGCAAAGATCCAGCGAATAGAAGATGTTCGGACGTTCTCTGGTATGGTAGCCACCCTGTCGTTTAATGCAAGGGCGGATAGCCCGAAAAAGATAGGAGTAGTGTTCTATCAAAATTTTGGTGTTGGGGGAAGCCCTGCCGTGGTGTTTGGTAGCCATCTGGTCGACGTACCCACCATTTGGAAAAGGTTTGCAATCACTATATCGGTCCCATCTATCATGAATATGACGATAGGGGTAAATAACTTTATATCTCCTGTCTTTGTATTCGATGCGGGCACCTCCTTCCTGTCTGGCGCTGGCAGTGTCGGCCGACAATCAGGAACATTCGACCTCTCTGAGATTCAGTTTGAGGCAGGTGCGCATGCTACTGAGTTTGAACAGCGTCCCTTCACAATTGAAGAAGCCTTATGCCAAAGGTATTTCGAGGCAGGGGTCTCTGGGTACGAGTCCCCTAATTTAATTGGACAAGCCAGTTCCAGTAAGTTCAGAGTAATTAAGCGCGTGATTCCGACCTTTGTTTCCACCAACTTTTACAATATTGTTAATGCGAAAATCGGAGCCAATCGCTTTATCACCACCGGTGAATTCGGCCGATACTGTTCTGCAATAACTGACTCTGCTGGTCAAATAGCCGCAACGGAAAACTGGACGGCGGACGCGGAGTTATAAATGTATAAGTTAACTGAAACCGATTTGATTCTTAGGCTCGCAGACCGGGCGGAAATTCCACCCTATCCGGCCAACCGTGATTACCAAGAGTACCTAGCCTGGCTTGCGCAAGGAAACGAGCCCGAGCCATACGTGCCGCCTCCGCCACCGGTTCCTCAAAGCGTCTCTCGCTACCAAGGCCGCGAGGCCATGCGCCGTACCGCTTACGGTGATGGCACACTGCTGGAAGCCGTGGAAGCGTTGATTGCTGCGCCAGAAACGCCGCAACTCTATAAGGATGCCTGGAACGACATCCAGACTTTCCAGCGGAACAGCCCCATGCTGCTGGCGCTGGCCGCCCAGCTAGGAATAACCGATCAGTTGGACGACTTGTTCATCTTGGCGGATTCTATCCACGTCTGACCAGCACAACCCTTATTCACGAGCCCGGCCGAGCGCCGGGCTTTTTCATTTAGGACAGCTACCCATGAACGACCAGCGCCCGCAGCAGGGACTGTCGCCGGATGCGCGCGCCATCATCAATGCCATCTATCAGATGGACGAGCGGCACAAGCGCGCGGAAGACCAGAAGCACGAGGAGAACAAGCGGCAGATCGAATCGATTCTGGCGACGCAACGGCAAGTCAAGGCGGAGCTGGAGGGTATCGCGAGAGGCTTTCCGGACGGCGATCCGGAGAGCCACCGGCGATACCACGAACAAATTATGGAATGGCACGAGCTGCGCAACAAGATGGTACGTGAGGCCTTGGTCAATGCAGCGAAGGCCGGCGGTATCGCGGGCCTTGCCTGGATTGCCTATGCAGTTTGGACAGCATTCAAGATGGAGATCATGCGATGAAATTTGTAGAAGATTGGAAAGACTGGCCCCGGTGGTGGTCTACCTACTTTGAACTCGCTGCGGCGAGTTTTTTTTCGTACCTTGCCGCTGCTCCGGATGCGGTCATTCGCATCTGGCTGTCGCTTCCAGAGGATATTCGAGCAGCCATTGATCCCGAATACATCCAGTGGGCCGGGATTGCGCTGATCGCAAGCGGCTCCTTTTGCAAGATCGTGGAGCAGCAGAAGCTGAAGAGGGCGGCGAAATGAAAGCCCTATTTGCTTGGCTGATCAGCCTGTTCACTTGGCCGTCGATTGAGCCCGAGCCGGCGCGGCAACTGGCATGGGGCAACAAGGTAAGCGCAGCGTTCCGCGAGAAGGTGTTCATTATCTGTGCTGCCTTGGGTATCGATCCAGACTACTTGATGGCGTGCATCGCCTTCGAAACTGGCGGGACGTTTAACCCAGCTGAGCGGAACCGTGCGGGCAGTGGGGCAACTGGCCTGATTCAGTTCATGCCAAAGACCGCCGTTGCCTTGGGCACCACCACCTCCGCGCTCGCTGCCATGTCTGCTTTGGAGCAGCTGGATTGGGTGCTCAAGTACTTCCAGCCTTATGCCGGTCGCCTGAAGACACTGTCCGACGTCTACATGGCCATCCTCTGGCCCAAGGCCATAGGCAAGCCCGAAAACTACGTGCTGTGGGAGAAGGGTACAAGCCCTACGACCTATCGACAAAACGCCGGTCTGGACATGGACGGCGACCACGACATCGAGAAACAGGAGGCCGCCGCCAAGGTGCAAGCCATGCTCGTCAAGGGACGGCTTCCGCAAAACCTTTGGATAGAACAGCCATGAGCGAAATCATCCTGTCGCTGCTGCCGTATGCGGCCGGGGTAGTGGCGGCCATTGCCGGCATTGTCGGGATCTTTATATCCGGTCGCCAAGCAGCACGCAACGATATCAAGCGGGAGAGCTTGGAACGTGAAAATCAGGCCCTTCGCAAGGCCAGAGAGGTGGACCATGAGATTAGTGAGATGGATGAAGATGCTCTTCGTGCTCACGCTATTAAGCGCGGCTGGGTGCGGGACGCCACGCCCAAGCGGTGACTTCTGCAAAGTGGCGGATGAACCTTTCGAGTGGACAGGCATTGAAGAGTTCGATGCCACGCCGGAGCGGCCGCGCCTGCGGCTGATGCGTGACAACGAAAAGTACTACCGGCTCTGCCAATGAGGATTTCGACAAAAGCCTTCACGGGCATGATGCCGAGGGTGGAGCCGCATCTGCTTCCGCCGAGCGGCGCCCAGCAGGCCACCAACACAAAGCTATGGTCCGGCTCCATCGGGACGTTTCGCGAGCCGGGGTTCGTGGCCAACTTGGCCAAGGTCGGCACGGTCAAGACGATCTACCGATTCGGCAAGCATCTGGACGATGACACACGCCAATGGTTCCATTGGCTAAACGATACCGACGTGACGCGCGGGCCCATCCCGGATGATACGCAGGAGCGCACCTACTATACAGAGGCCGGCCAGCCGCCCATGGTGACGGATGCGACGATGGCAACGGCCAACGGTCTCATGCCGTCTGCTTCGTACCGGCTGGGTATCCCTGCGCCGACAATGCCCGCCGCCGTCACGGTAACTCCCGGCTCGAATCCCGACGATACCCTGGAGCGCCAGAACTGCCGGCTCGCCTACACGTTTGTATCCGGCTGGGGCGAAGAGGGGCCCCCGAATGCGGTGTCCGAAGCGTTCAACGCGACCACCGGCGATACGATCAACGTAGTCAGCATGGAAGGGCCTCCGACCGGGCAATACAACATCACGCACAAGCGGCTCTACATCTCGGCGGTGGATGCTAACGGCACTGCCGTCCTGCGCTTCTGGAAGGAAATCAGCGCAGGCGAAACCTCGTACAGTGCCGAACTCGATCTCACGCTACTGGGCGAGGCGCTGCCCGAGAACCCACTGATCCCGCCGCCGGAGAGCCTATTCGGCCTGATGGCACATCCCGGCGGCTTCCTGATCGGGTTCGTTGATCAGCAGGTTTACCGCTCCGAGACTTTCAAGCCCTACGGATGGCCGTACTTTTCCCCGGTGGCTGACGACATCGTAGGCGGCGCTGTCTCCGGCCAGGCCACGATCATTTGTACCAAGGGCAGCACTTATCTGGCGACCCAGGCCGACCCAATCACGTTTACGCCGGTGCGGCTGGATGGATTTCAGCCTTGTTCGTCTAAGCGCTCCATCGCCGTGCTGAGCGGCGGGGTGGTATATGCGTCGCCCGACGGACTGGTCGCGGTGTCCGAAGCGGGCCTGACCGTCATTACCGAACAGTTGCTGACCCGCGACCAGTGGCAGGCCTACAACCCAGCATCGATGATGACGGTGGTCCATGATGACCGTGCCTTCATCTTTTTCGATAACGGCGTCAAGAAGGGCAGCTTAATTCTGGACAAGGGGCCAGGCGGACTCAGCCTCATCGAAACAACCATTCACGCGACTGCCGCCTATGTGGATGAGCGTCGCGATGAACTGTTCCTCGTAGTCGAACAGGGCAAGGTGCACAAGTGGGAGGGTGGCGCTGGCCATCTGGTAGCGACCTATACCAGCCGCAAGTTCATCGTCGAGCGCCCGCAGAATCTGGGCGCCGCCATGGTGATTGCCGATGCCTACCCGGTCACCTTCACCTTCCGGGCGACCATCAAGGCCGCTGACGGTACCGACAAGCAGGTCTCGTTTACGAAGACCGTGCTGAACGGCCGGCCCTTCCGGATGCCCGGGAACTACCGCGCTCGCGAGTATGAGTACACAACTTCAGGAACCAAGACGGTCAAGGAAGTTGTGATCGCCTCCACCTTGGGCAACATCACCGCCGAATAATCCCCATGGCTACCTCGAAGAAAACTGGCCTTCGCCACGCGGAGCTGCCGGCGGTTGATGCTGTCCGTTTCCCGGACAACCCCGCGGCAACCAGGGCCTGGGAACAGATGCGCCAGGTGCTGGGTATCCGGCATGGGCGTAGTGGTCAACAGACCGACAGGGCCGTGACTTTCGGCGACCTCGTGGAGATGGGCGTGGTGTCCATGCGGGGCGCAGACGGTCGGATGATCCAGGTGACTGACCCAAGCGGCCCGTTCCTGCCGCCTGCCACCAAGCCGGAGCCGGACGGTATTCCGCCCGCACCAACGGGCGTGACGGTAACGCCGGCGCTGTCCACCATCATCATCGAGTGGGACAAGCCGAGCTTCGCCTACTTCGGGTATGCAGAGGTCTACCGCTCCACCACCAACAACCTGGCCCAGGCCCAGTATGTCGGGCAGACGACCGGGTGGATATTGGCGGACACGGTTCCGGGCAGCGCGACCTATTACTACTGGGTGCGCTTTGTATCCGCTGGCGGCAAGCCGGGCCCCTTCAACGACGTGGGCGGGATCGCCGCGGCTGCGTCGTTGGACCCGACATACCTGATCGACGTGCTTTCCTCGAACAGCCCGAAAGCACTGCTGTATGAGATCGAGGAGCCCACGATCATTGGCGGCGTGCCGGTACCGGCCGGCATCTACATACGCGATCTATATGTTGCCAACGGCTCTATCGGCAATCTGAAGTTGGCAAATCTGGCGGTGGATGACGCCAAGGTCGCCAACCTGTCGGCGGCCAAGATCGTCTTCGGCGAGATGTCGGGGGATCGGATTGCGGCGAACAGTCTGAATGCGAACCGCATCATTACCAGCACGCTGGCGGCGCGCTTGGCAACAATCACCGAAGCATACGTCGGCACGGCCAATATTCTGGACGCGGCGATCACGTCGGCCAAGATTGGCAACGCGAGCATTACAGCCGCCAAGATCATTGACGGCCAGATCACGGCTGCGAAGATTGCCGCGGCCAATGTGCTGACCGCCCATATCGGCGATGCACAGATTACCGCGGCCAAGATAGCGGCCGCCAACATCCTTGCGGCACACATTGGCGATGCGCAGATCACGACGGCCAAGATCGGGTTCGCCCAGGTGGACCGCCTGCGCATCGCTGGCAACTCCGTGACGTTGGCGGCGGCGTTCATTTACCCGCCGGAAACGATTTATTTGCAGGGCGAGTTCCCAAACACCTACAAATCTTTCAGCTTCTATATCCCGGAACCTGGCAATGTGGTGCTCTACGGCCTGTTCAAAAACCATACCGTTGCCAATTTCACGCCGTCGGTGTGGGTCTACCTCGACGGCGAATACCTTGGCCGGATCGACTCCTACGAGAATCAGAAGGCCTTATTGATCTCGTTCCGATATCTGGCGGCCGGGACTCACTACGTAAGCACCCAGGTGTACCGAGGCACAGGCCTTGAGGGTCCTTTGACCCTCGAGTCGTATTTCAGCACTTTCGCGGCGTTCCGATGAACACCTATATCGAGCATGACGACACCGGTCGGATCGTGGGTCAGATGATCCTGGCCGAATCGGACGCGATCCAGATGCGGGCTTCCGGCCACAAGCTGATACGCAGCGATAAAGACCCCGCCGCCCACTATGTACGGGATGGGATGCTGGTCCCGCGCCCGACGATGGGCTGCAAGCGCGAGGGCAATGTGCTGACCAACCTGCCACGTCCGTGCATGATCATGATCAACAGCACCGGCTACCAGTGCGAGGACGAGCGCGCGGAACTCCATTTTCAGCACCCGGGCACATTTCAGGTGCGCATTGTTGCGTGGCCCTACATCGATCAGGAGTTCACCTTTGAAAATTAACCACGCAGAAGACTACCGGGCCATGCGCCAGAAGGCGTACCCGCCGATAGGCGATCAACTGGATGCCGTCATGAAACTGGCCAACGTGCTGGGGGCTTATGGCATCGCGTTGCCATTGGAAACAAGGGAATGGATCGAGGCCTGCCAGAAGGTCAAGGATCAATACCCGAAATATTAACGAGGATGCCATGCACGAAATCGAGCAAATACTGAACGACAACCTGGGCAATCGGCTCACGCCGGCGCTTGTTATCGGTTTGATGGCGCTGATAACACACATTATCAACGCATCCCACCAGGAAGCGGCTGCGCCGAATGCCAAGGATGATCGCTGCGATGAGACTGGGAGCCAGGACCGGCCATGATCATCACCGGGGAACAGCGACCCGAATACTTCAGGTTCGCGTCCGACATCCTGCAGGAGCCATTCGAATGGCCGCACTGCAAGTGCATCACGACGCTTTCCAACACCGGCGAGATACTGGGTGTCGTGGTCTACAGCCAGACCACGCTCACCAACTGCATGATGAGTGTGGCGTCGGACGGAACAGGGCGATTCCTGTCGCGCGCGGCGCTGTACGAGTTCTTCGCCCTGCCATTCATCCAGTGGGGAAAGCCGCGCGTCACGACGCTGATTCGACCCAGCAACACCCATTCGATCAATTTCAACAGGAAGATCGGCTTCATTCAGGAAGGCATAGTGCGCAGGGCGTACGGCGATGAGGACGGCATTTTGTTCGGCATGCTCAAGGAAGAGTGCCGATTTTTGAACTACAAGAGGTGAGCGATGAGCAAGGGATCTACGATTGAATCGGATCCGGCAATAGGCCGGGCATCCGAAGCCAATGCCGCGGTGGCGGCGCGCGCCCAGACGCTCGCCGAGCAAAATTGGGCGTGGAACAAGGAACTGACCGAAAAGTATGCGCCGATTTATGAGAAGCTGATCAACTCGCAAATCGCGCTTTCAGACCAGGCCGCGCAGCAGTCCGAGGACCAGTGGCAGCAATATACAGATGTCTTCCAGCCAATTGAAAACCAGATGGCGCAGGAGGCGGTGAACTATGACTCACCGGAGGAGGTCGCCCGTCGAGAGGGGCTGGCAGCGGCCACGGTCGGACGCCAGTTCGATGCTGCGCGCGAGCAGACCACCCGGGAGATGGGACGCATGGGTGTTTCGCCCACGTCCAGCATGGGCCAGCAGGCGCTGGTGGATCAGGCCAATGCGGAAGCGCTGGCCAAGTCCGGGGCGATCACGAAGGAGCGCAACGATACCAAGCTGTTGGGTATGTCCCTGCGGCAGGACGCCGCGCGGTTTGGTCGCAACCAGACAGGCACTGGCCTTGCCGCATCCGCGGCCGCTTTGCAGGGTGCAAGCGGTGCGGCCGGCACCATGGGCCAGCAGACAGCCCAAGGCAATGCGGCGGGCAATGCCCAAGGCCTGATGGGCACGGCGATCCAGGGGAACAACTCCGCCGGCAACTTGGCGCTGAACCAATGGCAAACCAAGGTGAACGCACAGTCGCAGGCCGATGCAGGGCTTGGTAGTTTGGTCGGAACCGGCTTGATGGCTGCTGCACTTAAGTGGCCGTCTTCTGAGGAGTTGAAGGAAGATAAGGCACCGGTCGACGACGACAAGGCCCTGGACGGGCTGATGAAGGTTCCGGTTGACGAGTGGAAATACAAGGACGGTGTCGCTGATGAGGGCCAGCACACCGGCCCCTATTCCGAGGATATGCACAAGCAGTTCGGCGATGGAGTGGCCCCTGGCGGCATTGGACTGGACCCGATCAGTGTAAGCGGAACCCACCATGCAGCGATCCGGGCTCTTGGCAAGAAGGTGGACGCCATCGAAAACGAGCTTGGCCTGAAAAGTGTGTCGCCCGAGAAGAAGAAGCCTCGCAAGAAAGCGGATGGCGCAGGGTTGCAGAAGATACTGGACGCGGATTTGACAGCCGGCCTTGTTGGCCTCACGAACTGAACAGGAGACAGATATGGCAATTAGCGGCGGATTTGCTGGCGGCCTTGCCCAGGGGCTGCGCAACGGCATGGTTTTGAATGACTACTTCGATCGGCAGCAGGACCGAAAGGAACAACGGGCGGTGAGTGAGGCCCAGGCCCGTGCCATGCAAGAGCAGGAAGCCCAAGCGCAGGGCCCGGGTTTGGTTGATCTGGCTGGCGTACAGGCAGCACCGTCTGAGGACCTAGGCCAATCCGTTGGCCTTACTCCGGTGGAAGCGTCCGCGGGCGGCGCCCAGCCCCAAGGCGCAGCCCCCGCCTCAGCACAGGGTGGCCTAAGGGATGTGACGGCGAATTATGCCCTTCCTCAGCAGGCCGCGGGCCGGCCCCAACAGAACAGGCCTGGCCAGGATCAAGATATCAGTCGGGCAATATCGAGTTTCAGTGCCGGTATATCCGAGGCATGGAAGCAGAAGCGTCCCGACTTGGCGCTTGATCTCATGGTCCGGCGCGAACGGCTTGCGGCCGCCAATCGAGGCCGAGCCTACGATGAGGCGTTCAGCCGCTACTCACTGAATGGCGACCCCAAAACATTCATACCGTTCGTCAACAATTACTTGAATGCCGGCATCGAAATCGACGACATCAAGCAGGTAGGCGAGAGCAAGGATGGAATGCCCATTTACGAGTTGAGCGGTACCGATCTTACAACCGGTAAGCCGCTCTCCCGCGCCATGAGCGCTGGCATGCTGAACAGCTATATCCAGGGCGTACGCGATCCGCAAACCCAACAAGCGATGTTCGCGCAGACGGCGGAAGCGGCATTCAAGGCACGCCAAGCGCTGCAGGAGCATCAGCGCAAGATTGACCTCGAGCGCAGCAAGCCGCGTAGCCTGGGCGAGAACGATACCCTTGTCGACGGCTTTGGGAATGTGATTGCGCAAGGCCCGGGCGTAGCCGGCGGCAGGAGCCGCAAGGATGAGAAGGCGCTGCTGGACCGGAACAAGGGCTTGGCTTCCTATGTGTTCAAGCTGAACGGTGTGGATAGCATGCAAGGGCTGGCCGACGATCGGCGCAAGAGCGTGGCGGACACCATCGCCCTGGGCGAGAACATCAACAAGCTGAATTCCGATCTTGGCGCGCTGGGCGATGCGAATGTGGCGCAGCTTGCGCAGAACGTCATTTCGGGGCAAGCGACAGTTCAGCCTGTGCGCGTGAATGGCGGCGTCGGCTATGCCACCGAATTCCAAGGCGAACAGATTTTGATCCCTCCCACTGCGATACCGATGTCGATCCGCCAGCAGTATGAGCGCTCAACGGAGGGGAACTCTCGCGGCGAGCCGGCTGCTTCAGAAGCTAGGGTGCCAGCCAAGACGGACCACAAGAAGTCAACATCACAGACAGATCGACCGAATCAATCCAATGCGAGCGACCGCCCAACTGGCGACGATAGCCCCGCTGGCAAGGAGCTGGACGCCGCGCGGGCGGAAGTGCGTCAGGCGCGCGAAAAAGTGCGTCAGTTGCGACAGAGCGGCCCCGGCCTGAAGGCCGTGAATCGCGATCCAGCGAAGAAGGAAGAGTTCGACGCGCAATTAGCCGAGGCCGAGAATGCCTTGGCGGCCGCCGAAAAGAAGGAGCGGGCCGCGCGCGCCGCCTGGGACAAGGCTAACAGAAACAACCCGGCCAATTCGGCTTTCACTGGACGTTGACATGCAAGAAACCGATGTAATCGACGAAACCGGCTTCGCAGGTAATGTTGCTGATCGGCGCCAGAAAGTGCGCCAGCGTTTCCAGCCCATTGGCGACGCTGTGCCGCTGGGCGGCGAATCGACGATGGCCGTTCCAGTGAACCGACGTTTTGAGGCGCTAGCCGATCCGATTCCTTTGCGCGAACAAACGGAGCCGGCCCAGCCGCAGGAGGGTAGTTTCGCCGCAGACGTCGGGAAGACCCTGGCCGGTAGCGCCATATCGGGCGCCGGCGCTGCGGTTCGTGGCCTTGGCAAAGTACCGGAAGCCCTCGGCACGGTTGGGGCTACGGCCATCAATCAGGCATTCGATGCAGGCCTTTCCATGCCGGGCAATGTCCTGGACCCGGCCGCTGATTGGATCAACGAGCAGGGTGAGTCGATAAAGGCCAGTCGCTCGCCAGCATCGATCCTCGCCGAGCGCAATTCAACGCCTGCAGGTTCTCTTCTGGACCCTGCCTCCATCAGTTGGGGCGACGATCCGACGGTCAAAGGATACGTACTGCAAGGGGCAAGCGCCATGGGCAGCATGGCCCCGGTGCTGATCGCCGGATGGCTGGCGCGTCTTGCCGGTGGTACGGGCGTAGCGGCCAGCGCCACCGCGGGCGGATCGCAGGGCGCCGGCGCCGCGGTCGAGCAGGCGCGCCGCACCATTGATGAAATGGACGATGATACGCTGGCGCGTGAATCGGAAGTCTATCGTGCCGCAATCGATGCTGGACAGCCGCCAGACGCCGCCCGCGCAGCCGCTCGCGCAAGCGCAGAAAACTGGGCCGCAGCATTTACGGCTCCCATATCGACGCTGGGCGGCGCCGCTACCGGTAAGATACTGTCGCCGGCCGGCCGCGTATTCGGCGGGCGTGGCGCAGTGGCGCAGGGCTTTGGGCGCGGCGGACTGTCCAGCGCTGAGGAAGCGACTCAAGAGGTAGCCGAGGGCGTCGCCACCCAGCAGGGCACGAATGTGGGCGCCGGCACCCGCCTCGACGTGATGGACGACTCGTTCAGCAACGCGGTGCTGGGCGCCATGGGCGGGTTCGGACCAGGCGCTGTTCATGGGACGGTCGAGGGCGTACGAACCCGGAGTCTCCCGGTGGCTGATAGCATTCTGCCGACGGACATTACCCACAATGGCAAGGCCTTCATAACCCCGCAAGCTGCGCATCGGGCTGCCGAGCAGGCTGGAGAAGGCGCCCAGGTGTATCGTGTGGGCAATCGGTTCATCGTGCGCAAGGGTGATGGTGCGGGCTCAGTGGAAGACCGTTACGGAGATGTTGCGGCAGAACGGATAAGGCAGGAGCAATCGGCTGACAAACTAGCCCTGCCAGCCCCTAAAGAGCTATTGGCATTGCCGGCGCCTGCTGACGCAAACGCTCGCGCTTTACCATCTCCTACTGGCGTAGGGGCCTCGGGCGAAAGCTTTGTAACTCGATCAGCCTTCAACATCCCCGCCAATGCCCCGCGTGGCATCCGGAACAATAATCCGGGCAACATCGAGAAGGGCGTAGGCTTTCAAGGAGAGATTGACGGCGAGGATCCGCGCTTTGCGACTTTCGAATCCCCGGAGGCGGGTATCCGCGGCCTGGCGCGCAATCTGTTGACCTACCAGGACCGGTATGGATTGGAGAGCGTGCAGACCATTATCGATCGATGGTCGCCTCCGAAAGAGAACGATACGGCCGCTTACGTCGCGGCGGTCGCCAAGGCCGCCGGCGTGTCGCCGTCAGAGCGAATCGACTTGCGCGACGGTCAGATGCTGGAACGAATCACCACGGCGATCATCCAGCACGAGAACAACATGCAGCCGTACCCGCCGGAGATGATCCGGGCCGAGGTTAGCGCAGCGGTGACAGGCTCGCCGATACGTGCGGCGCTGCCGCCACCGGTCGTGACTGTCGATTCGGCTGGCCGCGCTGCGACCGCTGACCAACGCACCGCGGACCCTGATCCGGCTCTCGGCCTGTCTCCTGATGTCGCCCGCGCCCGACGCAATCACCCCGGCGCGTTGGAGGAAGCAATTCACGATGCGGCGACTTCACCCCGAAACGGATTACCGGAGCCAACCGATGCTCAGAAGGAAGCGGGTAACTACAAGAAGGGCCACATTACGCTGGCCGGCATGGATATCTCTATTGAGAATCCGGAAGGGTCGGTCCGCTCGGGGGTAGACGAAGACGGCAACCGCTGGTCGAATACCCTGAAATCCCACTACGGCTACATCCGGGGCACCACCGGCGCCGATGGCGACCATGTAGATGCGTTCATCAAACCGGGCACGGCAGACTTGGACGGACCGGTGTTCGCCATCGACCAGGTGAACCCCAAGACTGGCAAATTTGATGAAACCAAGCTCATGCTCGGGTACGGTTCACAGCAGGAGGCCGAGAAGGCTTACAAGGCGAACTATGACCGTGGCTGGCAGGGTATGGGAACCGTCACGCAGTGGGATGTGTCGACCCTAAAAGACTGGATCAAGGCAGGCGACACGACTCGGCCGGCATCTGAGTTTACCGACACCGTGGCAGATACCGGGGTTGCGACATTGGAGCCGGAGCAGGTCGGCAAGCCCTTCCTCATGAAATCCAAGGCACAGGCGCGGGCGGACGAAGTCGGCGGCACTGTCGAGCGTCAAGGCGATAAGTTCGTCGTGATGCGGCCGGGCCAAATCCCGGGCCGCGATGTGCGCCCGCCCGGCGCCGCGCGCAACGCCAGTCCGCGTGTGACGATCGAGACGCCCTCGGGCCGGCCAGTCGCTGTGCGGTATCGACTCGTTGACGCTGATGGCCTCATCACGTCCAACACCGATGAAGGCCAGCGCAACCCCGCCTATCCGCGCGCATTGCAACCGCGAGACCGATCCCGCGGTACGTCCGAACTGCAAATCGCTGACATCGCGAACAATATTCGGCCGGTCCTGCTGGGCGCTTCCGCCACCACGGCAGATGGTGCGCCCGTTGTTTCGCGCGCGGGCGTCGTGGAAAGCGGCAATGGCCGCACACTGGCAATCAAGCGCGCTTACCGTACCGGCCGTGCCGATGGCTACCGGAAATGGCTGGAAGATCAGGGCTACGATACGGCCGGCATGAAGGCTCCCGTGCTGGTGCGTCAGCGCGAAAGCGATATGTCGCCGGCAGAGCTGCAGGCATATACGCGCGAGTCGAACGAGCGCACTACCCTGCAGATGTCCGCGGCGGAGCAGGCCGAAGCCGATGCCAAGTCCATCGCGCCGATACTCGGAGACTATGCCGGCGGTGATCTGACTTCGGCGTCCAATCGTGATTTCGTCCGCAAGTTCCAGCGCGACGTTGTATCGAAGGCGGATCAGGCCGCCATGGTGGGGCCCGACGGGATCCTGTCGCAGGCCGGCCAGCGCCGGATCCAGGCGGCATTGATGGCCTCGGCCTATGGAAGCCCAGATATCGTGGCCGACCTGTTCGAAAGCACCGATAGCGATATCAAGGCCATTGGCGGTGCACTGCTGGATGTGGCGGGCGAATGGGCCCAGCTTCGGGAAGCTGTTCGAGCAGGCGCAGCGCCGGCCGATATGGACTTGACCACAAACTTGGTTGGCGCTGTGAATCTCGTCCGGCGCGCACGGACCGAAGGGCGCGGGATATATGACCTTGCAAACCAGCAGGACATCATCGAAGGCCCTGTTGACGAATCGACCATTCAATTCCTGCGCACGTTCTTTCGCGGCGAGCGCTTTGAGCGTGCACGTGGCCGACAGGCGATCGCGAAAACGCTACAAGACTTTATAGCCATTGCACAATCGACGCCTGCCGGGGACAATATGTTCGGTGAGCCGGCGCCATCGGGTACGGCTGTCATGGGAGCCATTAATGAACGACAACGAGAGGCTGAACGAGCAAGTAAGCAATCGCAGCACGCCAAGGGCGCAGCTGGCGATGCTGCAGGCGTTGGACAGGCTGGCGCAACGGGAAAAGGACGAGGAGCTGCAGGCGTACGTGCAGGATCAACGCAAGGCGGCGAACGATCCCAGTTAAGGGAACCAGATGCACAAACAATCGACATGTTCTCCGGGCAAGGACAAGCCCAGCGAGACCTCGACTTATCCGGAGTTGGAACCGGCACGACACCTGTTGGACGGCGACCCGCTGCCCGAATACCTGCGTTCCCGCGCGCAACCTCCCGAGCAACCGCCATCGTCCTCGGGCAAGAGCAAGATGGAAAATCGACCGTCATCGTCGAAAGCAAACAGACGGCCCAAATCTCGGTTGGATCAGGGCCAATAAAGACGCCAGATGACGCGGCGCATGCGCTGGCGTCCCTGCGCAAATTTCCCCAGGAGAATGTGGTCGCCTTGCTGGTGGACAAGCATGGCCGGCCCATTAGCGTCCTGCGACACACTATCGGCCGCACTTCTCAGGCCGATGTCATGCCAACAATTCTTGCCGGCCATGTGGCGCGATATCCCAATGCGGCAGAGGTGTGGCTGGCTCATAACCACCCAAGCGGAGTGAGCAGCCTTTCCACCGCCGATATCAAGTTGACCGATGCATATGCCGACCTCGTGGCGGGCGCAAACAGCCAGCTACGAGGGATGCTGGCGATTGCCGGCTCCAAGTATTCGTTCTATGACCCGGGTACCAATGAGAGGCGCGACGAGGCCGCAATTCCGCCGCGGCCCAGAAAGCAAGCGCTGGACGTGGTCGAGCGCCGTTTTAAGCGCGCCGGGCAATTGGATGGTCAAATCACGCCACAGAGTGCGCCGAGCATCGCGGACAGGCTACTCGACGGCGAAGCCGGCCTGGTATTCCTGGATGCTCAACTTCGTCCCGTAGCGGCCCTTCGTATGCCTGTCGACGAAATGCGTCGACTTAAAAATACTGGAGGCGTTGACAAAGTATTCGCCGGGTTGGAACGTTCCAACGCATTGGCGGCCATTGTGAACGTTCCGGCAGATGCCGAAGCGGTGGAAGCTGGCCGGAATGTTGCCACGCTCATAGGAAAGGCCGGCGATGTGCGCATTCTTGACATCATCGCTGGCGGACGTTCACAGATGCAGGCGGGGCAACCTGTTACGCGCTCTACAGGTGTGGTCGAATCTCGCGATCCGTTGCTGGGCCTGTATGGTGGCGGAACGCCAGTGCCGCAGGTGCAGGAGCTGGTCAACCGCATTGCGGGTAATCTACCGGGCACGTCGGACGTATCAATCAAGGTTGCAAAGGATCGCCTCGCGGTCGAGCAGGCCGAAGGGCATCTGCCGTCCATGGGGGCAGAAGGAATCTATTTTCCCGCCAAGAAGGGCCCGGACGGCACCGTGCAGCCGGCGCGCATCTATCTAATCGCCAGCAATCTGGATTCGATCGGCCGCGCCGATCAGGTGCTTGCCCACGAGCTGGTCGGACACTTCGGCATGGAAGCCATGCTGGGCGAGAATTTCTCGGCCGTGCTTGAAGATGTGGCTCGCCTGACCAAAATTCCGGAGGGTGTAAAGATCGGCCGCCAGCGTCCGGGCGACAAATACTATGCGACGCTGGATGCGGTCAAGCAGGACTACCCGGACTACTCGCCCGGGAATCAGGCCCGGGAGGTGCTGGCGCGCATGGCCGAGACAGATGTCCGGCCATTTTTCTTGGAGCGCGTGTTTGGATACATCCGGCGCTTCCTGCGCTCGCTCGGACTGGGCGGCCGCTACACCCACGCCGAAATCAAGAATATGGTGGTGGATGCGGCGCGCAAGCTGCGATCAATGCAGCCTGGCCAAGCGGTGGCGGGAGCGCTTAGCGCGGCGGAATCTCTGCGCGCGGCCGAGGCTCGGA
This sequence comes from Pusillimonas sp. UBA6240, assembly GCA_002441445.1. Taxonomy (GTDB): domain Bacteria; phylum Pseudomonadota; class Gammaproteobacteria; order Burkholderiales; family Burkholderiaceae_B; genus UBA6240. Next base: position 114,445 of record DJWC01000004.1, read on the forward strand.
CAGGCCGGGTCAACCTGCCTGACGCGATCATCGGGAACGTACTCGGCGCCGCCGGCAAGCATCCCGACTATACTGCAGCCAAGGCTGGCGACACCGATGCCGCAGTGCGTCTCGCACGCGACCTAGTCTCGCCAGCAGTTGTCGAAAAAGTCAGAAATGCCATTGGTGAGTCGCATCCCGTCATGGTTCCCGTTCTTGCGGTAGAAACGGCAGGACGAAATAAAATCCCTGTAGTGGTGGCTGAACGGCTGGCTGGTGCTCTTGGACTGAATGTTGGCACCGATATTGTTCAGTCCGTCAAGGCGAAACGAACGAGCCTGACAGGTCTGGACCGTATATTTCAGCAACCCGAGTTCGACGGGCCGGTACAACCTGGCCAAGCGTATCTTCTGGTTGATGATACGTTGACCCAAGGCGGTACGCTCGCAGCGCTCGCTGCCCATATCGAGCAGGGCGGAGGCCGGGTGGTTGGCAGCTTTGCATTGACCGGCAAGCAGTACAGTGCTACCTTACGGCTATCCCCAGACACCCTCAAACAAGTGCGAGAACGCTATGGCGATATCGAAGATGAGTTCCGCGCCGCAACAGGCAGGGGCTTCGACACCCTTACAGAGTCGGAAGGCCGCTATCTCGCCAAGCATGGAACGCCTGAGTCAGTCCGAGATCGAATCATTGAGGAAGGAAATGCGCGAAGCCGCGGCAGTGGCGCGCGCGGCGTTCCGGAAAGCCGGTTAAAGCGCGGCGCGAACACAGATCAAGCCCCTCCCAGCGAGGGGCTTTCTGATTCTGGCCCCATGGAATCGCGGGCAGCTACGGCCGGACCCATGCCGGGCGGCCCAGCGCCAACTGGCTCCCGTCAGAAATACCGTGGCAATGTGGCGCGCCCGGGCGAGAATCTATCCGATATCGAACGCGCCCTGCGCCAGCGCGCCTTGGGCAAGATCGGTGCATTCAGCGAAATCGAATCGATCCAGGACCGGGCCAGGACGTATTTGGATCGGTGGCAGGAAAAGATCATCAAAGGTTTTTTCCAGGAGTTTGCGCCCTTAAAAGATCTCGATATCAAGGCCTACATGCAGGCTAGGCTGTCCAAGGGCACTGATGGTGCTGTTGAGGCCGTGTTCACCATGGGCAAAGTCAAACTGACGGATGGCGCTCTGGACGTTGACAACTCCGGCGGCCTGGTCAAGGTGCTGGCGCAGCTGGGCGGCGAGCACGATCACTTCTTCGCCTGGATAGCCGGCAACCGCGCCAAGCGTCTGATGGCCGAAGGGCGCGAAAACCTTTTCACCCCGAAGGATATCGACATCCTGACAGGGCTGGATAAGGGCCGCATGCAGGACGGCCGCAAGCGCAGCGATGTGTATGCCAAGGCGCTGCGCGAGTTTAACGATTTGCAGAAATCCGTCTTGGATGTTGCCGAAGAAGCCGGTCTGATCGATCCGCAGTCGCGCAAGCTTTGGGAGCATGAATTCTATGTCCCCTTCTATCGGGTCATGGAAGAGGATCGCACTGGCAGCATGGGGCCGGGCCAGATCAGCGGGTTGGTGGGCCAGCAGGCGTTCAAACGGCTCAAGGGCGGACAGGAAAAGCTGGGCGACCTGCTGGGCAACACACTGTCCAACTGGTCGCACCTACTGTCGGCCTCGATGAAGAACTTGGCCGCGCAGCAGGCCTTGCAGACGGCGGAACAGGTAGGCATCGCCACCCCGCTGCGCGCGGCCGAGAAGGGCAGCGTGCGGGTGATGGTCAAGGGCAAGGAACGCCATTACCTAGTCGACGATCCTTTAGTGCTGGAGGCATTGACTGCTCTTAGCTATGTTGGGCCCAACGGGCCGACGATGAAGTTGGCGCGAAAGTTCAAGCATTATTTAATTACGGGTGTAACGTTAAGTCCAACTTTCCGCATTCGTAACCTAGCGCGCGACGTGGTGTCGGCCATGGCAACGACTGATGTGTCTTACAACCCGATCAAGAACATGATGGATGGGTGGAAGGGTACTAACGCGCAGAGCCCGACCTTCCGCAAGCTGCTGGCTGGTGGCGGCGCCGTACGCTTCGGGGCTCTCAATGACGGCGAGCAGGCCGCCAATGCCAAGCGGCTGGTCGATCAACTGGGCGTGGACCCGGCGAACATCCTGAACTCGCAAGCAAAGGTGAAGAAGGTCTTCGGGCGGGCTTGGGACTGGTACAAGGAACTGGGCGACCGGGCGGAAACGATCAACCGGGCCGCCATCTACGAACAGGCTATTCGAGATGGGAAATCCCACCTCGAGGCCAGCTACCTCGCGCGTGACTTGATGGACTTCACCGCATCCGGAAGCTTTGCCTCTATTCGCATCTTAAGTCAGGTGGTGCCATTCTTCAACGCCCGTTTGCAGGGCATGTACAAGCTGGGCCGGGCGGCCAAGGACGATCCGCGACGGTTCGCGGCTGTAACCGGGGCCGTGGCCCTGGCATCGTCGGTCCTGTACCTGCTCGGCGCCGATGACGACGAATACCAGGCCCTGCCGGATTGGGTGCGCAACACCTACTGGGTGACCCGCATGCCAGGCACTGGGCAATTTGTGTATATCCCGAAACCGTTCGAAGTGGGCGCGCTGGGTACCATTGTCGAGCGCATGACAGAACTGGCCGTTGCCGGTGACGACTACCAAGCCAAGGACTTTGCCAAGACCCTGTTGCATGTAGCCAGCGACCAGCTTGCCATGAACCCGGTACCGCAATTGTTCAAGCCAGCCGTGTTCGCCGCCTTCAACTATGACGACTTCCGGGGTACGAATATTGACAGCCCGGCGCAGATGCGCCTGCCGGCCGGCGACCGATCCACTGCCCGGACCAGTGCCGCAGCCACCGCGATTGGCCAAACACTGAGCGTTTCGCCGCAACGGCTGGAATTCCTGGTGCGGGGGTACTTTGGCTGGCTGGGAACCCAGGCGCTGAATGTGGCCGACATGGCGGCTCGGCCCTTTACCGATCTACCGGAAAACCCCGCAAGGGATATGTCTCGGGTCGATAATTGGTTCATGGCCGGCGATTTCGTGAAAGAGTCGGAGGTACGCAGCAGCAAGTACATTCAGCGCTTTTATGACACTCAACGGGAAGTCGAACAGATATATGCCGCTTATTCCGAGGCGCGTAAGCTGGGCGACATGGAGCGCGCGATCGAACTGGCTGGCCGAGACGAATTGAAGTTGCGGCCCATCTACCAGGCCGCGAACCGGCAAATGTTGTCGATCAACCGGCGAATCAAACAGGTGGACAACGATCGGACCCTGGATGCCGCGACAAAGAGCCAGCTTCGGGACACACTTTACCAGCAGCGCAACCGAATTGCCATGCTGGCGGACCAGCAGGCCCGGGCGAAATAGCGGTTATAGGCGGCCCGCCTTCTTCATCTCCTCGCGCATTCCTTCCCTCAGCGCATCCATTTCCTGGACGCACGGCTCGGCCGCCAAGCGTTCTACCAGGCAATCACGAACAAGCTGGGTGTGCTGCGCCCCTGATTCGACGCATTCAATATACTGGCGCGCCTGCAGGGCGACGGCGCGCAGTCGGCGTACCTCGTGGAGGAGCCGGCGGATATCTGTGTTTCGCCTGTTGCCGTCGCGAATGGCGATCAGTTCGGCGCGGGTAAGGGGAGGCGGAGGAGGGGAAGCCATACGAAAATACTGTGCTGATGTACAGTATTTTTAGCACAAATGAGCACTCCTGGTGAGAAGCAACTTGGCCACTATGTATTAATTAAGGTTGGTGGCAAGAGTTTCGCGGACCTTGCCGCGTCCTTCGAATAATACGTATCCCGCAATAACTTCAGGTCTTTTGTGCCGATTGCGTGCGAGAGTGCCAAGACGTCCAGGAACTTCGATAGACGGGTGGCAGCCTCGTGTTTTGTGTCATGGAAATTAAGGTTCTCAACGCCGGAACGGTCGCGGATTTTGCGCCAAAGCGCATCTCGATCTGCATCGTTCATGCCTACTATATAGGGTGGGAATGCAAGCCCAAGTGCTGGTTCTGGCTCTTGTTCAGCGGGCATGCTGGCCAGCAGATCGTCCAATATTCTGATTGCCTCTTCGGTCAATGGCACATCCCGCGAACTGAGTATCCTGCCGCTTCTTGATCCTTTACGCCCGCCACGCTCCATCGCTGAGACAAAAACGACGCGATCACTACGCCTGTAATCTGAAGGTCGGAGCCTAAGTATTTCCCCCGACCTCATCCCGGTTTCCATGGCCAACAAGAAGCAGGCGCCTACTCTGGCCGTTTTCGTTTGCAAGGTCGGGTCTTCGTGTATACCTGCTGCGGTTTTAATGAGCTCGCGTTCTTCTTCGGTAAGCAGCGAGCGGCCGCGCGGCGGCACAGCTTCGGGCCTGGTGCAGCCATGGCAGGGATTGATCTTAATCCACTTGCGGATCTTTACACCCCAGGTAAAAGCGGCACTTAGCAAATTGAGCTCTCGCTCGACAGTGGACGGAGATAACGGCTTTTTTGTCGTTTTACTCTTCATCTTGCTTCGCCGATCAATCCATTGATTAATATCGTGCGTGGTGATAGTGTCCAGCGATACCAAGGAAATTGGATCGTCCAGCCAGTTCATGATCCGAAAGCCGTTCCAACGGCCCGAGTCTGTCTTGATTGCGACGTCGTAGTATGCCTTCAGCAAATCGCTTACTAAGCGGCCAGTTCGTATTTCACCTTGCGCCTTCCTTCTTTCCTGCTCAAGCGCCCACGCCTGAGCCTGGGCTTTCGTGTCAAAGGTGGCAGTCAGTTTGCCGCCACCTGGTACGCGCACAATCGCCCGGCATGAGCCGTTCCGAAACTCATAAGATGCCATGGTGCCCTCCATTTCTGGGGACACTTTACGGGGACAGCTTGGGGACCGTCAAGCCGGGCTCGTAGGGGATTTACTGTGTAATTTCAGGAAATGGCCTGTCCCCACGCTTATCTTCAGACAAAGAAAAAGCCATGTAAATCAATAGATTACATGGCTTTTCTTAACATATAACTGGTGCCGCTTGCCGGATTCGAACTGGCGACCTTTTCATTACGAATGAACTGCTCTACCAACTGAGCTAAAGCGGCGAATATCGCTAAGCCCGCTATTATACATATTTCGGTTCACTTGTTGTAACCCCTTAGTAGGGACGCGCTACCTTATAATTGCTGACCGCCGGCTTAAACGCCGGCCGGGCACGGAACAAGCGGTAAGTTCAATCTATTTATACGGCAGCCTGGCGCTTCTTCTGGCCGAGGCGGCGCGCCTTGACTCGCCATGGCGGCGGAGCCGCTCGTATCGGCACCGCGATTCAAGGCTTCTTGATTGAGGGGGACTGCATGGCGGATACCGTTGGTACGATAGGAAAGTCGTGGTTGATCGGTCTTGCCAGCTCTTTGCGGGAAGAGCACGACTATGCGCCCGAGGTCGACGGCGTCCTGCCGCGGGGCCTGAAAGGCACCTTGTTCCGCAACGGCCCCGGCTGCTTTGAATTCGGCGGGGTGCGCAAACGCCACCTGCTGGATGGCGACGGCATGATACAGGCCTTCGATTTCACAGACAAGGGCTTGCGCTACCGCAACCGCTATGTGCGCACGCGCAAGTTCCTGGCGGAACAGGCCGCACGCCGCTTCGTGATGCCTACATGGACGACGCGCGCTCCGGGCGGCGTCATCCGGAATGTCGGCAACAAGATCCGCTCTCAGGCGGGGGTTACGACCCTGGTCAAGAACGGCTGCCTGTACGCCTTCGACGAAGTCGGGCTGCCCTACGGGCTGGATCCGGATACGCTGGAAACACTGGGCGAGCGGCAGGTCGGTCCACCTCAGTTGCGCATCGATTACAAGGCCCATACCAAAACCGACGGCCGCAACGGCGACTGGCTGCTGCTGGGCGTGGAACATGGCCCGCGCACATGGCTGAACGTGGTGCAGCGCAGCGCCGACGGCGAGCTCGTCAGCCATCAGCGCGTGGCGGCCCCTCGGCCTTCCTATATACACGACTGGTTCTTCACCGAGCGCTATGTAGTGGTGTTGCTGCACCCGGTGGAGCTGTCCTTGCCGCGCTTTCTGAGCGGGCTGGCCAGCTTTACGGACAGCCTGCAATGGCGGCCGGACAAGGGCAATGTGCTGGTGGTGCTGGACCGCGCGGGCGCCAGCGAGCCCGTGCTGTTCAGCGCCGACCCGAGTTTCATGTGGCACAGCCTGAATGCCTTCGATCTGGGCGATTCCATCGTGGCCGATTTCGTGGGTTACGACGAACCCGATCATTTTCTGGGCGAAAAGGCGGCCTTCCGGGCCATCATGTGCGGGCTGCAGGGCTTGCAACAGCATAAAGGCAAGCTGCGCCGATATGTGATCAACCTGCCGCGCAAACGGATAATCCAGGAAGTGCTCAGCGAGGAAAACCACGAATTCCCCATGGTGGATGCGGCTGTATCGGGGCACCGGCATCGCTACGGCTATTTCACCACCGCCGCCGAGTCCACTGTATTCCATAACGGTCTGGCGCGCGTCGATATGGAAAACGGCAGCCGTGAGCAAGTGCTGCTGGATGACGTCCACCTGGGCGAGCCGGTTTTCGTTCGCGACCAGGAGGCCGGGCCGGAGCAGGGCTGGCTGCTTTCGCTGGGCCTGGATGGACGCACCGGAAATTCCTTTCTTGGCATATTCCGTACAGACAGCATAGGCGACGGCCCGATTGCGCGCGTCCTGCTCAGGCACCCAACGCCGCTTAGCTTCCATGGCTACTGGCATGGAAGGTAGCCCAGTCCGCACTAAAGGCGCCTGCGTCCGTAAGCGCCTTGCCCTGGGCATGGCGGCGATGCTCGCCTGCGCTGGCGCGCTCCATGCTGCGGCGGCCGCGGATCTGGCTGTGTCCGTGACCGGGCTCAAAGACGTGAGCGGCCGGGTAGCGGTTGCGGTATTCTCGGGCGGCGACGGTTTCCCCAAAGACGCTGCCAAGGCGCCGCATCGCGCCATGGTCCCCATCGATCCCGCGACACGTGCCGCGCGCACCGTCTTCAAAGGCCTGCCGCCGGGGGATTACGCGGTCGCGGCGTTTCATGACGATAACAATAGCGGCAGGCTGGAAACCAATTTCTTCGGCGTACCCAAGAAGGGCTATGGCTTTTCCAATAACGCGCGGCCGGCGATGCGCGCGCCGCGTTTCGATGAGGCGCGCTTTTCCTTGCCCGAGCACGGGGCGGATATAGCGATCGAGCTGGCGTACTGATGCAAGCCCGTCAATAATCAGAGAATGAGCATGAGGATGCGGAACGGGCCGCGCGAAATGCGGCCATGCCGTGGCTCCGCGGGCGTCATTCTTCCTGATTCATGCGTATCGCCGAAGGGAATAGATCCCAGCAGGCGATGAACAAGGCCGCGAACAGAGGACCGATCACAAAGCCGTTCAAGCCAAAGACGGCCAGGCCTCCCAGCGTCGAAATCAGGATCACGTAGTCGGGAATCTTTGTGTCCTTGCCCACAAGCAAAGGGCGCAGAATGTTGTCGACCAGGCCGATGACCAGCACCCCGTACAGTATCAAGGTCGTCCCTTGCCATATGGCTCCGGTGACCAGGAAATACACGGCCACCGGCGCCCAGATCAAGGCGGCGCCCACTGCGGGCAGCAGCGACAGCAGGGCCATCACCACGCCCCAGAGCAAGGCGCCTTGTATGCCCAGAGCCCAGAAAATCAATCCCCCCAGCGCGCCCTGGGTGGCGGCGACCATGATGTTGCCCTTGACCGTGGCCCTTACCACGGTGGCGAATTTGCGGAACAAATGCTGTTGATGCTCTTCGCTCAGCGGGATCAGTTGTTTGCTTTGGCGCGCCAATTGCGCGCCGTCGCGCAGCAGGAAGAACAGCAGATACAGCATGATGGCCAGGCCGACCAGAAACTCGAAGGTGTTTTGGCCGACGCTGACAGCCTGGGTTGCAAGCGCTTTGCTTCCCGCCATGATCCCGGCGGAGAGCTTCTCCCGAAGGCTGAATATGTCGCCCACGCCAAAACGCGTCAATATCTCGTGCACGGAGGGGGGCAGGGCGTTCATGACTTGTTCGAAATAATCCCCCAGGTTCAACTGCCCGGTGCTGATGCGCTTATAGGTGGCGGCGCCTTCCTGCAGCAACGAGCCCGTGATCATGATCACCGGGATGATCACGATCAGGACGATGATCATCAGCGTAATGAACGCCGCCAGATTGGGCCTGCCCCTGAAGCGCCTGAGCAGGCGCCTGTACAGGGGATTGAAAATGATCGCCAGTATCGCGCCCCAGAAGATGGCCCCGTAAAAGGGCAGCAGTATCCAGATGAACCCGAGGGTGACGGCGGTCAGCAGTATCAGGAAGGATCGGAAATAAAGATTGGAATTGTTCATCGGCATCCATGAAGACGGGTAGCGGGGCCATGGGCGGCGCTGTCAGGCAATTCTATGCGAAACACGTTTCATTCGCCGAGCAATTCCGCGATGGACTGCATCCCCTCGATGTGTTGGGCAATGACTTTCACCACGACGATGATGGGAACGCACAGCAGCATGCCCCATACGCCCCATAGCCAGGCGCCGAACAGCAGCCCGACGAAAACGGCGGTGGCGTTCATCTTGTTCATGCGGCCGGTCATCCAGGTGGTGACCAGCATGCCTACGAAGGTGGCGATCGCCAGCACCGCCAGGGAGGCCAGCAGCATCATGGAAAAAGACTCGAACTGCAGGAACGCGGCGAAGCCTATCGTCACTGCGGCGATCAGCGAGCCGAAATAGGGAATCAGATGCAGCAGAGCCGCCGCCACTGCCCAGGCGCCGGGATTGTCCAGCCCCATCCCTACCAGCGCGCCCCATGTCACCAGGCCCAGCAGTACATTGGTGACCAATAGAATGAGCATGTACTTCTGTATCGACGTGTTGATGTCGTCGAGAATCTGTACCGTGATCTTCTTGTTGGACAGGGACGGCCCTGTAACCTTGACCAGCTTGCGCTTGAAGGTGTCTCCGGAAAGCAGGGCGAAAAACACCAGGAAGAGCACCATGGTCATTTGGCCGAAAAACGCCGCGGCGCTGAGCGAGCTGGCCAGCAGCCAATCATTCAGATTTATATCGGGCGGCTTCAGGACCACCGCGGGCGAGTCGCCGGAGCCGCCCTCCGCCGGCTTGCTCGGGATGGCGGCCTGCTTCAGCGTTTCCGCCGCGCTGCGCAGCTTCTCCAGGGGGCTGAGTTCGCCGTTGTTCACGCGCTTGAAGGCGCTGCTGAGCTTGTAAGTGGCCACGGGCAGTTCATCCACGATGGATTGAGCCTCGTTGTAGACCGACGTGGAAATGAGCGCGGCCGAACCGAACAGGACCAGCATGACGATGCTGGTTCCCGCCACGCGCGGCAGCCGAAGCCGCTCGAGCCACGAAACGACCGGATTCAAGGTGTAGGAAATCAATATGCCCAGGACCAAGGGAATGAAAAAGGCTTTGGCCCACTGCAAGGCGTAAATGAAGGCGACGGTCGCCAGCACGGTAAGGGCGAGCCCGCCGTTCGCGGCCCGATGATGGCCGTTGCCCGCTGGCGAGGGGATGTCCGGGACGGCGTCAGCCGGCGCCCCGCCGCCCATTTCGCTTTCCAACGCATCCATTACAGCCTCCGGCGGTGTGTGTCGCCCGGCATGTTTCTTATTGGTGATGTGGGCATCCAAGAAGAGGCCTCTTGAGAAAACGCGACAACGTAACAATACGCTGCCCCGGATTTTCATACAACGAAGCCTAGTATTTGCTTACAAATAGGCCGCGCCCGTGTACTTGCCGGGATGCGCGGCCATCGTTGGCTAGCGGTAGGTGTTCTTCACCCGCCGGGAGGCGAGCAGGTACCAGGTCCAAATGGTTGCGAAGAGCGTGGTTGCGGCCAGGGAGGAATAATCCTTTTCCAGCAGGTATTCACCGAAATAGGATTCGGCCATGGCGAATTCTATTCCGGCCATGATCGGACCGCCCAGCCATAGCGCGGCAATGGCCGCGGCGATGGCCTTGCCGCCGCGGCTGACGGCCAGCAGCAGGGCGCAAGCGATAAGCAGCGCTGCCTGAAACCAGGCTATCCCCGCCGCGTATTGCATATATTCGAGGTAGTCCCGGCTGTCCCGGGCGGACGGGATCAGCGTTTCGACCTGCGCCTTCACGCGATAGAACTCGGCTAGTTCCTGCGCGGCCCAGAACAGCAGGAAAATAATCAGTACGAGCAGCCATCCGCCCAAGCCGCGCGGAGGCGGATCGGTAGCGTTCTTGCGGGATAACCATGCCGCCGCAATGGCAATGACGATAAATGCGATGAAATGCCATATGCTCCATGAACCCATAGCTTTTTCCTTTGCCTCGATAGCCTGGCGTGAATATTACACGCTGTCGCGGCACAGCGGCGCACCGGCATAGCCGCCCAGCCTGCCGCCGCGCCGCGAACGGGAACGCGGAGCAAGCAGGCCGTATCTAATACTGCGACATTAGGCATTATCTTTTCGAATCAGGAGATTCCATGGCTGTTTACGATGCGGTGCTGGATTCCAAACGCGAGATCGCCGCTGGAACGATGGCGTTCCATTTCTCCAGGCCCGAGGGCTTCGCCTTCAAGCCCGGCCAGGCCATTGACCTCATCCTGCCCGACGGCGCCGGCGAAAGCGGCGAAGAGCAGCGGCATACGTTTTCCCTGGTCAATGCACCGTTCCAGGACGAGCTGTGCGTGGCGACGCGCATGCGCGACAGCGAATTCAAGCGCCGGCTAGGGTCTTTGCGGCAGGGCGCGGCAGTTCGGGTGGAAGGCCCATTCGGGTCTCTGCTCTTGCATAACAATGCGGCGCGGGCCGCCGTATTCATTGCGGGCGGCATAGGAATCACGCCCTTCATGAGCATGTTGCGCCATGCCGTCCACGCCGGTCTGCCGCATCGCTTGCTGCTGCTGTATTCCAATCGCCGCCCCGAAGATGCCGCCTTCCTGGATGAACTGTCGGAACTCGCGCGGCAGAACCCGCGCTTTCTCCTGCTGGCGACAATGACGCAAATGGATGGATCCAGCCAGCCCTGGACGGGGACGACGGGCGTGATCGACGCGGCGCTCATCAAGCAGGCCATCGAGGGGCTGGCGAACCCGGTGGTCTACCTGGCCGGCCCGCCCGCCATGGTTCAATCGCTGAGGGATGTCGTGTCCGAGGCGGGCGTGGACGAGGACGACATCCGCAGTGAGGACTTCTTCGGCTATTGAGCCGCGGTCCGCGGGAAGAGAAAGCCCGGGGTCGCCAGCAGGGCCGCCAGCTTCGCCCATTGCACCATGGCGTCGTCGATGGCCTCGGACCGCATGAGCAGGTTGAGCGTCCCCATACAGCTGTCCTGTGCGACGATGGGCACATTGATGACCGATTTCAGGCCCAGGGCTTGGATGGTCTTGTGGTCGTCGAAAGCCTGCCGGATGGCGTCCGTACCCTCGCCTATGAAAATCCTGCGCTCGTGCAGTACATGGCGCCCCCAGGATGTTCCCGACTTGTCCTTGCTGCTGCCCACCGGGTATGAGGCGGGGTCGGAGCTGTACAGCCGTGTCAATCTTTCCCGGCTGGGCTCGTAGCGGTTCACGGTGCACAGGGTTTGCCGCAAAACGGCGCCCACCCACTCGTCGACGGCCGCGAAAAGGCCTTGCGCATCGCCGGCCGCACAGGCTTCCGCGATGCCGTCGACGGCTGACGGCAGGCGGCTTGTGTTCACGTAGTCCGACATCTTGCCGTCCTGCCTCATTCTATGCGTATGCCGAGTTCGCGGACGATCTTGTCGTATTTGTCCGCGTCGCGGGCCAGCTCGGCGGCGAATTGTTCAGGCGTGCTTTCCAGGACTTGCACGGCCATGCCTTCCATTTTCTTGACGACTTCCGGTTCCTTCAAGGCTTTGTTGATCTCGGCATTCAGGCGCTGCACGATGTCGGCCGGCAGCCCGGCGGGGCCGAAAGCGCCATACCATACGGCCAGCTCGTAGCCGGGAACGGTTTCGGCGACGGTGGGCACGTCCGGCAAAGTGGGCGCGCGCTTGTCTTCCGTGACGGCCAGCAGCTTGAGCTTATGGTCCTTGACGAACGGCAAGGACTGCGTGCCGGCCGTGAAAAGGACTTGGGTCTGGTTGCCCACGGTGTCCAGCACCGCCGGGGCGCCGCCGCGATACGGCACGTGCAGCATTTCAATGCCGGTGGCTTTTTCGAACATGGCGGCGCTCAGGTGGTTGGTCGAGCCCGGCCCGGCCGACGCATAGGCGATTTCGCCCGGCCGCTTCTTTGCATAGGCGATGAATTCCGCGACATTGTTGGCGGGGATGGAAGGATTGACCACCATGGTATTGGTGACCAGGGCCAGCTTGGCTATGGGCGTGAAGTCCTTGACGCCGTCGAAGGGCATATTGGAATAAAGCGCCTGGTTCATGGTGTGCGTGCTCATGGAGCCGACCAGCAGGGTGTAGCCGTCCGGCTTGGCCTTGGCGACGATATTCGACCCTACGTTGCCCGAAGCGCCTGCGCGGTTCTCGACCACGAAGGGCTGGCCCAGGCTCTTGCCCAGGTGCTCCGACAGCACACGGGCGAGAATGTCGGTGGAGCCGCCCGCGGCCCATGGCACGATCAGGGTGACCGGTTTTTCGGGCCAGGCGGCGGCCGCGGCGGTGGAAAAGGCGGCCAGCAGCAGCAAGCCGCCCGCGGCTAGAGTTTTGCGTAAAAGAGATAGCATGGTCATTCTCCGGAATGAGACGGGTTTGATGATTCAAATACGAGGATTCAAATACAAGGGCGCTGGAGCGACCGGCCCTCAACGCCCCACCGCATAGCCCTGCATGCCGCGCGGGTTGGCGGCGGCGCGCAGGGTCAGGCGGCCGCCGGCGTCGGGCTGGCGGCTGCAGGCGCTGATCCGGCCTTCGGACCAGGGGCCGCCAACCACCACATCGTGGCCCGCCGCGGCCAATTGCTCCAGCGTGGCTTGGGGAAAGCGCGATTCGATGACCAGCCGATTGAGCTTCAAGGGACGCGGCCAGAACGAAGCGGGGTAATGCTCCACATGCCATGACGGCGCATCGATCGCTTCCTGCAGATTCATGCCCAGCGCAGTGTGCCGGATGAAAAAGGCGAGCGTCCACTGGTCTTGCTGGTCGCCGCCGGGCGTGCCGAAAGCCATATACGGCTGGCCGTCGCGCAGCGCCATGCCCGGCGACAGTGTGGTGTTGGGCCGCTTGCCGGCTTGCAGGCAGCCCGGAACCCCTTCGTCCAGCCAGCTCATTTGCAGGCGGGTATTGATGGAGAAGCCCAGCCCCGGGACGACCGGGCTGGACGACAGCCATCCCCCCGAGGGGGTGGCGGCGACCATGTTGCCGTGCCGGTCGATGACATCGATATGGCAGGTGTCGCCGACGAAGACTTCGCGTTCCAGCCAGGTGTCGACCGGCGGCAGCTCGGCGAAGGTGGGCTCGCCGATCCCGAACAGCGCGTCGGCGCATGCCATCGCGCGGTCCGCCGCCGCCAGGTCCGGCAGCCGCGGCGAGCGCCCCAGAGGGCTGCCCGGATTCAAAGCCTTGGACGCCTGCGCCGCCACGGCGCCCGCACGGGCTTTCGCATAATCGTCGGATAGCAGGGCCGCCAGCGGCACGTCGGCGTAATCGGGATCGCCGTACCAGGCCAGCCGGTCGGCCATCGCCAGTTTGGCCACTTCGGCGATGCCGTGCACGAAGGCCGCCGAGTCGGGCGCATGCCGGGCGATGTCGGTGTGCCGCAGCATGGCCAGCTGCTGCAGGAAGACCGGCCCCTGGGACCAAGGGCCGCATTTGGCCACGGTGTACCGGCCGTAGTCCGTATAGATCGGCTCTTCGTAGCTGGCTTGCCAGTTGGCCATGTCGTCCAGCCGCAGCAAGCCGTGGCGGCGCTCGCCGGTGCAGTCGCGGATGGCCTCGTTGCGATAGAAATCGTCGATGGCCTGGGCGACGAAGCCTTGATACCACAGGGACAGGGCCGCGTCGATGCGCGACTTGCGATCCGTGCCGCGGCTGCCGGCTTCGGCCGCGATGCGCGCGTAAGTGGCGCCCACGGCCGGATTGCGAAACAGCGCATCCAGGCGCGGCAGCCGTCCGCCAGGCAGCCAGACTTGGGCAGAAGTCGTCCATTCATCGCGGAACAGGCTTTCCACCGCGACGATGGCTTGCAGTATGCGGGGCACCAGCGGGAAGCCGTTATTGGCGTATTCAATGGCCGGGCGCAGCACGTCCTCCAGTTCCCAGGTGCCATAGTCGCGCAGCATGGTCAGCCAGCCGCCGAAAGCGCCCGGCACGGTGGCGGGCAGCAGGCCTATGCCGGGCACCAGGTCCAGCCCCTGGCCGCGAAAGAACGACGGCGTGGCCAGCGCGGGCGCAACGCCCTGGCCGCAAATGACGCGCATGCGCTTTTCCGATTCGCTCCAGAGCATGATGGGCGCTTCGCCGCCGGGTCCGTTCAGGTGCGGCTCGACGATCTGCAGTACGAAGCCGCCCGCTACGGCCGCGTCGAAGGCATTGCCGCCCCTTTCCAGCACACCCATGGCGAACTGCGTAGCCAGCCAATGCGTGGATGATGCGACGCCGAATGTGCCCCGTATTTCGGGCCGGGTGGTGAAATCAGCCATGGAACTGTCCTCTGCATAGCAATGAACAAAGTATATCGATTTAAAATAACCTATAACATTTAATTAGTGATCAATTAATAACCGTGCAGTTATCCAATGGGGGCAAAATGATGTCCGAGACGGAAGGCGCCGGGCGGCACGGCGGAAGAGGGCATGGGTGGACGGCGCCGTCCGCTCCCAAGCTCATGGGCAGATTGAAAGTGCGCCACCTAGTGCTGCTCAGGAATATCGGCCTGCATGGTTCATTGACGCGCGTCGCCGATGACATGGGCATCAGCCAGCCGGCGGTCACCAAAGCGCTGGGCGAAATCGAATCCTTGTTCGGCGCGCCGCTGTTTGTGCGCTCGGGGCGGGGGCTGAAACCCACGGCGATGGGCGAACTGGCCATCGTGAAAGCCCGCCATATGCTGCACGAGCTGGACCATTGGGCCGCCGACATGGAGGCCGTGCGCAGGGGCCGCAGCGCCCGGCTGCTGATAGGCGCCGTCCCCTACGTACCGGGCGAACTGCTGACGCAAGCCATCACGCGCCTGTATGAACGCCACAATGTCGTCATCGCCATCAAGCAGGCGACGACCGATCAATTGGTCCAGTCCCTGTGCAATCATGAGCTGGATTGCGTCCTGGGCCGCGCATCCGCCGCGGCGGGCCTGGACAAGCTATGGCACGAGGTGCTTTACGCCCAGCGGCCCGTGCTCATCGGCCATGTCAATCTGCTGAAACGCCTGCAAGGGCGTAAACTGGACTGGCGCGCCTTGGCGGCCATGAACTGGATACTGCCATCGCCCGCAACGCCCGTGGGACAGAAAATGGTCGAGCTCTTCACGCTGGAGCAGGTCAGCGTGCCCCTGCCCATCATCGAAACCTATTCGGTCGATGTCATGCACGGCGTGCTCAGCAAGAACGAGAGCGTCGTTTCCGTGGTGCCGGAGGACATCGCGCACGATATGGTGCGCCGCGGGGGCGTAGGCATCCTGCCGTGGCGCATGGACTGGGAACTGCCGCCATTGAGCTTGATCAGGCGCGTGCGCGACACGCCTCTGGATGCGGAGGAAAAGTTCGCTGCGATATTGAAGGAGCTCTGCGGCGCGGCGGCCGCTCAGTAGCATCCGAACTGGTTGCACTTGCGCCCGAGCGGATCCTGCCAGCCGTCGGGACGGGCCCCTTCTTTCTTGGCCGATGCCGCCGCCGCGCGCTCGGCCGCCGCCCGCTTTTCAGCGGCGGGCGACCCCGCGGCGGGCGNNCCCGCGGCGGGCGACCCCGCGGCGGACGGCTCGCCCAGTGTGGCGCTGCGATGCCAGTGCTCGCCGGTCTTGGCATTGAAGCCATGTATCGTCGTGGTATTGCCGGTACGCTGGATCTGCTCGACATTGCCGTTCCGATCGGTGCAGGATCGCATCATGTCCGGCCCGACGCAACGCGCTTTCGCGGGGGCCGAAGCCAGGAACAAAACGACGAAGGGAAGGAGCGCGGCGGTTTTCATATCTGTGTTCTCGCAAGACGCGTGGATGCAGCGGACAAAAGGCGGCGGCCGGAAAGCCGCCTATCCTCCATTTGGCCTAGGTCACGGCTCCGGCAATTTGGAGTATGATAGGCCTGCAGTTGCGTGTTTCTCCTAAGATGAAAGTGGTGCCGCGCCCTGGAAGATCCTCAACTTCCGGGGCGTTTCTATTATGGCGCGCCCGTATCTTTTCCCAGATGCCATGTGTCCGGGCGCCCGCTGCAGGGCGCCGGCACTTCCATCGCATCCAATCTCGACATATTCTATACAGTCTATAAAGGTATCGCGCACGCCAACCCCAGCAACGAACAGGAAAGGAGACGACGCCATGGCCAGAATGACAGCCCAAGACTTCGCACCCGAATTGCTTGAGCTCTACGACTTCTATGTGCACGGGCATATCAGCAAGCGCGAATTTCTGAGCAGAGCCGCCAAGTTCGCCGTCGGCGGGCTGACCAGCGCCGGCATCCTCGCCCAGTTGCTGCCCAATTACGCCCTGGCGCAACAAGTGTCCTTCACCGATCCGGATATCGTGCCCGAGTACATCAATTACCCATCGCCGCTGGGCCATGGCCAGGTGCGCGGGTATCTGGTCAAGCCGGCCAAGGCGCAGGGCAAGCTGCCCGCCATCGTGGTCGTGCACGAAAACCGCGGACTCAATCCTTATATCGAAGACGTCGCGCGGCGGCTCGCCAAGGATGGCTTCATTGCGCTCGCGCCCGACGGCTTGAGTTCGAAAGGGGGCTATCCGGGAAACGACGATAAAGGGCGGGCGCTGCAGCAGCAGGTCGACCCCAAAAAGCTGATGAACGATTTTTTCGCCGCGGTCGAATTCATGGCCGCCCGTGACGGGGCCACGGGGAAAGTCGGCATCACCGGCTTTTGTTATGGCGGCGGCGTGGCGAATGCCGCGGCTGTGGCGTATCCCGAACTCGCCGCCGCGGTGCCGTTTTACGGCCGCCAGCCCAACCCGCAAGACGTGCCGAAGATTCAGGCGCCGCTGCTGCTTCATTACGCCGAGAACGACAAAGCGATCAACGAGGGATGGCCCGCCTACGAGGCGGCGCTGAAGCAGCATGGCAAGACTTATGAGGCTTACATATATCCGGGAACCAGCCACGGCTTCCACAATGACTCCACGCCGCGCTACGACAAGGCAGCCGCGGAGCTGGCCTGGAACCGCACGGTGGCGTGGTTCAAGCGCTATGTAGGCGGGGAAGGCTAGCCCGGACTGGCGGCGCCAAGGGTAGACGGCAGCCGCTGCGATATGCCGCTCGAAGCTGCCGTTGGCCTGTTTGGTTGCAGCCTTCAGATCCGCGCCTTGCGTTGGCGCCTCAGCGCGATGCCATCACGCATATTCACACCCAGCAGGATAATGTTCACTGCGCCTGTCGAAGAAGATGTCGATCACAGTGCGCATTGACTCAGACGTCTTGGCTTGGCTGCGTTCGCAGGGGAAAGGCTATCGGTCTCGCATCAATGCGATTTTGCGAAGGGAAATGCTGGCTTCGCTCCAAAAAATACAAGCAAAGCCGCATGGAATTAATAATTGAAGGAATGCAAAGAGGGGGGAGCATTTGCAGTGAAAATGACTCGTGACCGACCTTGGCGTCACTTTCCAGAGGTGGGCGCTTAGGGGTAGGCGCTTCTATAAGCGAGGCCCTTGAAACGAGGCCTCGTGTGCCTCGGGCGCTCTTCAATATCAGCACGACTTCGGCTTGCATAACGATCGAAAGTCATGCTATAGTTCCGCTTCTTCAGTTCCCCGATAGCTCAGTCGGTAGAGCGACGGACTGTTAATCCGCAGGTCACAGGTTCGAGCCCTGTTCGGGGAGCCACCGAATACCGAAAGAAATCAAGCCCTTGGAATTTCGTCGCCAAGGGCTTTTTCTTTGAATGCGACGGTTTATGTGACGCGTCACGTATCCAGTAGTGGCAGCTGTGCTTTCTCGTGAAAGCGCCGTGGCGCCTCAAGCCTACAGCGAAGGCCGCCAGGCAGGTTTCACGGCGAATCTTTCACCGCAGCCCCTTCACCGCAAACCTTTCGCCACGGCTCTTCCATCGCAGATCTTCCACCTCAGTCCAGCAGATCTTTCATGTCGTCGGCATGCTCTTCTTCTACCGCCATGATGTCGATGAGCAAGTGTTTGGTGGTGGGGTCGGTGTCGCCGATGCGTTCTATCATCTGCCGGTAGGATTCTATTGCTATGCGCTCGGCGACCAGGTTGGCCCTGATCATGCTTTTTATGTCCGTGGATTCGTCGTATTCGGCGTGGCTGCGGGCGGCCAGGGTCGAGGGGTTCATGTCCGGCGTGCCGTTCAACTGCACGATGCGCTCGGCGATGCGGTTGGCGTGATCCTCTTCCTGCTGGGCGTGCTCCAGGAATTCAGCCTTGACGGATTCGTTGACCATGCCGGTGGCGGTGAAGTAGTGGCGCTTGTAGCGCAATATACAGACCAGTTCGGTCGCCAGGGCGGCGTTCAGCATTTCCACGATTTCTTCCCGGTTGCCCTGGTAGCCTGAAGGCACGGCGCCTTTGTCCAGATCCTGCGCCGCTTTTCTGATGGCCGCCACATCGAACGAGGCGCCTTGTTTGCCGGGATTCGTCTGTTTCATGTCCATGTCCAGTCCTATTTGTATTTGAAGATGAGCTTCGGGGCGATAGCGCCCCGGCCGGTACGGCTATCAGCAAATACTGTGCCGGCTGGGGAGGTCGCACCGATGCGAAGCACGGCAGCGCCGCAATACCTATGCATGGCGGGAGGCAGGGCGGTGCCTTGACCCGCCGCATCGGCACGAAGCAAGACGCCCCGATCCGTCCCAGCCTACGTGCTCGAAAGCCCGCGCTCGCATGGAATAGACGCGACAAAATAGTAGCGGCGGAATAAGCGGGATAGACGCGACGGCAAAACCCGACGCGCCTCGACCGCCGCGCTTGCAATCAATGCGCGCCGGCCTCCACGGCGGCGCTGCCCTTGTTCGAGGCGGGGCGCGCCAGCCAGATCAGGCCGATAAGGACCAGGAACAGGATGGCCGAGGCGTAAAAGATGTCGGTGGCGGACAAGGTGTAGGCCTGTTGATTGATCAGCGAGTCGACCAGGGCGAGGGATTGCTCGTGTCCCAGCCCCTGCTGCTGCATGGTCGCCATGGCGGCGTCGAAGGCGGGTTCGCCGGGCCGGGCCGCTTGCGCCAGTTGGGCATGGTGCAGGGTGGCGCGATTTTCCCATAGCGTGGTCGTGATGGATGTGCCGAACGCGCCGAACACCAGGCGCACGAAATTGGACAGGCCCGCCGCCGCTGGAATGCGATGCGGGTCCAGGCCGGACAAGGTGACCGTCGTCAAAGGGATGAAGAAGGTGGCCATGGCCGCGCCCTGGATGAAGGTGGGCAGCATGATGGTGTACAGATCGGCCTGGGTGTTGAAGCCGGCTCGCATATAGCTGATCAGCGAGAACACCAGGAAGGCGAAGGTGGCAATGATGCGCGGATCGTGTTTGGACAGCATCTTCCCGACGATGGGCGACATGATGATGGCCAGTATTCCCACGGGCGCCGAGGCGATGCCCGCATAGGTGGCGGTGTAGCCCATGGTGCTTTGCATCCACAGGGGCAGCAGCACCACGGTGCCGAAGAATACGCCATAGCCCACGGAAATGGTAATGACGCCGGAGCTGAAGTTGCGGTATTTGAACAGGGTCAGATCCACGACGGGGTGTTCGGCGGTCAGCTCCCATATCAGGAAAAACACGAACGACACGACGGCGATCACCGCCATGGCGACTATGGCCGGGCTGGCGAACCAGTCCAGTTCCTTGCCTTTGTCCAGCATCAGTTGCAAGGCGCCCACCCATAGCACCAGCAGCGCCAGTCCGACGGTGTCTATGGGCAGCTTGGCGCGGGGCGATTCACGGTGCTTGTACAACTGCCATGCGCCCCAGCCGGCCAGCAGGCCGACAGGGATATTGATGTAGAAAATCCACGGCCAACTGTAATTGTCGGAAATCCAGCCGCCCAGCAAGGGGCCGGCGACGGGCCCGACCAATATGGTCATGGACCACAGCGCCAGCGCCATGCCGGCTTTTTCCTTGGGATAGGAGCCCAGCATCAGCGCCTGCGACAGTGGGATCATGGGCCCCGCCACGGCGCCTTGCAGCACGCGGAAGGCCACCAGCGATTCCAGCGACCAGGAGAAGCCGCAGAGCCAGGAGGACAGCACGAATAGCAGCACCGACAGCACGAACAGGCGCACCTGGCCGAAGCGCTGCGTCAGCCAGCCGGTCAACGGCACGGTGATGGCGTTGGCGACGGCGAAGGAGGTGATGACCCAGGTGCCCTGGGTGGCGCTGACTCCCAGGTCGCCGGCGATCGTCGGGATGGATACGTTGGCGATGGACGAGTCCAGCACATTCATGAATACCGCTGCCGACAGGGCGACAGTGCCGAACACCCGGGCCCGGCCTTCCAGAGGCGGGTAGACGGCTCTCGCCGCGGACGCCGGCGCAGCAGAGGCCGGGGCCGGGGCGCCCGACGCACCGGCGCCCGACGCATCGGCGCCCGACGCATCGGTCGGCTTGCCTATATCCGTTGCGCTCATGAGCTCAGGTTTTCGTCGATGATGCGCTGGATCAGCGCATCGGCCCGGCCGCTGTCATCGGTGAAGACGGTTGTGCTGAGCCCCGCGCCGGGAGCGGGCGCGGCGCCGTTTTCCGGCTCGGCCAGCGCCACCTCCACCTGCATGGACAGGCCCACGCGCAAGGGATGGGCGGCCAATTCCTCGGGGTCCAGGACGATGCGCACGGGTACGCGCTGGACGACCTTGATCCAGTTGCCGCTGGCATTCTGCGCGGGCAGCAATGAAAATGCGCTGCCCGTACCGGCCGCCAGTCCCTGCACCACGCCGTGATAGACGACCCCGCTGCCGTACAGGTCGGCAGTGAGCGTCGCTTTCTGGCCGGGCGCCATGCGGCGCACCTGGTTTTCCTTGAAATTGGCTTCCACCCATACTTCCCGCAGCGGCACGATAGTCATCAGCGGCGTGCCGGGCGCGACATGCTGGCCCAATTGCACCGAGCGCCGGGCGACCATGCCGTCGACGGGCGAGGGCAGCCGGGTGCGCGAGCGCGCGAGCCAGGCTTTGCGCAGTTGATCGGCCGCCTGCATGACGTCCGGATGCTTCGCCACGGTGGTGCCCGCGGTCAACGCCAGATTGGTTTGCAGCTTGGCCCGGGCCGCGGCCAGCGCGGCTTCGGCTTGCGTCAGGCTGGACTGCGCCGCTTTTTCCGCAGTCTGCGCATGAAGGATCTCTTCGCCGCTGACGCCGCCCGAGCGCGCCAGGGTCTGACGGCGCTTCAGGTCGCTGCGTGCCTTGGCCAGGTCGATGCGGGCGCGTTCGATATCGGCCTCGCGCATGGCGATGTCGGCCCGCAAGGCGTCGTTTTGCACGAAAATGGTGCGCGTATGCCGTACCGCCTGGGCCAGCGCGGCTTCCGCTTGCTGCAGAGCTATCTCGGTATCGCTGGAATCCAGCTCGACCAGCGGGGCGCCTTTCTGGACCAGTTGCGTGTCATCGGCGGCGATCGACAATACCGTGCCGGGAATCTGGGACGTCAGCTGGACCAGATTGCCGTGTACATACGCATCGTCCGTGGATTCATAATTGGAAGCATAAATGGCCCACCAGATGCCGTAGGCGGCGCCCAGGATAAGAAAGACGACGGCCGCCGCAATCATCAAAGGCTTGCGCCGGGATTCCGTTTTTTTCGTTGCACTCATGTGGATCTCGTGATTCAGGGGGTGGCTTTGGCGGCAGCGCCGGCGGCGCCGTAGCCTCCGCCCAGGGCGGCGGCCAATTGGGCGTCCAGCTTGTAGGCGCGTGCGCGCATTTCCGTGTTCAGAATGGATTGCCTCTGCACTTCGTTCTGGGCGAGCAGCACCTGAACGAAGTTGCCCAAGCCGGACTTGTAGCGCTGCAGGGCTATTTCATAGGCGGAAGTGATGGCATCCAGGCTGGCCGCCTGGTCCGCCGCCTGCTGCTGCAGGGACTGTATCGACGTGCAGGCGTCGGCCACTTCGCGCACGGCGGTCAGCAAGGTCTCGTTGTAGTTGGCGATGGCCAGATCGCGTTCCGCCTGCTTCGAACTCAGGTTGGCATTGAGCTCCCCGCCGTGGAAAACGGGCAGGGAAATGGCCGGCCCCACGCCATAGGTCTGGCTGCCGTCCTGCAGCAGATTGGACAGGCCCAAGGACATGAAGCCCGCGAAGGCGGACAGGTTGACGTTGGGATAGAACTGCGCCTTGGCGGCGGAGATGCGGCTCGATGCCGCTTCGGCCCGCAGCCTGGCGGCCACGATGTCCGGCCGACGGCCCAGCAGTTCCAGGGGTATGCTGCCCGGCAGCCCGGTGGGCGCATGATCCAGCTCCACGGACTGGATGGCGGCGCCGCGCGCCGGGCCGGCGCCCAGCATGGCGGCTATCTGGTTGCGCAGCAGGCCGGCGTTGGTGGCTGCCTGGCTGAGCTGGACGCGCGCCGCCGACACTGCGGAATCGGCCTGCTTCGCTTCCGCCTCGGTGTCCAGGCCCGCGGCGACGCGCTGGCGCGTGATGCTGGCCACATTGCCCAGCTGCTTGACGATCTGTTGCAGCACATCGTGCTGAGCCAAGGCGTTCTGCAGATTGAAATAGCTCTGGACGACGCCGCTGACCAGAGCGTTGCGCGCCACGCTCAAATCGGCTTGCGCGGCGGCTTGCTGCGATACCGCCGCGGCATAATTGGCGCGGTTCCGGCCCCATAAGTCCAGGTCGAAGCCTAGTTTCAACTGCAGGCTGTTGTCGGTCTGCATGGACCCCCCGTACGGGGGCGGATAGATGTAGTTTTCCGAAAAGCGCTCGCGTGTCAGCGTGTAATTCACGTCCGCGCGGGGCAACTGGATGGCGCGTGCGCCGCGTACGGCGGCGTCCGCCATGTGCAGGCGCGCCTGGGCGGCCGACAGGGAAGGGCTGCCCGCCAGCGCTTGCGCCACCAATTCATTGAGCTGCGCATCGTCGTAGCGCAGCCACCATTGTTCCGACGGCCAGGCGATGCCGCCGTCCTGCAGGCCCAATTCAGCCGCGTCCAGCGCTTGTACCGCGGGCGCGCCGGGTTCGATGGCGGCGCAACCCGCCAGCGCGGCGGCGAACAGGATGGGAATGAAAGCTTTCATGCGTGTTCTGAAGATTGACGGGTATGGCTTACAACAAGCTGAATATAGCTGCCTAGTTGGTATTTGCCTAGGCAATTATATAACGAAAAAATTTCGGCTCAAGGCATAGATCACAATCGAGCGGAAAAAATTCTGGCGGCGTGTCTCGGGGCGCTAGCATCCTTCAAGAGGACGCAACGCAAGGCAATATCATGGATGAAGCGAAGCAATATCAACGCGATGGCGCTTGGCCGGCGGCGTCAGACGAGCTAGTGCGGGCTTTCTTTACCGCCGGCTTCCGCAGGCTGTTCGCCATTGGCCAGCATGCGGTCCAGGAAGCCGATCAGGGTCTTGATTTCCTGTCTGCTGAAACCTTCGAGGTGGGCATTCAGGGAAGTCGCGACGGCCGGCAGGATTTGTTCCGCAACCCGCTTGCCGCTATCCGTCAGCGCTATGCGGACGACGCGGCGATCGTCCGGGCAGCGCTGCCGAGTGATGAAACGCTTGGCCTCCAGCCTATCGAGCGTGCGCGTCATGGCGCCGGTATCGACATGGGTCTGGCGCGACAGCTCGGCCGGCGTGTTCACGTCGCGGTAGCGCACCATCACCAGCGGCCGCCATTGCATGGCGGTAAGCCCCAGCGGCGATACGTGCTGGTCTATCATGCGGTTCAGCGAGCTCTGCACCTGCTTGATCAAATGGCCGATATTGTTGGGCTGGTTCAGCGATTCCGGCGTGCCGGAATAATAATCCTGCTTGCCGCGCGCTTTCGGGGCCGCGGCTGTCCGGCGCTGTGTCGGCGGGGAGACGGAGTCGTTCATGGGGGGATTCTAACGCCAGCTATCTGCCTGGGCAACTACTGTCTAGCCATGGTATCCGCACAGGGCGGTTTTGCACGCGGATGGCGGAGAGGGATTCAGCTGGCGCCATTGGCGGGTTTGCCGCTATTGGCGAGGCCCCGCTCGATATCTTCGCGGTGCACGTCGTGGGTGACGAAGCCCGAGAGATTCTGGGGCATGGCCAGGCGGCTGGGATCGGCCAGCGTCTGGCGTATGTCCTTCAGGCCGCCGGCCCAGTGTTCGCGCATGGTGGAAGGGCCGAACTGAAAGTCCTTGTAGTGCCGCTCGTAGGGCTGGTTGCGGTAGATCAGATGGATGATGTTATAGCGCTTGCTGCACGCCAGGTCTTGCGCCATCCGGTAATAAGGATCGTCGGCGCGGACATCGGCAGGGACGTCTTCGAGAATGCGCTGCAGCATATGGCGCAGATACTGCGACCAGCGCAATTGTTCGGTCACCATGCGGGTGCGGCTGGAATAGCGGATGTCCTTGATGCGGTCCGATACTTCGCTCATATTGGTGGGCGGGTGTCCGCGCGCGCTCCATAGGTCGACCTGGAAAACCAGCGTATCGCGCAAAGGGCGCGCATCCAGCACCTGCGCCAGCGGCGTATTGGAAACCAGCCCGCCGTCCCAATAATATTCGCCGTCTATCTCCACGGCGGCGAAGGCCGGGGGCAAGGCGCCCGAGGCCATGAAGTGCTCCGCGCGCAAGCGGGTTTTGGCGTTCTCGAAATAGACGAAGTTGCCGGTCCGCACATTGACGGCGCCTACTGATACCTGATGCTTGTCCGAGTTCACGAGATCGAAGTCGCACAGGCGTTCCAGCGTGTCCTTGAGGGCGGCGGTATCGTAATAGCTGGCGGCGTCCGGCGTGCCCGGCAGCAAGGATGAAGGAGGAGGGAAGCGGGGCCGGAAAAAGCCTTGCTGGCCGCCGAGCAATGCGTTGCCGGCATGCACGGCCCCCAACGCGCCGCGCACGGTGTCGTTGACGTTGAAGAGCGAGCGTTCTATGAATTCGGGGATATCCAGGCCCGAGTTCGGCTGCGATATCGTTTCCCAGAATTCCCGCAGGCGCTCGACCCGCCGCTCCGGCGGGTTGCCGGCGATGATGGCCGTGTTCAGCGCGCCGATGGATATCCCCGATAAGCTGGTGAGCTGGATGCCGGCTTCATGCAGGCCCTGGTATACGCCGGCCTGATAAGCGCCCAGCGCGCCGCCGCCTTGCAACACCAGGGCCACGGTTTCGTAAGGCGGCAAGTTGCGGGCGGTATTGACGGGCAGGTCCGCATTGCGCGCCTGGGCGTCTTCCACACTGGCTTTCGTAGGCAGGCGCTGCGTGTCGCCCGAGGCCCGGGGCGCTTGCGCCGCCTGGCGGCGCTTGGGTTTCGCGTCTGGATCTTCTGTGAACAGCTCGAGTTGATGAGGCATGGATGAACCAAAAAAATATACAGTGACCGCGCCTTGCGCAGGCTCAATCAAACAGCGCGATAAGCCTGCGCGGCGCCCGCGGCCTTCGCCATCATACTATCCGGCCGCGGCCGACAGGCTTTGAACGAAGGCGTCGATCAAGGCGCCGCGGTAGCGGGACTTATGCAGGATCAGCGACAGGCGTCGGTGCAGATTCAAAAAAGGCGTATCGAGAACGGCCAGGCGTCCGGCCGCCACGGAGTCCAGCACGGCGGCATGAGGCAGGCAAGCAATGCCCAGGCCGGCTATGACGGCCTGCTTGATGGCTTCGACTTGCCCCAGCTCCAGTACGATTTTCCCGGAAGGCAGGGAATCCATCGCTTGCTCGGCCTGCGTGCGCATGGCGGAGCCTTGTTCGCGCAATATCCATCTGGCGTCCTTGAAATGCCTGGCCTTCAAGCCGCTTTGCCGCGCAAGCGGATGCGCGGGCGCGGCGCACACCACCAGCTTGTCGTCGCGCCACTCGAGCACTTCCAATTGGGGATGGTTGATGGGTCCTTCCACGCAGCCGACGTCGATGCGATGCTCCAGCAGGCCTGTGGCGATATCGCGCGTGTTCTCCACGCTCACTTGCAGGGACACGAGAGGGTGCCGGCTGACGAAAGGCCCCAGCAGGTCGCCCACCAGATAATTGCCCACGGTATTGCTTGCGCCTACCCGCAGCTCGCCGGTCAGCGTCAAGGGTTCTCCGCCGGCTTGGCGCTGAATTTCCTGGATGCGTTCGATGACCTCTTGCGCCATGGGCAGGACTTCCTTGCCGCGCGGGCTGAGATGCAGGCGGCCGCGTTCGCGGTCGAAAAGCTGGACTTGCAGCTGGCGCTCCAGCTCGGCGAGCGCCATGCTGACGGCGGGCTGAGTGACGAACAGCCGCTCCGCCGCGGCGCGCACGGTGCCGGTGGAAGCGATGGCGACGAATACCTCGAGTTGTTTGACGCTGATTCCTAGCATCAATAAATTTTATACGAAGAATAAATATAAGTGAATTTATTTATTGTGCGCGGATTTCTAAAATAACCACAGGTTATGACTACATGCAAGGGCCCATCCCATGGCTGATTCTTCTTCGGTATCCGGTTCCATTCCCGCTGCTTCGCGGGCGGGCAAGGCCAGCAGGCGGAGCTCCATCCCCCAGTCTCCTTCGCCTTTGTACGGGCTGGCCCTGGCCGTGGTGGTGGGGATATGCGCCATGGTGCTGGGGCGCTGGATGCCGCTGATAGGCGGCCCGGTATTCGGCATTCTGCTGGGCATCGCCGTGCGCAACATCATTGGGGTCGGGCCGGTCTTCAAGCCGGGCTTGCAGTTTGCGTCCAAGCAGGTGCTGCAATGGTCCATTATCGCTCTTGGTTTCGGGCTCAGCATCCAGCAAGTCGCCAAGACCGGCCTGGAATCCTTGTGGGTTACGCTGGTGACCATCGTCGTGGCTTTCGGTTCCGCATATCTGCTGGGCAAGTGGCTGGGCATCGCACCCAAGCTCAAGACCCTCATCGGCGTGGGCACCGCCATTTGCGGCGGCTCGGCCATCGCGGCGGTCACGCCCATCATCAAGCCCGAAGACCACGAAACGGCTTTCGCCATTTCCACCATCTTCATTTTCAATATCGTAGCCGTGCTGACCTTCCCCTTGATGGGGCACTGGCTGGGCATGTCCGACGCAGGCTTCGGCATGTGGGCGGGCACCGCCATCAACGACACCTCTTCGGTGGTGGCGGCCGGGTACAGCTATAGCGTTGCGGCGGGCGACTACGCCACCATCGTCAAGCTGACGCGCGCCACGCTCATCATTCCGATTTGCCTGGTGCTGGCGTTTCTGGTGGCATGGCGCGAAAAGAAGCAAGGCAAGAGCAACTTCAGCCTGGCCCGCATTTTCCCCTGGTTCATCCTGTGGTTCCTGGTCGCATCGGCCCTGCGTTCGACGGGCCTGATACCGGAAGCGCTGCATTCCAGCCTGCATTTGCTGGCGCAGTTCCTGATCGTGGTCGCCCTGACCGCCGTGGGCCTGTCATCGGACTTGCGGCGCATGGCGGTCGCGGGCATGCGCCCCATCATGCTCGGCCTGGGCGTTTGGGTGGCGGTGGCCGGCAGCAGCCTGGCGGTCCAGAGCTTCCTGGGGGCCTGGTAATCGTCAGGCCAGCCAGGACATGGGGTTGTGGTGGATGGCGACGCCGACGATATATATGAAGATGGCGATGGCGATCAAGGCGGCGATCGCCCGCGACGCGGGCGTCTTGCCATGTTTGATGGCGATGGTGCCCACGCCGATATAAAACAGCAGCGCCACGATTTTGGCCAATATCCAGGGCTGCTCAGGCCCTATCATCGCCGCCAGCGTAACGCCCGCCAGCAGCAGGACCGTGTCGATGACATGCGGAAGCGTCTTGACCAGCCGTTTTTGCAGCAAGGCGGAACTCGTAATGGACCAGTACGCGCGTATGACAAAAAAAACAATGCTCAGGCCCGCGGCCGTCATGTGTATATTCTTGATGAGAAGGTAGTTCATAATGGGTCGTTACATGGCCGAAGCCGGCCGTTCATGTCGTCCAAAGACAGCCGCAATCCCGCAGCCCGCATATCGTAGCAGTTTCTATCAGCGTGGCGCCGCCGTCACTTCCCATCCTCCCATCCCGTCTCCCTTCAACGACAACAGGCATCCATGATGACGCGTCAGCGTAGCGCGGTGCCCCACGCTCACCAGCACCATATCCGGCAGGCATTCTCTTACCAGCCTGTACATCGCGTCCTCCAGCCCCTCGTCCATCGCCGAAGTCGCCTCGTCCAGAAACGCCGCGCGCGGCTGCGCCAGCAATAGGCGGCCGAAAGCCAGACGCTGCTGCTCGCCCAGCGACAGAATGCGTCCCCAGTCCGCCACCTCATCCAGCCGATCGACCAGATGCCCCAGCTGGACCCGCCTCAACACATCGGCCGCGCGGCCGTCCGCCTCGCTTGCAGCCGCCGGCGCGGCCGTAGCGGCCGGAGTGCCGCCATATTCCGCGGCCAGGGTTACCCGCCTCATCGCGGCGGCGCCTCCCGATGGCGGAATGCCGATTTCCGCTTCCGGCGCCAGCACCCCCAGCCGAGCGCCCATCAACACGTCCAGGTTATTCGAACCCTGCCGCATGCTGTCCTTCGCGACCTGCTGTTGATGCCGTATGCCCGCCTCCATCCGCACGGCCTCTATCTCCCGCAGGGGCTGCGGATAATGCAGGGCCGCGCGCAGCGAACCGAGTGGCAGATAGGGCTTCTGCGACAGGAACAAGACGCCGCCTTCCGGTCGCGTGATGCTGCCGCGGCTATACGGCCACAGCCCCGCAATCGCCCGCAGCAAAGTAGTCTTGCCCGAACCCGACGGACCGCGGATCAACAGCGGCTTGCCCGGCGCCACGCTCAAGTCCAGATCCTTCAACAGCGGAGCGCCTGCGGGCGTATCGACGCTCAGGCCGCGCAGCACCAACTGCGCGCCCTGCGTGCGTACGTCCGGCTCCGGCAAGGCGTGCGATTCGTCCAGCGCTTTGTTGAAGCCGGTCAAGCGGTCCAGCGTCGCGCGGTAAGTGGCAAAGCTGTCATAAGCATTCCGGAAGAACGAAAGATTATCCTGCAACTGGCCGAAGGCCTGCGAAGTCTGCATCAGATCGCCCAGGCTTATTTGCTGGGTGAAGAAGCGCTGCGCCTGAATGATGATGGGGAATACCACCGCCGCTTGAGTCACCGAAAAGTTGAAGCCCAGGAATTTCAGCGACCGGTACACAATGGCCCAGGCGTTGCTGATGACGTAGGCGAAGCGGCTGCGCAGCAGCGCGCCTTCGACCTTTTCCCCCGCATAGAAGGCGATGCTTTCGGCATATTCGCGCAGGCGCACCAAAGCATAGCGATAGTCCGCGTTGAAGCGCTCGTTCAGGAAGTTCAGCGAAATGAGCGGCCGGCCGATCCAGATGGCAAAAGCGGTCGCCACCAGAACATAGGCAAACACCAGGAATACCATTGCCCGCGGAATCTCCAGGCCGCCCACCGAAAGCGGACCCGACAGGTTCCATAGGATGAAGGTGAAGGCGAAAGTGGATACCAGGGCGTTGATCACCCCCATGGACAGGCTCAGCGACATCTCGGTGAAGGTGGCGACGTCCTGCTGTATGCGCTGGTCGGGGTTGTCGATGGGCGCAGGCAGATACTGGCTGCGGTAATAAGCCTGCCCCTGCAGCCAGCGGCTCAGCATCTCCTCGTTCAGCCAGACGCGCCAGCGTATGGTGAAGGCTTGTTGTACATAGAAATCGAGCAGCGAGCGCAAGACATGCGCAGTGGCCAGTACGGCGAACAGCAGCATGGCCATCCAGAAGCCGCTTTCGTCCAGCTTCTGCAAGGCCGTGTACATGGTGTTGTACCAAGACGAGAACAGCACCCCCAGCCTGACCGCGCACAAAGTCAAAAACAGGATGAGGGCCAGTGCCGCCAGCGGCCGCCAGTCGCGCCGGGGGGAAAAATAGCCGGCCGCCAACGCCCAGAACTGCCGGCCCCAAACCGTACGCCGGGCCAGCACCCAAACGGCCGCCGCGCCGACGATAGTCGTGATGAGGTAGGCCTGGAGCAGCCATACCCCGCTATCTATCAATAATTGATTCCAATCCATCCGCGCTCCGCGCCGCCGTGAAAACGTAAAGACCGAATTCTGGGGCAAATGTTCCTTCCGCGCCAGCGAAAAGCCGATGTCTAACCCAATATGCTTGCGAAATTCGCTTGCCATGGCGTTTTCGCATAGCCGTTGCTACACCTCGTCCTGTGCTATACGGCGAGGCCTGTTTTATTGGAAATGGGTTCTGCTTGAACTGACGACTTAGTTGTATTTTGTTCTGAATTATGGAACGTTGTTTTGTATTTTGGGATGGTTTTGATAGTATTTAGCAGCCGGCAGAGTCCTATGTTAGCTATGCTTTAGTACAAAGGCGTTTGACCAAGAGGGGCGGTAGGGAATCGCATGAGTACAACTGCCGGGTCGTCTATCGGCAAGAGCAGTGAGTGAGTTTTCCAGCGATGAACCAACATATCACTTGATCTTTTAAGGAGGGGGGCGCTGAAAGAGTATGCAATCCGAATAGATTACTGGCTACTGCGTCCGACGGACGCATCGACCTAGCCAAGCTCGCATTGGATTACCGTCCGGGAAGCGTCTATGCAGGAATATGGCTCGTTTCTTGTTGCGCAGTTTCGCGGCGTTGCTGGGAATGCTTGGAGGGCTTATGGCGGTCAGCCCCGCAACCGCTGCAGACGGATATCCATCCCAGCCGATTACGCTGGTGGTTCCCTATCCACCGGGAGGCACAGCGGACAATTTGGCTAGGATTCTGGCCAAGGGCATGTCGGATAGGTTACGGCAGGCCCCGGAAGTTCGCCGCATCTCGTCAGCGAGCTGCTGCTCCATGAGGTCGGCGGCAAGGCTGTCCATATTCCTTACCGGGGAAGCGCTGCCGCTGTCACGGATTTAATCGCCGGTCGCACGACTTTTGTGTTTGATACTCCGTTGTTAATGACTCCGTTGATTAAAGATGGGAGGCTGAGGGCCCTGGCACAGACCTCAACCGAGCGGTCGGCGCTGCTATCCGATGTCCCTACGATGATAGAAAATGGTTATCCAGTGTTCCATGTCACCTCCTGGCTTGTTATTGCGGCCCCTTCCGGCACGCCCGCAAAAATTCTCGATAAGCTCAATGCCGTAATCAATGAGACATTGGCTGACCCCGCCGTTATCAAGGCATATGCGAATCAAGGGATGACGATAGCTGGCGGTTCCACAGAAAAGGCACAAGCCAAGCTGCGTCGAGAGGTCGAAACGTGGGCGCTGGCAGTAAAGCTTTCGGGAGCGAAGGCTCAATAATCTAGCCCTGCTCCATCTTCATTATGGTCTCAATGTGATCCGCCGCCACCGGAGCGAATATCAAGCTGAAGTCCGGTGACGACTGTCGATGATAACAGTGCGAATCATAACTGCCGGACCATAGTTCCTGGAAACACGCTCAATTTCAATAATAAAAAGCTGAATGGGCTGGTAAATGATAGTTTATAAAAATACAATATATAAAATCATAGATTGATGGAACAAGCACACGCGGCGTTATATGTCTCATAACGTCTGGTCGGATAGTCCCTTCATCGACTTCGGGTGGTAGATAACTTGAAAGCGGAAATGTTGCCACGTGACCTGTTTGAACAATTGCGCGACTCAGCGGCGCGAGCATGTGCCCTTCTTAAAATTCTGGCAAACGAAGATCGGTTTCTTATTCTTTGTCAGCTCACCCAGGGTGAGCGCAATGTCGGACAGTTAGAAGCTGCGCTGGGTATTTCGCAGCCAACGTTATCGCAGCAATTGGCGGTCTTGCGTGAAGAGCAACTTGTGGCGACACGCAAAGAGGGCAAGTACGTTTATTACACTTTTGCTTGCCGCGAAGCTGCAACGCTTATGGAAACGCTTTCCATGCTTTATTGCAGACGTGTTTCCACACCACAGTTCATCACGCACACCCGTGATCTTTCAACCTCGTCGCAAATTGCAGAAGAAGACATAAAGAAATTGACAGCGGAGGGGTATCGCACCGTCATCTGCTTGCGGCCCGATTCCGAAGCGGAGTCGTTCAGTCATGGCAGTCTGGCGGAAAAGGTGCAATCCGCAGGCATGCATTTCGTGTATTTCCCTATCGAAAAAGGAAAAATTACGCCCTCAAAAGTTGCCCAGTTTGGGGAGTTGATCAACGCCAAGAGCGGTCGAGTCCTTGTCTATTGCCGCGGCGGAACGGTTTCCAGCACGCTTTATCAGTTGTGGGTTGACAGCCAACCCTCGACTCATTTTGTAGGTTCGTAGAGCAAGACCATTCTATCCCTTGCTGTGTGGGGATACGAAGGGTCGTACATACATAGTATCGGACGGAGGCAAGTGAAATGAAGATCTGCAAATTGTTCATGGGCCGCTTCATGGCTTTCATGTTGTTGGGTTTTGCTACTGCTCCATGGGCGGTCTGCGCGGCGTCTTGGCCCGACCGGCCGATACATGTCATCACGCCATTTCCAGTTGGCGGCATAAATGACATTGTTATCCGCGCTGTTTCGGAAAAAATGTCCGAAGACCTTGGGCAGCCCATCGTTATTGAGCAAAAGATAGGGGCTGGGGGCAATATCGGTACAAGCTTCGTCGCGGCCAGCAAGCCGGACGGATACACTTGGCTTGCTTCTTCTTTTCCAGTCTTGAGCGTGGCCCCGGTCTTGTATAAAGATCCGCCCTTCGATCCTATTAAAGATTTCCGCGCGGCAGCAAAACTCGCCGTCGTGCCCAACGTATTGGTTGCATATCCCGGCCTGGGCGTAAAAAGTGTCGACGACCTTGTTGAATATGGCAAGAAGCATCCACAAGCCTTGTTTTATGGCAGTCCCGCCAAAGGCAGTTCTGCCAATATTGCAACCGAAGAGCTCAAGCGCATTGCGGGCTTTAACGCCAGTCAGGTCATATACAAAGGCGCCGCGCCGGCGCTCACGGATCTGATAAGTGGCCGCATTCAGTTTACCCAGACAGCCGTTTCGCTTGCTGCCCCGCAAATCAAGGCGGGGAAACTCCAGCCCCTAGCCGTCATGTCGCTGGAGCCTTCACCATTGTTGCCTGACGTCCCCACGATGAAGGGGTCAAAGTATAGCGCCGCCATTGTTGAGCCATGGTATGGCATCCATGTCCCGGCGGGTACACCCGGGGCGATAGTGGAACGGATCAATCAAGCGGCAATCAAGGCGTTGGCATCCCCGGATGTTCAGCAGAAGCTCAATAACGTGGGTGGAACGGCGGCGGGCCCGCTGTCGCCGCAGGAAGTTGACAATGAAACACGGGCGGAGGTCCAGCGATGGCAGGCGCTTGCCAAAGTGGTCGATTTGGGGGGCGAAAACTGACCGTTGGAGCTGAATGAAGTGAAACAGGACGATGGGCTTGCGGTTCATTCGTATGGAATTGAAAGGAATAGGCTAATGCAATTAACAGAAACGCACGCCCGGCTTGCGACGGTAGCTGAACTCATGAACCCTGCGTCTGTGGCGATCGTGGGTGCCTCTGAAGATCGCCGAAAATTCGGCGGTCGCATACTTTATGTCCTGAAAAATCAAGGCTATAGAGGCGTAGTTTTTCCGATCAATCCCGCGCGCGAAACAATTTTAGAATATAAGGCCTATCCATCCATTTTGGACGTGCCATCGCCGCCTGATTTGGTGATCCTTGCGATTCCCCGCGACTATGTGGTCCAAGCGATTTCTGACTGCGGCGATATGGGTGTGAAAGGCGTCATTGTCGTCACCTCCGGCTTCTCCGAGGCGGGTGATGAGGGTGCGCGCCTTGAACGCCAGATGCTTGACGTTGCCCATGCAAAGCGTGTCCGGATCATAGGCCCCAATGGAATCGGAATTGTGAGTCCGGCGAATCAATTCTCATTGTCGCCCGCGGTGTCGCTTGTGGATCGTCCCGCGCTGAAGGGCCATATTGGCCTTGCCAGCCAGAGCGGGGCGGTGATGGGTACGATGATCGACCGTGGAAACAGCCTGAACATCGGCTATTCCCATTGCGTCTCTGTAGGTAATCAGGCCGATCTGGATTTTTGCGACTTTGTGGACTTCATGATCGAAGATCCTGCAACGCACGTCATTTGTACCTATGTCGAAGGAATCAAGCAGCCGGACCTTTTTCTTCGTACGGCTGAACGCGCGCAAAGGGCGGGAAAGCCTTGGCTGCTTATGAAATCGGGAAGAACAGACGCTGGCGCTGCCACTGCCTTCTCTCACACCGCCAGCATGGCATCGAACCAAGCAGTACTGGATGGTGTATGCAGGAAATACGGCATCATTCAGATCGATGACATGGACGGTATGCTGGTCGCAGCGGCTGGCTGGGCCAAGTACCCTGATCTGCGAATCCGCTCGGTGGCTGTACTCTCTCCTTCGGGTGGTGGATGCACCATTGCTGCCGACCGGCTCACGGACATCGATGTGCCGTTGGCTGCATTCTCCGAACCGACCCTATCGACTCTTTCCGCTTTCTTTGACGGACCAGTGCGTAATCCCGTCGATATCGGGGCTGCGAACGATGGCGCAGCCATGAGTTATGTCGAGAAGATTCATCAGGCGGTTCTCGAGGATGCCGAGGTGGATCTGGTGCTTTCTGTCGTGACCAATGCGCCAATTCTCACACAGGTCGGGGCGATGATCGGAAATGCCGCGGCGCGTGTAGCCAAACCCATGCTGGCCGTCGTGCTGCCGGGCGGCTACGCGGACGGTGCCCGCGAACAGCTTACCCGGGCGCTAGTTCCGCAAACGAACTCGCTGGATGCCGCCATGCGGGCCATTCAAGCTTGGGCGGCCTGGACTGGGCGTACCGCAGCGAGTGTCGCTGTCCGGCCCCATGGCATGGCCGCATCAGACTTGACGCCCACTGGGCGCCTGAATGAAGAGCAGGTCAAAGATCTGTTACGCCAATATGGCATTCGGGTAAATGAAGGGCGGGTTGCGATCACACCGGATGATGCGGCGACCACCGCCCAAGTGCTGCGGGCGCCTTATGTCGTGAAGGTGCTGAGCGATGACATCAGTCATAAAACCGAGGTCGGGGGAGTGGTTCTGAGGCTGGGAAACACTGATGACGTGCGGCAGGCGGCGGCGAGCATGTTGAACCGCGTAGCTGAAAAGAAGCCTGATGCCAAGATCGACGGATTTCTCGTGCAAGAGTTTGTGGACGGCGAGCTTGAGCTACTGCTCGGGCTCAAAAAGGATGCGCAATTCGGTGTGTGCCTTGCCGTTGGCGCCGGCGGAATCCTGACCGAAATGCTGCATGATGTTATTTTTGCGCCGTGTCCGCTATCGAAAGAAGACGCCAACACCCTCTTGCGTCAGTTGAAGGTGGGATCGATGTTTAGTGGCGTGCGTGGTGGTCCGCCCCTGGATATCGATGCTGTGGCAGATGCAATCGTCCGCCTGAGCTGGTTGGGGCACGACCTGCGGGATCGTTTGCAGGAGCTGGACATCAATCCATTGCTTGTATTGCCGAAAGGGGCCGGATGCGTAGCTATTGACGGGCGGGCGCTGCTGGGTTGATCTGGCTTGTCCATTCGTCGAGGAGCGCTTTTGTTGGTTTAACCACAGTCTTTTGAAGCTGGGAGTGTAGACATGGAAGTAACGTACGATTCACGCGACGGCATCGCCTTAATCACGATCAACAGGCCGCAAAGGCGTAATGCCATGAATCCCGCTGTCGTCAAAGGGCTGACGCAGGCGTGGCAGCGCTTCGATGCCGAGGACGATCGGGTGGCGGTGCTTACGGGGGCGGGGAACGAGGCGTTTTGCGCAGGTGCTGATCTCAAGGAACTGCCGGGCGAAGTATGGCGCGCGTTGCCCAATTTCGCTGTTCAGACGGACAAGCCCATTATTGCTGCGTTAAGCGGGTATGCTGTTGGGGTGGGTTGCACGTTGTCGCTTTACTCGGACATGATCGTCGCCAGTGAATCCACTCAGTTCATATACCCCGAAGCCAAGGTCGGTATGTTCCAGGGCATTATGGGCGGATTTCCAAAGAAGCTGCCCTACGCGGTGGGGCTCGAATGGATCATGACCGGCGACCCCATGTCTGCGCAACGCGCCTACGAACTCGGCTTTGTCAATCGGGTATGCGAGGTTGGCCAGCAAGTGGACGTGGCGTTGCAATTGGCGCGCAAGATCGCTTCAGGGGCGCCGCTGGTTGTGCGCGCCATGAAGCACCTCGCACTCAAGACGTTGCCAGCAAGTCCTATGGATGACTTCTACCCTCAAAAGCGAATGCTCGATGCCATCGCAAAAAGCCAAGACGCTGAAGAGGGTGTGCGTGCATTTAACGAAAAGCGCAAGGCAAACTTCATGGGAAGTTAGAACGAAAATACGTCTTGCTGTGGTTATATGTGCTTGCGGCCTCAAAAGTACCGCTATGAAAGTGATAGCCAGTTCCGTGGGCGCTAAAACTGGTTAATGGGAATCTTTAGATAGCGCACGCCATTGTCTTCGGGGGGAGGGCACTGGCCCGCGCGGATATTGATCTGGATGGCGGGCAGGATCAGCACGGGCATGTCCAGCGTCTTGTCGCGCGCCGTGCGCATGGCGACGAATTCATCTTCGCTGATGCCGTCGCGCACATGGATGTTGTTGGCGCGCTGCTCGGCCACGGTACAGCAGCACTGGCGGTCGCGGCCTTCGGGCGGGTAGTCGTGGCACAGATACAGCCGGGTGTCGCCGGGAAAGCCCAGCAGCCTTTTGATGGAGCGGTACAGCGTGTTTGCGTCGCCGCCCGGGAAATCGCAGCGCGCGGTCCCCACGTCGGGCATGAACAGCGTATCGCCGGTGAATATACCCAGCCCGTCCACATGATAGGCCAGGTCGGCGGGCGTATGGCCGGGCACATGCAGCGCCTTGACCTGCATGGACCCGATCAGGAATGTTTCCCCGTCGGCGAATAGCTGGTCGAATTGGGAGCCGTCGGATGCAAGGTCGTCTTTCAGGTTGAAGATGCCCTTGAAGACCGATTGCACTTGCTTGATATGCTCGCCTATGGCGATGCGGCCGCCCAGCTTTCTTTTGAGATAGTGCGCCGCCGAAAGATGGTCGGCGTGCGCATGCGTTTCCAGTATCCACTGGACTTGCAGCCCTTCGCCTTGCACGAAATCGATGATGGCGTCCGCCGACGCCGTGTCGACGCTGCCCGATTTCGGATCGTAATCCAGCACCGAATCAATGATGGCGCAGGCGGTTTCGCCCGGCCGGTGGACGACATAGGAAAACGTGGCGGTGTGTTGGTCGAAAAAAACCTGGACCTTGGGCGGCGGCATGTGGACTCCTCGATGGCTGCATGGCGGCGAGGCCCGCGCGGATGCGGCCGGCCCGGGTGGCTGAAGAGGCCGAGGCGGGCTTGTGCACCACGCCGCCATAAAGCGATAATCACGGCTCAACCTTACACCATCAAGAGGCCATATGCCATACGTTACGATTTCCGCGAGCCCTCGTCTTACTTCGGATCAAAAGCGCGAACTATTGCAGCGCAGCAGCGATGCCGTCGTTCAAAGCATCGGGGCGCCTGTCGCAAGCGTGCGCGTGATGCTGTATGACCTGCCGGAGGGCCACTACCTGAATGCCGGTAAATTCGACACCCAGGCCTTGATGTTTCTCGTGGAGCTGATCACCGGCCGCAGCGACGAACAGAAAGAGGCGCTGATCGCCGCCTTGAGCCGCGCCGGCCACGAAGCCACGGGCGTGCCGGAAAGCGAAGTGCGGGTTCGCGTCATCGATTTTCCCAAGGCCAATATGGGTCTGGCGGGCGGCATCAGCGCCCGCGCCACCGGCCGCTAGCGCCATGGGCCGCGAGCAGTACGCGCAGGCGGACGAAGTACTGGCCTTCTGGATGGAAGCCGGGGCGGACGCCTGGTTCGCCAAGAATGCGGACTTCGACCGGCGTTTTCGCGAGCGCTTCATGGACCTGCATTTTGCCGCCGCCCGGCGGGAACTGGAACACTGGCTGGACGATGCCGATGCCGCCCTGGCTCTGATATTGCTGCTGGACCAGTTTCCGCGCAATGCATTTCGCGACACGCCGCATATGTACGCGACCGACAGCCTCGCCCGCAAATACGCCAAGCTGTCCATAGCCCGCGGCCATGCCACGCAATTGCGGGCGCCGCTGGCGCTGTTTCTGTGCGTGCCTTTCATCCATTCGGAAGATCTCGACGACCAGCGCCGCGGCGTCCAGTTGTACAAGCAGTATGCGCCCGAGAATCTGGCGTTCGCCGAAGAGCATTGCGACATCATCGCCTGCTATGGGCGCTTTCCCCATCGCAATGTCATCCTGGGCAGGGAAAGCACCCGCCAGGAACTGGATTTTCTGCGCCAGGGCGGGTTCGCCGGCTGAGGCGGCCCCGAGGCTTGCCGTTCCTGCTATTCCGGCCGCTCCCGTGCGCCGGCTCGCGCCGGCTATTTCAAGCCCAGCTTCCTGGCCAGCTTGTGCAGGTTGCTGGAATCGAGCTGTAGGGCCCGGGCGGCCTGGGTCCAATTCTGCCCGGTGCTTGCCAAGGCCTGAAGGACGGCGCTGCGCTGGGCGGCATCGACCGCCTCGCGCAGCGGCAGGATGACGGCCGGCGGCTTTTGCGGGCTGGCGGGCGGCATGGCGGCCTGTGAGCCATAAAAGGGTTCCGGCGCATAAAGATCGTCGTCATCGTTGTTGTCGGCGCCGGCCTGGCCCGGGGCGTCGGCCGCGCCCGCCCCGCGCGCGACGTTGATTTCCTGGAATCCGGGAGCCGGGCTTGCGGCGATGCCCACGTCGAGCACATCGGGGCCCAATGTCAGTATCTGGTCGCGCGATGCGCCGCGGCTAAGCATTTTCAGGGACGCGCGGCTGATGACGTGTTCGAGCTCGCGCACATTGCCCGGCCAGGAATAATTCATCAGCGCCTGCTCGGCGATATACGACAGCCGCAGGCCGCGCAGGCCCAGCCGGGCGCGGCTCAGCTCCAGGAAATGGCCGGCCAGTATCAGTATGTCCCGGCCCCGTTCGCGCAATGGCGGGATGTGCACGGGATAGACCGACAGGCGGTGATAGAGGTCGGCGCGGAAATCGCCGGACAGGGTGTGATCCTTCAGCTGCCGATTGGTTGCCGCGATGATGCGCACGTCCGTCTTGATGACGTCGTCGGTGCCCAGGCGCTGGACTTCGCCGTTCTGCAAGGCGCGCAGCAGTTTGGCTTGTACGGACAGCGGCAATTCGCCCACCTCGTCCAGGAACAGGGTGCCGCCCTGCGCGGCCTCGAAACGCCCCGCGCGATCGCTGACGGCGCCCGAGAACGCGCCCTTCACGTGGCCGAAGAGTTCGCTTTCGGCCAGCGATTCGGGCAGGGCCGCGCAATTGACGTGGACCATGGGCTTATGGCTGCGCCGTGAATGGCGATGCAGGCGCCGCGCGAACAAGTCCTTGCCGACGCCTGTTTCGCCCAGCAGCAGAACGGGAAGGTCCGAGTCGGCCACTACGTCCAGTTCGTGCAGCAGCTGCGAAATCGCCGGACTCTCGCCCAGCAGCTCGTGCTCGTCGATGAGCTGCAGCGAGCCGCTGACCGTGCTGCCCAGTTGCCTGAGGCTGCGGTTTTCTTTTTCCAGCGCCGAAATGCGTATGGCCGCTTCCAGCATCATGGCATAGCGCTTCAATTCAACCAGGCCGGCGTCGCTGAATGTGCCGGTCTTCAATGCGTCCAGCGTGATGGCGCCCCACAGCCGGCCCTCGGTGTACAAGCTGACGCCCAGGCAGTCGTGCACGGGCAGGGGGGTGCCTTTTTTGTCGTCCAGCAGCCCATCGTAAGGGTCGGGCAGGACGCTGCCCGGCTCGAACCAGGTGGGTTCGCGCCGGGCCAATATGGTTGCAAAGCGCGGATGCTGGGCGACGACGAAACGCCGCCCCAGGGCTTCGTGGGCCAGGCCGGAAGCCGCCACGAGGCGCAGGCTGTCGGTATCCAGGCTGAGCAGGCCGACGGCGTCGCAATGGAAGTGTTCACGCAATGTATGTACCGCGCGCTGCAGACGTACGGCGTCCGGCAGATCGGTGACGAGGTCGGCAAGCAGCATCTGATCCATGGGGTGAATTATACCTTATTAGGGTTATTACTACCCTAATTAATCAGGTATTTATTACCCTCGTAGATACAGTGTATTGAAAAATAAGGAATAAAAATCTGGCATGAGTATTGCTTAATACAAACGGACTGATTCCCGATATGGATAAAGCACCATGAACGATATCTTGCTGGCTGCGCCGACCGATTCCGCCCATTGGCGACGGGCTTCCGCCGCCGACTTGATCGAATACTTGATCACCCGCTTTCACGAGCGCCACAGGGTGCAGCTGCCGGAACTGGTGCGGCTTGCGCGGCGCGTGGAGCATACGCATGCCGGCAAGCCGAGCTGCCCGTCCGGGCTGGCCGATGTGCTGGAAACACTGTACCAGGAATTGGAAAGCCACATGCTCAAAGAAGAGCAGGTGTTGTTTCCGATGCTCGCGCGCGGCATGCACCAGCAGGCGCGCGCGCCCATTTCCGTCATGCGTTTCGAGCACGAACACCACTTCGGCGCGCTGGAAGAAATCGGCCGGCTGACCGACGGCTTGGCGGTTCCGCCGGAAGCATGCAATACCTGGCGCGCCCTGTATGGCGGCCTGCAGGCGTTTCAAGAAGATCTGACCCAGCACATCCATCTGGAAAACGATGTGCTGTTTTTAAATTCCTCACATGCGGCAGAAGGAGCTCGTGATGCGTGAGTACAAGAAGTTATGGTGGTTATTGCTGGCTGTGCTGGCGGTAACTTTTGCCGTCCTCGGATGGAGCGGCGTCGAAGTCTACAAGCAGGTGCCGCCCATACCGCAGCAAGTAGTTACTCAATCGGGCAAAGTGCTGATGACCCACGACGATATTCTGGATGGCCAGACCGCGTGGCAAAGCACGGGCGGCATGCAGGTGGGTTCGATCTGGGGCCACGGCGCCTACCNNCGCCCGACTGGACGGCCGACTGGCTCCATCGCGAATTGCTCGCCTGGCTCGACCTAGCCGCCCGCGATGCGGCGGGCGTGCCGTTCGACCATCTGGATGCCGACAAGCAGGCGGCATTGAAAAGCCAGTTGAAGTCGGAGTATCGCCGCAATACCCTGGATCCGGCGACGGGCGTGGTCACCGTGTCCGACCGGCGTGCGCAGGCGATTGCGCAAACCGCGGAATACTACAAGAAGCTGTA
The DNA here is from genome assembly GCA_002441445.1 of Pusillimonas sp. UBA6240. Taxonomy (GTDB): domain Bacteria; phylum Pseudomonadota; class Gammaproteobacteria; order Burkholderiales; family Burkholderiaceae_B; genus UBA6240. Next base: position 155,851 of record DJWC01000004.1, read on the forward strand.
CGGTTCCGATCCGGAACTGCGCAAGACGCGGTCGAACTTCGCCATGAAGGAAGACACGCTGCCCAGCGCGGAACGCCGCCAGGACCTGACCAATTTCTACTTCTGGACGGCATGGGCCGCGGCGACGGAACGTCCCAACAGCAAGGTCACCTACACCAATAATTGGCCGCACGAGCCTTTGGTGGACAACCATCCCTCCACGGCCAACGTCATGTGGTCGATTGCGAGCGTCGTGCTGCTGATCGCGGGCATCGCCTTCCTGGTCTGGGGCT
>DJWC01000004.1:156179-156326 GCA_002441445.1 Pusillimonas sp. UBA6240
GCTTCACCGCGCACTACACCGTGGAAGGGCAGACTTTCTACGGCATCGATGTGTCGCAGTGGTTCCCTTATTCCCTGACGCGCACCTGGCATTTGCAGACGGCCCTGTTCTGGATCGCATCGGGCTTCCTGGCCGCGGGCCTGTTCC
>DJWC01000110.1 GCA_002441445.1 Pusillimonas sp. UBA6240
TGATGTTTTCCTTCTTGGCTTCGGCGGTGACCATCAGCACCGGCAGCTTGGACAATGCCGCATCGGCGCGGATTTGCTTGAGCATTTCCAGGCCGTCCATATTGGGCATGTTCCAGTCGGACACGACGAACTCGAAATTGCCGTTGCGCAGTTTTTCCAGGCCCATGGCTCCGTCCTCGGCTTCATCGACATTTTCGAAACCCAGGTCTTTGAGCAGGTTCTTGATGATCCGGCGCATGGTGGGGAAATCGTCCACCACCAGGATTTTCATGGTTTTCTGTACCACTTGATACTCTCCAAAATAATAAAGCTTCGGATCCGAACTCAGACCCTGTGTCCATAAGAGCCGGCGCTGGCCAGTATCCGTTCGCTCATCTCCGCCAAAGGCACGGCGGTATCGGTGGCTCCGATGTGCAAGGCTTCGCGCGGCATGCCGAAGACCACGCAACTGGCCTCGTCCTGCGCGAAGGTGATCGCCCCCGCCTGCCGCATGGCGAGCAGCCCTTGGGCGCCGTCCTTGCCCATGCCCGTCAGCAGCACGCCGACCGCATTCTTGCCCGCCACCTGCGCGGCCGAATGAAACAGTACGTCCACGGAAGGCCGGTGCCGGTTGACGGGCTCGCTGGCATCCAGCTTCACGACATAGTTGGCGCCGGAGCGCGCCAGCCTCATGTGCGCGACCCCGCCGGGCGCAAGATAGACATGGCCGGGCAGCACCCGCTGGCCGTCCTCGGCTTCGTGGACCTGCACAGCACAGAGATTGTCCAGGCGCTGCACGAACGAGCGCGTGAACCCGGCGGGCATGTGCTGGGTGATCATGATGGCGGGGCTGTTGGCCGGCAGGGGTTCCAGCACCTGGCGTATGGCTTCCGTCCCGCCCGTGGAAGCGCCGATCAGCACCAGCTTCTCGGTCGTCGAAAAGGGGTGGGACAGCCTGCGGGGCGGCGCCGCGCCCCGCGGCTGCGCCTGGCGCGGGCGCGAATGGGCGGCGGCGCGTATTTTTTCGGCGATCAGTTCGCTGTATTCGAGCAGGCCGTCGCGCAGGCCCAGCTTGGGCTTGGTGACGAAATCGACCGCCCCCAGCTCCAGCGCGCGCAAGGTGACCTCGGAATTGCGTTCGGTCAGAGACGACACCATGACCACGGGCATGGGCCGCAAGCGCATCAGGCGCTCCAGAAAGTCCAGGCCGTCCATGCGCGGCATTTCCACGTCCAGCGTCAGCACATCGGGATTGTGCTGCTTGATCTGTTCGCGGGCGATGAGCGGATCGGGCGCCGCCGCGACGACCTCCATATCGGGCTGGCTGTTGATGATTTCTTTCATCAGCCCGCGCACCAGCGCCGAATCATCAACACACAGGACACGTATTTTCTTCATTTCCGCCGACTCGGTAAAACGCCGCGCCAAACCAGGCCGCCATCATGTTGCCACATACACTGTCTGCCCCTGCAGCCGGAATGCCTTGGTCAGATAGGTGAAATTTTCGGAATGGCCCGCGAACAGCAGGCCGCCCGGCTTGAGTATGGTCGCAAAGCGCGCCAATATGCGGCTCTGCGTGTCCTTGTCGAAATAAATCATGGTATTGCGGCAAAAAATCGCATCGAATTTCTGGCCGGACGGCCAATCCGCTGACAGCAGATTCACGACGCCGAATTCGATCATGTTGCGCAATACCGGCTTGACTCTCACCATCCCCGCACGGGGGCCGGCGCCGCGCTGGAAGTATTTCCGCAGCAGCTCCAGGGGAACCGGGTCGACCCGTTCCAGCGAATAGACGCCTTCCCGCGCGCGTTCGATGGCCTGAGTGTCGATGTCCGTCGCCAATATATGGATGCCGGAGCCGGGCGCCGGGCAGGACTCGCGCAGCGTCATCGCGATGGAATAGGCTTCTTCGCCCGTCGAGCTGGCGCAGCACCAAACGGACAGCGGCTTGCCGCGCTTCTTGGCGAAGTCGGCGAATATCGAGAAGTGATGCTGTTCGCGAAAGAAGGCCGTATGGTTGATGGTGAAGGCGTTGATGAACGCCTGCCAGTGCGTGGACAGCGGATTTTGCTCCAGGTGGTCCAGATATTCCTTGACCGTGGGCAGACCCAGGCTTTTGGCGCGCATCCCCAGGGCGCGCTCGGCCATTTCGCGCTTGTGCTCGCCCAGCACGATGCCGGCGCGGCCGCGCAGCAGTTCGGCCGCCCGCTGAAAGTCCTGGCCGCCGGCCTCGGGCAGCTCGGGAGCGGAGAAAATGGAAGAAGCCAAAGAAGACATATTCAGGGCCTAAGGTCCCGCCAGTGCTCCGAGCGAAGGCCTGATGCCCAGCGCGCCGCGAGCCCGTTCCGCCGTATCGTGCCTCAGGCTGGAGGCGCCGGCCTCGATGACCTCGCTGGTGTTGATCTTGAACACCGCCACCGCCTCGGCCAGGCGCGCCGCCTGCTCCTGCAGCGAACCGGCCGCAGCCGCCGCCTCTTCCACCAGCACCGCATTCTGCTGCACCACGCTGTCCATCTGCGCCACCGCCTGATTCACCTGCTCTATCCCCTCGGACTGCTCATGCGAGGCCGACGATATCTCCCCCATGATCGTCGTCACACCCTGCACCGAACCCACCACCTCGCGCATGATCTCGCCCGCCTGACCCGCCTGGCGCGCCCCTGCCTGCACCTTCTGCTGCGACTCCTCGATCA
>DJWC01000113.1:0-345 GCA_002441445.1 Pusillimonas sp. UBA6240
CCGAAGTCGAAATGAAGGAAAAGAAGGCACGTGTCGAAGACGCCCTGCACGCCACCCGCGCTGCAGTTGAAGAAGGCATCGTTCCCGGCGGCGGCGTTGCGCTGATCCGCGCCAAGGCTGCAATCCAGAACGTCAAGGGCGACAACGCCGATCAGGACGCCGGCATCAAGCTGATCCTGCGCGCCGTCGAAGCCCCGCTGCGCACCATCGTCGCCAACGCCGGCGATGAGCCCAGCGTGGTCGTCAACAACGTCGCCAGCGGCAAGGGCAACTACGGCTACAACGCCGCCACCGGCGAGTACGGCGATCTGGTCGAGCAAGGCGTGCTGGACCCCACCAAGGTCA
>DJWC01000113.1:434-24819 GCA_002441445.1 Pusillimonas sp. UBA6240
ATGGGCGGCATGGGCGGCTTCTAAGCCCCGCTGCCGCAAGGGCCGGCCTTTGGGCCGGCTCCTGTACCCCACTTTGCTTCAAGAAGATCAAGAAGAAACCCGGCCCTCGAGCCGGGTTTCTTCTTTGGTTCACTTCCCCATGACGATCAGCTTCTCGGTTCCCGGCGCGACAGCCGCCAGCGCTGGCAGCAGGGTTTCGCGCACAGCCAGAACGGCAGCGTCATACGATGCGTCAAAAAGCTTTTCATGCTCGCCCGCCCTGCCCACCAGATAAATCGAGCGGCCGGCGTGTATGTTGTCCAGCATGCCGACTCTTACCATGGACGCGTGCTGCATGCCCTGCACCAGGCAGCACGGCGTGGTAATCGCCCAGCCGAGGCCGGCCGCCACCATCGCCACCAAGGTATCCGCCGTATCGACCTCGAGACGCAGGGGCGCTTTTATGCCCAGCCTTCGCAACAGCGTTTCCACCTGCGCCCCCAGGTGGGACTGGGAATTGAAACGGATGAATGGCGTGGAAGCCGCCAGCCTATGCATGGCCTCGCGCGTATAGCGCGTGCCCTTGATGCTCTTGGAAGTCAGCACAATGAAGCTTTCTGAAAATATGCATCTATCCACCTTGCCTTCCAGCCACTCGCAGGCATCGGTGGTCACGACGATATCGAGCTCCCGGGCCATCAGCTGCTCGCCCTGGAACGGCGTGAGGCCCGTCCGAACCGCAAGCCGCAAGGTTTTGTCCAGCAAACGCTTGATGAACGTCGGGCCGCAAGTCGCCGCGAACGAATCGACCAGCCCGATGTTGACCTGGGGCGAGATCCCCAGATTCGCTTCGAGGATTTGCGATCTGATCTGTGCGCTTTCCGCCAGCAAGGTTTTGCTTTTATTGAGCAGCAGCACCGCGGCGGCGGTCAATTGCAGCGGCCGGCGCTTGCGATCGAACAGAACCACGCCCAGTTGCTCTTCCAGCTGGCGTATGCTTTGCGAGACCGCCGACTGAGTCATGCCGAGGCGCGACGCCCCGGCCGACATGCTGCGCTCTTCGGCAACCGCGACAAAGATCTCCAGCGTTGCCAGGTCTAGCTGTTTATGTCGGACGCTCATGGAAATGCAACCCTTGCTTTCGGCGCCCGCGAACCCGCCGGCCGCGGCAAGGGCCAGCCGGACGGCGCTTGCTATGCGGACGACGGCACGACGTAAGCGGAAGCCTTCAGCAATTCAAAAGACTCACTGTGGGTGAGATAGCCTTTGTCGACCATTTGCTCGACAAAACTCCGCCCCGCGCGATGGGCTTCGTGGACAATTGCGGCGGTCACATCGTACCCCAGCTTGGGAATGAAGGCCGTCGCCACCGCGGAGGAGCGTAACACATTGTCCACATTCCTTTCCTCGTTGGCCCGCAGCCCCTTGACGCAGCGCTCGCGGAACAGCCGGATGCCGTTATTGAGCAGCGAAATGGAGTCGGAAACGCGGGACAGGATGATGGGCTCGAAATGGTTGATTTCAAGCTGCCCCGCCTGGGCGCTTTGCGCGACGCAGACGTCGTTTCCCACGATCGCATAGCCCAGTTGCACGACGCCGATCGCCACCACGGGATTCACCTTGCCCGGCATGATGGACGAACCGGCCTGGACCGGCGGCAGGAGAATCTCGCCGATTCCGCCGACCGGACCCGAGCTGAGCAGAATGAGGTCCGACGCCACTTTCCCCATCGCCGTCGCAATGGTGCGCAGTTCGCCGGACACGCGGGAAAACGCGTCCATGTTCTGCATGGCGTCGAACGGATCGCTTGCCGGCCTGAAGTCCACACCCGTGATTTCGCGCAAATGCGCAAAGACCTTGTCCTTGTAGCCGGGCGGCGAGCCAAAGCCCGTGCCGATGGCCGTCGCGCCCAGCGGCAGATCCAGAAGCTGCCCCTGCACATCGCGCAACTGAACCGCAAGCCGATGGGTCAAGGCGGCATAGCCCTGAAAACGCTGCCCCAGATACATGGGTTGCGCATCCTGCAGGCAGGTTCGCCCAAGGTGCAGGACATGCTGGAACTCCTCCGCCTTGTCGTCGAAAACGCTTGCCAGCAATTCGATCTCGTCCGCCAAACCGGTCAGGCGCGCATGCACGGCGATTTTCATGGCCGACGGATAAACGTCGTTGGTGGACTGCGATCGATTGACATGATCGTTCGGATGGACCCGGTCGTATTTCCCCAACTTGCCGCCAAGCAGTTGCTGCGCCCGGTTGGCGATGACCTCGTTGAAATTCATGTTGGTCGAGGTCCCGCCGGAACCTTCGATGACATCCACCAGCAACTGGTCCGCATACATGCCGGATATCAAGTCCTGGCACGCGCTGGCAATGGCGTCCGCCACCTGCGGCGCAATGACGCCCAGTTCGCTGTTGGCCCGTGCCGCAGCAAGCTTGCATTGCGCAAACGCCTTGGCGAACTCCGTCTCGCTGCCCACGCTTCTTTGGGAAAACCCGAGGTTATGGTATCCGCGAAAGGTGTTGGCGCCGTACAGAGCGTTCGCGGAAAGGGTGACGTCACCCCAGTGATCTGTTTCTATCCTGGTATCAGGCACAATTTTCCCCTGCAAAGAACCTTTTCAGTGACATCTCCGGACCTTGGAAATCGCCGGCCATGGCGCATCACCCTATGGTCTCGCCCAGGAAGCGCAGCCAGTTTTCGCCCAGAACGCCTCGTATGCGCTGTTCGGGCCAGCCTCGCCGCTCCATCGCGGCGGTGAGGTTGGGATAGTGGGCCAGCGAATCGAGCCCCTTCACGAAGGGCGCTTTGCCGCGGCCGGGATTCGCGCGGCGGGCATATCCTTTGTCGCGCCGCAGCCAGTCGAAATAATCGTCGTCTTGCCCCTGGGTGAAATCGGTGCCTATCCCGACATTGCCTTCACCGCAAATATCGATCACATACTCGAACAGTTCCATGCAGTCGTCCAGCGTGGTGTCGGCGCCGGTTTTCATGAAAGGAGGATAAAGCGCGACGCCCACGAAACCGCCGTGATCCACGATCTCGCGCAGTTGCTCGTCGGTCTTGTTGCGTGAATTGGCGAACAGTCCGTGCGCGCCGACGTGCGTGTAGGCGCAGGGCAGCTTCGAGTATGCAATCGCGTCGGAGGCCGTCTTGACCCCCACATGGGACAGATCGATCAGCATCCGCTGCTGGTTCATCGTATCGATCGCTTCGCGCCCGAAGTCCGACAGCCCGCCGTCCCGGCTTTCCCAGCAGCCCGAACCAATCAGGTTCTGAGTGTTGTAGGTAAGCTGGACGACGCTGACGCCGAGCTCCTTGAACAAGGGCAGGAAATCGAGCCGGTCTTCGATGGCGCTGGTGTTCTGCCAGCCGAGCAATATTCCCACCTTCCCCAGCTCCTTGGCTTTCCGGATATCGGCCGCCGACCGCACTTGCATGATGAGGTCGCCATGCTCGACGAAAGCCTGCTTCCACCAGGCGATGTTGATCAAGGTGCCGCGCGTGCCTTCCCATATCGAGCACGTGCAATTGGCGGCCGTCAGCCCGCCTTTATGCATGTCCTCGAAAACCTCCCTGCTCCAGCGGGACACGACCAGGCCATCAATGACGATGGCGGACTGATGAAGTGGACGTACTGACATTTCTTCTCCTGTTGAATCGTTCTCGTTCACGGCCTGTCAAGGGATCAGGCCTGTAGAAAAGGCAAGGCATGCCGCAGGAATTCCTCGGGATGGGTTTCCGCGAAGAGATGGCCGCCATGCTCGAGCAAGGCGAGTTCGGCCCGCGGTATCGCCTGGGCCGCGTCACGCGCGAACCACCACGGCATGACGATGTCGTCCCTGGCGCCCATGACCAGCGTGGGACATTGAATCTGCGCGTAGAGCTTCCTGGCATCGAATGCCAGTATCGCCTCCAGCCGGCCGGCGATGCCGACCGCATCCTGCGGCGTTGACAGCGCCTGCCGCGCCTTCGCATCAAAGTCCCCTAGATGCTGGCGCCGATACTCAGGCGGGTAGATCAGCAGCGTATTGAAATGAAAATAGTGATCGGCCGGCATGCTGCGCGCGGCGGCAATACGCATTCTTTGCAGATTGCTCAAATAATCATCCCCATGCGTCCAGGGCGCGGCAAGGACCAGCCTGGACACGCGCTGCGCGTGCCGCACCGCCAGCGCCGTGGCCTTGCCGGTGCCGGTCGAAACTCCAATGACATCGGCCCGGTCGAAGCCGGCGACATCCATCAAGGCGGAAATATCGTCGGCCAGCACGTCCATCGGGCATGTCTGATCCGCCGCATCGCTGCGCCCCGTGCCGCGCTGGTCATAGGTCAGCACCGTTCTGTGGCGCGCCAGCCGATCGATCAGCGCCTGCCTCGCGGCCGGCCCCGTTCCCTGGCCGGTCGTCAAGACGAGCGGGCTGCCGGAGCCCGCGATTTCATAGTGGATGGCGGTTCCGTTCACATTGGCTTTCGGCATTTGAGTCCTTGGAGTGTGATTCGTATGGCAGGAATATTAGCCATCCGCACACCGAGCGCCTAGGACAGGCGCGGCACCATCGGGCAAATTGAAGCTAACTATTAGTTTCGCTTATGCTGGGCCGCCGCATGGTCTGGATGGAGCGCTGCCACAGTAAGATGCCCCGGCAACCCAAGGCGGACTGAACCGCCGCTTCCATGAAAAAAGGAAACAGGAGAGAGCCATGCCGAACATTCATCTTTCGAACCCGCGGGGCCCCGCCCGGCAACAAGCCGCCGGCGCGCTGCGCCGCTGCGCGGCACGCGCCAGGCTGGCGCTATGCGCCGCCGCCCTGACCGCAGCGGGAATGAGCCCCGCGCACGCTTATCCGGACCGTCCCGTGACGCTCATCGTGCCCTTCGCCGTCGGCAGTTCGACCGACATCATGACACGCCAGGCCGCGAAGCTGCTCAATGAAAAATTCAAGACCGGAAACTTCATCGTCGACAACAAGCCCGGCGCCAACGGAACCATAGGCAGCAATATGGTGGCGCGAGCCAAACCCGACGGCTACACCCTGCTTGTCGGCTCCGGCACGACGCATACGCAGGTGCCCTGGATGATGAAGTCGGTGCCTTACGATCCCGTCAAGGACTTCGAAGCCGTTGCCGGCATCGGCGGCGTGCCGCTGGCCGTGCTGGTCGCCGCGCAGTCTCCCTTGAAAACGATCGATGACCTGGTCAAAGAGGTAAAGGCTTCGCCGAATAAATATGCTTACGGGACGGCATTTGGCATGGCCACCGTCTGCGGCGAAAAAATCCGCCGAGGCTTCGATATCGACTTGCAGCAAATCCCGTACAAAAGCAGTCCGCAGGCACTGACCGACCTCATCGGCGGGCAGATCCTGGTTCTGTGCACGGACTTCAACTCCACCATGAGCGCCATCCGCGGCGGGCAGGTGCGCGCCTTGGCGGTCACCACGAAGGAACGTAACGACCAATTGCCCGATGTTCCGTCCATGATGGACAGCCTGCCGGACTTCCCGGAAATGCGTTCATGGGTCGGCGTATTCGCCCCCAAAGGAACCCCGCCCGAAATCACGAACATGCTGGCCGACGCAGTGCTGGAAGTGACGGCATCGTCCGAGTTTCTGACCGCGATGACGCCCAACGGTTTCGGACGCCTGCCGCTCAAGGGCCAGGAGATGACGGAGTTCATCAAGAGCGAACTCGTCAAGTGGAAAGGCCTTATCCAAGAGGCCGGCATCCAGCAGCAGTAAAGGGACAGGGAGCCAGCCGTGAGCGCGCATGCAAATAATCCGAATGGATACACACAGCTCCTTGCGGAGTGGATAGCGGCGGCGGATCGCCGTCACTCCCCGCAGGCTGTTCAAGTCGCGGAAAGAGCCATGGCGGATACCGCCGCCTGCATCATCGCCGGCATGGGCGACGAGGCCGCGGTCCGCGTGCAGCGCGGCCTGTCGGCGCTGCTGCATCGCGGACCCATCGCCGCAAGCGGCGGCGACCCGGGCCTCGAGGCACCATGGGCCGCCCTGGTGCTGGGCACGGCGGCTCATGCGCTGGACTACGACGATGTGCTGGACCCCGCCGCCTCGCACATCAGCGCGGTGCTGATGCCCAGCCTGCTTGCTCTGTCCAGAGACATCCAGGCGACCGGATCGGCGCTGATCGACGCCTACATCATCGGCGTGCAAGTGCAGACGCTCCTGGCCGAGGCCGTCAATATGTCGCACTACACCCAAGGCTGGCATACGACCTCCACATTGGGCGCGCCTGCTGCCGCGGCGGCTTGCGCCAGGCTGCTCGGGCTGGATGGGGAAAGCTGCCGGCACGCGCTCAGCATTGCGTGCAGCCTGTCCGGCGGGTTCAAGCGGCAGTTCGGAACCAACACCAAGCCCTTCCATGCCGGCCTGGCCGCCAAGAATGGCTTGATCGCCGCGCGCATGGCGCAAGCAGGCTTGACGGCCGATCCGGCGCCATTCGAAGGCGAACGCGGGTTCCGCGACTTGATGGCGGGACAGGGATCCCTCGGCTTTGGGCCAGCCGCCGAAAAGCTCGAGGCCCGGCCCCCCGCCCCCGCGCCCGCCATCTGGCAAAAGCGCTATCCCTGCTGCGCCAGCACGCATCGGGCCATAGACGCGGTGCTCGAACTCAAGCGCATCCACCATATCGAAGCCGCGGACATCGTCCGCATCGACACCGCGGTATCGGAAGCAGCCGTTCGGAACCTGATGTACGACCGTCCTGTAAACATCATGCAGGCGCGTTTCAGCATGCCCTACTGCCTGGCCGCCGCGGCGCTGGACGGCGACCTGAGCTTGTCGACTTTTACGCCGGAAGCCCTGTCCCGCAAGGACATTCTGTCATTCCTGCCGCGCGTGACCATGGCTTCCGACCCCGACCAGCCCCATGATATGCCGGCAACGGAAAAATCCTGGGCGAACGTGACCATCGCCACCGCCTCCGGCTCATATTCGATGAAGGTCGTCGACCCGAGAGGCTATCCCGAACGCCCATTGACCGAGGCCGAGCTCGAGGCGAAGTTCCGGGACTGCGCCTCCTTTGCCGGCGCGGCGTCCAACACAGAGGAATACTCATCGTGGCGCGGCATCAGCAGGGAGCCGGACGTCTCCAGGCTTTATCACGGCCTGTGGCCGAAGCATTGATCCAGCCCCCGGCGTCGGGAAGGCACGGCAATGCTCCGACCATCCTCGCGCTATCATGTGCCCTGAACAGGCGGCGCCAAGGGAAGCGCCGCGCCCGTCATCTTTCAGCCAGCACATTCCACATGAACGCAGAAAACTCTTCCTATAAAAGCAAAGGCGGCATCGCCCGGCTCTTCAAGGCCTTACGCTATTCGGCGCAGGGGCTGGCTTCCGCCTTCCGGCACGAAGCGGCCTTCCGCCAGGAACTGCTGCTGCTGGCGATTGCCATCCCGGTGGCCTTCTGGATAGGCGAAAGCGCGCTGGAAATAGCCTTGCTGATTGGGTCCATTGTGTTCGTCATCATCGTGGAGCTGCTGAATTCGGCGCTGGAGGCGCTGTCCGACGCCATCACCACGGAGCACCATCCTTTGATCGGCCGCGCCAAGGACCTGGGCAGCGCCGCCGTGCTGCTGTCACTGATACTGGCCGCAGTCATGTGGGCCTGCATCGCCTTGCGCTTATAGATTTCAGGCCCGCCATCGCCGCGCAGTCCCTTGGGTCCGCGGCGATAAAACTATAATCGGGCTCCGCATCTCTCTCACGCAAGGTGGACCGCAGCCATGACTTTCACGAAAAAACTGGAACACGCCTGGAGCACATCGGGTTCCCTGCTGACCGTGGGCTTGGATCCGGATCCGCAGCGCTTTCCCGCGGAATTGCAAGGCCGGCCGGACGCCATTTTCGAGTTCTGCCGGTCCATTGTGGATGTCACGGCCCAGTATGCCTGCGCCATCAAGCCGCAGATCGCCTATTTTTCCGCGCAGCGGGCGGAGGACCAGCTGGAAGCGCTGTGCGCATACATCGGCGAACATCACCCGGGCTTGCCCATCGTCCTGGACGCCAAGCGGGGGGACATCGGCTCCACCGCGGAGCAATATGCGCGCGAAGCCTTCGAGCGCTATCAGGCCGACGCGGTCACCGTCAATCCCTACATGGGGCTGGACTCTCTGGAACCCTACCTGGCCTGGAAAAGCAAAGGGGTCGTCATCCTGTGCCGCACGTCGAACAAGGGCGGGTCGGATCTGCAATTCCTTGAAACCCGGGACGGCACGCCGCTATACCTGCATGTGGCCGGGCTGGCGGCCGAGCGCTGGAACACCAACGGCCAGTGCGCGCTGGTCGTGGGCGCGACCTTCCCGGAAGAAATCGCCAAGGTGCGCGCCCGCGTGGGCGACATGCCCCTGCTGATACCCGGCATAGGAGCGCAGGGCGGCGATATCCCATCCACCGTGCAGGCGGGCCGCGACAGCCGGGGCGCGGGGATGATGATCAATTCATCCCGGGCCATTCTTTATGCCAGCGGCGGCGACGATTGGCGCGTCGCGGCCGCGCACGCGGCGCGCGCCACGCGCGACGCCATCAACGCGGCTCGATGAGGTCTATCGCCGTCGCCAGGGCGAATGCCACGGCCGCATGGCGTATTTGCGCACGGTCGCCTTCGAAGATGCGCGTCATGGCGCGGGTGGTGACGCCTTGCGCCGACCTCTGGGCGAAGCCGAAGCACACCATGCCCACCGGCTTGCCCGGCGTACCGCCGTCCGGGCCGGCGATGCCGGTGGTGGAAATGGCCAGATCCGCCTCGGCCGCCGCGGACAGCACCCCCGCAGCCATCTCCATGGCGGTTTCTTCGCTGACGGCGCCGAAACGTTCCAGCGTGTCCACGTTGACCTGCAATTGCTCCACCTTGGCGGCATTGCTGTAGGTGACGAATCCGCGATCGAACCACTGGCTGGAGCCGGGCGTTTCGGTCATGGCGGCCGCCAACAGGCCGCCCGTGCAGGATTCCGCGCAAGCGAACATCCAGCCGCGGTCGATCAGCAGGCGGCCCAGTTCCGGAGCGCGGGTAGGGGCTTCGTTAGGAGTCATGGAAATACCTCGAGTCTGACCAATACGGCGATAAGCAGCAAGCTGTAGGCCGCCGCCACGATATCGTCCCACATAACCCCGAAACCGTTCTTCAGCCGGCTATCGAAGAAATGTATGGGCGGCGGTTTGACGATATCGAAAAAACGGAAGACCAAAAAAGCCAGCAATTGCGCGCCCCAGTTTGCCGGAGTCAGCCACAGCACGAGCCAGAAGGCGACGATTTCGTCCCAGACCATGCCGCCATGGTCGGGCCGGCCCATTTCCTTGCCCACTCGCTGGCAGGTCCAGCAGCCCAATCCGAACGCGGCCAGCAGCAGCGCCGCGATGTAGGCGTCCGGCAGGCGCGACACCGCCGCCGCCCAGAGCGCCCAGGCCAGCAAACTGCCCCAGGTTCCCGGCGCGGGCCGCAGCAGCCCGGCGCCCAGGCCGAAGGAGACGATGCGCGGCAGCGAGCTGAACACCCAGGCCGCGGTGGGCTGGACGACAGAGTCTTTGGATGTGGGGCTATCGTTGGCCGACATAGGTTCGTGTCATTTGTTTTTGGATGCGGAAGGCGCCTCATGAAAAATGGTCGAAGCCGCCTGCCTGCGCCGTAATGTCCATGCCGCCAGGGCCACGCACTTCCAGTCCGGGCTCGGCCCGGATGTAGCCTATGCGGGTAACCCGCGTCGCCGCCTGGTCCGCCAATAGCCGCAGCGTCTCGCGCTTATCCCGCCCGGCCGTAAAACATAGCTGGTAAACATCGCCGCCGGCCAGCAGGGCCTGCCGCAGCACATCATCGTCCAGGCCCCGCAGGGCCGGATCCAGCGGCAGGGCGGCATAATCCAGGACCGCGCCGCAGCCGCTGGCCTTCAGGATGTGGCCCAAGTCCTGCTGCAGGCCGTCGGAGATATCCAGCGCCGCATGCGCGACGCCCGCCAGGGACTGCGCGTAGCGCCAGGGCGGCAGCGGCCGTTCGAGCGCCGCCCGGGTCGCCGCAAGCAGTTCGGGGTCGGGCGGCAGGCGGCCTTGCAGCAGGCGCAAGGCGATGTCCGCGGCGCCCAATGTGCCGGTGACCCAAATGTCGTCGCCGACCTTGGCCGCGGCGCGCCGCAAGGCCTGATGCGGCCTGACCTGGCCCATGACCGTGACATTGACGATGACGCCGTTTACGCTGCGCGCGGTATCGCCGCCTATCAAGGGGCAGCCGGCGCTTTCCGCGAGCTCATGGAAGCCGCGGGAAAAAGCGGCCAGCCAGTCGTGATCGATGGCGGGCAGAGCCAGGCTCAGCAGGCAAGCGATTGGCCGCGCGCCCATGGCGGCCAGGTCGGAAAGATTGACCGCCAGCGCCTTATGCCCCAATGCGCCAGGCTCGACGTCGGCGAAGAAATGCCTACCCTCGATGAGCAGATCGGTGCTGGTCGCCAGATGAAAGCCGGGTTCGACCGGAAACATGGCGCAGTCGTCGCCCACGCCCAGGAAACCGCTGGGCGCCGGCCGGGAAAAATAACGCGCGATGAGGTCGAACTCTTTATTCAACGGGGTCTCGGGGCGCCTCAGCGGCGCGTGGCGGCTTGAACCTCGTGCGGCCGCACGTCGGCGGCCATTTTATCCAGCACGCCATTGACGAATTTGAAGCCGTCCGTGCCTCCGAAAGACTTGGCCAGCTCGACCGCCTCGTTGATGGCGACTTTGTATGGCACTTCGACATGCTGGATGAGTTCGAAGCTGCCTATGAGCAGGATGCCATGCTCTATGGGTGAAAGCTCTTCCAGAGGCCGGTCCACGTAGGGCATGAAACGCTCGCGCAGCGCGGGCGCATCGCGCAACACGCCATGCAGCAGGGTTTTGTACCACGTGGCGTCGGCTTCGGAGAATTCCGCGTCGTCGCGGATGTGAGCATCGATTTCGCCGGCCTCTTGCAGGCCGTCGCCACCGCGCAGCAGCCAGGCATAAATGCCCTGCAAGGCGAATTCACGCGCGCGCCGGCGCGCGCTGCGCGAATTGGACCTGGCCGGCGCGCCAGAGGTCTTACTTATCGTCAAAATCTTCGTCCTCGTCCTCGTCGTCTTCGTCGTAATCCTCGTCGTCGTCATCATCGTCGTCATCGTCCACTTCCGGCTCGAGCGCGGCGACGAGGTTCGCCATTTCGACGGCGCTGCGCGCGCAGTCGCGGCCTTTTTCCGCGGCACGCGCCTGCGCCTGCTCGTCCGTATCGGTGGTCAGCACGCCGTTGGCCACGGGAATGCCTGTTTCCAGAGCCACTCGGCTGATGGCCGATGCGCTTTCATTGCTGACGATTTCGAAATGATAGGTTTCCCCGCGCACCACGGCCCCCAGCGCGATCAGGGCGTCGAACTCGAAGGTCTCGGCCATTTGCGCCAGGGTGACGCCCAATTCCAGCGCGCCCGGCACGGTGACCACCATGACGTCGCGCTCGTCCACGCCCAGTTCCGCCAGTTCCGCCAGGCATGCGTCGAGCTCGGCCAGGCCGATTTCCTCATTGAAACGAGACCGCACAATGCCTATATGCAGCCCTTCCCCGTTCAGATCGGGAGACAAAGTGTATGGGTTCATAGTCAGTTTTCCTGTTTGGGGGTGGGAGGTTCACTATCGTAACCCGTTATCGTCAGGGAAAAACCTGTCATGCTGGGCATTTTTCGCGGCCGGGCCAGCAAGCGCGCCTTGCCGACGTTGAGATCCCTCATGATTTGCGCGCCTATGCCATAGGTGCGCAGGCCGTAGCGGCTTTCGCGGTCGGAGACGGCAGCCTGCGGCTGGCTCTGCTTCCAGCTTTCGAACTGATCGAACAGCAGCTCGGAAGAGCCCTGGCAATTGAGCATGATGAGTAGGCCGGAGGGCGCGGCCGCAATCCGCCGCAGCGCTTCAGAAACGCTCCAGCTATGGCCGGTTGCGCCTTCGAACAGGATGTCCAGCATGCTGGTGGGCTCGTGCACCCGCACCAGCGTCTCGACATCGGGCGAAATATCCCCATGGGTCAGCGCCAGATGCAAGGCGCCCGAAGCCAGGTCGCGGTAGGCCGTGGCCCGGAAGCCGCCCCAGGGCGTGCGCACGTCGCGGCTGACCAGGCGCTCGACCATGGATTCATGCTCGCTGCGGTACTGGATCAGATCGGCGATGGTGCCGATNNGGCAGGCGCGCCATGGTGCCGTCCGGCTTGAGTATTTCGCAGATGACGGCGGCGGGAACCAGGCCGGCAAGCGCGGTCAGGTCGCAGCCGGCCTCTGTGTGCCCGGCGCGCACCAGGACGCCGCCGCGCACCGCCTGCACGGGAAAGATATGGCCGGGCTGCACCAGGTCGGACGGCTTGGCGTCGCGCGCCACCGCGACCTGTATGGTGCGCGCCCTGTCGGCGGCGGATATCCCGGTATCGACGCCCTCGGCCGCCTCGATCGACATGGTGAAATTGGTGCCGAACCGCGTGCCGTTGCGGCTGGACATGAGCGGCAGGTCGAGCTGGCGGCAGCGTTCCTCGGTAAGGGTCAGGCACACCAGGCCGCGCGCATGCGTGACCATGAAATTGATGGCCTCCGGCGTGACGAATTCGGCGGCCATGACCAGGTCGCCCTCGTTTTCGCGGTCTTCTTCATCGACGAGAATGACCAGGCGTCCGGCCCGCAGTTCCGCGACGATTTCAGGGACGGGCGAAATCTCGACGGCCTGGGCCGCTTCGAAGTCCACATCGACAATGTTGCTCATGACTGAAAACCCATTGAAAAGTTGGCCTATTTTAGCCTGTAAGGCGGCAGGCGGGCCCGCCGCATGGCTCATGAGCCATGGAACACGGCGTACGGCCTCATCCATTGCCCGAGATCAATAAACCGTCCGGGCATAGCGGTAATATCAATCCACGGCGGCTCGCAGGGCATAGGCGGGCAGCACGAAGAAGCAAGAGCAGTTTGCCGGGCAACATCCATGGGGAAACACATGCTGGAACGCGAATTGAAGCTTCATGTGCCGGTTTCGCAGCGCCGCGCCCTGGAAAAAGAAATACGCCGCCTGGGCGCGTCTCAGGCAAGCCTCGCTGCGTGTTATTTCGACACGCCCGACAGGCGGCTGGCGCGCGCCGGCATTGCCCTGCGCCTGCGGCTCGAAGGCGGACAATGGGTGCAGACGGTCAAGGCTCCGGGGCCCGACGAACTTTCGAGGCTGGAAATCAATCATCCGCGTCCCAAGCCGGACCTGGACCTGAATCTATACGGCAACACACCGGTCGCCGCTTTTTTCGGCGGCCTGGAGCAGCCGCCCGAGCCCACCTATGAAACCAGAGTGCAGCGCCTGGTGCTGCAGCGTGATACCGGCAGCGGCGCCGTCGAGTTCGCCTATGACCGGGGCGCGATCATAGCGGGCCGCTTCGAACTGCCTCTGTGCGAACTCGAACTGGAACTGGTCTCGGGCGATGCCGTTCAGCTTTTTACCCTGGGCGCCGAATGGCTGAAAAAATACAGCCTGGTGCTCGACCTGCGCAGCAAGGCGGAACGCGGAGACGGGCTGGCCCGCCTGGCCAGGGATACCGCCGGGCATACCGCCGCCGGCGCCGGACGCCCAGCCGTGCAGCCCGGCCTGTTGTTCCCGCCGCGCCGCGCCCGCCAGATCATGCTGGAACCCGGCATGGACCTGACGCAGGCCTACCGGCAATGCGTCAATGAATGCCTGAACCAGATCGTGCGCAACGCCGCATTTCTGGCGGGAGTGGAAAGCGAACATCCCGGCCCTGAACTATGTTCGGGATATGTGCACCAGTTGCGCATCGGCATCCGGCGCCTGCGATCGTGCTGGAAGCTTTTCGGAAAATGGATTCCCGTCGGCGACAGCCTGCTGGAAGGCGAACTGCGCCGGTATTTTGCTTTGCTGGGCCAGTCTCGCGACGCCGACAACATCCGCCGGCATATCGAACCGCGCCTGATGCGCGCGGGCATGCCGGCCCTGGCGCCGCCGGGGCACGCCGGGCGCAAAGAGCCCGATGTGGACCATGCCGATATGCGCGCGCTGGCGGCCAGCGTGCCTTTCCAGTCCTGCCTGCTGAATTTGCTGGAGCATACCCTGGCGATTTCCAGCCCGGCGCCGCGGCTGCCCGCTGGCGCCGCGGGAACGGAACACGCCGGCGCGCCGGACCCGGCCCGCTTGTTGCGGAAACGGCTGAACAAATGGCTGGACCGCATCTGCCGCGAAGGCGAGCATTTTTGCAGCCTGCCCGTCGCGGAGCAGCACGCCTTGCGCAAGAGGGCGAAGCGGCTGAGATATTGCCTGGAATTCGCCGCCGGCCTGCTGAGCCGCAAGCGGATGCGCCGCCTGCAATCGGCGCTGGCGGAAGTCCAGGAGGAACTGGGTTGGCTGAACGACCTGTATGTCGCGCAGGCCCACTACACGGCGCTGGCCGTCGCCCAGCCCCAGGCGCTGTTCGCGCTGGGCTGGCTGCAGGCCATGCAGGATCAAAGCCAGGCGAAGGCGCAGGAGGCGTTCCTGAAGCTGCGCGATGCCGGCGGGCTATAGGCTTCAGGGACCTGTAGGCGGGCCCTAGTCGCCCAGCAGAGCCGAGGCGAATTCCCTGGCGACGAAAGGCTGCAAATCGTTCAGGCCTTCCCCCACGCCTATCCAGTACACAGGGATGGGCCTTACGCCCTGGCTGCCCGCGGCGACCGCGGCCAAGGCGCCGCCCTTGGCCGTGCCATCCAGCTTCGTCACCACCAGGCCGGTAAGGTTGATGGCGGCGTCGAACGCGCGTATTTGAGCGATTGCGTTCTGCCCGGTATTGCCGTCGACGACCAGCAACACCTCGTGTGGCGCCGCGCCGTCGGCCTTGCCGATCACCCGCTTGATCTTCTTCAGCTCTTCCATCAGATGCAGCTGTGTCGGCAGGCGGCCGGCGGTATCGATCATGACGACGCCCGCCTGGCGCGCGCGGCCGGCATTGACCGCATCGAATGCGACGGCGGCCGGATCGCCGCCTTCCTGGGCGATGACGGTGACGNNGAAGGCCACCGCCGCCGGGTCGCCGCCATCCTGGGCGATGACCGTCACGCCGTTGCGCTCGCCCCAGGCGATCAGCTGCTCGCGCGCCGCCGCCCGGAAGGTGTCGCCCGCCGCCAGCAGGACCGAGGCGCCCTGGGCCTGGAAGGTGTGCGCCAGCTTGCCGATGGACGTGGTCTTGCCGGCGCCGTTCACCCCAGCGATCATCAGCACCAGCGGAGACGCCTTGCCCAGCGGGAACGGCTTTTCCAGAGGGGAGAGGTGTTCAGCCAGGATGTCGCGCAGTGCGGCCTTGACTTGCCCGGCGTCTTCCAGCCTTTCCTTGCGTACCCGGGCGCGCAACTGGGTCAAAAGCTTCTCGGTCGCCTCCAGCCCCGCGTCGGCCATGATCAGCGCCGTTTCGAGCTCTTCGAACAAGGCCTCGTCGACCTTGACGCCCACGAACAGCCCGCCCAGGCTTTGCCCGGTGCGCGACAGGCCTTTTTTCAATCGGGCCAGCCATGATCCTTTTTCCGGAGCCGGGACGGCGGCGGGCGCGGGCGCAGCCCCCGGCGGATCCGCTGGCGGCGTGGAAGCGGAGGAAGGGCTCGCGTCCCGCGCGGCGCTTCCGGTGCTTGCAACAGGGGCGCCCGCAGCAGGAGCGCCAGCGGAAGAAGCCGGCGCAGCCGGATATTGCGGCGACGGCGCGGGCATCGGTGCCGCAGGCCAGGTGGCGGGCGCCGCTTCGGCGGCGCCAGTTCCAGCGGCGCCGGCTGGGCAAGCGCCGGCTTGTGCGGGGCCAGCTTGCACGGCATCAGCCCGGGCGACGGACGCATCATGGTCCCCGCCGCTCGCGGGCGCGCCTGCCGCAGCGCTTTCAGCGGCTGCTCTAGCTGCGGCTGCCGCTTTGGCTCCAGCTTCAGCGGCTGCTTCGGCTTCGGCTGCTTCGGTTTCGGCCGGCGTTTCAGCTTCGCCGGCGGCCAGCCCTTCGGCTTCGGGCGGCACGGCGCCGGGCGGCCGCTCGGCGTGCCCGTCTTCCTTCGAGGGAATGGGCTTTTTTCTCTTGAGAAAACTGAACATATACGATTTACACTATTCGGCTATTTTGGCCTCTTGCACGGAAGGACGTCCCACTCGCACATGAAGAAGCACGTAGTCCGTATTGTAGGCGGTGATTACCGCAAAACACCCATAACAGTCCTGGATGCCCCCGGCCTGCGGCCGACGCCGGACCGCGTGCGGGAAACGCTGTTCAACTGGCTGCACCATTTCTGGGGCGGGCGCTTCGACGACAAGCGGGTACTGGACTTGTTCGCGGGCACCGGAGCGCTGGGCTTCGAAGCCGCTTCGCGAGGGGCAGCCCATGTGCAAATGGTCGAAAGCAACCCCGCAGCCGTGGCCGCGCTGCGCGCCCTGCGCACTCGCCTGAACGCCCAGACCGTGCGCATACACGCGGGCGATGCCGGCATGGTGCTCAAGCGCCTGAACGGCCGCGTCTTCGACCTCGTCATGCTGGATCCCCCCTTCGGCCAGGGCTGGCTGGAACGCTTATGGGAAGCCCTGCCGCCTATACTCGCCCCGGACGGCCTGTTGTATATTGAAGCGGAAGCGCCGGTCCAGATACCGGCGGGTTTCGAGGTCCTGCGGCAATCCCGGGCCGGGAATGTGCATTTTCATCTGCTGCGGATTTGCTGCAATGCAAAAAACATAGAATAATTCAGAAAAAAGAGAATACAATCCGCCGGCGCGGGCCGGTCCACTGCCCCACGCCCCGGGCGCCACTCCAACGCTTTTGAAACTCGGAATTTTGCATGATTACTGCAGTCTATCCCGGAACGTTCGATCCCCTTACACGCGGCCACGAGGACCTGGTGCGCCGCGCCGCCGGCTTGTTCGACCATGTCGTCGTGGGTGTTGCGCACAGTCAAGCCAAAAGGCCTTTCTTTACCGTCCAGGAGCGGGTGGAGATCGCCCGTGAAGTGTTGGGCCACTACCCGAACGTGGAGGTCAAAAGCTTCGCCGGCCTGCTCAAGGATTTCGTGCGCGAACAGAATGGCCGCGTCATCGTGCGGGGCCTGCGCGCCGTGTCCGATTTCGAATATGAATTCCAGATGGCCGGCATGAATCGCCATCTGCTGCCCGAGGTCGAGACGCTCTTCATGACGCCTTCGGACCAATACCAGTTCATTTCCGGCACCATTGTGCGCGAGATCGCCATACTGGGCGGCGATGTCGGGAAATTCGTCTTCCCCTCGGTCGAGCGCTGGCTGCACAGCAAGGCCAAGACGTTGCGCGAAGAACAGGAACATAGCCGGCAGGGATAATCCGGCGTCGCCCCGCAAACTGGATTACACTGGCCGAAGGCTGTCGCGCCCCCGGGCGCGGCAGCCTTCCGCTTTGCAACTGTATGTATGGCCTCGCCCGGCCGCGCGCGCCTCGGCGCCTGCGTTCGGGCCCACGGCCATTGCGCCGCCCCGGCGGCGCTAAGGGAAGAAATCATCATGGCGCTGCGCATTACCGACGAATGCATCAATTGCGACGTCTGCGAGCCTCAATGCCCAAACAATGCCATCTACATGGGCCCCGAGATCTACGAAATCAATCCCGCGCTATGCACGGAATGCGTCGGACACTTCGACGAACCGCAATGCCAGGTCGTCTGCCCGGTGGAATGCATCGTTTTTGACCTGGACCACCCCGAGGACCACGACGCCCTGCTCGCCAAATACAAGCGGCTGACGGCCGCGGAAGGCTGATCGCGCAGCCGGGGGCGCAGGCTCAAAGTTCAGGCCAAAGCACGCGCCCCGCATCGGGATGCACTTTGACCAGGCGGCAAGGCCTGTTCAGGAAATTCGAGAACCAGGCCGCCGCCAGATCGCCTTCATCCACGACGTCGATTCGCTGCCGGCCTATCTCGGCCTGGCGCCGGACGCTGTCGTCGTCTTCAATGACGTCCAGGGGAATGTCCAGGCGCAGCATGCCCGGAGCGCGCAGCACCAGGAAGCCCAGCCCGACCTGTACCTGGACGTCCGCCAGCCTTTCGCAATGGCCTTGCGCGAGCCAGCGGCCGCCGTCGTCGATGACGAGCCAGCGCTTGTCGTAAGCGGCGGCATCGGGGTTGGCCGTGCCCTGGCAAGCGGCGACGGGGAAATAAATCGGCGTGGTCATTTTCCGAGCAATCCTTTGATGGCGTCGCCTATGCTTTTGACGGGATCGGCCGCTTTCTTGGGCGCATCGGGCGCGGCGGCGGGCTCCGGCGGCTTGCCTATCTGGGTGTTCAGCAGATCGATCAGGCCGCCGCGCACGGCGTCCTTGACGACCTTGCTGCCGATCTCCTTCCATTGCACCTGGTAGCCCAGCTTGTTGAAGGGGCCTGAAACACGCATGGGGACGGTCACGCCTTTCAGATCCGGCAGTTCCGCTTCCTGCTGACCCGCGGGCTTGGCGCCCGAGAGGCGCACATTGAGCATCAGATCCAGCTGGTCGTTGACCAGATCGACCGTGGCGGGCGTACCCTGGGTGACATGCAATAAAGGCGCCACGAGGTCGAGCTTCTTGACGGTGCCCTGCCCTTGGCTGAGCGCCACATCGACGTCCAGCGAAGTGAAATTCGTGCGGCGGCCCATATCGAACTGGGTCAGCACATCGGGCAATTGCCCGCTGAACATATTGCGCACGACGTCGTTGACCTCGCGCAGTGTCTGCATGACGTCTATACCTTTTATGGCGCCGTCGCGCACGCGCGCCTGCACTGCGCCAGACAAGCCGGCTTCCAGCGCCGCGGTGGTCTGGCCCTGGCTATTGAGCTTGATTTTCAGCGATCCCGTGCCCGCCAGCCGCTCTTCCTGCGCCAGATCGTGCAGGAAGAGGCCCAGCGCCAGGTTGTCCAGCGACATATCCGCCGCCACGGCGTTCTTCGAATCCGCGGTCACCGCGCCGCTCAGCCGCCCGTTGTAAAGATTGGCCTTGATGCCGTCGATGGACAGCTTGCCCTGCGCCGCCCGCAAATTGGCCGCGAAGTCGCTGGCCTGCAGATTCTGGATTTTCAGTTCGCCTATGGCGACCGTGCCCGTCAGATCCACTGAATCCAGGAAGGCGAAGTCCAGCTTGTCGGACTTGGCCTGGGGCTTGGCCGCGGGCTTGGGAGGCTCTTTGGGCGGCGCGGGCTGGGTTTCACCCGCTTTTTCCGCCGCCGGCGCCGCGGGGGCCGGTGGCGGTTTCGGCGGCGCCGGCGGCGGAAACAGCGTGTTGAAATCCAGCTTGTCGGCGGTGAGCCCGAACGCGACCTTGGGGCTTTTGAGCTGGGTGGCCTTTACCCGGAAGTCCAGCTTGCTGCCGCTGAGCACGGCGTTGAGTTCGCTGACCAGCTCATCCTTGAGCAAGTCCGCCTGCAGGCTGCCTATGAAAGGGAATTCAAAGCTGCCCCCGGGCAGCGCGGCATCTTCGATCCGCATGTCCCCTTTCATGGCGGACAGGCCGCCTTTTTCGGCGAATACATCCCAGTTGGCCGGCGAAGTCATCTTCAGCTGCAGCAGGCGCGCACCCTCTTTGAGCCCGCCGTCGATCTTGAGTTCTTTCAGTGTCAGCTTGCTGGCATTCCCGCCCAGGCCGCTCATGCCCAGGCTGATCCCCAGCACACTGCCCTTGCCGGTAAGCTTCACCGTACCCGACACTGGTTCGCCCTTGGCGGATTCCGGAGAAACCGCCAGATGCGGCGCATCGAAGGCGATATCGAAGGCCTGGTCCGGCATCGTGCCCTTGGCCCGATAAGCCAGCTTTTCCACCTGTAGCTCGGCCCGGCCGCGATCGACCTTCAACTGCGGCACGACCAGGCTGGTATCCAGGCCCTTGATGGGCGTTGCGCCGCCTACTTCGCCCTGCATATTCAGTTCCAGCCCGCTGGCGCTGAACATTTGGGAAAAAGCGCTATAAGCGAGGTTGCCGCGCAATGCGACGGTCTTGGCCGAGAGCTCGCCCAGCTTGCCGGCGATGTGCAAGTTCAGTTTCTGGGCCGAATAGCTTTGCTGGTCCGGATTGAACCTGACCAGCGCCTGCCCATCGATATTGGCGTCGGCGACCGGGTAATCGCCGATCAGTTTGCCCTTCAGCGCCACGTCGAAGGCCTGATCGAAGGTCATGCGGCCCGTATTGACGTCCAGCTTGACGATACGCGCCACCGCGCCGGTCTTGTTGTCATAAAGATGGATTTCGCCGTTCTTCAGATCCAGGCCGGCTATATCGATCCGGAAATCCGTGCCCGCCGGCTCTTGCGTATAGGCCACGGGCACGGCCTGTGCGCCGGCAACGCGCCCCAAAGGAAAAGCCGGCAGCGCCGGCAAGGCTGCGCCCACCAGCACGGGGCTGGGCAGCACGCCCCGCCCCTGGCGGGCGATCAGGTCGCGGAAATTGAAATTGCCGTGTTCGTCGCGCGTGATCCAGGCCTTGAAACCGGTGACCGCCACATGATCCACGACAAGCCGGTTGAACATCAGGGGCCAGATCGCCACGGCGAAGCGCGCGCTGTCGAGGGACGCAAACGTATCCGTGCCGTTCCGGTTCGATAGCGAAACGTCCCGCACGAACAAGCCTATGCGCGGAAACAGCGACAACTCGATATCACCTTTTATGGACAAAC
Source organism: Pusillimonas sp. UBA6240 (assembly GCA_002441445.1). Lineage (GTDB taxonomy): Bacteria > Pseudomonadota > Gammaproteobacteria > Burkholderiales > Burkholderiaceae_B > UBA6240. Next base: position 21,043 of record DJWC01000113.1, read on the forward strand.
TGCGGTGATAGCGGTTATATACGATTTCCTCGAGCTTGCTTTTATAGGCATTGGGGTCGAACGTCAGGAGAAAGATCGCAATGCCCACGAAGGCGACGATCACCACCACGACGAGACTGATCAGTACCCGTTTGAACCAAACTTTCATTTCCGGCCTCTAGAACTGCGGGAGAGCCCCAAGTACTGCATTACAACAAACGATAGAAATAGAATGCTAACCGATGTGGGCCCGCATGTTCAGCCACTGATTATTCATTACCATAACTTATATTGAAATCGGCCATGCATCTAAGCCCCTGGAGGCTTTACGCGGTACGATCATGTACATGCCGCTAACATATGAATACGACTTCGTCTCCCTTAACTCTTCATTAACTTACATACTTAACCCTACATACCAAAAAACATGAAATTCGAGACTCTAGCCATCCATGCCGGCTATCAGCCGGATCCCACCACCAAATCCGTGGCGGTGCCGATCTACCAGACCACTTCTTATGCCTTCGACAGCACGCAGCATGGCGCGGATCTGTTCGACCTGAAAGTGCCGGGGAATATCTATACACGCATCATGAATCCCACCAACGGGGTCCTGGAAGAGCGCGTGGCGGCTCTCGAGGGCGGCGTGGCGGCCTTGGCCGTGTCGTCCGGCATGGCCGCGGTCACCTATGCCATCCAGACCATTGCGCAGGCCGGTGACAATATTGTATCGGTCGCCAAGCTCTATGGCGGCACCTACAATCTTTTCGCCCATACCTTCCCGCGCCAGGGNNTGAAGTTCGCGCCGCATGACGACGTGGCGGCTCTTGAAGCCCTGATCGACGCCAACACCAAGGCCGTCTTCTGCGAAACCATAGGCAACCCGGCGGGCAACATCGTGGACATCAAGGTCATCGCCGACGCGGCGCACCGCCACGGCGTACCTCTGATCGTCGACAATACCGTGGCCTCGCCCGCGCTGTGCCNNGAGCACGGCGCCGACATCGTCGTGCATGCGCTGACCAAATACATGGGCGGGCACGGCACCACCATCGCCGGCGCCGTCGTGGATTCCGGCAAATTCCCCTGAGCCGAACACAAAGCCCGTTTCCCCATGCTCAACGAGCCCGATCCATCCTACCATGGGGTGGTCTACACCGAGGCTTTCGGCCCCGCCGCCTTCATAGGCCGCTGCCGTGTGGTGCCCTTGCGCAATACCGGCGCGGCGCTGTCCCCCTTCAATGCCTTCCTGATACTGCAAGGCATTGAAACACTATCGCTGCGCATGGAACGCCATTGCGAAAACGCCATGAAGGTGGCGCAGTACCTGAAGCAGCACGATCAAGTGTCGTGGGTGCAGTACGCCGGCCTGCCGGACCACCCCGAACACGCGCTGGCGCAGCAATATCTGGGCGGCAAGCCCGCCAGCATCCTGTCCTTCGGCATCAAGGGCGGCAGGGACGCGGGCGCCCGCTTCATCGACGCGCTGCAGCTGATACTCAGGCTGGTCAATATCGGCGACGCAAAATCCCTGGCCTGCCACCCGGCTTCGACCACCCACCGCCAGCTCAATCCCGAAGAGCTCGCCGCCGCGGGCGTGGGCGAAGACATGATACGGCTTTCGATAGGGCTGGAGCATATCGACGATATCCTGACCGACCTGGCTCAGGCCCTGGAGGCCAGCGAAGGCTGATGATCGCGTCCGGGCGGGCTGCTCCGGTGGCCGCGGGCGGGCATGGCGGACGTGGGTTGCTCCAGGCGATGACTCTGGGCCCGGCCCCCGACACCGGCGCGGCGCGCCCCGCGGGGACGCGAAGCAGGCAGCCGGGCGACCGGCCGGCCATCTGCGCCGCTTTCCCGCCGCCAGCGCCCGCGCCAAGCTTCTTCAGGCCCGGCGCATCGGCCATCATCGCGATCATGTATAGTAGCTCCCATCAAAAATAACCTCCATTGGCGGAGAGACATTTATGCAGATAGGTATTCCACGTGAAAGCCTTCCAGGCGAAACACGCGTGGCGGCGACCCCTGAAACAGTCAAGAAATATGTGGCTGCGGGGCACACCGTCATGGTCGAACGCGGGGCCGGCGCGCAGGCCCACTTTCCCGACGAGGCCTATGCCGCGGCGGGAGCCCAGCTGGCGGACGGCATTCAGGCCTTGTCCTCCGACATCGTCCTGAAGGTGCGCTCACCCAGCGTGCAGGAACTCCAGCACGTCAAGGCCGGCGCGGTGCTGATCGGCATGCTGGACCCCTTCAACCCGCAGGGCCTGGCGGAACTGGCGGCCGCCGGACTGACGGCCTTCGCGCTGGAAGCGGCGCCGCGCATCACCCGCGCGCAAAGTCTGGACGTGCTGTCCTCGCAAGCCAACCTGGCCGGCTACAAGGCGGTGCTGCTGGCCGCCAACCAATATGGCCGCCTCTTTCCCATGATGATGACCGCGGCGGGCACCCTCAAGGCCGCCCGGGTGGTCGTGCTGGGCGCGGGCGTGGCGGGCTTGCAGGCCATCGCCACGGCNNACCGCGCGCCGCCTGGGCGCCGTGGTCGAGGCCTCCGACGTGCGGCCCGCCGCCAAGGAACAGATCGAATCGCTGGGCGCGAAATTCATCGACGTCCCCTTCGAAACCGATGAAGAACGCGAAATTGCCCAGGGCGTGGGCGGCTACGCGCGCCCCATGCCCGCGGCATGGATGGCCCGCCAGGCCGCCCTGGTGGCCGAACGCTGCAAGCAGGCCGATATCGTCATCAGCACCGCGCTGATACCCGGCCGGCCGGCGCCCCAGTTGATCAGCGCCGAAACCGTACAGGGCATGAAGCCCGGCTCGGTCATCGTCGACCTCGCGGTCGAGCGCGGCGGCAACTGCCCGCTGTCGGAAAAAGACCAGGTGGTGGTAAAGCACGGCGTGGCCATCATCGGCTACAGCAACCTGCCCGCCATGGTGCCCCAGGATGCTTCCTCGCTGTACGCGCGCAACATACTGGATTTCATGAAGCTGATTACCGATTCCGAAGGCCGGCTGGCCGTGCAGCACGAGGATGAAATCGTTACCGCCTGCCTGATGTGCAAGGACGGCCAAGTCTTGAGGAGCGCCTGATGGAAGCAGTAAGCCCCACCCTGATCAATTTTATTATCTTCGTGCTGGCCGTCTACGTGGGCTTCCATGTGGTCTGGAACGTGACCCCGGCCCTGCATACGCCCCTCATGGCGGTCACCAATGCAATATCGGCCATTGTCATCGTGGGCGCCATGCTGGCCGCCGCGCTGACCGAAGGCGGCCTGGCCCGCTACATGGGCGTGTTCGCGGTCGCCCTGGCCGCCGTGAACGTGTTCGGCGGCTTCCTCGTCACGCGCCGCATGCTTGAAATGTTCAAAAAGAAAGACAAGAAGGCCGGAGGGCAGTCATGATCTCGAACGACCTGGTCACGCTGTTCTACCTCATCGCCTCGGTGTGCTTCATCCAGGCGCTCAAAGGCCTTTCCCACCCCACCACTTCGCGCCGGGGCAATGCCTTCGGCATGGTGGGCATGGCCATCGCCGTGCTCACCACGGCCGCCCTGATCGTCAGCCTGGCCAAGCAGGGCACCGCCGGCATCGGCCTGGGCTGGGTGCNNCGGCCTGGCGGCCGTGGCCATCGCCGTCGCGGTCGTGGCCGAGCCGCACGCCTTCAACATCGCGGCGGCGGGCGCGCCCATTCCCTATGGCAACCGCCTGGAACTCTTCATCGGCACCTTCGTCGGCGCCATCACGTTCTCGGGCTCGGTCATCGCCTTCGGGAAACTGTCGGGCAAGTACAAGTTCC
>DJWC01000052.1 GCA_002441445.1 Pusillimonas sp. UBA6240
CTGGACACCGACGAGGCGGCGCTGGACGCCATGCACATAGAATGCTTCGATATCAGCCATACCGCGGGCGAGGCCACTCAGGCGTCCTGCGTGGTGTACCAGCACCATGATATGCAGCCGTCCCTGTATCGCCGCTNNACATCGCCGGCATCACGCCGGGCGATGACTACGCCGCCATGCGCCAGGTGCTGACGCGCCGCTTCGGGCGCGTGGCGGACGGGCTGGCGGAACTGCCGAATGTGGTGCTGATCGACGGCGGCAAGGGCCAGGTCGAGGTCGCGCGGCAGGTATTCGTCGAGCTCGGCCTGGAAACGCGCGTCATTGTCGGCGTCGCCAAGGGGGAGGGCCGCAAGGTCGGCCTGGAAACCCTGATTTTCGCCGATGGCCGGCCGCCCGCATCCCTGGGCGTCGAGTCCGCCGCCTTGATGCTGGTGGCGCAGATACGCGACGAAGCCCACCGTTTCGCCATCACCGGCATGCGTGCGCAGCGCGCCAAGGCGCGCAATGTGTCGCGGCTGGAGGAAATCGAAGGCATCGGAGCCCGGCGGCGCCAGAAGCTGCTGGCGCGCTTCGGCGGGTTTTCCGGCGTGGTGGACGCCAGCATCGACGACCTGCGTTCGGTGGAGGGCATTTCGGATGAATTAGCCGAACGTATCTATCGGGCCCTGCGATAGGGTAGTATTCATCTTATGCCTCCTATGAACCTACCCATTGCGCTGACGTGGCTGCGCATCGCCATGATCCCGCTGCTCGTGGCGCTCTTCTATATCCCGTCGGCCTGGATATCCGTGCCGCTGCGCGATACCGTGGCCGCCGCGGCCTTTATCGTGGCCGCCCTGACGGACTGGTTCGATGGCTGGCTGGCGCGGCGCTGGAACCAGACGTCTTCCTTCGGCGCCTTCCTGGACCCGGTCGCCGACAAGCTCATGGTCAGCGCGGCGCTGCTCATCCTGCTCGACCTGAGCCGGGTGGACGCCTTCATAGCGCTCATCATCATAGGGCGTGAAATCACCATTTCGGCCTTGCGCGAATGGATGGCGAAAATAGGCGCCAGCGGCAGCGTCGCGGTCCACTGGCTGGGGAAATTCAAGACCGCCGCACAGATGATCGCCATACCTTGCCTGCTGTACTGGCGGCCCTTGTACGGGCTGCGCGTGGACATCATCGGGGAATGGCTGATCATCATCGCCGCCGTCCTGACGGTGTGGTCCATGTGCTATTACCTGCGCCGCGCCTGGCCCGAAATACGGGACAAGTCCGACCGGCATTGAGCGCGTGGGTTGACTCGCCCAAGCAGGCTGCCTGCAACTGCACTGCGATTGCCAGGCCGCGCGGCACTGCCAGGCTTATGGTGTGTGCCGGCGGCGCCTGCCGCCTACTGCCTCGGGGTGCGTGCCGGGTCGACCTCGGCGGGTCCGCTGCTGCGCCAGGGGTTGATGTCCAGGCCGCCGCGCCGCGTGTAGCGGGCATAGACCAGCAAGGATCTTGGCTGGCAGGCCGCTTGTATGTCGCAGTACATCTTTTCCACGCAGTGCTCATGGAATTCCGCGTGCCGCCGCAGCGATACGATATAGCGCAGCAACGCATGGCGGTCGATCTGCGGCCCGGTATAGCGTATCTGCATGCTGCCCCAGTCGGGCTGGCCGGTAACGGGGCAGTTCGACTTGAGCAAATCGGACACCAGCGTCTCGGTGACGACGGCCGCGCCATCGGCCAAGCGCAATAGATCGGGCGCCGGCTCGTAGCGGGAAATCTCGATATCCGCGGCGTCTATGTTGATGCCTTCCATCGGCCGGCATGTCTGCGCGCCCCAGCCATCCAGTTCCATCAATTCGACGCCCACGTCCGCGCCGGCCGCCTGGCTCAAATCATGGAGCAGGGCGCTGCGCACGGCTACGCGATCGCCGTATCGGGTTTCGTTGAAGGAATTCAGGTAGAGCTTGAACGACTTGGATTCAATCAGCCGCGGGCTGTCGCAGGGAAAAGTGAAGCGCGCCATGGCCGCCACCGGCTTGCCCTTGGCATTGAGCCAGGAAAGCTCGTAGGCATTCCAGATATCCGCGCCATGCCAGACCTTGGGCAGGGCGAGCGCCGCGCGATTGTGCTCGCGGGCGATGGGAAAGAGCAGGCCGGGGTCGTAGCGGTCCGGATAGACGGTGCTATGGCCCAGCGGCGCTTGCGCGAGAGGCGTGTGAGGCATGGAGAAGCTTTCATTGCTGGGTGCTGAAGCCGGTATTGTACAACTCCGCCGGCATGATTTTCGTATTGTGAAAATTGCATCCCGTATGGTGAGAAGCATTTGCTGCGGCGCATGATAGATCTTTTCATCTTAGAAAAAATCATCCCGTATCATGAAATATATTTTTTATTTCGTTGATTTTAAATGAAAAAATAATTTGTCTTGTATAAGACATAAGTGCTGTTTGCCTTGCAGCAAAAGCGTAGACTTTTCCCATCTGATTTTCTTTCAACCCTTATAGGAAAAGCATCATGAACCATAGAGAAAACGAAATCCGCAATTTGCAGCGTAGCTGGGCCGAGGATCCGCGCTGGCAGGGCATCAAGCGCGGCTATGGCGCGGAAGATGTCGTGCGCCTGCGCGGCTCGGTCATGGTGGAGCACACCCTGGCGCGGCGCGGCGCGGAAAAGCTGTGGAATCTGCTGCATACCGAACCCTTCGTGAATTCATTGGGGGCGCTGACCGGCAACCAGGCCATGCAACAGGTAAAGGCCGGGCTGAAAGCCATTTATCTTTCGGGCTGGCAAGTGGCGGGCGACGCCAATCTCGCGGGCGAGATGTACCCGGACCAGTCCCTGTACCCCGCCAATTCGGTTCCGCAAGTCGTGCGCCGCATCAACAACGCGCTGGCCCGCTGCGACCAGATTCAATGGATGGAAGGTCGCAATCCGGGCGATGCGGACTACCTGGACTACTTCGCGCCCATCGTCGCCG
>DJWC01000161.1 GCA_002441445.1 Pusillimonas sp. UBA6240
CCATGGCGCCGTCGAGGATCAGGATACGTTCGCCAAGCAGGCGCGCGAATTCGGCGCCATGCGTATACGAGGACAAAGGATAGGGCAAGGACGGATGGGGCACGGCGCTACCTGGCAATGGACGAGGCAATGTGAACAAGGCCCTTATTGTAGTACCCCGGGCATAAAGGCATGTTCCGGGAAGGGTTTCATGTGCGGCGCATGCGGCCGCTGTGCTATATTCCACCCGCGAAAAAGGTGCTTTCGGAGCATGGCGGCCGCCTCACGGCGCAACCCCAGGCCCTGCGAAAGTTAAATGGGAAACAGGAAGGCGCGCGCGGCAGCGTAGCCGCGCCCAAACTGTGCTGCCCCCGCAACGGTAGTCATGCATCGCATGCCAGCCCGATACCGGCCTTGATCGACCCTTAGTCCATCTTCGGGATGCGCGCGCCGGCATGGCCGCCGCGCCCAAGCCGGGATGTTTTCATTCTGGCGTGCGGGGACGCACGTCTTACAGGGCCTACCATGTCTCTCACACCCCACCCCTTGGCGCTCGCCGTCCTTGCCTGTTTTCCCCTCATCGCCGCAGCCCAAACCGCCGATTCCGTACCCCGGCTGGATGAAATCGTCGTCACCGCGAGCCGTAGCCCGCAGCTCGAAAAAGATGTATTGGGCGATGTCAGCGTCATCGACAAGGAAACGCTGCGCCTGTCCGGCAGCGACAGCGTGGCGGAGGTGCTGGCCCGGCAACACGGCATCCAGATCAATAATAGCGGCGGCCCGCAAACCACCACCGGCGTGTTCCTGCGCGGCTCTCCCACCCAGCACACCCAGGTGCTGGTGGACGGCATACGCATCAACAGCATCACCACCGGCTCGACCAGCTGGAACGCCATCGACCCCGCCCTGATCGAACGCATAGAAGTCGTGCGCGGCGCCAGCAGCAGCCTGTACGGCTCCGGCGCCATGGGTGGCGTCATCAACATCATCACGAAGAAAACCGGCGCCGACCGGCCCTTGAGCGCCTGGGGAAATATCGGCTACGGCAGCTACGACACCTTCAAGTCCAGCACGGGCGTTTCCGGCGCCAAGGATGGCTGGGACTACAGCCTGGCGGCGAGCATGGCCGACAGCAATGGCTTCAGCGCCGCCAACCCGCTGGCGGGCGACTTTACCTACAACCGCGACCGCGACGGCTACAGCCAGCATGCCCTGACGGGCTCTCTGGGCTATCTTTGGCGGCCCGGCCAGCACATCGGCCTGACCGCCTACAACGGCTATATCGACGGCCAGTTCGACGCGGGCCCCGATCCGCGCCCCACCCATTCCATCACGCGCCAGCAGGCCTACAACCTGACGAGCACGAACGACATCACCGATTACTGGCAAAGCGTGCTGCGCCTTGGCTTTTCGAAGGAATTCACCGATACCCGCATCCCGGATTTCGACTCCAGCGTCGGCAGCCTGCAGCGGTCCTACACCTGGCAGAACAATCTGCAGTTCACAGAGGATCAGCGCCTGTCCGTGATCCTGGAGCGCCTGGAGGAAAGGGCGGACAGCCAGTCCAATTATCTGGAGAATCGTCGCGACACCAATTCGGCCGGCCTGATCTATCGGGGCGACTTCGACATCCATCACGTCCAGGCCAGCGTGCGCAACGACAATGTGTCGGGCTATGGCAGCGAGACGACGGGAGGCCTGGCCTACGACCTGGATCTGAGCGACAAATGGCGCGTCGGCATCGCCGGCAGCACCGGCTTCCAGGCCCCCACGTTCGCCTACCTGTACGCACCCAGCACACCGGCTTCGTTCTGGGGCCCGCGCTATCAGAACAACCCGGATCTGAAGCCGGAAAAATCGCGCAACATCGAAGCCAGCATCCGCTATGCGGACGGCGGCACGCAGCTTGGCCTGGTCGTCTACCAGAACAAGATACGCGACATGATCCAGAACTCCGTGTTCGACCCCGCCATCAATGCCAACACCGCCAAGAACGTAGATAGAGCGACCATACGGGGCGTGACGCTGACGGCCGAACAGCGCTGGGGGAACACCACGTTGCGGGCCAGCGCGGACTTCATGGATCCCAAGGACGACCAGTCCGGGCTGCAGCTCGTGCAGCGGGCCAAGCAGGTTTTCCATGTGGGCGCGGAGCATCGCATCGATGCCTTGACCGTAGGCGCGGAATACCAATTCACCGGCAAGCGCTATGACAGCGCCTTCGACCAGAATTTCCAGCCGCAGCGCGTGACCCTGGGAGGCTTTGGCCTGTTGAACCTGACCGCCTCGTACGACTTCAGCAAGCGCGCCGGCGTGCAATTGCGCTGGAACAACCTGCTGAACAAAGACTACGCGATGATATACGGGTACAACACGCCGGGCTCCAATGTCTTCGTGAACTTCTCGTTCCGCATGTAGGCGATGGCGCGCCGCGACGCCTTGCATCGCCGCATCGCCGCCATGGCGGCATCCTGCTGCGCGGCGTTCTTCTGGGCCGCGGGGGCCGCTCCGGCCGAGGCCCAGGACGCGGGCGACCGGGGCGGCGCGCAGGAAGCAAGCCGGCCGGCGGCGCCCGCCGGCGTCCATGCCCCCGTTACACGCGTCATCACCCTGACTCCGCATATCACCGAGCTGGTTTTCGCCGCCGGGGCGGGCGAGCGCATCGTCGGCACGGTCAACAGCAGCGACTATCCGCCGGCCGCCCACGCCATCCCCAAAATAGGCGACGGCGTGAGCGTCAGCGTGGAGCAAACAGTGGCGCTCAGGCCGGACACCGTCATCGCCTGGCTGCCCACCGGCGCGGTCCGGGCCCTGGCCCCGGCGCTGGAACGACTGGGCATCGCCCTGCTCTACTCCCGCCCGCAGAAGCTGGATGACATCCCCGCCGAAATCATTCGCTATGGACAATTGTTCGGCACGCAGGAAACGGCGGCCGCCGCCGCGCGCTCGCTGGCCGAGCGCATCGCCGACCTGCGGCGCCGGTATGCAGGGCGCGCGTCCGTACCGGTCTTCATCGAAATCGGCTCCGTCCCGCTCTATACGATAGGGCGGGACCCGCTGCTGAACGATGTGCTGGCCGCATGCGGAGGAGTCAACATCTATGCCGGCCTGCCCATGCCCGCGGCGCGCGTGAGCCCTGAAAGCGTACTGCTGGAAAACCCCCGGGTCATTATCGGCCCCGGCAGCAGCCCGCCCCAGCTGGATGAAATCCGCAGCCGCTGGACCGCCTTGCGCCTGCCGGCCGCCATCCGGGGAAACGTATACGCCATAGACCCCGACGCCTTGTTCCGCCCCGGGCCGCGTCTGGTGGACGCGGCGGAAGAGCTCTGCCGCTATGTGGACCGGGCCCGCTGAATTCCGCGAACGCCCGCCCTCGTTCTCCCGTGGGCTTTCCGACGTATGCGGCGCAAAATGGATTATCCTTGCGCATTGCGCGCCGATCCGTCTCTGAATACACAGACAGCATAGAGAGAACAAGCATGATTCCCAACACACTGAGCATCGCGGGTGTCGACCCCTCCGGCGGCGCCGGCGTTCTGGCCGACGTCAAGGCCATGAGCGCGCTGGGCGCCTATGGCATGGCGGTGATCGCCGCCCTGACGGCCCAGAATACGCAAGGCGTCACAGGCATATGCCCCGTGCCGCCGGAATTCGTGGCGGCGCAGATCGACACCCTGTTCACGGACGTGCGCGTGGACGCCGTCAAGATAGGCATGCTGGGCCAGCAGGCCGTGACCCGCGCGGTGGCGGAACGGCTGGAACATTGGCGGCCCGCCCACATCGTCCTGGACCCGGTGATGGTGGCCAAGA
>DJWC01000142.1 GCA_002441445.1 Pusillimonas sp. UBA6240
CCCAAGCAGTTCCTGAAGTCCATCAAGCGCACGGGCTTCGGCCCCAATCTGTTCGACGAACTGCGCTATCTGGATCATGGCGAGCCCGGCATGGACAATTCCCGCCGCCCCTTGAATCCGGACTTCGTCCTGAACCAGCCCCGGTATCAGGGCGCATCCATCTTGCTGGCGCGCAAGAATTTCGGCTGCGGCTCCAGCCGCGAGCANNTTCTTCAATAACAGCTTCAAGAACGGCTTGCTGCCCATCATCCTGCCCGAGACCCAGGTCTCGAAACTGTTCGATGACGTCAAGGCTTTCCCCGGCTACAAGCTGCGCATCGATCTCGAAAGGCAAGTCGTCGTCACGCAGGACGGCAGCGAACTGCATTTCGACATCGAGCCCTTCCGCAAGCATTGTTTGTTGAATGGGCTGGACGACATCGGGCTTACGCTACAAAAGGCCGACCTGATCCGGGCTTTCGAGGCCGAACGCCTGGCGCGCCATCCGTGGCTGGAATCGCGCCCTGTGGCATAAGGGCCCGGCCGCCGGCGCCGGCTGCGATTGACTGCTACACGCCCTCGAAAGCGGGCGACAAGGGCCGCGGCGACGCAGCCCTTTTTGTGTATAGACTCTCTGAAACATCCAGGAAAACTCATGACCCACAAGATAGCGGTACTGCCGGGCGACGGCATAGGCCCCGAAATCACTGAACAAGCCGTGCGCGTGCTGCGTGCATTGGATCTCGACCTGGAACTGCACAGCGCACCGGTCGGCGGCGCCGCCTATGAGGCGCAGGGCCATCCTTTGCCGGCCTCCACGCTGGAACTGGCCCAGTCTTCGGCCGCGGTGCTGTTCGGCGCCGTCGGCGACTGGAAGTACGACAGCCTGCCGCGCGAACTGCGTCCGGAACAGGCCATACTGGGCTTGCGCAAGGCCATGGGCCTGTTCGCNNNNTCGGCCAGCCGCGCGGCGTGCGCGAAGTGCAGGAAGGCGCTTTCAAGGGCGAGCGCCAGGGCTTCGACACCATGCACTACGCGGAATCCGAAGTGCGGCGCATCGCGCATGTCGCCTTCCAGGCGGCCGGCAAGCGCGGCAAGCGGCTGTGCAGCGTGGACAAAGCCAACGTGCTGGAAACCTCGCAGTTCTGGCGCGACATCATGATCAGCGTCGCGGCGGAATATCCGCAGATCGAGCTGTCCCACATGTACGTGGACAACGCCGCCATGCAGCTGGTGCGCGCGCCCAAGGCCTTCGACGTCATCGTCACCGGCAACCTGTTCGGCGATATCCTGTCCGACGAAGCGGCCATGCTCACCGGCTCCATCGGCATGCTGCCTTCCGCGTCGCTGAACTCCGCCAGCCAGGGGCTGTACGAACCCAGCCACGGCTCGGCGCCGGACATCGCCGGCAAGAACGTGGCCAACCCCCTGGCGACCATACTGTCGGCCGCCATGCTCTTGCGCTATTCGCTGAATTTGCCGGAACACGCGGCGCGCATCGAAGCCGCCGTGCAAAGCGTGCTGGAACAGGGCCTGCGGACCGCGGATATCTTCGAAGACGGCGCGAACAAGGTTTCCACCAGCCAAATGGGTGACGCTGTGCTGAAAGCATTAGAATAATGCTTTAGGCCTTATTTTCTTCTTTTTAAGCGACTTAACATGAGCCAAGCAGTGGGTTTAGTCGGTTGGCGCGGCATGGTGGGATCGGTCCTCATGCAGCGCATGCGCGACGAGAATGATTTTTCCTTGTTTCAGCCGGTGTTCTTTTCCACCAGCAACGCCGGCGGCGCGGCGCCGTCGTGGGCCGATGGCGCGGGTGCGCTGCAAGACGCCCATGATATCGACGCGCTGAAAAAACTCCCCATCATTCTCACCGCCCAGGGCGGCGACTACACCACCGCCGTCTATCCCAAATTGCGCGCGGCCGGCTGGGACGGCGTCTGGATAGACGCCGCCAGCACCTTGCGCATGGCCGACGACGCCATCATTGTGCTGGACCCGGTCAATCGCCCCGTCATCGACGCAGCCCTGCGGCGCGGCGTCAAGAACTTCATCGGCGGCAATTGCACGGTCAGCTGCATGCTGATGGGCCTGGCCGGCCTGTTCAACCAGGACCTGATAGAGTGGATGACCAGCATGACCTATCAGGCGGCGTCCGGCGGCGGCGCTCAGCACATGCGCGAACTGCTCACCCAATTCGGCGTGCTCAACAGCGCTGTCAAATCCCTGCTGGACGACCCGGCTTCGGCCATCCTGGAGATCGACCGCGGCGTCCTGCGGGCTCAGCAAGACCCGGCCTTGCCGCGCGACCATTTCGGCGTGCCGCTGGGCGGCAACCTGATTCCCTGGATCGACAAAGACCTGGGCAAGGGCGTGTCGCGCGAAGAATGGAAGGCGGAAGCCGAAACCAACAAGATCCTCGGCCGCGGCGCGGCCTTCGGCACGGCCGCCACGCCCATCGACGGGCTGTGCGTGCGCATAGGCGCCATGCGCTGCCATAGCCAGGCCCTGACGATCAAGCTCAAGCGCGACGTCCCCCTGGACGAAGTATCGGACATCATCAGCGCAGGCTCGAAGTGGGCGAAAGTCATTCCCAACGAGCGCGAAGCCACCATGCAGCAGCTGACGCCGGTCGCCGTGACGGGCACCTTGGACATTCCCGTGGGCCGCTTGCGCAAGATGTCCATGGGTCCTGAATACCTCAGCGCATTTACCGTGGGCGATCAGCTATTATGGGGGGCCGCCGAACCGCTGCGGCGCATGTTGCGCATAACTTTGGGTGAACTCTGATAATGGCCATGTCCCGCAGTGTGTCTTCGTCTTTTGCGTTAGTCTGGAACACTAAACCTTTAGTCGGGGCGCTCGCGGCGGCATTGATCTCATGCCCGTCGGCGTATGCCGCCAGTTTCGGGCACTCGCGCATCGTGTCCGGCCTGGGCCAGCCGCTGGGCATCGACATCCCGGTCAGCCAGCTCAGCGCCGACGATCTCCGTTCCCTGGCCGTGACGCCCGCCCCTTTGTCCGCATGGCAGCAGGCCGGACTGACTCCGCCCGTCGCCTTGTCGGACTTGCGGCTGCAAGTGGTCGACGGCTACACGGCGGGCATCAAGGTCATACAGCTGCGCTCCAGCACGCCCTTCGACCAGCCGATCGCGGATGTCCTGCTCGACGTCCGTACCGCCGCCGGCCAGCAGCGCTACCAGGTCAGCCTGCTTGCGCATGGCGGGGCGGCTTCCGCCGCGGCGCAGCGCAGTTCCAGCCTCAGGGACCCAAGCGGCGCGGCCGCGTCCGCCCAGGCGGGCTACACCATCAAGGTCAGGCGCGGCGACACCATGTTCGCCATCGCCCGGCGCAACGCCGTGCCGGACGCCAGCATCTATCAGCTCATGATCGCCTTGCAGCGCGCCAACCCGCAAGCCTTCATCCATGGCAACATCAATCTGGTCAAGGCGGGCGCCAGCCTGAAGATGCCGAGCATGGCCGATATCACCGCCATTTCCGATCGCGAAGCGCGCCGCATCTTCATGCGGCAGGCGCATGAATTCGCGCTCTACCGCCAGCGTGCGGCGGCCGGCGCCGGGGTGGTGGGCGCCGGGGGCGATGCGGCGGCGGGCCAGGTTTCGCCTGGGGGGGCGGAGCCGCAAATGGAAGCCGCCGATCAGTCGCGCGACCAATTGCGTTTGTCCAGCGCTGCTGCGAACGGCCGTACAGGCGCCACGTCCGGCGGTGCCGCGGCGGCCGGTGCCGCGGGGGGCGGCTTGTCGACCGATGCCCGGTCCGACGACCAGGTCGCCACACGCAAGGGCATTGCAGAATCCGAACAGCGCGTGTCCCAACTGGAAGAAAACGTCAAGCATCTTAGCGAGGCTTTGCGCGCGCAAGGCGGCGCCGCTTCGGGCCTGGTGGTCGACGGCGCAAAAGGCCTGAGCCAGTCGCTGGCCGACGCGGTAGGCGGCTCGCCGGATGGCCAGGCGGGCTCGGCCGCGCCCGGCGGGGCGACGTCTGGCGGCGGTACAGCGGGGCGGCCTGGCCAGGCTGCCGGCGGTGCGCGGCAAGGTTCCGCCGGCGCTCCGGGCGGGACCGCTACCCACGGCGCGGGCGCGCAGGCCGGAAACGGCGGCGCAGGGGGCGGCGCTCAGGCTGCTGACGCCGCGGGCGGCAAACCCGCAGGCGCGGCTACGGCCGGCTCCACGGCGGCGGCTGGCAACGGTTCCGACGCCAGTGCGGCGGCCGGCACTGGGTCCGGTTCCGCTGCAGCGGGTTCAAGTGCGGCGAGTTCCTCCGCAACCGGTTCCACTGCACCGGGCGGCGCGGCGGCTCAGCCCTCAGGCAGGGAACGCTCCGGCAACGGCGCGGGGGCTGCTGCGGGCGGCAATGCAACGAGCGCGGGAGGTCCCGGAGGCAGCAGTGGCGCCGCTAGCGGTGGCGCCTCCGCTACGGCAAGCGGCGGCTCTACCGCGGCGGGCTCCGCTGCGGCAAGTCCCAATGAAGCGGGTTCCACCGCGGCCGGTCCTACCGCGTCGGGCGGCGGTTCGGCTGCCGGCGGCGGGGCGGCTCAGGCCTCGCCGGGCGGGAAAGGCGCAGGCAGTGGCGCAGGGGCTGCTGCGGGCGGCGGTGCAGCGAATGCCGCGGCAGGCTCCGCAGGCGCCGATGGCGCTCCTAGCGGTTCCTCAGCCGGCAGCGCGTCCGGCGCCACAGGCGACGGCTCCACCGGGGCGGCAAACGGCCAGGCCCGGTCCGGCTCCGGCAATGGCGGTTCCGCCGCGCAAGCGGGCGGCGCGGGCATCGCGGCGCCGGGGCTACCCGGCAGCGCCAGCGACGGCGGCTCCGCCAAGGGGCCAGGCGCGGCGGTGGGGGCGGATAAACCGGCTCGGGGGGCGGCTGCGGACGGCAAGGCCGATGCGGCTTCCGGCGCCGATTCAAATTCCACAAAGGCGGAACAAAGCGTGTCGTGGCTACAAGAACACATGCTGGGTGTGATCACCGGCGTACTGGCATTCATCGTATTGATCATCGCCTGGCTGTTGCGCCGCGCGAATTCGGCGAACCGCGACGGCGACGGCCACGGGGTCATTACGGACGCCATGGTCCAGGAAAAACTCGAACAGATCAATCTGGATCTGGACGACGGCGCCGAGCCTCGAGCCCGGCGCCACTAGGATCCATGCCGCGCATCGCGTTGGGCATAGTCTACGATGGTTCGTCCTGGCAGGGCTGGCAGACCCAGCCCAGCGGCCGGACCGTCCAGGATGCGGTCGAATCCGCGCTGGCGCAGTTCCTGGCGGAGCCCGTGGCGACGATATGCGCGGGGCGCACCGATACCGGCGTGCATGCGCTCGGCCAGGTCGTGCACCTGGACACCGCCGCCCAACGGCGCAGCGAGTCCTGGGTGCGGGGCATGAACGCCATTTTGCCCCGCAGCATCGCCGTGCAATGGAGCGCGCCCGTCGATGATAGTTTCCACGCCCGGTATTCCGCCGTCTCCCGCAGCTATGTCTACCTGGTGCGCAATGCCAGGCAGCGCTCGCCGCTGATGGAGGGGCGCGCGGGCTGGGTCTATCATGGCCTGTCTTTGGAGCCCATGCGGGAAGCGGCGCGCCGCCTGGTGGGCGAACACGACTTCAGCAGCTTTCGTTCGTCCGAGTGCCAAGCCGCCAGCCCGGTGCGCACCTTGTCCGTTCTGGACATCGAGCAGTTCGGCGAATTCTTCCTGTTCACCTTCAAAGCCAATGCTTTCCTGCATCACATGGTGCGCAATCTGATGGGCGCATTGCTTTATGTGGGGCAGGGCAGGCAGGACCCCGCCTGGATGGACACCCTGCTGCTCGAGCGCGACAGGCGCCGCGCGGCGCCCACTTTCGCGCCCGACGGGCTGTATCTGGCCGAGGTGGAATATCCGGCCCGCTACGGCCTGCCCGCCGTCCCCGCGGCGCGCGCGCTTTTTTCCCATCTGGGGATCTCAGCGCGCTAAGGCGGTTTCTTTTAGGTATAAGCCCGTGCCGAAATTCGCCGCGAATATAAGCCTGATGTTCCAGGAAGTTCCGTTTATCGAACGCTTCGGGGCCGCGGCCGCGGCCGGATTCAAGGCCGTGGAATTCTTGTTCCCCTACGGCCACGGGGCCGATGAGATCGCCGCGAGGCTTCGGGCGCATGGCATCGAAAATGTGCTGTTCAACATGCCGCCGGGCGACTGGGATGCAGGCGAGCGCGGCATTGCCGCGCTACCGGGCCGGCGCGAGGAATTCCGGCGGGGCGTAGCGATCGCCATCGAATACGCCAGGGCGCTTGGAACGCCGCGCCTGCACGTCATGGCGGGCCGGGTCCCCGGCGGCGCCGATGCCGAAGCATGCCGGCGCAGTTTCATTGAAAACCTGAAATATGCGGCGGGCGAGTGTGCGCCGCATGGCATCGAAGTATTGATCGAGCCCATCAACCAGCGGGACATGCCCGGCTATCTGCTGTCGAGGCAGGCCGATGCCCACCGCATACGCGAAGAGGTCGGGGCGCCGAATCTGAAGATCCAGATGGATTTCTATCACGCCCAGATCATGGAGGGCGACCTTGCCGCGACATTCAGAAAATATCTCGCCCATATAGGCCACATCCAGATCGCCGGCGTGCCGCAGCGGCACGAGCCCGATACGGGCGAGATCAACTATCCCTATCTCTTCGATTTGATGGACGAGCTCGGGTACGGGGGCTGGGTAGGCTGCGAATACCGGCCCGCAAAGGGGACCCAGGAGGGGTTGGCGTGGCTGAAAGCCTGGACATTATCCCATCCGGCCGGTTGAGCATGGCCATGCCGGCGGCGTCGCCGCGCAGGGCTTTTCGCGGCGCCGGCTTTCATCCGCGTAAGGGTAAATCGAGGGAAAATCTTCGCTGTCTCGATCAGCGTGGGGATTAGCCCCAAGAGCGGAATGAGGGCAAAAGTATTAGAATGCAGCGGTTTCCGGCGCGGCGCCGCTCGCTCGCCGCAGGCCTTTCCTACCTCTCGCGTAGTGCGGAACTCATGAAATTCTTCTTGTCTTTATCCCGAGCCATCGACGCCGTCAATATCAGGGTGGGCCGGATCGTCATCTGGCTGACGCTGGTGGTGGTGCTGGTCAGCGCCACCAATGCGGTGGTGCGCAAGGTGTTCCAGGTCAGCTCGAACGCCTGGCTGGAACTGCAATGGTATTTGTTCGGGGCCATTTTTCTGCTTGCGGCTGGCTATACCTATTTGCGCAACGAGCATGTCAGGGTGGATGTCCTGGCGCAAAAGTTTTCCCGGCGCACCCAGATCTACATTGAAATCTTCGGCATCCTGTTTTTCCTGTTTCCGGCTTGCGCGCTGATTTTCTGGCTGTCGCTGCCGTACTTCTACGAATCCTTCGTGCTGCACGAACTGTCGTCCAATACCGGGGGCTTGATACGCTGGCCGGCAAAACTGTTGATACCCGTGGGATTCTTCCTGCTCATCCTGGCCGGCGTGTCGCAGCTCATCAAATGCATAGGCTTTCTGCGCGGGGTCTGCCCGGATCCGACCGCCAAACCGGACGGCAAGACCGCCGAAGAAGAGCTGGCCGAGGAAATCCTGCGGCAGGCTGAACTCGACCGGCGCGGCGACGCGCGGCAAAACATTACAGGCAAGGGCCGCTGATCATGGAGTTTATCGTCGACAACGTTGCCCCGATCATGTTCTTCAACTTGATCGTCTTCCTGCTCCTGGGTTTTCCCGTCGCATTTTCACTGGCGGCCAACGGCATACTGTATGGCCTGATCGCCATCGATCTGGGGCTGATGCAGCCGGCCCTGTTCCAGGCCCTGCCGCAGCGCGTATTCGGCATCGTATCCAATGACACGCTGCTCGCCGTGCCGTTCTTCACGCTGATGGGGCTGATACTGGAACGCTCGGGCATGGCCGAGGATTTGCTGGAAACCGTCGGCCAGCTGTTCGGGCCGGTGCGCGGCGGGCTGGCCATCGCCGTGGTGCTGGTGGGCGCCATGCTGGCGGCCACCACCGGCGTCGTCTCCGCCTCGGTCATTTCGATGGGCTTGATTTCCTTGCCCATCATGCTGCGCTATGGCTACGACAGGCGGCTGGCGGCCGGCGTCATCGCGGCTTCGGGCACGCTGTCGCAGATCATTCCGCCTTCGCTGGTGCTCATCATTCTGGCGGACCAGCTCGGGCGCTCCATCGGCGACATGTACCGCGGCGCCATGGTGCCCGGCCTGGTGCTGACGGGCTGCTATATCGCCTATATCGTGATCATGACTCTGGTCAAGCCGTCCAGCGCGCCGGCCCTGCCGCCGGAGGCGCGCATCTACGACAGGCCGGACGGCAGCCGCGGCCTGCGCTCGCTGATCATACTGACCTTGATCGCTTCGGCGGTTTCCTACTTCGCCACGCAGCATTATTTCAGCGAGCACACCCAGGTGCCGGTGGACGAGCGCGTCGTCATCAGCCTCATGGCCTGGGGCATCACCGCCTTGATCATCGCGCTGGTGAACAAGATCTTCAAACTGGGGCTGCTGTCGGAAATCGCCGAGCGCGTCACCTTCGTGATGATCCCGCCGCTGTTCCTGATCTTCCTGGTTCTGGGCACCATCTTCATCGGCGTGGCGACCCCCACCGAGGGCGGCGCCATGGGGGCGGTGGGCGCGCTGGTCATGGCCGTGTCGCGGGGCCGCTTTTCCTGGAGCCTGCTCAAGCAGGCCATGGACACCACCACCAAGCTGTCCTGCTTCGTGGTGTTCATCCTGGTCGGGTCCACCGTGTTCAGCCTCAGTTTTCGCGGCATCAACGGCGATCTCTGGGTCGAGCACCTGCTGGTAGGCTTGCCCGGCGGCCAATGGGGGTTCCTCATTGTGGTCAGCCTGCTGACCTTCTTCCTGGCCTTTTTCCTGGATTTTTTCGAACTCGCCTTCATCATCATTCCGCTGATCGGGCCGGTGGCCGAGAAGCTGGGCATCGATTTGATCTGGTTCGGCGTGCTGCTGGCGGTGAACATGCAGACCTCCTTCATGCACCCGCCTTTCGGGTTTGCGCTGTTCTACCTGCGCTCCGTGGCCCCGAAGGAGGACTATCACGACCGCGTTTCGGGCAAGCTGATCGCCAAGGTGACCACAGGCCAGATCTACTGGGGCTCGGTGCCTTTCATCTGCATCCAGCTCTTCATGGTGGCGGTGGTCATGGTGTTCCCCGGCATGGTCACGCACTATAAGCACGATGCGCCGACGGTGGACCCGGCGACCATAGACTTCGGCGGCGGGGCGGACTACGGCTCCGGCGCCTATGGCTACGACCAGCCGGGCGGCGGCGCGGGCAGTGTTCCGGGCGGCACGGGCAGCGCTCCGGGCAGCGAGGCGGACGATGCCGGGGCGGCGTTCAAATAGGCGATAATGAGGCCATGAACACCGAATCCGGCGCCAGCCCTTGCGCGCGCGTACGCGTGAAAATCTGCGGCCTGACCCGCCCCGAAGATGTCGCCGCGGCGGTGCGGGCGGGGGCGGACGCCATAGGCCTGGTTTTTTACGGCTCCAGCAAGCGGGCGGTGCCGCTGGCGCAGGCCCGCGCCCTGCGGGACGCGGTGCCGGCCTTCGTCGATACCGTCGCTCTTTTCGTGAACGCTCCCGCGCATGAAGTCGATGCCGTCATCGAGCGGGTGCGCCCCGACCTGCTGCAATTCCACGGCGATGAATCCCCCGAATATTGCGCCCGGTTCGGCCGCCGGTACATGCGCGCCTTCCGGGTGGGCGCTCCCGGCCTGGATACGCCGCAGCGCGTGCTCCAGGCCTGCCGGCAGCACATGGCGGCAAGCGCCTGGCTGTTCGACAGCTACAGTCCCGGCTACGGGGGCAGCGGCCTGGCTCTGGATACTGCGCTGCTGGGCGATGTGCTTGCCGCCGCTGACCGGCGCCCGGTGGTGCTGGCCGGCGGCATGAAGGCCGAAACCGTAGCGGACGCGATCCGAGTCCTGCGCCCTTATGCGGTCGATGTCAGCAGCGGCGTCGAAACCGCTCCGGGGATAAAGTCGGCGGACAAGATCGCCGCGTTCATGCGCGCCGTATCCGGCGCTTGATCACAGCTTATCGTCGAGCTTATCGCCAAGCCCCACACGCGGCCAGGCGCTTTCGGAGCGCTGCGGCGCCTCCAGCCAATGCAGGCTGAACATGCCGCCTGGGCTCAGCCACACCGGGCCCGGCCGCAATCCCGCCCTGGCGGCCAGGCTGCGCAGGCCTGGAAGGGTGTATTTATAGGAATTTTCAGTATGCAGGGTATCGCCTTCGGCGAAGCTGTGGCTGCAGGCGCCCAAATGCACCCGCTGCGCACGCAGACTCAGCAGATGCATTTCCACCCGCTGGCACGGCGCATTGTAGAAGGCGGCATGCGCAAAGCCGGAAAGGTCGAAATCCGTACCCAGTTCCCGGTTGGCGCGCGCCAGCAGATTCAGATTGAAGGCGGCGGTGGCGCCGGCGGCATCGTTGTAGGCGGCATGCAGGACGGCGGGGTCCTTGATCATGTCCACGCCCAGCAGCAAGCCGCCGCCGCGCAGCAGCGCGCCGGCGCGCCGCAGGAAGGCCAGCGCCTGATCGGGGTCCAGGTTGCCCAGCGTGGAGCCTGGAAAGAAGCCCACCCGCCGTGCGCCGGCCCGGGCGGGCGGCACATTCAGGGATGCCGTGTAATCGCCTATCACCGGCAGGATGTCGAGGCCGGGAAAATCCCGCCGCAGGGAGCGGGCCGAAGCCGCAAGGTGCTCGCCGGAGATATCGATGGGCACATAGCGGGCGGGGCGTTCCAGGGCATGGAGCAGCAGGCGGATTTTCCGCAGCGACCCCGCGCCGAACTCGATGATTTCCGCGCCGGCACCGATTTGACCGGCGATGTCGCGCGCGTGTTCGGACAGCAACGCCATTTCGCTGCGCATGGGATAGTATTCGGGCTGTTCGCAGATGAGGTCGAACAGCGCGGAGCCGCGCTCATCGTAGAAATATTTGGGCGATACGCAATGCGGCTTGCGGCCCAGCGCAATAGCCATGTCCTCAAAAAACTGTGCGGCGCCGTCGCCTTCCAGCGCCTCGTCCACGCCTGCGTCCGTCATCGTTACTGTATTCATCATGCGGTATCCTTCGCCAATCGCAGGCCGGAGAATTGCCAGCGCGCGCCGGCCGGAAAGAAATTGCGGTAAGTCAGGCGCTGGTGGCCGGGCGGGGTGGCCAGGCTGCTGCCGCGCAATACGAGCTGGCCCACCATGAATTTGCCGTTGTATTCACTCGCGGCGCCCGGCAGCGGCCGGAAGCCGGGGTAGGGGTCGTAGGCCGAACGCGTCCACTGCCAGGCGTGGCCATGGGCCTGGGCCAGCCGGCCGGTGGCCGCCGCCGCTTCCCATTCGAACTCCGTCGGCAGGCGCGCGCCCGCCCATTGCGCGTAAGCCGCCGCCTCGTAAAAACTGAGGTTGAGCACCGGTTCGCCGGGGTCGGGCGTGCGCAGTCCGTAAGGCCCATATACCTGCCAATGCTCGATGCCGCCGCCGATGTTTTCATCCTGCGCCGACCAGTAGATGGGCGCTTGCCAGCCGTGTTCCTGGACCGCCGCCCAGCCGTCCGAAAGCCAGAGCTCGGGCCGGGCGTATCCGCCGTCCGCGATGAAGGCCGCATATTCCGCGCAGCTTACCAGACGGTCGCGCAGCAGATAAGGCCGCAGCAAGACTTCATGGCGCGGCGTCTCGTTATCGAAGGCGAAGCCGCCGTCCGCATAGGCATCGTGCCCGATCGCCGCCTTGCCGCCGCTGAATTCCAGCCAGGCCGGGCGCTGGTCCGCCGGCGCGCCCCGCGGCGAGTTTGCGGCTTCCCGGGCATGCCGGATCGGCAAGCCGTCATGCTCGCGCAGATAAGGCGGATGCAGCGGATTGAGCCAGAACGCATGGACGATGTCGGTCACCAGCAGTTCCTGGTGTTGCTGCTCATGATTCAGGCCCAGTATGATGCGCTCGCGTATTTCCTCCCATTGCTCCTCGCCGCAGCGGTCGATCAGTTCCAGCATGGCGGCGTCCACATGCGCCCGATAGGCATGGATGTCCTTCAGCGCGGGCCTGGTAAGCAGGCCGCGCCGAGGGCGGCTCAGGCGCGGGCCCAGTGCTTCGTAATAAGAGTTGAACAGATACGGATAGCGCTCGTCGAATAGCCGGTACGCCGGCAGGCAAGGCCGCAGCAGCATGACTTCGAAGAACCAGCTGGTGTGCGCCAGATGCCATTTCGTCGGGCTGGCCTCGGTCATGGATTGCACGCACTGGTCTTCGGGCGAAAGAGGGGAGGCGAGTTTCAGGCTGTAGCGGCGGACCGCGCTGTATAGCTCCGCGACGCATGCGCGGGTATCGACACGAGGACTGTTTGCAACGGCTGACAAAGGCATGGGCGCAGGCTCCTGCTCGGCGGTTGAGGCTTTTGCCACGCCGGCCAGCAAGCGACATGCCCGGCATGGCCGATCCCGCCTGTCCAGGCACCCATTTCCTGCACCCTTTCCCGACTTCCGGGAGCGGCCTTCCCGCCTTTTACCGCGTGACTTTCTTGTCTTCTATATGTGTGGTTTTCCCATCTTCTACTGCGTGACTTTCCCGCCTCCCACCGCGCGGCCTTCCTTCCTTTCGCCGCGCGTTTTTCCTGCTTTTACCGCATGATTCCACCCATCTATTTATCGCGCGGTGCCGCTTGTTCTTCCACCGCCCGCATTCTTTGACAAAGCGGAACTAAATAGGCTAGAATCTCGTTCTTCCTAGGCGGTTAGCTCAGTTGGTTAGAGCGCTACGTTGACATCGTAGAGGTCGCTGGTTCGAATCCAGTACTGCCTACCAAGCATTCCACCACGCATTGCCCAGAACGGCCGCTTCCTCCTGTGAGTAGCGGCTTTTTATTTGCCGGCGGGGACATGTCTCACGTTTATCAACACATTCAATTCAATTACCACGAAGGCGTCGGGCATATTGTGCTGAATCGTCCCGATACCCTGAACAGCTTCACCCAGATCATGCACGACGATCTGAAGCAAGCGCTATCCTTCCTTGAAGGGCGCGACGACTTGCGAGGCGTGATCCTTACGGGTATGGGACGGGGATTCTGCGCCGGTCAGGATTTGTCGGAACGCAAGCCCTTGCCCGCCGGTCAGAGGCGCGATCTTTCCGAAGGCATAGAACGGAACTACCGCCCTCTGGTACTGCGCCTGCGCGCTTTGCCCGCGCCGGTGGTATGCATCGTCAACGGCGTGGCCGCGGGGGCGGGCGCCAGCGTCGCGCTGGCCTGCGATATCGTCTTCGCCGTGAAATCGGCGCAATTCATCCAGGCGTTCGCCAAGATCGGCTTGCTGCCCGACGCCGGAGGCACCTATTTCTGGCCGCGCTTGGTCGGGATGCAGCGTTCGATGGGTGCGGCGCTGTTCGCCGAGCCGATCAGCGCTGAAAAAGCGGAGCAATGGGGTTTGATCTGGCGCTGCATTCCGGACGAAGAACTCGAGTCCACGATCCAGTCCGTGCACCGGCGCCTGGCCGATGGCGCTACACGCGCTTTCGCGGCCACCAAGCGTGCGTTGTACGAATCGGGCGATCGCTCGCTCGAGGATCAAATCAACGTCGAGCGTGATCTGCAGCGCGAACTGGGCTATACCGAGGACTACCTGGAAGGCATGCGCGCTTTCGGCGAAAAGCGCGCGCCTCGTTTCACCGGCCGCTAGGCGAACGGCAGGAGCAAGCACGCAAGCACGAGCGATCTGCGCGACTCGTTCACCTTATTTGGAGAATCTATGTCTGTTTCGCATCTTCCGCCTGTTTTGCGGAATCTGTCTCTGCCTGTTGTGTCGGCGCCGATGTTTACCGTCAGCTACCCCGATCTTGTGTTGGCGCAATGCAAGGCGGGAATCGTCGGGTCCTTTCCGGCGCTGAATGCACGCCAGCCAGAGCTGCTGGACGAATGGCTGACCCGAATCAACGAAGAACTGGATCAGTATCGGCGCAACAACCCGGATGCCATCGTCGGGCCGCTGGCGGTCAACCAGATCGTGCATGATTCCAACGTGCGCCTGGAGCGCGACGTAGCGACTTGCATCAAGCATAAAGTGCCTATCTTGATCACCTCCCTGCGCGCGCCGGTGCGGGAAATCATCGATGCAGTGCATTCCTATGGCGGCATCGTCCTGCACGATGTCATCAACCTGCGCCATGCCCAAAAAGCGATCGACGCCGGGATGGACGGCTTGATCCTGGTGGCGGCGGGGGCGGGCGGCCATGCCGGCAGATTATCGCCCCTGGCCTTGGTGGGCGAAGCGCGCAGGCGCTTCAAAGGACCGCTGGTGCTGTCCGGGGCCATTGTGAGCGGCGACGGCATCCTGGCTGCCCAGGCCATGGGCGCCGACCTGGCCTACATCGGCACCCGCTTCATCGCCAGCCAGGAGTCCAACGCCAGCGACGAGTACAAACAGTCGCTGGTGAACTCGACCGCGGCCGATATCATCTACAGCAAGTATTTTTCCGGCGTGCACGGCAATTATGTGCGCGCAAGCATTGTGCGCGCCGGGTTGGACCCCGATAACCTGCCGGAGAGCGAGGCGCCCAAGATGAGTTTCGCCGATGAGCGCTCCAAGGCAAAAGCCTGGAAAGACATTTGGGGAGCGGGCCAGGGTGTCGGACAAATCGATGACCTGCCCAGCGTCGGCGAAATTGTCGAGCGCCTGAAAGAAGGCTACGCCGCCGCCCGAGAGCGCCTGGCGCTATAGGTCAGTGGAAAACCACTGTGCGGTTGCCGTTCAGCAGTACCCGATGTTCGGCATGCCATTTCACCGCCCGGGCCAGCACCACGCTTTCCACGTCGCGCCCCAGCGTTGTCAGGGCGGCCGGGCTCATGGAGTGGCTGGCGCGCGCCACATCCTGCTCGATGATCGGGCCTTCGTCCAGGTCCGCCGTCACATAATGGGCCGTGGCGCCTATCAGCTTGACGCCCCTGTCATGGGCCTGGTAGTAGGGCTTCGCGCCTTTGAAGCCCGGCAGGAAGCTGTGATGGATATTGATGGCGCGCCCATGCAGCTCCTTCGACAATTCGTCGCTCAAGACCTGCATATAGCGGGCCAGCACGATGAGTTCCGCCTGCTCGGCCGCGATCAGGGCGCGCAGTTGCGCCTCTGCAGCCGGCTTGGTCGCGGCGCTGACCGGGATGTGATGGAAGGGGATGTCGTGGGAAGCGGCCAGTTGGTAGAAGTCCCGGTGGTTGGACACGACGGCCCGGATGTCGATGGGCAGCAGGCCCGCGCGCCAGCGCAGCAGCAGGTCGTGCAGGCAGTGCCCCAGCTTGGACACCATCAGTATGGTCGGCATGAGCCTTCTGCTTTGCACCAGCTTCCACTGCATGCCGAATTCTTCCGCCACGCCTTCGAATTGCCGCCTCAGCTCATCAGCCGATGCGCTTCCCTCGCTGGCCTGGAAGGCGATGCGCATGAAGAAGCGGCCGTTCATCCTATCATTGAATTGCGCCGCTTCTTCGATGTTGCAGCCGTTCTCGCTCAACAGGCGGCTTACCGCATGGACGATGCCGCGGCGGTCATCGCAAGTCAGGGTCAGAATGTGATCGGCTTCGGTTTCTGTCGTCATGGCTGCCTGCCTGCGTCGTTTCAAGTCGTGGCCAGCGCCGCGGGGGCGTCGGCCGGCGACAAGGCTTTCACGCGTTCGCCTTTGGGATCGTAGAAGGGTGCGAGCTGGGCGTGCGCGGCGTAGCGCTCCCAGCCGATTTCGATCTCGAACTTCTGTTCGGCGATCCAGGCGGGAGTGATGGGCTGATCCGCATGCACGTAGCCCATGCCCAGAGACGCGTCGACGCGGTGCCCATACATGCCGGAGGTGATCGCGCCGGCGCGCTTGCCATTGACCCATATCGGCTCTTCCTTGTAGAGCAGCCGGTCGGTGTCCAGCAGGCGGAATTGCAGCAGCCGCTTGCGCAGGCCCTGCTGTTCCCGCTGCCGCGACAAAGCCTGCTTGCCAATGAATTCGTAGGGCTTGTCCCAGGCCACGGCGAAGCCCAGGCCGGCTTCCAGCGGCGTGTCTTCCACGGAGATGTCATCGCCCCAGTGCCGATAGCCCTTTTCCATGCGGCAGGCATTCAGGGCGTGCATGCCGGCGAATGCCAGGCCATGGGCGGGTCCGGCTTCGGTTATTTTTTCGAAGACATGCAGGGCGAATTCGCCGGGTATGTAAAGCTCCCAGCCCAGCTCGCCGACATAAGTGATGCGGCTTGCGCGCACTTGCGCATAGCCGATTTCGATGATCTGCGATGTGCCGAAAGGAAAAGCCTCGTTGGAAAAGTCCGTATGGGGCGCAATTTGCTCCAGCAGCCTGCGCGAATTGGGCCCCATCAGCCCCAGCATGGGAATGCCCGCGGTCTGGTCCGTCAAGAAGCAATGACCGGCTGCGTCGACGTGGCGGCGCAAATAGGAAAGATCGCGGAAGTGGCTGGGCGCGGACGACACCACCATGAACTGGTCTTCGCGCAAACGGGTGATGGTCAAGTCGGCTTCGATGCCGCCGCGCTCGTTCAGCCATTGCGTGTAGACCAGCTTGTTGACCGGTACATCGATACGGTTTGCGGACACCGTTTCCAGCACCCGCAAGGCATCGCGGCCCTCCACGATGAACTTGGTCATCGTGCTCTGATCATAGAGGGCGACGGCATCGCGGGTGGCGCGGCATTCCGCCGCCACGTAGGGGAACCAGTTCTGCTTGCCGTAGCTGTATTCGTATTCCGGCTTCACGCCTTGGGGCGCGAACCAGTTCGGCCTTTCCCAGCCGGCCAGCTCGCCGTGGCATGCGCCCGCAGCCTTCAGCCTGTCGTGGAAGGGCGTGCGCCGGGCTCCGCGGGCCGTTTGGTACTGGTAGAAGGGCCAATGGGTTTTATAGAGCAATCCCAAGGTCTCCACCGTACGGTCTTTCAGGTACTGGCGGGTGCCCTGGAAGGGGTTCATGCGCTGCACTTCGATGTCGACCAGATCCAGCGGGGGGTGGCGGTCCCTGATCCATTCGGCCAGCACTTTGCCGGCGCCGCCGGAGCTTTGTATGCCGATCGAATTGAAGCCGCAGGCGACGAACAAATCCTTGACTTCCGGTGTTTCCCCCAGCAGGTAGCGGTCGTCCGGCGTGAAGCTTTCAGGCCCGTTGAACCAGGTCTGGATGCCGGTCTGCTCCAGCACGGGCATGCGGGCGGCCGCCATTTCCAGGGCGGGCATGAAGTGGTCCATGTCTTCGGGCAGCGAATCGAAGCAGAAGTCCTCCCTGATGCCGTTCATGCCCCAGGGCTTGGCCACGGGTTCGAAGCAGCCCAGCAGTATCTTGCCCGCGTCTTCCTTGTAGTACGCCCATTCATCCGGTATGCGCAGCACCGGCAAATTGCCGGGCAGGCCCTTGATGGTGTCGGTGACGATGTAGAAATGCTCCGCCGCATGCAGCGGCAGGTTCACCCCGGTCTGCCGGCCCAGTTCGTAGGACCACATGCCCGCGGCGATGACCACGGTGGAACTGCGTATGTCCCCCTGGTCCGTGACGACGCCGGTGGCGCGGCCGTTTTCCTTGAGTATGCGCGTCACCTTGACGTTTTCGATGATCCTGGCCCCGCCCATGCGCGCGCCCTTGGCATAGGCGGCCGTGACGTCGACCGGGTTGCATTGGCCGTCCTTGGGCAGGAATACGCCCCCCTCGATGCCATCCAGGCTTAAATAAGGATAGCGATCGATGATGTCGCGGGGAGAAACGATATCGACTTCCAGCCCGAAGTTCCGCGCCATGGAGGCTTGCCGCTTGAGCTCTTCCATGCGTTCGGGATTCAGGGCCACCGAGAACGAGCCGTTTTGCTTGAAGCCGGTGCTCTGACCCGTTTCTTCTTCCAGGCGATAAATGAGGTCCGACGTATATTTGGCCAGTTCCGTGAGGTTGCGGGTGGAACGGAGCTGGCCGACCAGGCCGGCCGCATGCCAGGTGGTGCCGCAGGTCAACTGCTTGCGTTCCAGCAGGACGACATCGCGTATGCCCAGCTTGGTAAGGTGGTAGGCTATCGAGCAGCCGACGACCCCGCCGCCTATGATGACGACATCCGCCTGCGAGGGAAGCTGATTGGTCATGTAATGTCACCCCGTCCGTTCGTAAAAATACTATAAGTAAGTTTTTGGAGAAAAAAAATATGCCTCATAATTTTTCTACCAAAATAAAAAAATATCAATCCCTAACTTCCTCAGTATGGTTGTTTTCTATTTTTTATGATCAAAAATTCGAGTTAAGATGTTTCGTCGGAAGAAAACAGCGAAGGGATCAATGAACAAGCCTGCAAGCAGCAACTTGGCGACCACCCGCTCCGCGGCCGGCCGGCCGGCGGTCAAACCGAAAAAAAAGTCCTTGAACGGCATTGGCGACGGCGGGCGCCTCGGAGAAGAAATCCGCAAGCTCAGGAAGGCGCGCGGCAAGTCGCTGGCGGATATCGCCGGAGTGATAGGCCGGTCGGTCAGCTTCATCAGCCAGCTGGAGCGCGGCCATGCGGAACCCTCCATCGCCGATTTGAAGGCCATAGCGCGCGAACTCGACGTGCAGCTCGGCTGGTTTTTTTTGCTCGACGAGATTCCCGACCGGGAACGGGGCCGCGTCGTCAGGAAGGACGGCCGCCGGCGGCTGGGCACGGAAACCGATGGCCTGGTGGAGGAACTGCTGTCCCCCGATATCGGCGGAACCTTCGAGACCTTCCGCAGCGTCTTCGCTCCGGGCGCCGAGCGCGCGCAATTCACCTTGCGGGATACCGAGGAAGAAGGCTATGTGGTCAAGGGCAGCCTCGATGTGTGGATAGGCGACGAAAAGTTCCGGCTGAACGCCGGCGACAGCTTCCGCATCGTCAGGGAACCTTTCCGCTGGGCCAATCCCACCGATTCCGAGACCGTGGTGGTGTGGGTCATCTCCCCGCCCATTTACTGAGCCCGTAAACTGCAGGGCCGGTCAAGGATTTTTGAGCGTCGATCAGTCCTCGGCGCATCGTCGCGGTAAACCGCCGTATACCGCCACCCCCGCAAGCCGTGCCGGCATAGCTGCGGCCTCGCCGTTCCCGGCGCGCCATCGGCGCAGACGCAACTATGCCGATTCGCCTCCCTTCAGCGCAAAATCCGCAGGCCAGAAAAATCCACTAGGTAAAAATCCCAGCTCATATTTTATTGACAACAAAATAATTATTGTGGATTATTTAAACAATTAAAAAATTGGCTGGAATTTTTTCTGGTCTTCATGAATCCGACGCGCCGAGGGAAATATGGCCGGTACGCCGCTGCTTCGATTGTCCGATATCCACGCGGGTTATGGCGCCGCCTCGGTTCTGTTCGGCATAGATCTGGAAGTGCGGGACGGCGAGGTGGTTTGCCTGCTGGGGCGCAATGGCGCGGGCAAGAGCACCACGATCAAGACGATTTCCGGCCTGCTGCCGCCGTCCAAGGGCGCCATTACCTTCGCCGGCGAAGAGATAACGGGGCGCTCGCCCATGGACATCGTGGGCCGCGGTATTGCGGTGGTGCCTGAAGGGCGCCGGGTGTTCCCCTCTTTGACGGTGCAGGAAAACCTGACCATAGGCGCCTATGCCCGGCGCAGCGGCATTGTGCCCAAGGTCGCGCTGGAGGAAATACACGAACTATTCCCTCGCCTGGCGGAGCGGCGCAACCAGATGGCCGGCACCCTGTCTGGCGGAGAACAGCAAATGCTCGCCATGGGCAGGGCCATGATGGCGCGGCCGCGCATGCTGCTGATGGACGAGCCTTCCATGGGCCTGGCGCCTTTATTGATCGACCAGGTTTTCGAAACCATCAATTACCTTGCCAGGCAAGGCATCACCATCCTGCTCATCGAGCAAAACGCCGCCGCGGCGCTGGATATCGCGGACCGGGCCTATGTCATCGAGCGGGGCCGGGTCGTGCTCAGCGGCGACGCGGCCGACCTTCAAGAAAGTGAAGAAGTGCGCAGTACTTATCTGGGTGTATGAAACGATAACGCGGCTCCTCATTCGATGATGGGCCAAAGAGACAAAGGAGTGTGGAAATGACGGAGACTTCAATGAATTGGAAGCTGTTCATGCGCAAGGCGGCCTATGGCGCATTGTTCGCGGCGACATCGGCGCTGGCTGGCGCGCCGGCCGCGGCCGCGGATATCAAAGTGGGATTCTTCGGGCCCATGTCGGGGCCGGTCGCCGTCTACGGGACCGAAAGCCTGGCCGGCGCGCAATTCGCGCTGGATGAAATTTCATCCAGCGGCATGCTGGGCAAGGATAAGATAAAGCTGGTGGTGGCCGATGACATGGCCAATCCGGGCGCGGCCGCGCAGGCCGTGCAGCGCATGATAGACGTGGACGAGGTGGTGGCGATCATCGGCGGCTCGACCAGCTCCGGAACCGCGGCGGCCATCGAGGTCACCCGCGCGGCCAAGATCCCGCAACTGTCGCCGCTCGCGGTGGACCCTGCGCTGACCAAGCAGGGCAATCCCTGGTTCGCGCGCATCACGCAATCCGCGGACGCCTTCGCCACCGCGGCGGCGCAATGGACTTTGGACAAGCACAAAGCGAAATCGGCTTATCTGCTGGTGCGCAACGATAATTGGGGCGTGCCGCTGGCCGATGCCTACGAAAAGAAAGCCAAGGAATTGGGCATCAACATAGCCGGGCGAGTGCTGTACGAGCCCACGGCGCGCGAATTCAAGCCCATGCTCTCGCAGATGGCCAGCACCAATCCCGATTTGGTCGTGGTCATGGGCTACTACACCGAGAGCGGCCTGATCGTGAAGCAAATGGCCGAACTGAATATCAACAAGCGCGCGTTCGTCATGACGGCGCCCGGCATTCCCCAGTACCTCGATATCGCCGGCCCGGCCGCCAGCGGCACATACGGCGTGCTCTATTACTATGCCGGCTCCATCAAGACACCCGCGGCCGAGAAATTCGTGAAGAACTGGCAGGCCAAGTTCAAGCGCATGCCCTCGCAATACGAAGGCATGGGATACGACAGTGTCTACGTGATGGCGGAGGCCATCAAGAAGGCGCAGGCCAAGGGCAAGGTCACGCCCCAGAACATCCGCGATGCGATTTTCGAAACCAAGAACTACGCCGGCGCGACCGGGGACATCACGATACTTGCCAGCGGCGATTCGAAGCGGCCCCTGCCTTTCGTGACCTTGGAGGGCAAAGAGCTGAAGCTGGATTATCTGGTCGAATAACCGAGGCGGAAGGCGCATGCAGTTCACCATACAACTTATCAGCGGCCTGGCGGTCGGGTGCATCTATGCGCTGGTCGCCGTCGGTTTCAGCATGATCTATCGAGCCCTGGGTCTGGTGAACTTCGCGCAGGGCGACATCATGATGCTGGGGGCTTTCATCGGCTATTCGCTGTTCGTCATCTGGCCCGGAATGCCGTTCCTGCTCGTCCTGCTTCTGGCCGCGGCCATAACGGCCGTGGCAGGGGCCTTGATCGAGCGCATCGCATTCCACGGCGCCGTCAAGCGCGGCGCCGACCAGATCTACCTGGTGCTGCTGACCCTGGGGATAGGCATGGTATTGAGCAACGGCGCCCGCCTCATCTGGGGCGCCAATCCCGTCGTCTACCCGACGCCGCTCACGCACGAGGTCTACCATTTCCTCGGCTATCCGCTGCCGGCCGTGTACCTGTATATCGGTTTTACCATGATCGCCTTGCTGCTCGGCCTGCAGTGGTTCTTTTCCAGAACCTGGATGGGGCTGGCGGTGCGGGCCGCGGCGGACGATAGGGAAACGGCGGCAACCATGGGCATCAATTCCGGCCTCGCGGCGGCTGTATCGTTCGCGATCGCTTCGGCCACCGGGGCGCTGGCGGGGGTGCTGTACGCGCCGATCACATTCGCGTCATTCGATATGGGGGTGGTGGGCGTCAAGGCCTTTGCCGCGGCCATCATCGGCACCTTGGGCAGCGTTCCCGGCGCGGTGATCGGCGGCCTCATCATCGGGGTAGGGGAAACCTTCGGCGCCCAGCTTATTTCGAACGCCTACATGGACAGCATCGCGTTCGCCATCATGATACTGATCCTGCTGGTTTATCCCACGGGCCTGATGTCCAAAGGGAGGCGGCTATGACGACGCGCAGCGCAGTGGCGCGCCGAAACAATGCCTTGCCGGCGCCTCCGGACTTCAGGGGCTGGGCGGGGTCCCATCGCGATTGGCTGGCTTTCCTGGCCGTCATGGCGGTCGCCTGGTCGGTCCCGCTGCTGGCCGGAGGCTTTTACCTGTACATAGGCACGGTCGTGGCTATTTACGCCATCGCCGCGCTGGGCCTGCAAATCATGGTGGGCCTGGCCGGGCAGCTATCGCTGGGGCATGCGGCGTTCTTCGGCGTGGGCGCCTACACCACCATTCTGCTGGAGAAAAACGCTTCCTTCGGCTTCTTGCCGGCGGCTCTGGCAGGCGCCCTGGTCGCGGGTTTCTTCGGCCTGCTCATGGCGCAGCTCATCCGCCTGTCGGGGGTGTACTTCAAGATCGCGACGTTCGGCTTCGGCATCATCGTTTATCAAGCCATCGCCAACACCACCTGGCTGACCGGCGGCCACGTCGGCATACGGGGCATACCCAATATCGTGATCTGGGGCATCGAGTTCAGCTCGCGGCGCGACCTCTTCATCCTGGAAATGATCGCGCTGACGATCGTGTATGTTCTGCTCCTGCGTCTTTGCAGGGGACGCATAGGGCGCGCCTTTCTCGCCATCGGCCAGAACGAGGATGCGGCGCGCAGCGTGGGCATCCCGACCAATGCCTACCGGATGGCCGTCATCACCCTGGGCTGCGCCATTGCCGGCCTGGCGGGCAGCTTCTTGCCGCATCTGATGCGTTTCGTCAGTCCGGAAAGCTTTAGCTGGCACGAGTCGCTGATCATGCTGATCATGATCACGATAGGCGGGCTGGGCAGCTTCTCCGGGGCGATCATAGGCGCCGCGGTGCTGATCATCGTTCCGGAGCTGTTGCGGGATCTCGCCGAATACAAGATGTTCGCCTATGGCATGCTGCTGGTGCTCTGCATGATGCTGATGCCGGCGGGCATCAGCGGAGGGCTGTTGAACATAGGCCATCGGGTCGCCGGCCGCCGGATCGCCGGCCGCCGGAATGCCGACAAGGATGCAAGATCATGACGGACGCTCCACTGCTTGAATTGCGCGGCGTGACCCGCCGCTATGGCGGCCTGGTCGCTGTGAACGAGCTGTCCATGCAGGTCCGGCGCAACACGGTGCACGGGCTGATCGGCCCCAATGGCGCCGGCAAGAGCACGGCTTTCGATCTCATATCGGGGCTGCAAAGGGTGTCCGGCGGGCAGATCTTGCTCGAAGGCCGGGACATCACCAACCAGCCCGTGGAGGCCCGCGTCAGGGCGGGCATATGCCGTACTTTCCAGACGCCGCGGCTATTCGAAAAAATGACGGCGCTGGAAGTCGTCAT
The DNA here is from genome assembly GCA_002441445.1 of Pusillimonas sp. UBA6240. Taxonomy (GTDB): domain Bacteria; phylum Pseudomonadota; class Gammaproteobacteria; order Burkholderiales; family Burkholderiaceae_B; genus UBA6240. The sequence continues at coordinate 23,449 of DJWC01000142.1, forward strand.
GACGGGGCGGCACGTGCATGGGCGCACGGGCATGCTCGCCAGCATGTTTTCCATAGGCGGCAAGCTGCGGGACGAGCGCGACATCATGGAAACGGCCCTGGCCCTGCTGGACAGGGTGGGGCTGTCCGGCGAAGCGCATTACCGGGTCGCCAACCTGTCCTACGGCAAGCGGCGCCTGGTGGAGATCGCCCGCGCCCTGGCGACCGAGCCCAGCTTGCTGCTGCTGGACGAGGTCGCGTCGGGCCTGAACCCGGTGGAAACCGCGGCCGTCGCCGACTTGATCAGAGGCTTGGCGTCCGAGAACCTGACCATCGTGCTGGTGGAGCACGACATGCCCTTCGTCATGGGCTTGTGCGAGGACATCACCGTTCTCAACTTCGGTTCCAAAATCGCCCACGGCCCGCCCGCGGCGATCTCGAGCAGCCCGCAAGTCCTGGAAGCCTATCTCGGCCGGCCGAACGAGTCGGGCGTCAGCCGCCGCGACAGGCGCCGGGCCCTGGCATCGACAGGCGCATAGGCCCCGACCGACCATTCAACGTAAAACGCGATATCTCCGGAAACCGATTCATGAAGAGCTTTGTAGGCGTGGACATAGGGGGAACCAATACGGACCTCATTTACGTGGACCTCGAGGCGCGTACGCTGGCCACCGCCAAGGTGCCCACGACCGCCGAGAACCAGGCGGAAGGCCTGATCGCGGGCATCGAGGCGCTGGGGGTGCCGCCCGCGCAGATCGACATGATCATCCACGGGACGACGGTCGCGACCAATGCGGCGATCGAGCGCAAAGGAGCGCGCTGCGGCCTCATCACCACGGCGGGGTTCCGCGATGTGCTCGAGCTGCGGCGCAGGGACCGGCCCCACACCTACGGGCTGGGCGGTTCCTTCCAGCCGCTGGTGCCGCGGCAGTTGCGCAGGGAAGTCAGCGAGCGCATCAGCGCGCAGGGCGAAATACTGGCCGAGCTGGATCGCGAAGCCCTGCGGCGCGAATTGCAGTTCCTGAAAGAGGCCGGCTGCGATTCTCTTGCCATCTGCTTCCTGCATTCCTACGTCAATCCGGTGCACGAACAGGCGGCGCTGGAAGAGGCGCGCCGCTTATGGCCCAATGAATACATCGTCGCCTCCTTCGAAGTGCTGCCGACGCTCAGGGAATTCGAAAGGACGAGCACGACGGTGATCAGCGCCTACGTGCAGCCGCTGATCGGGCGCTATCTCGGCAGCCTGGCCCGCAAGCTGAAGGATGCGGGGCATGAACGCGAGCTGCTGGTAGTGCAATCCAATGGCGGCATCATGTCGGCTTCCATGGCGACGCGTTTCGCCGCCAATACCATTCTTTCCGGGCCCGCGGCGGGGGTCACCGCCGCCAGCGCGATCGCGGGCGATCTCGGCCTGCCGGACGTGGTGTCCTGCGATATGGGCGGGACCAGCCTGGATATTTGTGTGATCCGGGGCGGCACGGCCGCATTGACGCAATCCAGCGTGATCGATTTCGGCATACCCCTGGGCCTGCCGATGCTGGACGTGGACGCCATAGGCGCAGGCGGCGGCAGTATCGCGCGCATCGACGGCGCGGGCATTTTGCAGGTCGGCCCCGAAAGCGCCGGCGCCAATCCCGGCCCGGCGTGCTATGGGCGGGGCGGCAAGCACGCCACTGTCACCGACGCCAGCGTCGTCGTCGGTCTGCTCAACCCGGACAACGCCATCGGCAAGACCCGCGGATCCGGCATGGCGCCGGAGCTTTCCCGGCAGGCATTGGCCGACGGCATCGCCGGCCGCCTGGGGCTCAGCGTCGAAGATGCGGCCGAGGCGATCCTGACCCTGACCGGCGCCAAAATGGCCGGCCATGTCAGGCGCAAGCTGCTGGAACGCGGCCTGGATCCGCGAACTTTTTCAATGATCGCGTTTGGCGGCGCGGGCCCCGTGCATGCCAACCGGATTCTCCGGGAAGTCGGCCTGGCGCGCGCGGTGATTCCCTATTTTCCCGGCATTACTTCGGCGCTGGGCTGCATACTGGGCCAGAATCGCCACGATTTCCTGCGCACTGTGAACAGGCCCTTGTCGACACTGGACGATGGGCAACTGGCGGATATCTATCAAGCTCAAACGGCGGAAGGGAAAGCCATCCTCGAGCACGAGGGATACGGCCCCGGGGAAGGGGATGCCCATTACAGCGCGGATATGTGCTACCGCGGGCAGTCCAACGTCATCGCCGTGCCGTTCGGCCATGCCGCTTCGCCGACGCTGGCCGCCGTCAGAAAAGCCTTCGAGGAAACCTATCACGAACGCTATGGAAAGCTGCTGGACCAGGACACCGAGATCATGCTGGTCAATGCGCGCACGGTCGTGTCGGTCGCGCCGCGGGTGTCGTCCGTGTCCGATCTGGTGAAGCTGCCGCAAGGGCCTGTTCCGCAGCCCGGAAAGGCGCAGGTTTATTTCTCGGGGAAATGGCTGGACGTCGAACGCTACGATCGGTTCGAATTGCCGGCGGGGGCCGTCGTGCGGGGTCCCGCTTTGCTCCTGCAGCCCGATACGACATGCTTCGTCGAGCCGAATTATTGCGCGCGGGTGCACGAATCCGGCAATATTTTCATTGAATTGGAGTGAACCCGATGGTCGATCCGATATTGCTTGCCGTCATGCGCGGCGCGCTCGAACAGATTACCGAAGAGATGGACACCATGATCGCGTCGTCGGCGATCTCGCCGGTCATCGCGGACGCCTGGGACAGGGCGAGCGGTATTTTCCATCCGCGGACGGGCGAGGTCATCGTGCAGGGCAGCACCGGCCTGCCCATATTCATCGTGGTCATGCAGCACACGGTGCAAGAGGTGCTGAAGGACCATCCGCCCGAGACCATGAAGCCGGGGGATGTGTTCATCGTCAACGACCCTTATCGGGGCGGCACCCACACCATGGACGTCAAGTTCGTCAAGCCCTTCTTCAAGGACGGCCGCCTGCTGGCTTTCCTGGCCAACACGGGCCACTGGCCCGATGTGGGCGGCATGACGCCCGGCGGCTTTACGCCTTGCTCGACGGACGTCTACCAGGAAGGCCTGCGCTTCCCGCCGGTCAAAATCTATGAAGAGGGCAGGCTGAACGAGGCGCTGGTCCGGGTGATGATGTCGAACATGCGGGTCGCCGAAGACCGGCGCGGCGATATGGCGGCGCAGATCAATGCGCTGGACCTGGGCTGCAGACGCCTGGATCAATTATTCGATCAGTACGGAGAAGAGTCCGTCTTCGAGATCATCGACGAGCTCAAGCTGCGTTCCGAGCGCTTGATGCGCCAGCATATCCAGGACATTCCCGACGGCGTATACCATTTCCAGGACTGGATGGACAGCGATGGGGTGGATCCTGAGCCTTTCCTCATCGACCTGAAGATGATCGTGGAAGGCGGCGAAATCACCTTCGATCTGTCGGGCAGTTCGCCGGAGCGCCGCGGTCCCTTCAACAGCCCCTACAGCAGCACGATCAGCGGCCTGATGATAGGCATGAAGCATGTGTTCGCCGACGTCCCCATCAACGCCGGCTGCTTCGAGCCTTTCCGCTACATCATTCCGGAAGGCTCCATGTTCAACCCGCGGCCGCCCGCGCCGGTCTCCTGCACGACGACGGAAACCGCGCAGCGGCTGGTGTGCGTGACCATGGGCGCGCTGGCGCAGGCCATACCCGGCAAGGTGCCCGCGGGAGCGTTCGGCACCGGCACCAACATAGGCATGGGCGGCGAAAGCCCCCGTTATGGGCGCTATGCGACCATCTTCTATTTTGGCGGAGGGTACGGAGCCAACCCCGATTCCGACGGCTTGACGAACGGGTCCACCCTGATTTCCGCGTCGCGCAACAGCTCGATCGAAGTGCTCGAGCACAGCGTGCCTTTGCTCTTCACGCGCTATGCGGTGCGCGAGAACTCGGGAGGCGAAGGGCGCTACCGCGGCGGGCTGGGCGTCGAAATAGACTTCCATCTGCGCGAAGGGTCGGCCTACCTGACGCTGGTCGCCGATCGCGGGCGGACCGGCGCTTATGGCCTGGCGGGCGGCGGCGACGGCATGCCCGCCGAGCACACCTTCCGGTGCGGGGGAAAGACGTTCACCTCGGACCACCTGACGAAAATCGACCGGCTGTATATCAAGAGCGGCGACGGCGTGCGCCTGCGCACCCCGGGCGGCGGCGGTTACGGCAGCGCGGCGCTGCGCAGCCAGGAGCAGCGCGAGGTCGACGCCGACAACGAGTATTGCGCGGCGATCTGAGGGGTTTTTGCAACGTTTGGCAGCTTATTCCTTCTTCCGGCGCGGGATTTCGCGCCGGGGCCCCGGCTTGCGGCAGTCCCGGTGTTACACTAAAGCAACGCTTTATCACCATCGCAACAAATACCCGATTCCATGCGCATGAACACGACGCGAACTACAAGCTGGCATTTTTAGCTGTGGCCGCGCCTGTGTATCGCTGACTAGCAGAACAACATACCCTGAACGCGGCTGGTGCCGCGTTTTTGCATTTTCAGGACATCCTTCTTATGGTTCAGATCACCTTGCCCGATGGCTCGCAGCGCGAGTTTCCCGGCCCCGTCTCCGTCGCCGATGTAGCCCATTCGATAGGCACAGGCTTGGGGCGCGCCGCATTGGCGGGGCGCGTCACCGTGGACGGGGCTGAACCGAAGCTCGTGGACACCAGCTATGTGCTGGAACAGGACGCCCGCCTGGACATCGTCACGGCCAAGGACCCGGACGGCCTGGACTTGATCCGCCATTCCACCGCCCACCTGTTGGCCTATGCGGTCAAGTCGCTGTTTCCGGATGCGCAGGTCACCATCGGCCCGGTCATCGAAAACGGCTTTTATTACGATTTCTCGTACACGCGGCCCTTCACCCCCGAGGACCTGGAAGCCATCGAGAAAAAGATGGCCGAGCTGGCGAAGAAAGACGAGACCGTCACGCGCGAGGAATGGCTGCGCGACGACGCCGTGGCTTACTTCAAGAGCATAGGCGAGGACTACAAGGCGGAAATCATCGCATCGATCCCGTCCAACGAGCCCATCAGCTTGTATCGCGAAGGGGATTTCGTCGATCTCTGCCGCGGCCCGCACGTGCCCTCCACGGGCCGGCTGAAGGTCTTCAAGCTGATGAAGGTGGCCGGCGCCTATTGGCGTGGCGATTCGACCAAGCCGATGCTGACCCGCATCTACGGCACGGCCTGGGCCGAGCAGGAACAGCTCGACAACTATCTCCACATCCTCGCGGAAGCGGAAAAGCGCGACCATCGCAAGCTCGGCCGCGAAATGGACCTCTTCCATTTCCAGGAAGAGGGCCCCGGCGTCGTCTTCTGGCACGGCAAGGGCTGGAGCATGTTCCAGACGCTGGTCGCCTATATGCGCCGTCGGCTCGCCGGCACCTACCAGGAGGTCAACGCGCCGCAGGTGCTCGACAAGTCATTGTGGGAGACCTCCGGTCACTGGGGCTGGTACCGCGACAATATGTTCAAGGTGACGGTCGCCGGCGAGGAGCACGAGGACGAACGCGTCTTCGCGCTGAAACCCATGAACTGCCCGGGCCATATCCAGATCTTCAAGCACGGCCTGAAGTCCTATCGTGAACTGCCTGTCCGTNNTCGGCAACGTGCACCGCTACGAACCATCGGGCGCACTGCACGGTCTGATGCGCGTGCGCGGCTTCACCCAGGACGACGCGCATGTCTTCTGCACCGACGAGCAGATGGCGGCCGAGTGCCTGCGCATCAACGACCTGATCCTGTCGGTCTACGAGGATTTCGGCTTCACCGAAGTGGTCGTCAAGCTGTCCACCCGCCCGGAGAAGCGCGTCGGTTCCGACGCTCTTTGGGATCGCGCCGAAACGGTGATGATGGAAGTCTTGAAGCAGATCGAGGCACGCTCCGGCGGGCGTATCAAGACCGGCATCCTGCCGGGCGAGGGCGCGTTCTACGGTCCGAAGTTCGAGTATACGCTGAAGGATGCCATCGGCCGCGAATGGCAGTGCGGCACGACGCAGGTCGACTTCAACCTGCCGGAACGCTTCGGCGCCTTCTACATCGACCAGAACTCGGAAAAGACCCAGCCGGTCATGATCCATCGTGCCATCTGCGGTTCGATGGAACGTTTCCTCGGCATCCTGATCGAGAACTTCGCCGGCCACATGCCGCTGTGGTTCGCACCGGTTCAGGCGGTCGTGGCAACGATCACCTCGGACGCCGACGACTACGGCCGCGAGGTAGCGGATGCCCTGCGCGAGGCCGGCCTTTCGGTCGAGACCGACTTCCGCAACGAGAAGATCAACTACAAGGTCCGCGAGCATTCGGTGACCAAGGTTCCGGTGATCATCGTCTGCGGCAAGCGCGAAGCCGAGGAGCGCACCGTCAATGTCCGCCGGCTCGGATCGCAGGACCAGGTGTCGATGACGCTGGAGGAGGCCATCGCTTCGCTCCGCCTCGAGGCCACCGCGCCCGACCTCAAGCGCAAGCTCGAGGCGAAGGCCGCCCGCGCCTGAAATGAGTCTCTCGGCCGGTGTCCAACCGGCAGATGAAACAGAAAAGGCCGCCCGGTATTTCGGGCGGCCTTTTTCATGTTCAGGGTGTGATCCAAAGAGTTTCCGAGGGCCGGAAAGGGCGTCGCTCACTGCGTCAGCAGGATCTCGAC
>DJWC01000130.1:0-2666 GCA_002441445.1 Pusillimonas sp. UBA6240
TTGAGCCAGGCGACGGCCCTGTCGGTTTCGAGCACGCTGCGGTAGCCGCGCGCGCGGGAATCCGAGGCCGGCACGACTTCGATGCCGCCGTCCTGCCGGTTGATCACCCATTCGCCGGTGTAATAGCCGTTCTGTACCGTGAAATCGATATAGGCGGGTTTGGCCGGTTTGCAGGACTGGCCGGGGTCGAAAATGCCGCCGCGCTCCAGGCAGGTGCGCCCGGGGCTCTCGGTTTCAGCGATGGACAGCGCCGAGCAGGCGCCGTTGGCCTGGTAGCAGGCGCCGCTGTCGGCGCCGTGGGCGGGATCATCCCTGGTATTGGGCACGAAGCCGCAGCCGTAGACCGCGCCGCCCTGGCTGACGCCGCCCGCCGTGGCATCGATGGGGTAGGGCGCACCGTCCAGATAGCCTTCGAAATAATCCCAGCCCAATTCACGCATGACGCCGTTGCCCAGCGGATTGTTGTCGCGGTTCAAGTCCGAGCCCGACAAGTGCATCTTGCCGATGAGGGCGTTGACATAGCCCTTTTCCTTCAACAGTTTGGGCGTGGTCAGCTCGAAGGGCGATACTTGCGAGTTGGCCAGATCGAGGGCGACGATGGCATTGCGCACGTCGGTGCGGAAGGGGTAGCGTCCCTGGAAGAAGGTGGCGCGCGTGGGCGTGCAGGTGGGCATGGACCNNGTGAGGCCGCCATAGCCGAATACCGGCAACTGGTCGACGCCCAGGTCGTCCAGGACGACGAAAAGAATGTTGGGCTGGGTTTGCCGCGAGGCGTCGCCGGCGGCGGCTACACCGCCGCCGCTGCTGCCGCCGCTGTCGCAGCCGGCGAGGGTCAACGCAGCGCAGGCGGCTGCGATCAATCCTGGAACTGTCTTATGCATGTTTTTCTCCAGTAGGCCGCAAGGGCCGGTGCAAGCGGAAGCACGCCTTGCGCCCATGCGCCGCAGCGGGCGCCACGACAGGCCGCGTTTACGCGCCAATTGTGAATTTGCGCAACAATAGTAACAAAAAACGCCTTACGCCGGCGTTACAGGCGCTACGGTCGAGGCGGCGGGGCCCGAGCCGGCCGCGGTTGCCTATGGCATCGTTCACTGGATCATCTGGTTGATTTCGATGATAGGCATCATCACAGCCAGTACGATGAGCAGCACGATGCCGCCCATGATCAGAATCATCAAAGGCTCCAGCAGGGCGGTCAAGGTCGTGGCGCGGCGCTCGAGTTCGTCCGAAAGCGTGCGTGCGGCCCGCTCCAGCATGGCGGGCAGTTCGCCNNCGCTCGCCGCTGCCTATCAGGTGGATCAAGAGCGGCGGAAAGACTTTTTGCGCCGCCAGCGCGGGCGCCAGCGGACTGCCTTCACGCACGCGCCGCGTGGCTTCATCCACCGCAAGCCGCAGCCTGTCGTTGCCCAGCGTGCGGCCGGCGGCCTCCAGCGCCGCCAGCAAAGGAACGCCGCTACTGGTCAATATGCCCAGCGTGGCGGCGTAGCGNNGTGTTCACGCCCAGCACATACCGGCCGAACAAGGGCAAGCGCAATACGCGCGCATGCCAGGCCAGCCGGGCGGCGGGGTGGCGCAAACGCCAGCGCCACAAGGCGAACACGAGCGCCAGGCCGGCTGCGGCGGCCAAGCCCCATTCCTGCACGAAGCCGCTGGCGGCCAGCATGAGGCGAGTGAGCAGCGGCAGGGTTTGATGCGCCTGGTTGAAGGCGCCCACCACCTGGGGCACCACATAGCTGAGCAGGAAGACCACGATGGCGATCGACACGACCGTGACGATCAAGGGGTAAATGAAGGCGGTCAGAATCTTGTTGCGCAGCGCGCCGCGCGACTCGATATAGTCGGCCAGTTTTTCCATCACCTGCGACAAATCGCCGGACTGTTCCCCGGCGTCGACCAGGGCCCGGTAAATGGGCGGAAAGTCGCGCGGACGCGCCGCCAGCGCTACGCCCAGCCTATGGCCGGCGCGGATATCGGCCCGCACCGACGCCAGCGCATGGGCCACATGCTGGCGCTCGGCCTGTTCCAGCGTGGCGCTGAGCGCGGCCTCCAGCGGCAGGCGCGCCGCCAGCAGGCCGGCGAGCTGGCGGGTGAGCCAGCCCAGATCCGCATCGCTGATGCTCGGGCCCTTCAGTATCCGGTCCGTCTTGCCGCGGCCGCCGGCGGCCTTCAGCGACAGGGGCAGCAGGCCCCGCGAACGCAGTATCTGCCGGGCGTTGCGTTCCGTATCGGCGTCGACCAGGCCGCGCTCCACGCGCCCCGCCGCGTTGGAGGCCTCGTATTGATAGCTAGGCATATCGGCTCCGCATGCGCATTTCAGGCGTCGCGCGTGACGCGCGCGATTTCTTCATCGGTGGTGACGCCTTGGACCACCCAGCGCATGCCGTCCTGGCGCAGGCTGCTCATGCCATTGCGCTGCGCCGCCTGGCGCAAGGCCTGCTCATCGGCGCCGGCGTGTATCATGCCGCGCGCGGCATCGTCCACCATGAACAGCTCATGCACGCCGGTGCGTCCGCTGTAGCCGGTATGGCCGCAGGCGACGCACCCGCCCGGCGTCCAGGCGGCCGTGCCGTCGTCGCGCCGGCTCTTGCAATGCGGGCACAGCTTCCTGATCAAGCGCTGGGCCAGCACGCCTTGCAGGGTGGAGGCCAGCAGGAAGGGCTCCACCC
>DJWC01000130.1:2705-2849 GCA_002441445.1 Pusillimonas sp. UBA6240
TGATGACGTCGGGATCCTGGCGCAGTATGGCGCGCAGTGCGGCGGCGAAGGTCAGGTCTATGCGCGGGTTGACCTGGGTTTGCCCGATGCCGGGCAAATCGTATTCGATGGGATCTTCGACGGTCAGGATATTGGTGGTCGAGG
>DJWC01000146.1 GCA_002441445.1 Pusillimonas sp. UBA6240
GCAAGCTCCGCCATGGTGCACAGCCCGATGCTCAATCGCCTTGCCGCTTCAGGGTAAAGCCCGCGCGGTCGTCCAGCTTCAGCGTTGCGCTGAGCCAAGGCAGGGCGGCGGCGAGTTCGCCGTGCAGGGTCCATGGGGGATTGAGCACGAACATGCCGCTGCCATGCAGCCCGAAACCATCGCCCGCNNTTGCGCACGGTCAGGGTGGCGTGCAGCCATGGCGCGGGCAGGCGCTCCAGCGAGCGGCTCAGTTCCTGCGCCTCGCGCCGCTGCACCAGGGGATACCACACGGCGTAGCAGCCGGTGGAAAAGCGTTGCAAGCCGTCCTTTATGGTCTGCAGGGTCTTGCGGTAGTCGTGCTTGTCCTCGTAGGAAGGGTCGATGATGACAATGCCGCGCCTTGATGGCGGCGGCAGCAGGCCTTTCAAGCCGCTGAAGCCGTCGGCCTGGTAGATCATGGTTTGCCGCAAAGCGGCGCGTCCCTGGGTTTCCAGATTGCGCCGCAGCACATCGACTTCGGCGGGGTGCATTTCGAACAGGCGCAGCCGGTCGCCTGGGCGCATGGCGCGCAAGGCCAGCCATGGCGAGCCGGGATAGAAATTGGCGATCCCATCGGGGTTGAAATGCTGAATTTCTTCCAGATAGCGCTCTATCATGGGCGGCATGGCGGCGGCGCCCAGCAGCCGGTCCAGNNGCGTGCTTCAGGACGTCGGCATGATTGCCGGCGTGAAAAGCGTGTCGGTAGCTGAACAAGGGCGCCTCATGGAAAATAAGAGGGCGAAATCGACATGATTTCGTCCGTGACGATGGCATTGCTGCCCCAATCCAGCAATTCCCGCGCGCGCCGGGTGTCGTTGACGGTCCAGACCGCCACGGTGTAGCCCGCATCGCGTATGTCGCGCAGCACGGCGCGGGTGGTGTAGCGATGGTTCAGGTTCAGGCCGATGCAGTCCAGGCGCTGCACCCGCGCGCGCCAGTCGGGCGGCACTTCCTTGGCGATCAGCAGGGCGCGCGGCAGTTCCGGTGCCGCGGCGCGGGCGGCTTCCAGGGCCGTCTCCGAAAAAGAGGACAATAAGGGCGGCAGGTCGGCGCCGGCCCAAAGCCGGCTGGCCAACCTGGCGACTTCTTTGCCGGTTTCGGCTTCCAGGCCGGTGTGGGGCTTGATCTCTATATTGCTGCGTATGCCGTTCGCCAGCGTGTAGCCGGCAATGGAATGCAGCGTGGCTATCGGTTCGCCCGCGTAATCCCGGGAATGCCAGGCGCCGAAATCGATGGCGGACAATTCGGCCAATGTCTTGTCCGCGGCCGCGCCGGCGCCATTGGAAGTGCGGTCCACCGTGTCGTCGTGCAGCAGGATGGCGATGCCGTCCCGGCTGAGCTTTACGTCGTATTCCATCATCAGGAAGCCGTGCTGCGCGCCCAGGCGCACGGAGGCCAGCGTATTTTCGGGCGCATAGCGGCCGGCGCCGCGATGGGCGATCAGTTTGGGATAGGGCCAGGGTTTTTCCGTCAGGGGCATGTCAAGGAGTTCGCTATAGATCACAGGGCCTGCGTTGCGGCCATTTTATAGCCTGGCGCCGCGGGCGGGCCGCGCCGGGGCGGACGGCCCCGCGCGAAACCGGCGCGCCTCTGGTGGTAAACTCGCTAAAATTTCATGTTCCGCCGTGGTATTTATTATTCTTGGCGATGCGTGTCGCCCCCTTTTTGCCGCCGGGCCGCCCCAAGGCAAAATGCGCCCCCTCGGGGGGCAGCAAGCCGCGAGGCGCAGCGTGGGGGTATTTTTATTTTGCCGGAATTCTTTGATGCAATCGTCGCGCACCCGTCCAATGGGTGGCGTGTCAGTAGGTGATTAATGTTCGATTTCATACGCACGCATCAACGCTTGATGCAACTGATTCTGTTGCTGCTCATACTGCCGTCCTTCGTATTGATAGGCGTCAGCGGCTACACCAACTATGTTTCCGGCGATCACGACCTGGTTAAGGTGGGCAAGTCCGCGATCACGCAACAGGAATTCGACCAGGCGCGGCGCAATCAGCTGGAACAGGCCCAGCGCAGCTCGCAGGGCGGGTTCGACCCGGCCATGCTCGACAACCCGGCGGTGCGCAGCGCCTTGCTGGAATCGCTGATCGACCGGCGCGTGCTCATCGATGTCGCCAGCAAGGAACGCTTCAGCGTATCGGATGCGGTGCTGCGGCAGACTATTGCGTCCATGCCTCAATTGCAGGTGGATGGCAAGTTTTCGGCGGAACGCTACAACCAGGCGCTGGCTTCCGCCGGCCTGACGACGCGCGATTTCGAGCAAGGGCAGCGCGCGGAACTGGCGCTGGATCGTGTGCTCGGGCCGGTGGCGCTGACCGCCAGCGTGCCGTCCGCGGTGGTCGCCCAGCTCGAAACCGCTTTGACCGAACAGCGTACGGTGCGCCTGCTGGCTTTCCCCGCCACGGATTACGAAAAAGACGTGCAGATCAGCGACGCCGATATCCAGGCCTGGTACGACAAGAACAAGCAAAGCCTGGAGCTGCCGGAGCAGGTCGGCGCCCAATATCTGCTGCTCAATGAAGCGGCGGCCATGGACAACCTGCCGGCGGTCAGCGAAGACGAACTGAAGAAATATTACGAGCAGAACAAGGCCCGCTATGTGCAGCCGGCGCGCGTCAATGTCAGCCATATCCAGATAAACGTGCCGGCCGGAGCCAGCGACGCGCAGCGCAAGCAGGCCCATGACAAGGCGCAGGAAGTCGCCGCCAAGGCGCAGGCCGACAAGGCTGCTTTCGCCGAACTCGCCAAGCAGGAATCCCAGGATGCCGGCACCGCCAAGGACGGCGGCAAGCTCGGCTGGATCACCAAGGGCTCATGGCCGGCGAATCTCGAGCAGGCGGTTTTCGCCCTGGGCCAGGGCGATGTGTCCGGCGTCGTGGAAGGCCCCGGCGGCTATCATATATTCCATGCCAACGAGGTGCAGCCCGAGCGCGGTGAAACGTTCGAGCAGGCCAGGGCCAAGGTGGAAGCCGAAGTGCGCCGGCAGTTGGGCGCCGACCGCTACGCCGATATGGCGACCAAGCTCACCAGCCTGGTGTACGACAATCCGGGCAGCCTGGAGCCGGCAGCCCAGGCGCTGGGCCTGAAAATAAAAACCGCCAGCGGCATCGCGCGCGATCGCCTGCTTCCTTCCGAAGAGGTCCAGGGGCCAGCCGCCTCGGCCAGCGAAGATGCCGGCTTGCTGGATGACGCCCGTGTGCGCCGCGCGCTCTTCACACCGCAAGTCCTGAAAGACAAACAGAATTCGGGCGTCATAGAAATTACGCCCGACACGATGATGGTCGTCCGCGTGGATACCGTCACGCCGGCGCATGTGCCCGAACTGGCGCAGGTCAGGGACTATATACGCGGGCAGCTGAAGACCGAGAAAGCGCTGGCCGCGGCCGAAAAGGCGGGCAGCGAGGCGCTGGCCGGCTTCCAGAAGGAAGCGCCCGACCAGGTTCCGGAAAAATTCGGCAGCCCGCTGCACATCAGCCGCATCGACCCCCAAGGCGTGGCCAAGCCGGTGGCGGACGCCGCCTTTGCGGCGTCCACGGCATCGCTGCCGCAGTACGTAGGCATAAAAGGGCCGCAGGGCTATGTGGTGGTGCGCGTCGAAGGCGCCAAGGCAGGCGAAGCCGGCAATCCTATGCTGGCTTCTTTGCCCATGGAATTGAGCCAGGCCTGGGGCAGGGCGGAAGAACAGGCCGTGCTCAAGGAAATGCGCGCCCAGGCGCAAGTGAAGATACTGCCCGAGGCCGAACAGGCCTTGTCCGGCGAAACCGAAGCGCGGAATTGACGGGCGGCGGGATTATCCCGCCCGGCGCTCCGCCAAGGATTTGACGCGCGCGGCAGGATAGCCGCTACGGCCGCCGGGGCTGGCCCGCCTTCAGCATGGGCTCAAGGTGGCGCCAGACATTCTCTTCGATGCGCGCCTGGGCGGATTCATTGGGATGTATGCCATCGGACTGGAACATGGCCTTGTCGGTGGCGATGCCTTCCAGCAGGAAGGGCGCGAGGCCGCTGCCGTGCTTTTCGGCGACTTCGGCGAACAGGGCCTGGAATTGCTCGGCATATTTGCGGCCGTAATTCGGCGGGATCTGCATGCCTATCAGCAGGACGCGCGCCCCCGCCTGCTGCGACATCTCCACCATGCGCGCCAGATTGTCCCGCGTCATTTGCAAGGACAACCCCCGCAAGGCGTCGTTGCTGCCCAGTTCCAGAATGACGATGTCGGGCTTGTAGCGCTCCAGGGCCGCCGGCAGACGCGCCACGCCGCCGCTGGTCGTATCCCCGCTGATGCTGCTGTTGTGTATCTGGTAATCTAGGCCTTGGGCCTGCAGGCGGCGCGACAGCAGTTCGACCCAGCCCGAGCCGCGCTGCAGGCCGTATTCAGCCGACAGGCTGTCGCCTACGACCAGTATTGCGCGCCCGGGCTCCGCGCCCTGCGCCGCCGCGCGGGCCGGGCCGCCCATCGCAATAGCCAGGCAGAATGCAATCAAGGTAAAACACCGGCGTATCCACATGAAAAAAATCCATCCCATTGAAGTCAGGCAGTTGTGCCAGACGGTTCCCGATGCGTCGGGGCCTCTGACCATTTTAGACAATGTCAGTTTTACCGTAGAAGAAGGTCGGGCCCTGGCCATCACCGGCAGTTCGGGGTCGGGCAAGTCCACGCTGCTGGGCCTGCTGGCCGGCCTGGACGTGCCGACCTCGGGGCAGGTCATCCTGCTGGGCCATGACCTGTTTTCGCTGGATGAAGAGGCGCGCGCGGCCTTGCGGGCCAAGTATGTGGGTTTTGTATTCCAGTCGTTCCAGCTCTTGCCCAACCTGACGGCGCTGGAAAATGTGATGCTGCCGCTGGAACTGGCCGGCAAGCCCGCGCGGGAGCCGGCCGTGGCCATGCTGCAGCGCGTCGGGCTGGGCGAACGCCTGCACCATTATCCCCGGACGCTGTCGGGGGGCGAGCAGCAGCGCGTATCGCTGGCGCGCGCCTTCGTCGTCAAGCCCAGGCTATTGTTCGCCGACGAGCCCACCGGCAGCCTGGACACCCAGAACGGCGCCCGCATCATAGAGCTGATGTTCGAGATGCACAAAGAGCAGAACACCACCCTGGTCCTGGTGACGCACGACGCGCAGCTGGCGGCCTTGTGCCAGGATGAACTGCGGCTGCAAGGCGGACGCGTGGTCGCTCCGGCGCCGGCGCGGGCGATGGCGGCGGGATGATAGCGGCGGTGCGACGGCAACAGGCGACCGGGGCCGGGCGCCGCTGCCGCCGCTACATCTTCATGTTGCGCGGCAGCCAGGTGGCGATTTCCGGCACGGCGTAGATGATCAGCACGGCGGCGATCATCAGCAGGAACATGGGCAGCGACACGCGCGCCAGATAGGGCAGCTCTTTCCGTGTCATGCCGGCCAGCACGAAGAGATTGAAGCCCACGGGCGGCGTAATCTGCGCCATTTCAATGACGAGCACCAGGAAGATGCCGAACCAGATCAAATCTATGCCAGCGGCGTTGATGGTGGGCAGCAGCACGCCCATGGTCAGCACGACGATGGAAATACCGTCCAGGAAGCAGCCGAGCACGATGTAGAACACCATCAGCGCCAGGATGAGGCCGAACTGCGAAAGGCCCAGCGTGCCTATCCATTCGGCCAGGGCGCGCGGCAGGCCGATATAGCCCATGGACAGCGTCAGGAACTGCGCGCCGGCCAGGATGAGGGCGATCATGCAGTACAGCCGCGTCGCGCCCATGAGCGAGTCCTTGAAGACCGGCCAGCTGAGCGAACCCTGCACCGCCGAGAGGATGAGCGCGCCGATCACGCCGACGGCGGCGGCTTCCGTGGCCGTCGCGAAACCGGTGTAGATGGTTCCCAGCACGATGGCGATTAGTATGACGACCGGAATCAGGTGCCGCGACCGGTGGATTTTTTGGGCGAAGCCCAGGCGCTCGTCGGCCTGCGGGATCCGGCCCGGATGCAGCAGGGCCCAGATCGCGATATAGCCCATGAACAGGCCGGCCAGCATCAGGCCCGGCAGGATGCCGGCAATGAACAGCTTGGAAATGGAGGTATCGGCCGCCACGCCATAGACGATCATGATGATGGAGGGCGGTATGAGCAGCCCCAGCGTGCCGGCCCCCGCCAGGGTGCCGATGATCTGATCCTGCGGATAGCCGCGGCGGCTGAGCTCCGGAATGGTCATCTTGCCTATGGTCGCGCAGGTGGCGGCGGACGAACCCGATACCGCGGCGAAGATGGCGCAGCCCACGACATTGGTGTGCAGCAGCCGCCCCGGTATGCGGTCCAGCCAGGGCGCCAGGCCCTTGAAGAGATCCTGCGATAGGCGGGAGCGGAACAGTATCTCGCCCATCCAGAGAAACAGCGGCAGGGCGGTCAGCGTCCAGCTCGAGGCGGCGCCCCAGATGGTGATGGCCATGGCGTCGCCGGCCGGCCTGCTGGAAAAAAGCTCCATGCCCAGCCAGGCGGTGCCCGCCAGAGTCAGGCCCACCCATACGCCGCAGGCCAGGAAGCCGAAGATCGACAGGACGAGTATCGTAATGACCAGGGCTTCATTCATAGTGCGTCTCTTCCGCCTGCGCGGCTTCGGGTATGCCTTTGAAGCGGCGGACGGTCTCGTCCATGACGGCGATGAAGAAAATCAAGGCGCCCAGGGCCATGGCCAGTTGCGGGATCCAGAGCGGCGTGGCGTCGTCGCTGGTGGAGATATCGTTGTAAGCGTGGGAGTCCAGCACCAGCTTGCCGCTGAACCAGCACAGGTTGGCGGCGATGGCGCAAGCCACCAGCAGGGCGAAGATGTCGAGCCGCAAGCGCCCTTTGGACGGCAGGGCGGCAAGCAGCAGGGTCACGCGTATGTGTTCCCCTTTTTTGAAGGTGTGCGCCAGGGCCAGAAAGCCGGCGGCGGCCATGGAATACCCGGCGTAGGCGTCCAGACCGCCGATGTGCACGCCCAGCTGGCGGGTGGCGATGGACAGCGTCACGGCCACCAGCACGCCCACGGTGAATACGCCCGCCAAGGCGCCGGACACCGTGTACAGGGCATCGAGGAAGCGGCGCAGGCTCAATTGCTTGCCCGGTAGGCGTCAATGACTTTTTGCCCGTCGGGTCCGGCGCGCTTGATCCATTCGGCCAGCATGGTCTCGCCCACTTTGTCCAGGCCTTGCATCAGTTCCTTGCTGGGCTTGATGATTTCCATGCCGTTTTCGGCGAGCTTGTCCAGGTACCACTGGGTTTTTTCCTTGGAAAGCGCCCAGCCGCGCTTTTCGGCCTCCGCGCCGGCTTTGAGCAGGGCCTGCTTGCTCTTGTCGTCGAGCTGGTCGTAGGCTTTCTTGTTCATGATGACGGCGTTCTTGGGCAGCCATGCCTGGGTGTCATAGAACTTCTTGATGTATTCGTAGGTCTTGGTGTCCCAGCCGGTCGAGCCCGAGGTCATGAAGGCGTCGACGACGCCCGTGGCCATGGCCTGCGCCAGTTCGGATTGCTGTATGGTCACCGGCTGCGCGCCGACCAGCTCGGCGATGCGGGCGGTCACGGGGCTGTAGGCCCGCCATTTCACGCCCTTCAGATCCGCCACGGTCTTGATGTCTTTGTTGGCGAAGATGCCTTGCGGCGGCCAGGCCACGGTGTACAACAGCGTCATGCCCTGGGATTGCAGCTTCTTGTTCAGCAATTCTTTCTGCGCCTGGTAGAGCTTCCAGGCCGCATCGTAGCCGGTCGCGAGGAAAGGCAGGCCGTCCAGCGCATAAATGGGGTCTTCGTTGGCGAAGTTGGTGAGCAGGATTTCGCCTATCTGGGCCTGGTTGCCCTGAACCGCGCGCTTGATCTCGGGCGCCTTGTATAGCGAGGCGTTGTTGTGCAGCGTGATGTCCAGCTCGCCGCCCGACAGCTCTTTGACGTCCTTGATGAATTGCTCGAGGTTCTGGGTGTGCAGGTTGGAAGCGGGATAGGCGCTGGGCAGGTCCCATTTGGTGGCTGCCTGGGCGTTCAAGGTAAAGGTGGCCGCACAGGCGGCGGCAAGCAGAACTAAGGTTTTTTTCATGGGAAACGTCCTTGGTCTGAAGATATAGTCGGAAAGCCGCAGCATCGACCGCGAGCCTGAACGCCAGGCCTCGCGTTCAGCGTGCAGCCCTGCGCCTTGCCCGCCAGCCTCGGCATGCGCTCGGGCGCCGGCTGTGCTGAAATCGTTTTCGGCCCTCTGTGTCGCCGCACTGATTGTAGTGTCGATGCCGCGTCCGCGGCCTTGTTTTCGCGGCCATTTAGGGGTAATTCCTAGGAGTGGAAAGACCTCGGGCGGATAAGGGCGCGGCGGTCGATGGGCGCTCTTGCGCGGCGGCGGGACCGCCCTCATTCCGGCCGCTGAGGCATAATGGCACGGTCCCGGCATGGCTCGCGCCGCCGACAGAAACAATAGCGTTTTATAAAAGCAAAAGGCGAGGGCGGCTTGTGTCCAGGGCGTAGCGCGGTGTGCATTCAAGGCAAGGCGCGGAACAGCCTGGAAGGCGCCGGCGCCGTAACGGAAGCAATCGAGGACATGCAGTGAAGAAGTATCGATGCCTATTCAATTTCGCCCTGGCCGCGGCGCTGGCCCTGCCGGCGCTGGCGCAGGCCCAGGGCTATATCGCCAGGTTGTTGAACAAGCCCGTGCCGGGCGGCGTGGCGGTGGTGCCCTTAGGGGTCCACGACGGCGCGCCGCGCGTTACCTACCAGGACAAGCCGGTGATGGTGCTGCGCGACAGCGATGGGCAATGGATAGCGGTGGCCGGCATAGACTTGAAGACGGCCCAGGGCAGGCAGAGCCTGCGCATGGAGGCGCCCGGCGGGGTGCGCAAGCTTGATTTCAACGTCAAAAGCAAGGCCTACAAGGCCCAGCATATCAAGCTCAAGAACAAAGAACATGTGAATCCGGACCCGGAACAAGTGCGCCGATTCGAACGGGAATATAAAGAGCAGATGGCGGCCTACAGCAGTTTCCGCAATGCCGGGCCGAGCAATGTCGCATTGGACAAGCCGGTCGATGGCCGCTTGTCCAGCCCGTTCGGCCTGCGGCGCTTCTTCAACGGCGAAGAACGCAACGCCCATTCCGGACTGGATTTCGCCGTGCCCGCGGGTACGCCGGTGAAAGCGCCCGCCGACGGCGTGGTGACCATCGTCGCGGACTATTTCTTCAATGGCAAGACGGTCTTCATCGACCATGGCCAGGGCCTGGTGACGATGTACTGCCATCTATCGGAATTCCTGGTCCGCAAGGGGCAGGAGGTCAAGCGCGGCCAGGTCATCGCCAAGGTAGGCGCCACCGGCCGCGCCACTGGGCCTCATCTGCACTGGAATGTCAGCCTGAACAACACGCGCGTGGATCCGGCCATCTTCATCAATGCTTTCCAGCCTTGATTCGCTTTTTAATCCCCTTCACATCGAGCATTCCCTCCACGTCGAGCCAAAGGAGCCAGCATTATGAAAGCCATTGTCGTACGCGCCCCCGGCGGGCTGGATCGCCTGGAACTGCGCGATCTGCCTGATCCGGGCCAGCCGGGGCCGGGGCAGATACGCGTCGCTTTGCATGCGACCTCGCTCAACTTCCATGACCTGCAAGTCGCAAGAGGCGGCATCCCGGCGGACGATGGCCGGGTGCTGATGGCCGATGGCGCGGGCATCGTCGAGGCTGTCGGCCAGGGGGTCACTGAATTCAAGGCCGGCGACCGTGTGGTCTCGGGCTTCTTCCCGCAGTGGCTGGCCGGTTCCGCCTACGATGCCGTCGGCAACTTTCGAGGCACGCCGGGCGACGGCATCGACGGCTANNCTGGAGCCATGCCGAGGCGGCGACCATTACCACCGCGGGCCTGACCGCATGGCGCGCGCTGGTGGTCGAAGGGTCGCTCAAGGCCGGCGACAGCGTGCTGTTGCTCGGCACGGGCGGCGTGTCGATCGCCGCGCTGCAGATCGCCAAATCCATGGGAGCCGGCGCGATCGTCACGTCCTCGTCCGACGAGAAGCTGGAGCGCGCACGCAAGCTCGGCGCCGACCATGTCA
>DJWC01000115.1 GCA_002441445.1 Pusillimonas sp. UBA6240
GTGGCGAAAATACCGATTGCAGTCCAGGCAGTGGTACTTGGGCACGTGCAGGTGCAGCACCATGATCTGGTTGCCCTGACGGGTGTGCTTGAGCGTTCTCTGGTGTGTGGCTTTAATCCGTACCGATGCTTGCTGACAATGAATACACGCCAGGCGCCTGGCCGGCCGGGCCCACACATGAATCTCTCGACCTCGCTCCACCCGTTCAATCGCGACATCTCGGATTCCTAAGATAAAATCGACTGGGGACATCGGCATTCCTTCCATTAAGCTCGTTCTTCGCAAAAACAAGTCTAATGAATGTCGCTTGCCCCCCTTTAATGATGAAGAGCCGTGCCGTGTGCATAGAACGTAGACCGCAGCGAGAACAGAGAAGCCCGCAACTCTGCTTCCCTCGAATTTTCACCCACCCGCCCGCGGCTCCCTTGCGGCGTTGCGCAGGGCGCGCAGGGCCGAGGAAATCACCGCCCGGCGACCGCCGCCGCGCAGGCATGCCGCATGGATGTCCCGTTCCAGCGGCGGCTCGAGTTCCAGTGTTGCGAACGCTTCATTCACCAGAGGGGAGCGGGCGGCCAGCGCCGGCATGATGGTGATGAGGTTATGGGATACGACGGAGGTGAGCGCGGCCAACATGTTGCGGCAGCTGACGACGATATTCGGTTGAAAGCCCGCGTCGGCGCAGCGCGACAGGATGAAATCGTAATAGGGAGTCGAGGCCTGGTTCAGCGCCCAATGTTCGGCGCGCAGGGAATCGAGCGATATGGACCGCGCATCAGCCAAATGATGCCGCTTCGAGCAAACCACAACCATACTGTCGCTGCATAGCTTGTAAACATCGAGCATGGGCGCCACTTTGGATATATCCAGATGCGCATCATAGATGGCGATATCGATCTGCTTGCCGACAACAAGCTGCAGGGATTCTTCGGACTCCTTTTCTTCCACATGAATTGCCAGGGCGGGATACCGGACGTGCAGCTCTGCCTGGGCGGCAGGAAGGATACCGATGAGCACCGAGCCGATCCCGGCCATTCTCAAAGGCTGGTCCGGCTGCTGTTTTCTGTTGGCGATATCGGTCTCGATCTCTTGCAGCAGGCCGAACAAACGCGGCATGTACCCGGCAAGACGGCGTCCTTCTTGGGTCAAGGACACGCCACGCCCGTCGCGTTCAAACAAGGTTGCGCCGACCTCTTCTTCCAGCAAGGACAACTGGCGCGAAACCGCCGGGCGCGTCAATCCTTCCGCTTGAGCCACGCGTGCGAGTGACCCCAGAATGCTCAGTTGCCGCAGCAAGTGAAGGCGTTTTAGATTCAGCATGGACATTCCGGGACGGTAAGAAAATCTATCCCCCGGGTAAGACTATATCGGCTTGTTCGAACCCTGGCGGCTACGTAGTATACAAGCAGCAATAGCGCATTTCGGAACCCATGGCTCCCGGCGAAACCCCAATGAAACTCGACCGCTACGATAACCCCATTGATGACACTGTCGGCTATGCCCGCGGCATGGTGCTGAAAAGCAGCGCCGACGAGGCAAGAAAACTCTTGCACGCCCAGAAGATCGCAACGAAGCGCGTCCTGGCGAAAGGCATCGATTCCATTACGGTATTCACCGGAAACGTCAGGGATTACCCAATCCGCGAAGATGACATTTCGACGCTTTGTGAAGAGTGGATCGGCGCAGGCCTGCTCCAGGACGATCTGCATAGCGCCGCGATCCAGCATCTGGGCGGCGATGCGTCCCATACGGTATTCATCGCCAATCGAACCTCCGCGGGCCTGATCGCCGCCGTGTGCGCGCTCTCCAACGGATTGCCGGTGCTGTCCGTGGTGCCGCAAAACGGCCGTCCCCATGCTTCGGTCTATCGGGGTTGCGATCTGGCGCGAGTCGGCTTGGTCAATATCGAGTCCAATGCCGATATGTCGCCGCTCGAATCGCTCCCCTCGGGCGGATTGGCCGTCGTCACGACAGTGACGAGCCGACTGGAAATCATGACTGATGCGGAAATCGGCTTGGCGATTGAACACGCGCGGCGGCGCGCCGCGACAGTGCTGCTGGATGAGGCGTACGGCGCGCGCGTACGCACGCTGCTGAAAGGAGGCCGACCGAGCCTGGCGCTGGGGGCCGACCTGGTCATCACCAACGGCGACAAGGCCGGGCTGGCAGGCCCGCGCTGCGGCATCCTCGCCGGAAAACAGGCGCTGCTGGATCGTGTGCGGACTCAGGCCTCCGAATGGGGCATGGAGGCCCGTGCGCCCATTCAGGCGGGCGCGCTGCGCGCACTTCAGTCGTTCGACGGTAATCGTCTCATCAAACAGGCCGGCGATGGCGCGGCGCTATGCGCAGCGATGCAGGACTATTGGGGCGAGGCGCTGCATCGGACGGTATTGGGTCCGATGATCAATGAAGACGATATCTTCGAGAAAGTGGCGCATATCGCGCAGTATGGCGAATACCGCCCCACTCCCTGTGAAGTGACGTCGGCGCTTGGAATCGTCCTTTTGCGGGATCATGGCCTGATCACGGCGAATACTCACGGCCAACCGGGGGCAAGCCCCACGCTGCGCCTCAAGCCCGTCAAGGACGCCGTAGCCCGCCTCGGAGGAGCCGATGCCGTGGCCGGCATTATCAGGAACGCTCTCGAAACCGTCGCCGCCAATACGCAGACGCCGCAACAGCTCGCATCCTTGCTCTATGGCGAGACTTGAACACCGCTGTTTCCCTGCGCCGCATCCGTTCAGCGCAGTCTTTTCTCAACACTCTTCGGGAGTAAATAAATGCCTATAAGCCGAACCTTCCGCTTATTACTGAAAATCGCGGCGGCTTTCGTGTTCATCCAGCCATCGGTGAACGCCGCCGAATACCCGGCCCGGCCCATAACCCTGATTGTGCCCTGGTCGCCGGGCGGAGGCTCCGACCTGATCGGCCGACTGGTCGCGAAGGAACTGGAGTCGGTCCTGAAACAAACAATAGTCGTGGACAACAAGCCCGGAGCCGCCGGTATCATCGGGACGGGTATTGTTGCCAAGGCGCAGCCTGACGGCTATACCTTGCTCCTGGTGGACTCGCCCCACGTCATAAACGGCAGCGTTGTCAAGAACCTGCCGTTTGATCCAGTGAAAGACTTCGCCCCTGTGGCGACCATAGGCAAAACGCCGCTGGCGCTGGTCGTGCACCCAAGCGTTCCCGCAAAAGACCTGCAGGAGTTTCGGCAGCTTGCCCTAAAGGATAGCAAGCTCAATCTGGGATCCGGAGGCATCGGCGCTTTGACCCATATGACGGGGGAACTGCTGAAAGACGAACTGGGCGTGAAAATTACGCACGTTCCGTTCAAGGGCACCGGCCAGGCCATTCAGAACATTGTTGCCGGGCAGGTGCAGGCCACGATGTCCACCTTGCCGGGCATCCTTCCACATGTTCAATCGGGCAAACTGCGCGCGATCGTCGTGACAAGCGAGCAGAGGACAGAGATGCTGCCGGATGTGCCAACCACCATCGAAGCCGGTACGCCCAATCTCGTGGAATACAACTGGTATGGCTTGGTCGGGCCGGCGGGTTTGCCCGAGAGCGCCGTACAGAAGATCAATGGGGCCGTCGCCGCGATCCTGGAGCGCCCGGAGTTCCGGCAGCGCCTGGCTCAACTGTCGATTTCCCCCTATATGACGACACCGGCACAGATGAAAGATCTGATGATTCGGGATCAGGACAAATGGACCGCATTGGCCAAGAAGCACAATATCGTCGCCGAGTAAGGACCGTATCGGAGCACGCACCGGCCGTCGCGGCAATGCGGGAGTAGGCGCAAGCAACGCACTGAGTAGCGGTGCCGCGCTGGCTTACGAACTCTCGCTGGCCGATAGCGGCAGTGCACATGCTGCGATCAGACACTGTGATCGCCGAGCCCACAAAATCGTCCAAGGCAATCAAGCAGATTCCCGATAGCTGGCCAAACTGGTGATGGCCAAACTGATGATGGCCAAACACGCCAGCGCTTTCGCATTGATTAATTTGCTCAT
Source organism: Pusillimonas sp. UBA6240 (assembly GCA_002441445.1). Taxonomy (GTDB): domain Bacteria; phylum Pseudomonadota; class Gammaproteobacteria; order Burkholderiales; family Burkholderiaceae_B; genus UBA6240. The sequence goes on from DJWC01000115.1 coordinate 4,017, forward strand.
GAAGGCATATGCCTGTAGCGCCAATGACCAACAGCATCATCAAAAGCATGGAGGAACCGTTTTAATGACGGGTGGCCTGCTGTTGATGTTGAGGTTATAAGCGCGCGTTTGGTCGCGCCGGCCGGGAACCAGGTTCCCGGGCGGGACAGGTCCAGTGGCGATACCGATTCTTGCCGGATTTCTTCGCCACATACATGGCTTGGTCGGCATGCTTCATCAGTTCCTCGACCGTCTCGCCATCCTCGGGATGGCGGGCGATGCCGATGCTGCAGCGGACGCGCGCCTGATGCCGCCGGTCGATGTCGATGGGCCGGCTGACCGTCTCGATGATCCGCCGTGCGATGTCTTCCAGGGCCTCGCGATCGGCCGTCGGCACGCCGAGGGTGAATTCGTCGCCTCCGAGACGGGAGGCGATCGCTTCGCTCCCCACCAGATCCCGCAGCCGCCCCGCCACTACCCGCAACACCTTGTCGCCGCCAGCATGGCCGAAGGTATCGTTGACGGGCTTGAAATCATCCAGGTCCAGCAGCAGCACGCCTACTCGCCCGCCCGCCTCCAGGCGCTGCGTTAGCCATTCCTTCATCCCCCGACGGTTCGCCAGCCCGGTCAGATCGTCCCGCAGCGACTGGTGCATGAGCTGGCGGTATACGGCCGCCATGTTGACGGCGATCCGTGCCATCTCGACCGCGACGTTAATGGTCAAGCGTTCGCCGCGGGTCGGCATGCGGGGCAGCTCGTTGTAGACCGCGAAGGCCCCCAAGGCCTGGCCGTCGTCATCCAGGATCGGCGAGGACCAACAGGCCCGCATGCCCATGCGCAAGACTAGGTCGCGGAACGGCGCCCAATTCGGATGGGAAGCCATGTCGTCGATCATCACCGGACGGCGCAGATACATGGCCGCGCCGCAGGATCCCACGTTCGGGCCTATCTCCAGGCCGATCAGGGCTTGGCTGTAATAGTCCGGCAGGCCGGGGGCGACGGACTTCCCCACCGCCCAGCGCTCGGGATCCAGCATCAGGACCGAGCAGCGCGCTCCGGGAATCCGGCCTTCCACGAACCGGCACAGTATGCTCATGGATTCATCGAGCGGGCGGTGTCTGGAAATCGTCCGCAGCACTTGGCCTTGCCCGCGCAGATAGTGGATGCGCATCAACAAGCGATGGTTGCGTTCCCGCACCGCATCCAAACGGGCGAGATATAACTGCCATCCGGCTTTCTGGATTATGAACAGCGTCAAGAACAGGCCGGCGGTCAACGCCGCCGCGGCTGCATAGGTGGAGTCATCCAGAAAAAATGAGAGCGCCAGCAGGCTGAATGATATAAAGATGCCGAATAGAACAGTAACGCGAACCGGCGCCCATGGGGAAACTTGCCGAAATCTACCGAACATGAAAGCCCGAGATGATTGACCCACGGCGCCATCCGTTTATTTTAGATATAAGTAGATATATTTTGATGTTATAGAAGGCCACAGGCGCTCACATTGATCTGCATCAAGACGGAGTTCGGACATGGCGCAATACTCAAGGCCTTTCCATCGTGACGGCTCGAGGCTGGAGGACCATCACGGAACCGCTACCTGACGGCGGGCATGTGGCAGGGCACCGTCCGCAACAAGAATCGCTCCAGCGCCCGATGAGCGGAAGCGGCGGCAACCAGTGCCGCCAGCCCGCCGATCCCGGCAATCATCAAGGCGGCGAAACCAGGGGTCAAATGGACTTCTCCCGCCCAGCGCTGCCACAACACGCCGGAGGAAATCAGCAGGCACATCGCCGCCAGGGCATTGCGCCCGCCCAGCCGCAGGCCGGCCCGCAGCGCGCCTCCGAATGTCACCCGCCACGTCCATCCGCGAAGCCGCCGGAAGCGGCTCAAGAACAGCGCCAGGCTCACCAGCAGCATCAAAACGGCGGATGCCACCACCATCAAACCCACCACCGATTCCACCTGCAGCGAAATGCTATCCTGAGTCATGGGAATGGATTCCAGATGGCGCCATTCCAGCCAAACGGGAACCGCGACACAAAAAGCGGAAAAAACCGACACCTTCCAGTCGGATCGGGAAATGTGAATACTCATGACGTCCTCTCGAAAAATCGACCCCTCAAGAGTACCGGAGCCGGACGCCGAACGGGATACGAACGGCGGGAATTCCGCCCAAAATGGGCAAACAGCCGGCTCGCAGCCATCGGCCGTCCAGAACGGCGGCGCCCCGCCGGAACAGCGCGACCCATGCTCGCCGCAGGCGTTCGCCGCCATCAGCTTCGCCATGAACAGGCACTTTATCGATCATCTGCTGCGCAGCATGCGGGTATTCGATCTGGATGCCGAATCCTTGATACTGCTGGGGCTGGTGGCCCACCTGGGCGTGGCCCGGCAGATGGCGCCGGGCCAGAATTCGCGGCAGGCCCCCGGCTCGAGCCCGGACCACGCTGACGCTGCAACCCTTACACCCCGCCCGGTCCGGTTGCGGGATCTGGTGATCGTGTCCCGGCTGCCCAGAGAAACCATACGCCGCAAGCTGCTGACGCTACGGGATGCCGGCAGAGTGCGGCAGACGGATGAGGGCTGGGTGCTGAATCCCGCCGCTGTCGACGAACACATGAGAACCTTCACCCTGGAATCCATGCATCGCCTGCTGGCAGCCGCCCGCGAGGTCGAAGGGCTACTCCAGCCTCGATCCTGAGCGGTCCGCACGGGCGCCACGCATGCTCCTTCAATGCCTCGCGCATGCATCGGCGCGATATAGTATCGGCACGAACGGGACGGCATCGGGGCGGCTTGCCCGCCCCGAGCTTACCCGCGGGGGGCTTACCCGCGGGGGGCTGCCCGCCTGGAGCTGCCCCGCCTGACCCAAAGATACGGAGAACGCCATCTATAAAGCTTATGTACTTCTGGCATTGACGACACTTTTCTGGGCGGGCAATTCGATTGCCGGCAAGCTGGCTATCGGTCACGTTTCACCGATGATACTGGTCACTATGCGCTGGGCGAGCGTGATGGCCGTGCTGTATTTGCTTCGGAAAGAGCAGATCGCCGCCGACTGGCCGGCGATCCGGCCACGGCTGTGCACGTTGCTGGCGCTGGGCGCCCTGGGGTTCACCGTCTTCAGCGTGGCGCTTTATTATGCGCTCATCTATACCACCGCGATCAATGCCAGCATTTTGCAAGGCGGCATGCCGCTATTCGTGTTCGCCGCGAGCTTCGTGCTCTTTTCCAGCCGCATAAACCTGGAACAGGCGGCCGGCTTCGCGGTGTCGTTCTTCGGCGTCATCATCATCGCGGCGCGGGGGGACCTGAGCAACTTGATCGGTCTCGACATCAACATCGGCGACGCGCTGATGGTCGCCGCCATCATTGCCTACGGCATCTATACGGCTGCGTTGCGCAGCAAGCCGCAGGTGCACTGGACCAGCCTGTTGTTCGTCTTCTGCCTCGGAGCCACGTTGGCGTCCCTGCCCATGCTGGCTTTCGAAGCCGTCCAGGGCAAGACCATTCTTCCGGATATGCAGGGCTGGGCGGCGATCGTCTATATCGTCATCCTCCCGTCGCTGGCGGCGCAGGTCTTCTACATCCGGGCGGTGGAACTGATCGGCGCAAACCGCGCAGGCCTGTTCATCAACCTGCTGCCCGCCTGGGGAGCCTTGCTCGCGGTCGTCATCCTCGGAGAGGCGTTCCGCCCTTATCATGCGCTTGCGCTGATGACGATACTGGCTGGCGTGGGCCTTGCGGAGTATGGCGGGCGCAAGCTGAGCAGGACGACATGATCGGCCGGGATGCTGGTTGAGGCCGACAGTCTCCCGTGGCGATGAAGCGGCCCGCTTGCATGTCATGTACGCACTGGGGATCTGTCAACGCTAAAAAGCTGCGCGCATGCCCTTTTTAGTAGCGTTAGCGGGCCTAACTCCGGCGCCTGCGCCGGCGGGCCAGCACCCAGCCATAGACGATCGCATTGCCGGCGATAAGCCCCGCCGCGAGAATGATCTGCAGCTCGCGCGTAAGCCCCGGAGGATAAAGAATCGCCGCCAGATAGTGCTCGATAAAGCCGCCGCTATAGCCCTCCTGCCCCGCGAGCTGCCGCAGTATGTTCTCCAGCGGCGTAAGCGGGCATATCCAGCCGAACCCGACCGCAGCGCCGCCCCATGCCATCGCGGCGAGATGCCATGGCGCAACGCGCGGCTTCCATGGGACCAACAGGCCGCCGAACACGGCAAAGGCCGCGAAAGCAAGATGGAGCAAGAGGACGAGGTCGGCAAGGATGCGATACATGGCTGTCGATGGAACCGGCCTGTGACCGACGCGCTTCCATGGCGGTCGTGGAAAACCCCTCGAGCCGGGGTCTTATCCCTTGGTTGTCTGTATTTGCGCGGGCGTCTGTGTTTGCATGGCTGCGCCGCGGGCCGCGCGTTCTGCGCGTTCTTTTTCCACCCGCTCGGTGGCGTCGCGCGCCATGGCGACCGAACCTATGGCCTTGCCGTCGGCATCCTTGACCAGCGCGAAGGTCATTTCCACATAGAGTTTTCGGCCGCCCTTGCCCAATCCGCGCGTCAAGGTCGGCCGGCCCTGCAGTTTCATTCTGCCGGTGCTCAAGGCTTTATCGAAACCTGCCCAGTGCGCCGCACGCAGGTGTTCGGGAATGATCAAGTCCAGGCTGGCCCCCAATGCCTCGGCCGCGCTGTAGCCGAAGAGCTCACAGGCAGCTCGATTCCAGCGCATGATCTTGCCCGTATGATCGGCATAAATCAGCGCATCGGACGTCTGTTCAATGATCCATTCCGCAAGCGCGGGCGCTTCGTTCATGATGCTTGCTCCAAAAAATGCGTTACCCTACATGGGCCGGCGATCCGGCTGCCGCCTTGGCGAGCCCATGCCTCCATCCCGATTCTATCGGAGCCGCGGCCATTCTGGCCACCCGCGCCTTGCAGGGAACCGAAGCGCGATCCCGCGCCCAAGGCCGCGACGTGGGCCGGCAATACAATCGAGGCATCAGGCAGCACTGGCTGGTGCGCTTGATCTACTGATGGAAATGAACTTATGGATAGCAGCGACACCCTTCTCGCTCTCAGCCATCCGCTGGTCGTCTTTTTGATCGGCTTTGCCGTTTTGGCCCTGTGGCGGGGCGACGCGCAGCGCTCCCGGTATCTGCTCTGCTTTGGCGTGAGCTACCTGGCCTACGGCTTGGGGGTCACCGCCCAGATCGTGATGGTGCCAGGCAACCACGCGTTGAATGTCATGTTCAGCGGCCTGATGTACATGCTCGCCGCAATGTTTTTTGCGCGAGGCCTGATAGAGCTTTCGGGCAGCAGATACAGGTATGCGGCGCCCATCGCCATTGTCGTTGCGGCGCTTGCCTGCCGCGTCTATTTTCTGCTGGTCGAAGAAGACGGCCTGATGCGTTCATATTGCCTGCATGCGGCCATATTCCTGCTTTTCATCCATAGCGCCTATGTGGCCAGGAGCCTGCGCAAAGGCGTGCTGGCCGAAAAAATCACCTTCTACGCCTTTATCCTGTTTACGCTCAGCACCCCGCCCAGAGTGCTGCTTATGATGTTCAGGCCCGCAGGCAGCTATGGGGTCGACCACAGCGCCTACTGGGTGGCCACACAGGTATCCATCTATGCCTTCGCCATGGTATTCGGCCTGGCCTTGATCATCGCGATCATCCAGCGCTATCACAGGGCGCAACAGGCCAGCGATGAAAACCTCAGCATCATCAGCCATGATTTGCGGGCGCCGCTGGCCACCATCGCGGGCAGCCTGCATATGCTCCAAAAAACAGCCACACCGGAGCAATTGGTGCACATAGAAGCCATAGAGCGCAACACCCGATATCAAAACTCGCTGATCAACGATATCCTCGCCGGCAAACAGGACATCGAGCCCCTGGAGGTCAATCCGGAGCCCATGCGCCTCGAGCCTTTCCTCGCCGAGCTTTGCCTGCACGGCAATACCTGGTGCGCACAGCAGAACAGCGGCTTTTCGCTTGCCGTGCTCGCCCCCCTGCCCGGCCAAATCGTCAGCGATGAACGCCGGCTGAAGCAGGCCTTGCTCAACTTATTGTCGAATGCGGCTCTGGCTACGCGCGACGGCCAGGTCCAGCTTCACGTCAAATGCCTACCCGAAGAACCAGGCTGGGCGCGGATCCATTTCGAGGTGCACGATACGGGCCCCGGTATCGATCCCAATCACCAGCCTTATCTATTCGACGCATATCAGCGCTTCGATCTGCAACGGCCCGGCACGGGCCTGGGCTTGCATATCGCTCAACGCATCGCCAACAACCTGGGGGGAATGCTGGAGCTCGACAGCGAGCCGGGCAAAGGCAGCCGTTTTTCCTTGATATTGCGCGTTCGCGCCTGCGATGAGGAAGCCTCATTGCCCGAAGGCTGGCAGCCATGTTCGCCGCTGATCCCCACCGCGCGCGACGCAGTCCCCGAAATGGAGGGGCGAAGTATCGGTATCCATTCTTCGATACAGCCCGCGGCCTTCCAGTACGACACCCCTCCGGAAGAGCTTTGCCGGCAGCTGGCCTCGCATGCTCGTGAAGGCCGCTATAGCGATGTCGAGGATTGGCTCCGCTTGCCAGTATTGAAAGAACAGCGCTATCAAGCCTTCCGGTCGGCGATCCGGGGCGCCCTCGATGCCATGGACTTCGCGAAAATCGAGTCGCTCGCCCAATGTGCCGGCCCGCGGCCGACACGAAGCCCGGAACATGAGGCATAGGCCGCATCGCAAGCCCGCGCCGAACATGCCGCAAGCCGCTCGCTCGGCATCATTCGATACGCCGCAGCACTGTACAGGGATTGCCGGCGGCGAATACCGAATCCGGGATGTCCTTGGTCACTACGCTTCCGGCGCCAATGACTGTTCGATTTCCAATGCGAACGCCCGGACACAGTATCGCCCCGCCGCCCACCCATACGTCATCGCCGATCTCGATGGCCTTGCCCAGCTCCAGCCCCGTTCTGCGCTCGTCGGCCGACAGGGGATGCGTGGCCGTGTAAATTTGCACGGCGGGGCCGAACAGCACGCCGGTTCCTATCCGCACGGGAGCGACATCGAGAACCACGCAATTGAAATTGAAAAAGACCTTGCCGCGCAATGTGATATTGCTGCCGTAATCGCAGTGGAACGGGGGCTCTATCCAGACGTCTTCACCGGCCGAAGGGATGAGGCTCTTGATAAGGCGGGTTCGCTCCGCGGTTTGATCGTCGCGGGTGTCGTTCAGCGCCTTGATAAGCAGGCGCGCTCGGCGGCGCGCTTCGGAAAGCTCTTGATCCAGCGGATCATACAGCTCTCCGGCCAGCATCTTTAGTTTTTCCCGGCGCATCAGGCCGCTTTCATTTCCCGGATCCGGGCCAGCAAGGATTGCCGCGCGTAAGCGCGCGAGGCAAGCCGAGCCGGCCGTTTGTGGGCGTGTCGCGCGGCGGTGGACGGCATCCTGCCATTCGCGGACGCATCGTCGAGGCCCCAGTGGATGCGGGTCAATGACAAGATCCGCTTTATAGCGACGCGTTGGGCGTCTATTGAATCAGGCACTTGATGTCCTCCGTGCAGCATCATGCATATCGTTGGCAAAGGATGGCAGCTTTATGTGTCTGCAGCATGACTTGCCCTTTGCTGCATTGTTAAAGGTGTAACGAATTCATGCACCACAGCACCCGTTGCAATGGAGGGCATGCCAGTGCGAAGAGCAACGTTACGCCCGGCCCGCGGCCGCCACCATGGGCCGAACGGCGGAACCGACGCAACCGAATGGCGGATCTACGGCAGCCGAACGACGACCCGCCGCGGCAATACTTGAAGATAGTCGCGCGGCCGAATCGAAGATGTGCGATCGGCTTCGCGGTCGGCGCGCAGGAACAGGAAACCCGGCGGCGGCGTGCGGGATTACAGGCCGATGCCCCCCAGCAGGCCGCGTTCGATGGCAACCGTGGTCGGAAGATTGAATCTTTCCGGCAATTGGTCGCGCGTGAACCAGCCGTAGCCTGAATGCTCGTGATTCAGCCGGGGCACGAGCTCCCGCTCGACTTTCAGCAGGTAGTAATGCAGATCGCGATCGCGCTGGCTTTTGTTCTTTCTTGCGCCCGCCACCCGCTCCAGCTTGCTCAAATGCTTGGGTTTGACCCGCAGGCCCGCTTCTTCGGCCAGCTCTCGCATCAAGGCCTCGCAGGGCTCCTCCCCGCGGTGCACGCGCCCCCCGAAAAGATTCCAGGCCCCGCTGTTACTGACAGCGCCCGAACGCTTTCCGAGCAGAAATTTGCCCGTGGCAGCGCAATAAATAACAGCCCAGGCTCCGGCTTTGGGCGGTGAGTGTCTCGTATGTTGCTTCGCCATATACAGCCATACACATAGTAAGGAGGGCCAACCGGTAATCAGGCTCTTGGATATGCGCCCGGACGGCCATGGTCTTATATAAGTCAGCGCAAACTGCCCTCAAATTATTACACCACCGCTGAGAGAAATGACGGAATGCCAAGGCGCCCCCGCCATATTCGGCGCATCGAGCCCTCAAAAAGTGGCATATGGGCAACACCAAGAGCGTGGACGGGTGACGGCCGGACCCGCCCCGTTATGATGGCTGCTTGGATTCAGGGGCGGGCCCGCCTTTCCGCCGCCCTGCAAACTGGGCCAGACAGCGTAAGGCCGGCATAAGCCGGCCTTGAGTTTTATGCATTGATTTTGATGGACGGCTTGCGGCCGTGAAGGCGCCGGGCCAGCAAGCGCTTTAGAAGCGCAGCTTCAGGTACAGC
>DJWC01000167.1 GCA_002441445.1 Pusillimonas sp. UBA6240
AGTCCTTCTCGCTGTACGGCGAACGCGTGGGCGCCCTTACCCTGGTGTCCTCCAGCAAGGACGAAACCAGCCGCGTGCTCAGCCAGATCAAGCGCGTCATCCGCACCAACTACTCCAACCCGCCCACGCACGGCGGCACGATAGTCTCCACCGTGCTGAACACGCCCGAACTCTACGACCTCTGGGTCAAGGAATTGGCCGGGATGCGCGAACGCATCCGCAGCATGCGCGTGCAGCTCGTTGAAAAGCTGAAAGCGCAGGGCGTGGCCCAGAACTTCGATTTCGTGCTGGCGCAGCGCGGCATGTTCTCGTATTCGGGCCTGACCGCCGTCCAGGTGGATCGCCTGCGGGACGAGCATGGCGTCTACGCCGTCAGCAGCGGCCGGATTTGCGTCGCCGCCCTCAACAGCCGCAATATCGACTACGTCGCGCAGTCCATCGCCAAAGTGCTGGCATAACGCCTTGATCTTTTGGGCAAAGTGATGCAGAATCCGGACTGTATATAAATACAGTCTGGATACCCCCATGGCCGTCAAGCTCACCGCCCGTCAGCAGCAAATCCTGGAACTCATACGCAGCGAAATCCTGCGTAGCGGCTTCCCTCCGACCCGGGCTGAAATCGCGACCGCGCTGGGGTTCAAATCCGCCAACGCCGCCGAAGACCATCTCAAGGCCCTGGCGCGCAAAGGCGCCATCGAACTCACTGCGGGCGCCTCGCGCGGCATCCGGCTCACCGACGGCGCACATGCCGCGGGCGCGGCGCAACGCGCGCCCGACAGCCCGTTCGCATTGGCGGCGGCCGCGGCCTCCCAATTGATGGTGCCTCTGGTGGGCCGCGTGGCGGCCGGCAGCCCCATCCTCGCGGCCGAACACGTGGAGCGCGAAGTCGGTATAGAAGCCTCGCTGTTCGTTCAGACGCCGGACTACCTGCTGCGGGTGCGCGGCCTCAGCATGCGCGATGCCGGTATCCTGGACGGCGACCTGCTTGCCGTAAAAAAGTCTCCGGATGCCCGCAATGGGCAGATCGTGGTGGCGCGCATCGGCGATGAAGTCACGGTCAAGCGCTTTTCGCGCGTCGGCCGCCATATTGAATTGCTGCCCGAAAACCCGGATTTCCAGCCCATCGTGGTGGCGCCTTCCGACGATTTCTTCCTGGAAGGCATCGCCGTCGGCCTGATCCGCAATTCCCCGCTGCAGTAGCTGCCCGCAAGCCGGCCCGGCCGGCCGCCGCCCGTCGAGCCGTCCCCCGTTTTTACGATACGCCTTGTCGGCCTCCTTCAAGCCGAGGAAAGAATCCGCAGGTAATGGGCCTGCGTGGCGCCGATGTGCAGCGACATCGCCCGCACTGCGCCGGCGCTATCGCCGGCGGCCATCAGCTCCAGCAATTCCTGGTGCTCGCGCAGAGACGACTGGTTCAGTTCGGGCTGCACGGACAAGCGGTTGCGCAACGCCTGCACCAGGAAAGCGATGTTGTTGAAAGCCTCGCGCAGATAGACGTTGTCGCAATGGTCGACGATGGCCTGATGGAAATCGCCATCCAGGCTGCGATATAGCGCGGTGTCGCCATCGCGCAGGGCGGCCTCCATGCGCTTGACGATCTGCCCGGCGCTGCGCGCCAGGCTGTCGGGGTTGCGCTGTATCGCGAGGCCTATGGCCGCCGTTTCCAGGACATTGCGCGCCTCGCTCAACTGGACGACTTGCGCCTGCGTCATCTGGAATACAAACGTGCCGCGCTGAGGCTGGATGGTGACCAGCCCTTCCAGCTTCAGACGCAACAAGGCTTCACGCACCGGCGTCTTGCTAACGCCCAGATCGCTGGCCAGATTGATTTCCGACAACGCTTCGCCCAGCTTCAGATCGCCGTTCACGATCATGGCGCGTATGGCATCCAGCGCCTGGTCGGTCAGTGTTGCGTTGCGCTTCAGCGGCGTCGAAGGTCTGGCGTCCATGGGTTCCTATCCTCCCGTATCCCCGCGGCGCGCCGGCGCCGCTCGAGTCAGGCAGGCCGATTCTACACGCCCCGGCCCGATACCACATATTGACTAATATCTTAAATACTAGTATTTTTCAACTTATGGCACAAGACGCTCCGAAGAGAGCCGCCGCCCGTCACTTGCATCCAAAGCCCGAATCCCGGAGGAGACCATGATGCGCTTTCACCGCCCTTTCCCGGCCGCCGCCGGGACCTTCCCGCGGCTGTGCGCCGCCCTGACGCTGGGTTTTTCATTGTTTGCAGGGGCGCCCGCCGCCGCGCAAAGCAAGGTAACCCTGGTTTATTCGGATTGGCATCTGTCCGAACCCGTGTGGAACCGATCGCTGCAAGAAGCCATGGCCGACTTCCAGAGGGCCAACCCCGACATCAAGGTCGAACTCGAGCCCGTGGCGCTGGGCCAGCGCGATGTCCGCTATTCCACAGCCTTGCGCGCCAAGCGCGGTCCGGACGTCTTCACGCTGGACGTCAATCCCATCCAGCAATTCATCCAGCGCGGCTGGGTCATGGATCTGACGCCCTTCATCCAGAAGGAAAGCGGCGGGCTGGAGCAATGGAAGTCCGATTTCTATCCGCGTGCGCTGGACGTCGTATCCAGCAAGGGCAAGGTCTACGGGGTGCCGAAAACGCTCGTGCCCATGATGCTGTTCTATAACACCAAGATGTTCGCCGACGCCGGTCTCGCAAAACCTCCCGCCAATTGGGATGAATTCCGCGATGCCGCCCGCGCCCTGACCAAATCCAGGAGCGGCAGCGGGCCCGTGGATCAATGGGGAACCACCATAGTCCTGGCGCCCGCGGGCTTCGACCTGCGGTTCTCCGTTTTCTTGCGCGGATTCGGGGCCGATCTGCTCAAGCCGGATTACTCGGCTTCGGCGCTGGATACCCCCGAGGCGAAAAAGGCGTTCAATTTCATCGTCGATCTCATCCGCAAAGACGGCGTCATGCCGCCGGGCGTCGCCCAGGTGGACGCCAACGGCGCGCGCCAGCTGCTGGCCACCCAGCGCATCGGCATGGCGTTCGAATCCGCCTGGGCCCACCCCATCATCGCGGACATCAACCCCCAGCTCGACGCCTGGAACACCCTCAAGCTGGCGCCCGTGCCGTCCGATCAGCCCATACGCTCCACCCTGCATCTGAAATCGCTGTTCATCAACCCGAACACCGACCACCCCGAGCAAGCCTGGAAGCTGGTCAAGTTCCTGACCGACCGCGCGCAAATGCAGCGCTGGTTCGACGACAACAACCTGCTGTCCGCCCGCAAAAGCGTGAACGCCGAATACAAGGCCATACGCGAGAACGACAATGCCGCCCTGATGGCCAGCGAGCTCGAGCGCGCCGCCTTCATGCCGCTTACACCGAAATGGCCGGAAATCAACGAGGCCTTCCGCCAGAACCTGCAGGCGGCGGTGGCGGGCTCCAAGAGCACGGACCAGGCCCTGCGGGACGCGCACGCGCAAATCAACCAGATCATCGCCCGCTGAGGCGGCGGAGCGCAGACATGGCCGCGCAAGCACACGGCGGGCGGACGTAATGGGCGAAAGCAGATCCGTTCTCTATTTCGTCGGCCCGGCTTTCCTGCTGCTCATCCTGGTGCTGGGCTTTCCCGCCATGGCCGCGGTGCTGCAGAGCTTCGAACTGCTCTGGGTGCCGGAGGCGGGATTCAGCCTGGCCAACTACCAGCGGCTGGTCACCGACCCGGGCTTTCACAAGGCCTTCGCCAACACCGCAGTGTACGTAAGCTGCGTGGTGGCCTTCCACATGGCGCTGGGCCTGGGGGCCGCCCTGCTGCTGAATGCCGACATCCCGGGGAAATGGCTGTTCCGGGTGGCGGCCATACTGCCGTGGACCATTCCCGATGTCATCGGCGGCATCGTCTGGCGCTTCATGTTCGACACCCTGCCCGGCTTCGTCAACGGGGCCCTGCTGCGCATGGCGCTCATCGACCAGCCGCTGGAATGGCTGGGGCATCCGAAGCTGGCGATGTTCTCGCTGATCGTGGCCGAAGGCTGGCGCGGCTACCCCTTCATCATGCTGATACTGCTGGCGGGGCTGCAGGCCATTCCGCAGCATCTGTATGAAGCCGCCGCCGTCGACGGCGCTAACCGCTGGCACTGCTTTCGCTACATCACCCTGCCCAGCCTGAAGAAAATGTTCATGATCGCGCTGGTGCTGGATGTGATCTGGGAATGCCGCCTGTTCGGCATGGTTTATTCAATGACGGGCGGCGGGCCGGGCAACGCCACGGAAGTCATCTCCATCATGACCTACCGGCAATATTTCGAGTACTACAACAACGGCTACGCCGCCGCGATCGCGGTCGCGCTGGCCCTTCTGATGCTGGCGGTGTCCACTCCTTACCTGCGCATGAGCATGCGCGAAGAGCGCTGAGCCATGGTGACGAATCCGCGATTCCGCATACTGACCTTCATCGGCCTGGGCGCCTTGATGGTCTACAACCTTCTGCCCTTCTACTGGATGACGATGTCGTCGTTCAAGACCACCCTGGAGGTGATCTCTTTTCCGGTCACCTTCATGCCCGACGCGCCCACCCTGGACGCATACCGCAGCATCTGGATGCAGGAAGGCTTCCCGGTCTATTTCTGGAACAGCATCGTGACATCGGGTTCGACGGCGATTCTCTCGTCGGTGTTCGGCGTCTTCGCCGCCTATGGATTCTCGCGCTTCGCCTTCCGCGGCAAGGCCTTGCTCATGACCGTCATGCTGGGCAGCCAGATGCTGCCGGGCATACTGCTGGTCGGCCCGTATTTCGAAATCATGAGCATCATCGAGCTCTACAACACGCGCAGCGGGCTGGTTCTCGCGCTGACCACCATCACCCTGCCGTTCAGTGTGTGGATGCTGAAGGGCTACATCGACACCCTGCCGGTGGAAATCGACCAGGCCGCCATGATAGACGGCGCGTCGCGGCTGCAGACCCTGCTGATGGTGATACTGCCCAACATCCTGCCCGGGCTGGTCGCCACCATGACATTCGCCTTCCTGCTGGCCTGGGGCGATGTCCTGTGGGCGCTGTGCCTGATTTCCGAGCCGGCCGTGCAGCCCATGACGCTGGGCGTATTGCGGCTGGTGGGCCAGTTCCGGGTCGAATGGGCGCAGATCATGGCGGCCACCGTCATCGCAAGCTCGATTCCTGCTTTCTTCTATGTCATTTTGCAGCGCTACCTGGTGCAGGGCTTCGCCGGTTCGGCGGTCAAGGATTGAATAATGGCCATGGATACTCTGTTTTCCCTGAAAGGCAAGAACGCCGTGATCGTCGGCGGCTCCAGCGGTATCGGGCTCTGCATTGCGCAAGGCCTGCAGGACGCCGGGGCGCGGGTGATGATCGCGGCGCGCTCGCCGCACAAGATCGATGCGGCCCTCGGGCGGCTGCGGCAGTCCGGCGCGGGAGCCTTGGGCCATGCGGCGGACGTCCGCGTGCGCGAACAGATCGCCGCTCTGCGCCGCTACGCCATGGAGGAGATGGGCCGCGTCGACATCCTGGTTAATGCGCAAGGCGTCACGCGCATCCAGCCCACCGAAACCTTCACCGAAGAAGACTACGACGAAATCATGGACACCAACCTGAAAAGCGTCTTTTTCACCACGCTCGCCTTCGCCCGCGACATGCTGGACGGACGCGGCGGCTCCATTCTGAACATCGCCTCGCTGTCCGCCCATCGCGGCTGGCCGCTGGCGGCCGCCTACGGCATGAGCAAGCACGGCGTCGCCGGGCTGACCCGGACGCTGGCCGCCGAATGGGCGGCGCGCGGGGTCAGGGTCAATGCCATCTCCCCGGGCTTCTTCGACACCGACCTGAACCGCGGGCAAATGAAACCGGAGCGGCGCGCACGCGCCATCGAGCGCACGCCGGCGGGCCGCTTCGGGAAGCTGACGGAACTGGCCGGCGCAGCCGTCTATCTGTGCTCCCCGGGCGCATCCTTCGTCACGGGCGCCGTGCTGAACGTGGACGGCGGCTATCTGGCCGCCGGTATCTAGGAGGCCGCCATGTCCCAACGCCTCGCGGGAAAAACAGCGGTCGTTACCGCCGCCGGCGCCGGCATGGGGCGCGCCATTGCCGCCCTGTTCGCGCAGCAGGGCGCAAGGGTGCTCGCCGTCAGCCGATCGGTCGGGCCGCTGCAGAGCCTCGCGTCCGAAAACCCCGGCATCGTCGCGCATGCCTTCGATCTGCTGGATGCCCACGCGATCACATCGTTCGCAAGCAAAGCCGGCGCCGTCGACATACTGGTGAATGCCGCCGGCCACGTGCATAGCGGCGGCATCTTCGACTGCTCCGACGAGGACTGGCGCCACGAGTTCGACATGAATGTCGGCACTATGTTCCGCCTGAGCAAGGCTTTGCTGCCGGCCATGATCGCCAGCGGCGGCGGCAGCATCGTCAACATCGCCTCGGTGGCCGGCGCCATCAGGGCGGTGCCGGACCGCCTGGCCTACGGCGCCAGCAAGGCCGCCGTCGTGGGGTTTTCGCGGCAACTGGCCATCGAGCTCATCGGACGGGGCGTGCGTGTCAACGCCATCTGCCCCGGAACCATAGACACCCCCTCGCTCGAAGCGCGCGCCCGCGCGGCGGGGGATTACGCAAAAGCCATGAAGCAGTTCGTGGAACGCCAACCCCTGGGGCGCCTGGGCCGGCCCGAGGAAGTCGCCGCGCTGGCCTTGTACCTGGCGTCCGACGAGGCGTCGTTCACCACCGGCGCCGTCCATGTCATCGATGGCGGCTACACGGTTTGATTCAAACGATACGCGCAAGGGTTCCTTCATGGCTCAGGTGGAAATACGGAATTTATCCAAGTCTTACAACGCGGTCCAGGTGATCCACGGGGTCGATCTGCATGCCGGGGACGGCGAATTCGTGGTCTTCGTCGGCCCTTCGGGCTGCGGCAAGTCGACGCTGCTGCGCATGATCGCGGGCCTGGAAACCATCACGGCCGGCGAGATCCTGATCGATGGGCGCAGCGTCAACGATGTGCCCGCAAAGGATCGCGACATCGCCATGGTGTTCCAGAACTATGCGCTGTATCCGCACATGAGCGTGGCCGACAACATGGGCTTCTCGCTGCGCCTGAAAGGCGTCGCCCGGGCCGAACGGATGCGGCGCGTACAGGCCGCGGCGGACATACTGGGGCTCACTCCCTACCTGGATCGCCATCCCCGCCAGCTGTCGGGCGGCCAGCGCCAGCGCGTCGCCATGGGGCGCGCCATCGTCCGCGAGCCCAAGGTCTTCCTGTTCGACGAGCCCCTGTCCAATCTGGATGCCAAGCTGCGTGTGCAGATGCGCAGCGAAATCAAATCGCTGCACCAGCGGCTGGGCAGCACCATCGTCTATGTCACCCACGATCAGGTCGAGGCCATGACCATGGCCGACAAGATCGTCGTGCTCAACAGCGGCCGGGTCGAACAGATCGGCGCGCCGCTCGACCTTTACGACCGCCCCGCGAATCTTTTCGTGGCGGGCTTCATCGGTTCGCCGTCGATGAACTTCATCCAGGGGAACATCGAGGGCGGCGCCTTCCGGGCGGCCGACGGCACGGCGCTGCCCCTGCCCGCCCTGCCGGCCCCGGCACAGGGTCCGGCCGTCTATGGCATACGGCCGGAACACTTCAGCCTGTCCTCCACGGGCATACCGCTGACCGTGGAGGTCGTGGAGCCCACCGGCTCGGAGACCCTGGTGCTGGGCCGTCTGGCGGGGCAGCGGGCCACCCTGCTGTTCCATGAGCGCATACAGGCCAAGACAGGAACCGTGATGCGCGTGGAACCGCTATGCCATGCCGCCCATGTTTTCAAAGCCGATGGAATGCAGGAAAGGATAAGCGCATGAGCGACGAACCCGATGATACGCCGGCAACAGTCGTGGTGGACGCGGCCAGGCTGGAACGATTGGCAAGCAGCGCCCTGCGCCGGGCCGGCGCCAGCGAGGCGTCCCTGGCGGCGGCGGTGCGGGCCATGATGCATGCTTCGCTGCATGGCATCGACAGCCATGGCGTCAGGCTTACCGAGCACTATTGCCGCATGCTGTGCAGCGGACGCATCAAGCGCGCGCCGGAATTGCGGGTGGAACAAAGCGCCGCCGCCAGCGCCATGATCGATGCGGACGACGGGCTGGGCCACTACGCCTCGTACCGGGCCGTCGAAGTGGGCTGCCGGCTGGCGGCGGCCGCCGGGATAGCCGGCGTGGGCGTGCGGCGCTCCTCGCATTACGGCGCCGCCGGCGCTTATGCCTTGGCCGGGGCCCAGCAAGGCTTCATCTGTTTCTCCACCACCAACAGCGATTCGATGGTGGCCCTGCACAACGGCGCCGAACGCTTTCACGGCACCAATCCGCTGGCTCTCGCGGCGCCCGTGCCGGGACGGCGGCCGTGGCTGCTCGACATGGCGACCTCTTCCATTCCCATGAACCGGGTGCTGCTCTATCTTTCGCTCGGCAAAGAACTGCCGATGAATGTCGCCGCCGACCGCAACGGCTCGCCGTCCATCGATCCGAAAGAAGTGGAGATGCTGCTGCCCCTGGGCGGCGCCGAATATGGCTACAAAGGAGCGGGGCTGGCGGGGATGGCGACCTTGCTGTCGGCGGTCCTGACCGGAGGCGTCCTGGACAGCGACGCCATACCGATGTATGACGATGCCGACCAGGCCACGCCGCGCAATATCGGCCATTTCTTCTGGTTCATCGACCCCTCGTACTATGTCGGGCGGAGCCGGTACGAGCAAGGCATTCTTCGATATCTCGAATCGCTGCGCGCCGCGCCGGCGCGCGCCGGCACGGCCGGCGTCATGGCGCCCGGCGACCGGGAATGGCGCATCGCGGAACAGCGCTCCGCCCACGGCATACCCATAGACCAGGACACCGCCCGCTTCCTCGGCGCCGCCTGATCGCCGCGGGCCGCTGCGCCATTCCGCATGCACCATGAAAAAAGCGCCGCTCGCGCAGCGCTTTCCAGCCTTCAAAATAAGAAGCGGGCGAACCGCGCGGGAAGCGCGGCCCCGGGGCATCAGTGCTTCATCAGGCCGCCCGACGCATCCGCCGGCTTGGCGTTGGCCACGGCTTCGGCCGTCAGCCTGGCCACTTCCTCGTCCGACAGCGGCGTGGGCATGCTCTGCAGGGCGACTTCCAGGACGCGGTCTATCCATCGCACTGGAACGATTTCCAGGTGATTCTTGACATTGTCGGGGATTTCGGCCAGATCCTTGACGTTTTCTTCAGGGATCAGCACGACCTTGATGCCGCCGCGGTGGGCCGCCAGCAGCTTTTCCTTCAGGCCGCCTATGCCCAGCACTTCACCCCGCAGGGTGATCTCGCCCGTCATGGCGACATCGGCGCGCACCGGAATGCCGGTCAGCGCCGACACCATGGCCGTCGTGATCGCAATGCCGGCCGAGGGGCCGTCCTTAGGCGTGGCGCCTTCCGGAAAGTGCACGTGCAGATCGCGTTTTTCGAAGGCGGTATTGTGTATGCCCCACTTCTGCGCCCGCGCCCGGACCACCGTGCGGGCGGCCTCGACGGATTCCTTCATGACATCGCCCAAGGAGCCCGTGCGCAACACGACACCCTTGCCGGGCATGTCCGCGACCTCGATGGTAAGCAGGTCGCCGCCCACTTCCGTCCAGGCCAGGCCGGTGGCCTGGCCCACTTTGTTTTCCTTTTCGGCCATGCCGAAATTGAAACGGCGCACGCCCAGGAATTCGCTGAGGTTTTCCGACGTGACCGTGACGCGCTCCACCACCGGCGCGGGCTCGGCCTTGCGGCCCTTGCTGCGGGCGGGCGGGTTCGTGCCCAGCAGCTTCTTGACGACCTTGCGGCAGATCTTGCTGATCTCGCGTTCGAGCGCCCGCACCCCCGCTTCGCGCGTGTAGTAGCGCACGATGTCGCGGATGGCGGATTCCTCGATCGTGATCTCGCCTTCGCGCACGCCGTTGTTCCTCATCAGCTTGGGCAGCAGGTGATCGAAGGCGATATGCACTTTTTCGTCTTCGGTGTAGCCCGAAAGGCGGATGACTTCCATGCGGTCCAGCAGGGCCGGAGGGATGTTCAGCGTGTTGCTGGTGGCGACGAACATGACGTCGGACAGATCGAAGTCGACTTCGATGTAGTGGTCCTGGAAAGTGTGGTTTTGTTCAGGATCCAGCACTTCCAGCAGGGCCGACGATGGATCACCGCGGAAATCCGCGCCCATCTTGTCGATTTCGTCCAGCAGGAACAGCGGATTGCGCACGCCCACCTTGCTCATGTTCTGCAGTATCTTGCCGGGCATGGAGCCGATGTAGGTGCG
>DJWC01000095.1 GCA_002441445.1 Pusillimonas sp. UBA6240
AGGAAGGCTTCCGGATCGTCCAGCTTCGCCGCGATGGCGGTATGGCCGAGCTCTTCCACCACGATCATGGCCGTTTCCTGGTCCAGGATCTGGTTGATGGTTACCATCTGCCCCAGTTTCATCAGATGCTTGATGACCTCCGCCGCCTTTACCGACATCTTGTGGGCCAGATCGGCGACCGAGATGGTTTCAGGCACGTGCACTTCACGGGCGATGAATTCGGTAGTCGGCGCTTCCTTGCGCTCGGGCTGCGCGTTCCTGCCGCGGCCGCGCGCACTGGCGCCCTTGGCACCCTTGCCCGCCTTGCCGCCGGCGCGCCAGCCGTCCCGGCTGGGACTGGACGGAACGGCGTCGGCCTTCGCCGCGGGCTTCTTGCGCCCGCTGTCTTCGGTCCACGAGGATGAGACCTCGGACGCCTTGATGACTTTCTTGACTTCCCCGGCGGCCGCCTTGCCTTCCTTCTTGGCGCCCTTGGCGCCGGCCGGCTTGTGCAAGGTGCCCGATATGCCCGCGGCGTCCGGCTCGGGCGCCTTCAGCACCTTGCGGGGACGGCTGAGCATTTCGCGCAGCGCCGCCGCTTCGGCCTCGGCGGCGCGGCGGGCGCGTTCGCGCTCTTCATCCACGGCGGGCTCGGCAGCGTGCTGGCGCTTGCCCGCCTGGCGCGCGGCGCCGCGCGCCGGCGCGGCCGGCTTGACCGGCGGCTGCTCGGCCGGCTGGGCGGCGGTATCGGCTTGCGCCTCGGCGTCCGTATCCGCCTGCGCGCTTTCAGCTTCTTGAGCGGCCTTTTGAACAGGTTCGCCGGCCGGCTCTTCGGGCTGCGCGGACTCGGCGGCCTGCGGCTGCTCGGCAGGCGCTTCAGGTTCGGCGGGAACCGCGGGTTCCGGTTCCTGCGCGGCAACGGCGGGAGCGGCCTGGGCCGGCGCTNNCGCTTGCCGCGGGCTGCTCGGCCGCGGGCGTTGCAGTCGGCGTTACGGCCTGTTCCGCGGACGGCTGCTCGGCTGCGGCAGCCGATGCTGCGGCGGCCGGGGCCGCGGCGGGGGCTGGAGCCGGCGCTTCGGGGGCGGCTTCAGCCTGCGCGGACTGTTCCGCGGCCTTGGCTTCGGCGACAAGCTCGGAAGGATCGCGTTTGACGAATACGCGCTTCTTGCGCACCTCGACCTGGATCGTGCGCGACCGGCCGGACCCGTCCGCCTGACGGATTTCGGATGTCTGGCGGCGGGTCAGGGTGATTTTCTTGCCCTCGTTCCCGCCATGGGCGCGGCGCAACGAATCCAGGAGCCTCGCCTTGTCTGCGTCGGTGACAACATCGTCAACCGACTTGAGTTCAACGCCGGCGTTACGCAACTGCTCCAGCAGTACGTTCGCAGGCATTTTCAGTTCAACAGCGAACTGGGCGACGGTGTTACTCGGCATTCGACTCTCTCTTGCTTGCTACAACTAATTTCAATAAACACACCCTAAGCGGCACACGACACGAACATCAGGCGTCGTCGTCGAACCAGTGAGCCCGGGCGCGCATGATCATCTGACTTGCTTCGTCCTGGGACAGGCCGGTGATTTCCGATAGTTCGTCGGTCGACAGTTCCGCCAGGTCGTCCAGCGTCAGCACCTGGGCGTCGGCCAGCTTGGCGATCAGCTCGGGAGTGATGCCTTCGACTTCCAGCAAATCCTGCGCCACGGTCTGCACCAGTTCTTCCTGGGCGATGGCCTCGGTCAGCAGGGCATTGCGTGCGCGCGTGCGCAGCTCGTTGATCGTGTCTTCGTCGAAGGCTTCGATCTCCAGCAGCTCCTGCATGGGCACGTAAGCGATCTCTTCCAGGCCGGTGAAGCCTTCGTCGATCAGGATGTCGGCCACTTCTTCGTCCACATCCAGCTTGCTGATGAAGGTCTGGCGCAGCTCGCTGCGCTCTTCTTCCTGGCGGTTCTGGTTTTCTTCCGGCGTCATGATGTTGATCTGCCAGCCGGTCAGTTCGGACGCCAGGCGCACATTCTGCCCGCGGGCGCCTATCGCCTTGGGCAGGTTTTCCGCGTCGACCACCACGTCCATAGCGTGTTTGTCTTCGTCGACGACGATCGATTCGACGTGGGCCGGCGCCAAGGCGCCGATGACGAATTCCGCCGGGTCTTCCGCCCACAGCACGATATCGACCTGTTCCCCGCCGAGCTCGTTGCGCACGGCGGTGACGCGCGAGCCGCGCATGCCCACGCAGGNNGCAGGTGCCGATGGGGTCGATGCGCTTGTCGTAGGCGACGACGGCGATCTTGGCCCGCACGCCCGGATCGCGCGCCGCGGCCTTGATTTCGAGCAGACCTTGCTCGATTTCCGGCACTTCGTTTTCGAACAGCTGGCGGATGAATTCAGGCGCAGTGCGCGACAGTATGACCTGCTGGCCGCGGGCGGCATGATCCACCTTCAGCACCCAGGCTCGTACCCGATCGCCCACGCGGATGTTTTCCTTGGGGATCATTTCGCTGCGTGGCAGACGGGCCTCTATCTTGCCGGTTTCGATGATGGCGTCGCCTTTGTCCATGCGCTTGACCGAGCCGGACACGATGTTTTCCCCGCGTTCGAGGAAATCGTTCAGCACCTGCTCGCGCTCGGCNNCCTGCTTGGCCGCCTGCGCGCCGATGCGCCCGAACTCTTCGGGCTCCAGCGGCTCTTCGATGTATTCGCCGACTTCGATCCCCGGCACGATTTCCTGGGCGTCGGAATAGAGCTCCTGCTTGTCGGGCTCTTGCAAGCCCGCATCGTCGGGAACCACCAGCCAACGCCGGAAACCTTCGTGCGCGCCCGTGACGCGATCTATGGTCACCCGGATGTCAGCGTCTTCCTTGAAGCGCTTTTTCATGGCGGATGCCAAGGCGTTTTCGAGCGCGCTGAAAACGACTTCCCGCGACACGTTTTTCTCACGCGCTAAGGCGTCCACCAATAGAAGAATTTCGCGACTCATCGCTTTTTACCCTTGAAATCGAGAATGGGATCCAGTTTGGCACGATCGACATCGCCGAACGTAAAGCTGAGCACCTGCCCGGCCTCGCCCCCTTGGGCTTCGACTTCCAGGCTGAATACCGGGGGTTCGGCCGAGTCGGTGCTTGCGCCCGCGGGGACGCGCAACAGGCCGACGAAAACCTTGCGGTTGCCGACGGCCTCGCGTAATTTGATTTCAACTCGTTCGTTTGCAAATCGGATAAAGTCGGCAAGCTGCTTCAAAGGCCGGTCCGTTCCCGGCGAGCCCACCTCGAGACGCTTGTAGTCGATGTTTTCAACCTCGAATACGCGCGACAATTGTTTTGAAACCTGTTCGCAGTCTTCGATTCGCACACCCTCCGGGCGGTCTATGGTGACGCGCAGCAGCCCTAGCGGGGCGCGTTCCACATCGACGAGCTCGATATCCATACCGGCCAGGGCCTCTTGTGTCAAAGCGAATAAATCTGCCATAAAATCCAAAAAAAAATGGGCTGCACTCTTCAGCCCACTGCGATATAACCATTGCTGTATAAGGCAGGGCGCATCGGGCGCCGCGCCGCCATATTGCCGCCAAGGCTGAAAGTGCATGGCAAAAACAATATAGCTGTAAAGCCCTATATTCTAACAGAAAAACACAAAATTTCCTGTCATGCCTAGGCTTTACATTTAAAAAGCAACACAGGGCGCCGCGCGGGCGCCCCGGCCATCGGTTCAGCGCCCGCGGCCGCCGCGCAACTTGCCCAATTGCGATTCGTGGGCCGAGGCGCTGCGCGGCTGCCAGTCGTCGCCGCGAGGCGTTGCGGACCGCGTACGCGCGCCGCCCGCCTTGCCCGAGGACGGCTTGCCGTCGCTGCGCGCCGTGCGGGCGCCGGACTTGGAGGCGCGCGCGCCCGGGCCGCGGCGGCGCCCTTCCGCGCCGCTTCCTTCCGCCTCGTGCGCCGGGCCGCGCGGCTGGCCCGCCGCTTTCTTGCCCCGGCCACCCGGTTTGGAACGCGCCGGGCTATTGGGATGGCCGTTGGCCAGCCCGCCGCTGAACATCAGGCCGGTGCCATAGGGGTCCGAAGGAAAGCTTTCGCGCGGCGCGCGCGCCGGGCTGCGGCCGCCCGACAGCTTGCCCCGGCGGCTGACCTTGGCGCCGTTCATGCCGTTGCGCTCCAGAGTGCCGAAGCCGGGAGGCAAAGCGCTATCATGCGAGGCCGGCTGCCGTTCGCGCCGGCCCCTCCCTTCGCCGTCCGCGTCGTCTTCGCGCAGCAGGCCCAGTTGCAGCATCAGAGCCGTCACCAGCGTGCCGTCCAGTTCTTCCCAGCGTCCGCGGCGCAGATTGCGCGGCAGGACGACTTCGCCGAAACGCGTGCGTATCAAGCGGCTGACCGTGACGCCGGCCGCTTCGAACATGCGGCGCACTTCGCGGTTGCGCCCCTCCTTCAGGGTGACCCGATACCAGCGATTGCTGCCCTCCCCGCCCAGATATTCCAGCGATCCGAATGAAGCCGGGCCGTCCTCGAGCTCTATGCCCTTGAGCAGCGCGGCCTGCTGTTCTTCGCCCAATTCGCCCAGCACCCTGACGGCGTATTCGCGCTCGGCGCCATAGCGGGGATGCATGAGACGGTTGGCCAGATCGCCCGAGGTCGTGAGGATCAGCAGGCCTTCGGTGTTCAAGTCCAGGCGGCCAACGGACAGCCATTTGCCCACGCGCACCTTGGGCAAGCGCGCGAACACGGTGGCGCGCCCTTCGGGATCGTCGTGACTGACGATTTCGCCGGCCGGCTTGTGGTAAAGAATGATGCGCGGCGGCTTCTTGGCGTTGGGGCGCGCAATCGGGCGTCCGTTCACCCTGACCTGATCGTTCGGGCCGACGCGCTGGCCTATGTGCGCGGGCTCGCCATTGACGGAGACACGGCCGGCGATGATCAATTCTTCCATCTCGCGGCGCGACCCGATGCCGGCGTCCGCCAGCACCTTGTGCAGCTTGGGCATCAGCGCATCGCTGCCCAGGTATTTGCCCAGACGCTGGGCGATGGGCGCCGCGCTGTCCAGATAAGCCAATGCCTGATCGGCTTCTTTCTCGCTGTCGGCGCCGTGCGCGCCGCGCTTGCCCGCGCGCGCCTTGGCGCGAGGCGCCTCGACGGCCTCCTGGCCGGGGGCCGTTTCCACCGCTGCAGCGGCGGGCTTGCGGCGGCGCGCCGTGCGCGCCGGCTTGGCGGCGGACTGGCCCGGCAAAGCGCCGCCTTCGCCCTTCGGCGCGACAGGCGCTTCGGCCGGCGCCGCTTCAGCGCTCACCCCCTCGGCTTGCGCGTCTCCCCTGCGGCGGCGGAATGGCGTCCTGAGCTTGCGCCCGCGGCCGCGCGGAGTCGCCGGCTTGGCTTCGTCATGAGTGGCCTCGTGGCTGGGCAAGCTTGGAGCGGCTTCGTCCGCCACGTTATAGTTTGCTTGAGTTTCAGTCATTTTGTTTTAAATACTCCGTATCAATCTCTGCTTGCGGCGCATCGTCCTCATTGGCGTTTTCATCGATCGCCAAGGCATCTCGCGCCCGCGTGGCGGCATCGCCGCTTTCTTCCCGGCTCGCATCGGGCGCCGGGCCTTCCCCTGTTTCTTTTTCTTCGGCATCCGCCGCGGAAGCCATGAGCGCCCCGTCATGGTCGCCGATGACGGGCTCCATGCCGGCCGGACCGCCGTCCATGCCCTGCGGCGCCTGGCCCGATTCCTCGACCGCGGCACCGGCCGCCGCGGCATCGGCCGCCGCAGCGTCGGCTGCCGCAGCATCGGCTGCCTCGTTTACAGGCTCCAGATCCAGGCCGGCGAGGGCGGCGACGGCGTCCTGCGACTCGAGCTGAGGCAGGTCATCGAGCGCCTTCAGGCCCAGGTCGTCGAGGAACTGCCTCGTGGTGCCCAGCAAAGCCGGGCGGCCCGGGGCGTCCCGATACCCCAGCACTTCTATCCAGCCGCGATCTTCCAGCGTGCGCACGATCTGCGAAGAAACGGTCACTCCGCGGATATCTTCGATATCGCCGCGGGTCACGGGCTGCCGCCAGGCGATGATGGCCAGCGTTTCCAGGACGGCGCGCGAATACTTGGGCGGCTTTTCGGGATTCAGGCGAGCCAGATAGCGCTGCATTTCAGGACGGCTCTGGAAGCGCCAGCCCGACGCCAGGTTGAACAGCCCCAAACCTTTCCCATCCCATTGCCGCTGCAGCAGCTCCAGATAGCGGCGCATGTCAT
The DNA here is from genome assembly GCA_002441445.1 of Pusillimonas sp. UBA6240. GTDB lineage: Bacteria > Pseudomonadota > Gammaproteobacteria > Burkholderiales > Burkholderiaceae_B > UBA6240. The sequence goes on from DJWC01000095.1 coordinate 6,188, forward strand.
CGTTCGAAATGTCCTCGACCGCGAAAAGCTTGCGCAGCTCGGCCATTGACATGGGTTGGTCGGCGCATAGCAGCGCGGTTTCCAATACGCGAATGATTTCGTCGTCAGTCATCAAAATCAAGGACGGCGGTAAGGCCAGTTTGCATAAAATTTCTATGTAGGTTAATATCTAATTCTTCAGACGCGGGGTGGAGCAGTCTGGCAGCTCGTCGGGCTCATANNTTCAAATCCTGTCCCCGCAACCAGTATTCCAAGTGGGCCTATCGCAAATCGCGATGGGCCCATTTTCTTTGCTCCATTATTTTGCATGCGGGTTTTTACATGCGGGTTCTTGTTGGCACAGGATGCCGCGCCCGCGAAATCGCCACAGGCGGCGAGCTTTGCCATGCCGGCCACAAGCCGGATGACGGCCAAAACCTCGGCCAAAAGCGCCATGCCCGCAAACACGGCCGCGGCGACGGCAGCAGCGGCAGCCATGACAGCCCTCGGCGCATGTAGCTTTGCGCCGCCTACCGCGCCAGCGGTAAAGCAAGCGATGCCGCGCAGTATGCCCGGCTTGCGGGTAATGCCTGATTCCGGCGTACCGGAATGATCTGGGTTAAGAGCCATTATTCCTGTTTCAATGAGCTTGGCTGGCCTCAGGCGCCTGCCGGAGCAAGCCGGCATGGCTGTACGAACTCGGGACACGCGCCATGCTGCGCATGGGCTGCGACCGGCTACGGTGAAATATGCGATCAGGCGCCTTTAGCCCCATGGGCAGGCCGAAGCATGCGCAAACCGTTACAAGCGGCCTTGACACGCGCGGAAGGCGTCTGCTTAAAAATTATTCATTTATATTGCGTTGGCCGGGAGAATCAGATCATCACGGGCCGGACCAGCAGGTGCCTGAAGTACGTGCATTGCATGGGCAACGGAGCACGCAAAGGCGGGAGAACGATGTTTGACGGCAACGAATCCAGCCTGGTGGCCTTATTGAACGACATTACACCATCTGCTTGCCATCATTGCAACAATTCATGCGATAAAGTTGCGCTCTGGCGACAAAGTTGCGCATCCGCCCGGCAAGGCGGCGTCGATGGCCGCCTCCAGCGTCCGGCTGTCGGGCCCGCGCGCAATGAATACCAGAACCGCGGACTGGCCCATGAAAGCCCCGGCATCCGGAGCCGGGCGCGCCCCGCCCGATCCGGATGCCTCCGGCGCCCCCGCCCCGCGGGCGTGCGCGGGCGTATCGGAGGATTCATCCAGCGGTGTGAGGGGTGACGCCATGCATCCTGGCCGCGGCCGGGCGGATAGGTCGAACGATTCATCCAGCGGCATGAGGGGATACAACTGCCGGTGCACGCCGTGAATGCTGCTGGGCCTGTCGTCGCCGCTGAGCCTGGCCCAGCCCTTTATCCTCAGCATGCCCAAACGGTCATCGTTCTGCAGGTTTTCCAGCCCGCGCAGCAGCGCGGAGCGCCGGAACGGCGCGTCCCAAGTCCTGACGACGGCGCTTACTTTCTCATGGGCGGATTGCCCCGCGCCTGGCGGGCGCAGGCGCGAACCTGCGGCCGCCGCGCTCGAGCCGGGCGGACCGCCTGCTTCCCCATTGCCCCAGATACCGGTTCGCGCGCGCGGCGCCGCAGCCCCAGCGCCGGTTTCAGCGGCGCGCAGCAGCTCGTGCAGCGTCAGCGCCGACGGCAGGCAGTGTTGCGGGGCCGCCGGGTTGATGCCGGCCAGTGCGTGCCGCAAGGCCTGGACATCCTCGGGACCGGCCAGATCGTTCTTGCTGATGAGCAGGACATCGGCCATCGCTACTTGCTGCGACGCCTCCGGATGGTCGCGCAATTGCCGCAGGCCATGCAGGCCATCCACCACCGCGATGCTGCCGGCATAGCCATAGCGCTCGGACAAGAACGGCTCGTAGCGCAAGGTATACATGACGGGCGCGGGATCCGCGATTCCGGTGGTTTCGATGATGACGCGGTCGAATACCGGAATGCGCCTATGCAGCGCCTCCATGAAGAGCCGGCGCAAGGCCTGAACGAGTTCCCCGCGCACCGCGCAGCACAGGCAGCCCGACTCCAGCAGAACGACCTGGCCGGCCACATGAACCATGCGCTGATGGTCCAGGCCCACATCGCCCAGTTCATTCACCAGGACGACGACACGTTCCGCGGCGGCTTCGCCGGGCTGCCTCAGCAAGCGGTTCAGCAGCGTAGTCTTGCCGCTGCCCAGAAAACCCGTGATCACCGTTACGGGCAGCTTTCCTTCCATATCTCCATCCGCATGAATCCCGCCCCGCATGGGGCCTATGCGGAAACTTTAACAGCAAACCGTTGACTGCAAGCCTGGACGGCCAGTCTTTAGCAATAAGCCTTTAGCAGGGCAGGCCTTTAACGGCACGCCTCTCTTCGTGCATGGACCGCTGCTTCAACCCCGGCCAGCCGCCTTGCGGCACGGCTCGCCCGCAGGCGGGAACCACCGCCGCGCCACGCAGCCGTGCATGCCGCGCGCCATTGACCTACACTAGCATCCTGAGATCCGCCGGCGCGGAAAGCGCCCCGGCAGCGGCCGGGCGGATCGTCCGTTCCGTTCTTCATGCCCCCTGATTCCGCACGCGCTTTGTCTGTCACGTTTACCCTGATCCGCGATCTGCGCGACATCGACCCGGCTTCATGGAACCGGCTGGCCGGCCGCCATCCCTTGGCCAGCCATGAATTTCTGTCCGCCTTGAGCCAGACCGGCTGCGCCTCGGCCGCTACGGGCTGGGCGCCGCATTACCTCGCGATGCGGCGCGGCGGCGAGCTGGCCGGCGCAATGCCGCTCTACCTGAAATCGCATTCGCGCGGCGAATACGTCTTCGACTATGCCTGGGCGCAGGCATTCGAGCGCCACGGCCTGCCCTACTACCCCAAGCTTTTATCCGCCATACCGTTCACTCCCGTGCCGGGGCCGCGGCTGCTGGCGGCGAACCACGCCGACCGGGTTTTGCTGGCGCGCAAGGCCGCGGACATCGGCGCGGAGAACGGCGTATCCTCTTTGCACATTCTCTTTCCCGACGAAGCCGATCAGCGCGCGCTGCGCGAGGCGGGCTATCTGTTCCGCGAGAGCGTGCAGTTCCACTGGTTCAATCGCGGCTACGCCAGCATGGATGAATTCCTGGCCGGCATGACCCAACAGAAAAGAAAGAAAATCAGGCAAGACCGCAAAAAGGTGGAAAGCGCCGGCATCCGCTTTCGCTGGCTGCAGGGAGACGATGTCGACGCCGCCTCGCTGGACTTCTTCTACCGCTGCTACCGCCGGACTTATCTGGAGCATGGCAACCCGCCCTATCTGAACTCCGCCTTCTTCGAACAGCTACGCACTTCGATGGCGGACAGCATGGTGCTGGTGCTGGCCGAACAGGATGGCCGGCCGGTGGCCTCGGCGCTGAACATACTGGGCCCGCGGACGCTATACGGAAGATACTGGGGCAGCCTGGCCTTCATTCCCGGCCTGCATTTCGAGACCTGCTATATGCAAGGCATAGCCTACTGCATCGCCAAGGGCGTCGCCGTCTTCGAGGGCGGCGCGCAGGGGGAGCACAAGCTGTCGCGCGGCATGCTGCCGGTGCGTACCTGCTCGGCGCACTGGATCTCGGACCAGCGCTACGCCGCAGCCATCGCCGAATTCCTGGAACGGGAAACGCCCATGGTCGAGGCGTACCGGGACGAGCTGCTGGAACATAGCCCCTTCAAGAAAGCCGGTACGGACCAGGCGCCGTCGACGCAAAAATAAAATCCGCGCCGGGCGGCTGGAGGCGCGCGGAATGCAGGCCGCCGCGGATCTCCGCAAGCATGAGCGCGGCCAGGATCCGCCATCGCGCCGCCGGCTATTTCTTCTTGGCGTCCTTGGGCGGCGCCGGCTGGAAGGGAAATACCGAGAACATGTTGCGGGCCTGGTCTTGCATCTGGTCCTGCATCTGCACGAACAGGTTTTTGCTTTGGTCCACATAATTGTTCATCATGTTCTGCAAAATGGGCGTTTGCACATTCATGAATTGCGCCCAGGCCTCGGGCCCGAACTGAGTGCCGTACAAGCCCTTGGATTGCTCCGCCATGCGGTCCTGGATCTCCATGAAAGCCTGGATGTTTTTTTCCAGGAAGGAGCCCATTACGCCCTGCATGGCATTGCCGTAGAAA
>DJWC01000117.1:0-19687 GCA_002441445.1 Pusillimonas sp. UBA6240
TGCTGATCAACGAGCGCATCCGCGAAGAGCTGCGCAACGGCGCCACGCCCCAGCAGGCGATCAACCTGGGCTTCGACCGCGCCTGGGCGACGATTTTCGACTCCAACCTGACCAGCCTGATCGTGGGCGTCGCCCTGCTGGCCTTCGGCACCGGCCCCATCCGCGGCTTCGCGGTGGTCCACTGCATAGGCATCCTGACGTCGATGTTCTCGTCCGTCGTGGGCGTGCGCGCGCTGGTCAATCTCTGGTACGGCAGCAAGCGCCGCCTGCAAAGCATCTCGATAGGCCAGGTCTGGAAACCCGAGCAAAAATAAATCAGCCGCCGGATCTCCAGGCGCCCACCCCAACACAGGCATAGCATCATGGAATTTTTTCGTATTCATCGCACCATCCCGTTCATGCGGAATGCGCTGGTGCTCAACCTGGTCAGTCTGATCACCTTTCTTGCGGCGGTGGCTTTCATCGTGCTGCGCGGGTTCCACCTGTCCATCGAATTCACCGGCGGCACGGTCATGGAAGTCCATTACCAGCAGTCGGTGCAGGTGGACGACGTGCGCGATTCCCTTCAGGGCCTGGGCTATACCGACTTCCAGGTACAGAACTTCGGCACCTCGCAGGACATCATGATCCGCCTGCCCGCGCGCGACGGCCAGGATGCCGGCAAGCAAAGCGAGACGGTCATGCAGGCGCTGCAGGCCAAGCACAGCGATGCCAGCCTGCGCCGCGTCGAATTCGTAGGCCCGCAAGTGGGCCAGGAACTGTTGCACAACGGCCTGATGGCGCTGCTTTTCGTGGTCTGCGGCATCCTGATCTACCTGGGCTTCCGCTTTGAATGGAAGCTGGCCCTGGCCTGCGCCATCGCCAACCTGCACGACGTGGTGATCATCCTCGGCTTCTTCGCCTTCTTCCAGTGGGAATTCTCGCTATCGGTGCTGGCCGGCGTGCTGGCGGTGCTGGGCTATTCGGTGAACGAATCCGTCGTGGTCATGGACCGGATCCGCGAAAACTTCCGCAAGCAACGCAAGATGTCGGTGTCGGACATCATCGACCTGTCCATCACCCAGAACATCTCGCGCACCATCATCACCCACGGCTCCACGCAGATGGTGGTGCTGTCCATGTTCTTCTTCGGCGGCCCCACGCTGCACAACTTCTCCCTGGCCCTGACCATAGGCATCTGGTTCGGCATCTATTCGTCGGTATTCGTCGCTGCCGCCATCGCAATGTGGCTGGGCGTGAAGCGCGAAGACCTGGTCAAGCCCGTCAAGAAAGACGACCCCAGCGCGGAGATCGGCTGATCGGGGGCTGGCCGGCGGCGCGGCGGCCACGCATGCATACCCGTACGCATGCAGGCCGGGCGCCTTTGGGCCACGGCCTGTTTACTCGGTAACACGCCCCCCTGCCGTCAGGCGCCGCCAGGGTTCTCCGGGCCGCTGTTCGATTGTTCCGCATTCCCGTATAGCGGGGACGTATCCAGCGGCTCCATATCGCTCGGGTCCACGCCTTCTTTTTCCATGACGCGGCGGGCGATCAGAAAGATTTCCGCCCCCGTCGGTATGCCGCAATACTGGCCGATATGCAGCAACAGCTCGCGCAGTTGCGTCAAAGGCACTTTGTTGGTTACCAGGGCGATGCGGAAATGGCGCTCGAATTCGATCATCTGGCCGGCCCCTGCGAGCATGGCGAGATTGATCAGGCTCAACTGCTGGCGGGACAATATGCCCCGCGCCCAGGTACCGCCCCAATTGATGTTGGTGACATACTGGAACCACGGCTCGTCGAAATTCGTCCTTGAGTTCATCAAGGAATCCACGTGCTCGTCCCCCAGCACGGCGCGGCGCGTCTTATCGCCGATTGCGGAAAAGTATGCTTTCAATTGCGTGTCCTGTCTTTTAATGGATGGTATGCACCCCCCGCCGCTAGGCGAGGCATGCATCGCGGTAAGCGGCGATTGCAGAATAAGCGCGGCGCGCCATGATCCCTGGGTCCAGCGTCCTGTAGTAAGCGTTGAATATCTCGATGACCACGGGTCCTCGGTAGCCCAGCGCTCGCAGCGCCGCGCCGAACAGGTCCACATCCGAATTGCCTTCGCCCGGCAGCAGCCGGTAGGCCCGGCTGATATCGATGGGGGCGAGCCCTTCGGTAGCGGCATGATCGGATACTTCGACAAGGAATACCGGCACATCCGGCCCCAGCCCGCTCATCTGCGCTACGCCGCCCTGCTCCATGGATACATGGAAGCTGTCCAGCTGCAATCCGATAGCGGGATGCCGCAAACGTGCAAGCAAAGGAATGGCGCGCGCCAATGTGCCCGTATGGCGGGCCCATGCGACGGGCTCGTAGGCGACCTTGACGCCCCGTTCCAGGGCGAGGTCGCCCAGGTCTCCGAGGTCGTCGACCAGGCGCTGCGCCTCGCCCAAGGCTTCGGCTCCGGTATGCGAGGCCAGGACCAGCAGCGGGATCTGCAAGGCGGCGCACATATCCAGGTAAGTGATGGCGAAGCGGCGCTTCAAGAGCCGCTGCTCCGGCGGGCAGCCTTCGAAGTTGCGCAAAGCCTGCAGGGCGATGGGCGCGACCCCATGATCGGCCATCGCCTTGATGGCCACGTCGGGACCTTCCGGGTGCTCGAACAAATCGCCCATCCATACTTCGGTTGCGTGAAATCCGGCTTCGGACATGGCTTTCATCTTGGTCCGGAAATCGCCGCCATAGGTCGCCGTGGTGGCCGCCAGACTGATCGCACTGCTGTCTTTAGTCATGGGATGATGCGCAATTCACGATAGTTGTCCAATATACGAAAGATCATGGCAAGCGTGTCTATTCGTTGGGTGAAGCCATGCTGCGCCAGTTTGTCGGTCGACATCACCTGATCCCAGGCCAGCCCCAAAGAAGCCTGCACGAAAGGCCAGGACACCAAGCTTTCATATGCATGGGGCGCCAGGCCATGCCGCCTCGCCATGCTGTGCCAGACGCCCTTCATGCCGGCCATCTCTTCGGAAAAGCCGTCGATGCCCGGCGCGCCGGTTTCAACGCCGAAATAAGCCCCCAGCTTGGGCCATACTTGCTCCCACGAAAAGACATCGCCGTTGGCCACATTGAAATCCTGGTTGGCCGCCGCGGGGCTGGTCGCGGCCCAATGCATGGCGTCGGCGAGCAGGCCCGCATCCGTATAAGTCAGCTGGGCGGAAAACGCCTGTGCGGAACCGGGATACCTTAAAGGCTGCCCGGTTTCCTTCATCAGCGCGCCCAGCATGCCGATGCCCAGCATCAAATTGCTGGGGCTGCCCACGCTGACGCCGCTGACGCAATGCGGGCGCAATGTGGAGAACGTCCAGCGCTGGCCACGCTGCCGCTTTTCCACCGCATCGCGCTGGGCATAATAAAAAGTCTGGACGCCGGCCGGACGCGGGCCCGATTCACGCGCGGGAATGGCGAAGGGATGTTGATGGCTGCCGTACCACTTCAGGCCATGCATGATTTGCACATGCGCGAGATCGGGAGCGCCTTCCAGGGCATCGAGCAGATTGAGCAGCATCCGCTCATTCTCTTTGATGGGGATGGCGTACCCCGCATTCAGGACGCGAGCGAGATGGAATACATGGCTGACATCCGCCAGCTCCGCGCGCACGCCCCGGCAGGCTGTCGGATCCAACAAATCACACGTCACAAAGCCATCGAGCGAGCAAGCAGCCAGGTCGGCGGGGCGATGCCGGCCCATGCCTATGCAGCGCCAGCCCGACCGCTTCAGCTTTCTTGCTATATAGGCGCCGACCAGCCCGGTGGCGCCGACGATGAGTGCAACTGGCATGATTACTCTAGCGTTACGCCGGCTTCCCGGGCCACTTTCGCCCATTTCCTGGTCTCAGCCGCCACGAACTCCGTGAATTCCTTGTTGCTGGAGCCTACGGCATTGGTGCCCAGCTCCTGAAGACGCTGTTTGATGTCGGGCTCGTGCATGATCTTCTGGGTAGCGGCGGACAGTTGCTCGACGATTTCAGGCGGCGTCTTGGCGGGCGCGAACAGGCCTTGCCACGAAACGATTTCGTAGCCCGGCAGGGAAGCATCCACCGTCGGTATGCCGGGCTCCAGCGGCCAGGGCTGCTTGCTGGTCACCGCGATGGCCCTGAGCTTGCCCGCCTTGGCCTGCGCCAGCGCGGTCGGCATATTATCGAAGGCGAGCTGAACCTGGCCTGAAATCAAATCCGTCATCATCGGCGCGCTGCCCTTGTAAGGCACGTGCACCATGTCGACGTCCGTCATCTGCTTGAACAGCTCCGCCGCAAGATGGGTGGACGTTCCCACGCCCGTGGAGCCATAGCTAACCTTGCCGGGATTGTCCTTGATCCATTTGATGAGCTCAGGCACGGTCTTGGCGGGCACGCTGGGGTGCACGACCAGCAGGTTGGGGCCTTGGGCGACCAGCGATATCGGCTTGAAGTCCTTGATGTTGTCGTAGCGCAGCGATTTGTATACGGACGGATTGATGGCATGGGAACTGACTGTGCCCATGATGATGGTGTAGCCGTCCGCCTTGGCGTTCGCCACCGACTCCGCGCCTATGGCGCCGCCCGCACCCGGCTTGTTTTCGACGATGAAGGGCTGGCCGAGATCTTCGGAAAGCCGCTTGCCCAGCAGCCGTGCCGCTATGTCGGTGACCCCGCCCGCGGACAGGGGCACGACGATGGTCACGGGGCGCTCCGGATACTTGGCCTGCGCGCCGGCGCCGGCCAGCAGCATGCCGCCGACCGCGGCGGCCGCCGCCAATTTGCGTAGTTGGGAATATATTTTCATGTTGAGTCTCCTTTGGGTCTGCATGGTCCGGATGTCTAGCGCTGCCAGGGATCCGGGTCGTAATTGGGCGCGGGCCCCTGTATGGGCGTCATGTCCCAGGATGCCGCCGTCAATCTGCCGGCGTCGGCGGATACCTGCACATCCAGCACGGTAGGCTTGCCGCTGCGTATCGCCGCTTCCATGGCCGCCGGCAGATCCGCGGCCCGCTCGACACGCCGGCCTTGGGCGCCCATCGATATAGCCAGCGCCGCGAAATCCACCGATTGCAGCTCGCCGCTTTTTTCATTACGGAAGCGGGTCTTGAATTCGCGCCCAAGGAAGCCCTTCTGCAAGTCGCGTATGGATACATAGCCGCAGTTGTTCCACACCACCCAGACAATGGGCAGCTGGTACTCCACCGCCGTGGCGATCGCGCTGGCGTGCATCAACATGCCGCCATCGCCCACCACCGCAATGGTCGGGCTTTCGGGCCGGGCAAGCTGGGCGCCGATCGCGCCGCCCACGCCAAAACCCATGGTGGCCGAACCGCCCGATTGCAGGAAGCATCCCCCTTGCCGTATCGGCCATTGCTGCACCATCCAGCTATGATGCGCGCCGATATCCGACAGCACCACGGCATCATCGGGAATCGCTTTTGCCAGGCCCGCCACCACATGGGCGGGATGCATGGGCGTGTTGTCGTCCTCCGCAACCTTGATGTCGTTTTCCCAGTTGCGCCGCCAGGTTAGCGCCGTCTCCAGCCATGCGCCGCGGCGCGCCGGGTCGAGGTTCTTCCGCGCCCGTGCCAATCTGGTCAGCTGCCTTAGCAAAGCTTTTGCTTCGGCCACCAGGCCCAGCTCCGCGGGATAGTTGTGTCCGATCTGATTTGGATCGATGTCCGCATGGATGAGTCGAGTGGGCGGCACGCTGTGCGTGATGCCTTCCCGCCAGCTGCTCGTGCTGCGGTCGCCGAATCGCGTGCCTATGGCCAGGATGACATCGCTGGCCCGGGCGGCGCGGTTTGCCGCATACACGCCGTCGCGCCCCGTCGGCCCCAGGTATAGCGGTTCGCTTTCGGGCAGCAGGCCCTTGCCTTGCGGCGTGGTCGCCACCGGCACCCGCAGCAGCGCCGCGAATTCCGCAAGTTCGGCCGAGCACTGCGACTGCAGCGCGCCATTGCCGCACAGGATCAGCGGGCGCTCGCCGCTCAGCAGCAGGGTCAAGGCGCGGTCGGCCGTTTCATCGTCGGCGGTGAATTCCGGCACGACTTCCGAACGCCAGCGTTCGCCGGTTTCCAGGGCTTGCGCGCTGGTTTCCGAAAAGACATTGAAGGGCACATCCAGATGCACTGGGCCCGGACGCCCGTTGAGCATGGTGGAATAAGCATGCCGGATCATGTGAGGCAGCATTTCGGCGCGGGTGGCCTGGTAGCTGCGCTTGACATACGGCCGCATCGCCGAAGGGAAGTCGGCCTGATAATATCGGCCCAGTTCCTGGAAGGGCCCGCGATTGAACTGCTGCGTGGGCACATTGCCCGTCACCACGAACATGGCGGACGAGTCGAAAAAGGCATTGGCGACCGCCATCTGTATATTGATGCTGCCCGGCCCGCAGGATGTAAAAGTAGCGCATGGCTGCCGCGTGATGCGGTAGTAGGCATCGGCGGCGAAGCCTGCGATCTGCTCGTTATGCACCGACACCGTGCCCACGCGGTCCTGCCTGTCCAGCGCGGCATCCATGAAGCCGACGATGCCATGCCCGCACAGGCCAAAAAAATAAGGCACTTTCCGGTCGATCAATTGCTCGACTATGATTTCCCCACCAGTCAATTCTTTCATCACAACCTCTGTTTCATGATTCCGTTGACGACAGTCCGCCCCGTGGCGCGGCTTCTACGCGCAGCAGCCCCGGAAGGCTTTTTGTCAGATCGCCGATAGAGCGATACACATGCACACCGGCCGCCTCCAGGGCCCGGGTCTTGGACGCCATGGAGCCCGTATCGCCCATGACGAGCGCTCCCGCATGGCCCATGCTGACGCCTTCCTTGGCTTCCCTGCCCGCGATCAAGGCGAATACCGGAATGTCCGGCGCCGCCGCTGACAGGCGCTCGGCAAAGGCCTCTTCTTCATCGCCGCCGACTTCTCCTATCAGCAGCAGGCCCCTGGTCCCCGGCATGGCCGCCAGGGGCTGGGCCAGGTCGGCGAACCGCGTCCCCTTGACCGGATCGCCGCCCACCCCCACCCAGGCGCTTTGCCCCACTCCGGCCATGCGCAGCCTGTAGCACACCTCGTAAGACAGCGTTCCGCTTTTGGACATGACCGCCAGCGGTCCCGGAGCGATGGCCACATCGGGCAGGAAACCCAGCTTGATCTTTCCGGGCAGCACCAGCCCCGGCGTCGACGGGCCGATCCAGATGGCGCCGGCTTCCTTGACGATGCGCGATATCTTCAGCGCGTCGTGCACAGGAATGCCTTCGGCGATGGTGACGATCAGCCGTATGCCCGCCTCCACTGCTTCTTGCACCGCCGGCAATACTTTCAGCGGCGGCACCATCGCCACCGACGCCACGATGCGGTGATCCCGCAGCGCGTCGCCGCAGGAGGCATACACGGGGATGCCGTCCTGTTCGGTGTCCGTGCCCCGGTACGACACGCCGGCGACGATGTTGGTGCCATATTTGCGCATCAGGCCGGTATGGAAGCGGCCCATCCGCCCCGTGATTCCTTGAATCAATACCGGCGTATGCTGATCCAGCGTATGCAGCATCAGGCGGCCCTCCCCAGTTCAACGGCTAGGTCCATGGCTTTCTCCAGATCGGGTTCTATCCATATCCGGCCGGCACGCCCTTGCAGAACGGCGCGGGCGCGCTCCTCGTTATTGCCGATCAGGCGCGCGACGATGGGCAAGTTCCAGTCCGGCGACTGATCCAGCGCCTTGGCCAGCGTCAGGGCGAACTCTTCCAGGTCGGTGATGCCCGCGAACACATTGATCAGGACGACGCGCAGCCCGCTCGCCTTTTTCAGCCACCCGAACATCGTCAGCAGCCGCGCGGGATCGCCGCGCATCTGTCCCGTGCGGACGTCGGCGAAATTGAATGGCCGCGCCCCGCGCGCAATCAGCTCATCCAGCAGCATCATCGACAAGCCGGCTCCGGTGGTGATCAGGCCGATGCTGCCTTGCGCATCGATCTCGATGAAGTCGAAATCCTCTTGTATCTTCCGCCAGGCGTCCGGGTACCAAGCCTGGTGCTCGCGCAGCATGTCCATCAAGCCGGGAGTTCTTTCCATGGCGTTGAGGTCGATGACCACTTTTGCGTCGCCCGCCAGAACCCGGCCGCCGGCATCGACGAACAAGGGGTTGATCTCCGCCACCAGCAGCCCCAGTTCGAAGAACATCGCCCCCAGCTTCCGGGCGCACGCGACAATGGGTTCCGCGTTTTCATCTTCTATCCATGCGGATAGTTTTTCCAGCGCCTGGTCGAACAAGCCGCGATCCAGAGCCATGGCCTCCTGAAACACCTTGCCTTCTTCCTTGGCGACCGACTCGATGTCCACGCCGCCTTCGCGGGAATACATCAAGCGGATGCCGCCCCTGCCCGGGTCGACCACCACCGCCAGATAATGCTCCTGGCCGCTTACGGCTTGTTCGACGAGGCAGGCCTTGATCTCGTGGCCCTTGAGCCTGCCGCCCAGCATGGCCCGCACCGCCGCGCGCACTTCCCGCTCACTGGACGCGCGCACGATGCCGCCCGCCTTTCCGCGCCCTCCCACCGGCACCTGGGCCTTCACGATCCACTGGCCGGCTCCAGCGCCGCTCAGCGGTCCGCATTCGTCCTCGGCGCTCTCCATCAGGAAGGAAGGCGCCACCGGAATGCCGTGCGCTTTGAATAACTCCTTACCATCCGACTCGATCAACAGCAACGCGATCTCCTGTCTATGAAATATATCGGGCGCGCGCGGCGCCTCTCAAAGCTTCTCAAACATTGAAAAGGACGAATTTTTCCTCGGTCATATCGCGGATGGCGTATTTCGGCCCTTCGCGGCCCACGCCGCTGGACTTGATGCCGCCATAAGGCGCCTGGTCGGAACGCCAGGTAGAGGTGCCGTTCACGATCACCCCGCCCATTTCCAGATTGCGCACCAGGGAAATGGCCGTTCTCATCGATTCGGTGAAGACGCCCGCCTGCAAGCCGAACGGCCCTTCATTGATCTGCTCGACCACGCTATCCAGGGAAGAGAAAGGAAGAATGTTGACCACCGGGCCGAAAATTTCGCCCGTGACGGCTGCGCAGTCCACAGGGGTGCCCATCAACACAGTGGGCGTGAACAAAGCGCCTTGGCGCGCGCCCCCGGCCAGCACGGCCGCACCTGCCTGGCGCGCCGCGGCGACCAGGCCTTCGATGCGCTCCGCCGCATCGGCGGAAATCACGGGCCCCACTATCGTCGCCGGATCTCCGGGATCGCCCAGGCGCAAGGCCTGCACTTCGCCGACCAAGGTGGATTTGAAATCCTGCACGCAGGCTTCGTGCACCCAGACGTTCTGTACGGAAATGCAGCTCTGCCCCGCCAGCCGCATGGCGTTGCGGGCGCATTGCCGGGCTGCTTCCGCCACATCGGCATCCCGGCAGACTATGGTGTTGCCGTTGCCGCCAAGCTCCAGGGCCACGCGGCGCATGCCCGCGTTCCGCTTGATCCGCTCGCCCACCGCCGTAGAGCCCGTGAACGAAATGAAACTGACGCGAAGGTCGTCGACCAGGGTCTCGCCCGCGGAAAAGCCGTAGATCACATTCAGCCAGCCCGGCGGAATACCCGCCGCGGCAAGCGCCTGCACGTATCGATGCACCGTGGCCGAGGCCTGCGGCGCCGGCTTGAGCACCACCGTATTGCCGGCAGCCAGCGCGGGCCCTATCTTGTGCGAGCAAAGATTGAGGGGCGCATTGAAAGGCGTGATGGCCGCGACCACGCCCACCGGCACCCGCAGGGTCAGGCCTATTTTGTGCGCGCCGTTCGCCGACGACTCCAGCGGAATCTGTTCGCCCGCTATGCGTATGGCTTCTTCCGCGGACAGTTCCAGCGTGCCCGCGCTGCGTTCGACTTCCGTCAGCGAGTCCGATACCGGCTTGCCGGTCTCCGCAGTCATGACGGCGGCAATGTCCCCGGCATGGCCGCGTATGGACGCCGCCATACGGCGCAGCAGCGCGGCGCGCTCGAAACCGGGCGTGCCCGCAGCCTGCTTGCGGCGGGCATGCGCGGCCGCGACGGCCGCATCGACCAGGGCTGCGTCGCTGTCCACGACTTCAGCATAGACTTGCCCGCTGTATGGGTCCACGGTGGCGAAACCGGCGGCGTCCGCCCGAAACCGGCCGTCGATATAGGGTTGAACGGTTGCTGTCATAGATAATGCCTCTGTAGCGGGGTGATCAGAAGTACCCCATGCCCAACACGCCGTCTGCCTCATCGTCCCCCGACACCAGGCGCCTGCCGACCAGATCCCGCAGCGTTTCCGAGGCGCCGCCGCCCAAGGTGCCGTAGCGGGCGCCCCGGTACAGGCGGGAAACCGCATATTCGTCGGTGAACCCATAGCCGCCATGCAATTGCAAGGCTTCGCTGGTCACGCGTATGGCCATTTCGTTGTTGAATACTTTGGACACGGCTGCGAAGAAAGGATCGGGGAAGGGATTGGCCGTGGCGCAGGCGCGGTACAGCAGGCCGCGCCCCGCCTCGATGTCCTTGTACATGTCCGCGATTTTCCAGCGTATGCCTTGCAGGTCGGCCACCTTGCCGCCAAACAGGCCGCGCTCTTTCACATAGCCGACAGCCTCTTCGTAAGCCCCTTCGGCCAGGCCGAGCGAAATGCTGGGGTTGAGGCAGCGCTGGGTATTGAACGCCGTCAGCAGCTTTTTGAAGCCGTCTTGCCGGATCACGAGATTTTCCTGGGGAAGCTCGCAGTCATTGAACTGCACCTCGTGCAGATTTTCCCCGCCCATCGTGTGGTAGGTGCCGGTCACTTCCAGCCCTGGGGTGCCTTGCTCGACCAGGACGCAGCCTATGCCGTCGCGCCCCGGCGTGCCGTTGATGCGGGTGAACACCACGAAGACGCCGGCCTCCGGCGCGCGGCTGATCAGCGTCTTGGTGCCGTTCAGCACCAGCCTGCCGTCCTTCTCCACTGTGTTGGTTTTGTAGTTGGCGACATCGGTGCCGGCATGCGGTTCGGTCATGCATATGGCCAGTATGCATTCGCCGGTGCACACTTTGGGCAGAATGCGTTCCTTCATGGACTCGGGCGCGTAGGCCGCTATCACGCGCGTCTGCACGCCCGCCTCGCCCAGCACCGCCATGGCGGTCACATAGCAGACCTTCGCGATTTCTTCGAGGATGAGAGCGGTATCCAGCACCGGCAGGCCCAAGCCGCCGTACTCCTCGGGAACCGTCATGCCCAATACGCCGAGGTCGGCCAACTGCCTCATGTTTTCCCAGGGAAAAGTGCCGTCCATATATTGCAGCGCACGCCCCTTGAATTCCTTCTGGGCCAGTTCGCGCACTGCATGGATCATATTCCGTTGATCGTCGGTGATTTGGAAATTCATCGTAAAAGCGTCTCTGTGTAGGAGTTTGCAGAATATCCATTACAGTGGCGCTAATCTATCGACGATTTATATAGCCTACCCTAATATTTTCGTTCATCGCCCCGCCTTGCCGCCCAGCGGGAAGGGGCATGATACGGCACAATAAGCAGCCCCACTGGACGATGTCATCATGAAGTCGATTCCCCCCTTGAATCCCTTGCGCGCATTCGAAGCTTCGGCAAGAACCGGCAGCATCAGCAAAGCGGCTGAAGAGCTGCACGTGACGCCGACCGCCATCAGCCGCCACGTGAAAACCCTGGAAGACTATCTCGAAGTGGCGCTCTTCCATAGGCGGCCGTCGTCCCTGGAATTGACGCCGGCGGGCCGGACATATGCGATCAGCCTGAGCCGGGCCTTCGAAGAGATTTCCCGCGCCACTAAGAACCTGAAGTCCTCGTCGAAAGAACTGCATTTATCCGTACGGTCCTATACGACCTTCATGGTCAAGTGGCTGATGCCTCGGCTGGCCACCTTCCAGCTCGAATATCCGCAGGTGCATGTCCAGTTGAGTACGGGCTACGAGGTCGTGGATCTGGAACGGGACCGCATCGACGTCTGGATACGTTACGGCCGGGGGCATTGGCCCGGCTTTGCGATACAGCCGGTTTTCAAAGACAGAATCCGTCCCTTCGCGGCAAGCTCCTTCAGAAAAGAACTGAAAAAACCCGATGACCTGCAGAACTATGTGCTCCTGCGACATTCACGCCGTGCTGACGACTGGCGCGATTGGCTGGAGAAGGCCGGCGTGCGGATGGATCAGGACGCCAAGACCCTGGACTTCGACGATTTGGCGCTGGTCTTCGAGGCCGCCGATAGCGGGATGGGCATCGGCATAACACAGGAAGAATACTTGAAGCACGATCAATTGAAGGGGAAATTCTATTGGCCGTTCACGACCGTGCTGGAACGCGACACGGGCTATTTTGCGCTGGCCTCTTTGCGGCACGAAGAGAACCCGGCCGTAGGGCTTTTTCTGGACTGGCTGGGCAACATCAGCGCTGCAGGCGTATTGCAGCCCTAGCGGGGTAGGCCGGCGCGGCATGCGCTGCGTTCGCAGCCGCATTCCGTATGCGCAGCTTACGGCGGGCGGCATGCGGCCGGTGATATGCGGCATGCGGCGTTCGCGCCCCGCCGCAGCTTGCTGCTGTTACTTCCCCCCGCCCGTGGCGTGCACCACGTAGGCGGCGACGGCTTCGCGCGATGCTTCGTCCAGCGTGTTGGCGAACGATGGCATGCTGCCCGCGCCGTCCACCAGCACTTTCTTTACCCTTTCCAGGTCGGGCTTGAGTTCGTCCAGGTCGGGCCCGATGGCGCCGGTCGAGCCCGCGTCCTGCAGCGTATGGCACAAGGCACAGGCCGGCACCGCGCCGGTCGTGAACAGCGTCTTGCCCTTTTCCAGCGTCGCCGCATCCGGCTCCGAGGCCCAGGCGGCGCCGGCCAGGCTCAGCAGCAGCAAACCGGCCATGCTGGATAACGGGAGATATTTCATTTTCACTTCCTCTGGAAATAATGATGCCCCGCTTAGGGGCATTGAAGTTCGATGCAAGCGAGACGGCCCGGCGGCGCCGGGGCCGTCTCGCAGATGCGGCCCCGCCGTTCAAGCGACCTTGATTTCGACCATATGATCGCGCCAGCTATTGTTGATATAGCCGCGGTTGTTTTCCAGGCGCTCTTCGGGCTGGGACTTGCCGTCGGCGTTGGTGCAGCGGCTGGCCAATTGGTGCGTGCCCGGCTCCAGTTTTGCGGACAGGACGAATTCGCGCCAGGCATAGGGACCCAGGTCGGGGCCGACGAACTGCGCCTTTTGCCAGTCCTTGCCGCCGTTCACCGATACTTCGATGGACGTGGCGGCGGACATGCCGCCCATGGCCACACCGCTGATCTGCACCTGGCCGGCCTTGACCGTTTTGCCGGGGTCGGACGGGTAGTTGATCCAGGACTTGGGCGGCATTTCCCAGATGGAGGCCTGGGTGGGGTCGCCCTTGCCGCCCACCGGCGCAAAACGGTAGCCGGTCTGCTGGATTTTCGCCGGCGACTGTTCCTTGGTGAAGGCGAGATGCTTGATGTACTTGACGGAGTTGACGCCGGTATAGCCCGGTATGACGAGGCGCAGGGGACCGCCATGCGCCAGTGGCAGGGGCTGGCCGTTGATTTCCCAGGCCAGAATCGCGTCCTTGACCGCGGAAACCGGCACGGAACGCTCGACCATGACGTCCTTCGCATCTATGCCCGCGGGGATTTCCTCGCCGCCGGTGCCGGTCATGTAGACCATCCCATCGGCCATGCCGCCCACCGCGTCCAGGACCGCCTTCACCGGCACGCCGGTGAAGATGACGCAGCCGGCCGCGCCGACCGTCCATTGCGTGCCGCTGGGCTTGCTGGGGAACCAGGCGCGGCCATTGCCGGAGCACTGCAGCACCATGGGCACGGCCGCCAGGCCCAATGTCTTCAGTTCGGCGACGGTGAAGCTGCGCGGCTTGCCCACGCCGCTGACTTCCAGCTTCCAGCTATCCGGATCCTTGACGATATTCTCCGATGGCGGGGAAATATTGTTGCGCACGAACAGGCGATTGGTCGGCGTGATGACGCCGGACCCGAATGCCGTGCGCTTGGTTTCTATCGTATTGGCGCTATGGACGATGAGACTGTCGGCGTCTTTCCAGGCGGCATAGGCGGGCAGTGGCTTGGCGGCCGGCGCACCGGCGGCCGCCGGGGCTGCCGCAGCCGGAGCGCTGGCCGCATGGGCGCGAGCCACGTGTCCCAGCCCAGCCAGGGCGACGATGCCGCCCGTCGACGCCAGCATGCGGCGGCGCCCGGAATTGTCGAGTTGTTCCATGTTTCCTCCTTGTTATGGCGCCGCGGACGGCGCAAAGACCTTCATCTCGTACGGGGGTCCAAGGATTATATAGACAAAATTGATGCAGATTAACTTTTTGGGCATTAAGAATTTTAAAAATCAAAACAAATCATACAAAAAAGCGAGATATTCAAACTCGCGTGGTATGACAGTACAATAGTGGTTTTTCATTCCGCCCCCGGGATATAAACCCGCCCCGGCAATCGCCATGCAAGAAACCGCCATCAAACGAGCGGGCGCCAGCGCCGCGCCGGCCGCCGGAGCGCCGGCCGCCGGAACGCCGGCCGCCTCTCCTTCCTCGTCCACGGAAACGCCCCGCAAACTATTCATCCGCACTTTCGGCTGTCAGATGAACGAGTACGACTCGGACAAAATGGCGGATGTATTGCACGAAGACCAGGGCGTGGTGCTGACCCAGGATCCTGAAGAGGCCGATATCATCCTCTTCAACACATGCTCGGTGCGCGAGAAAGCCCAGGAAAAAGTGTTCTCCGATCTCGGCCGCGTGCAGCACCTGAAGCACAGCAAGCCCGACTTGATCATCGGCGTGGGCGGCTGCGTNNGTCTTCGGGCCGCAGACCCTGCACCGGCTGCCGGAACTCATCGCCAGGCGCCGCAGCTCTGGGCGCCCGCAAGTGGACATCAGCTTCCCCGAAATCGAGAAGTTCGACGCGCTGCCGCCGGCCAGGGTGGACGGCCCCACAGCCTTCGTATCCATCATGGAAGGCTGCAGCAAATATTGCAGCTTCTGTGTGGTGCCGTATACCCGCGGGCCGGAAATGTCCCGCCCCTTCGACGATGTGCTGACGGAAATCGCCGACCTGGCGGACCAGGGAGTGAAAGAAGTCACCTTGCTGGGCCAGAACGTCAACGCCTATCGCGGCGCCATGGGCGCGGGGCCGGAAATCGCCGATTTCGCCATGCTGCTTGAATACGTGCACGATATCCCGGGCATCGAGCGCATACGCTACACCACCTCGCATCCCAAGGAAATGACCACGCGCCTGATCGAAGCGCATGGCGCCCTGCCCAAGCTCGTGCCCTTTCTGCATCTGCCCGTCCAGGCTGGCAGCGACGCCATACTGGCCGCCATGAAGCGCGGCTACACCACGCTGGAATTCAAGTCCATCGTCCGCCGCCTGCGCGCCGCGCGGCCGGGGCTGACGCTGTCGTCCGACTTTATCGTCGGCTTTCCCGGCGAGACCGAAGCGGATTTCCAGAAAACCCTGTCCCTGATACGCGACGTGGGTTTCGATCAATCCTATTCCTTCGTCTACTCGCGCCGGCCGGGCACCCCCGCGGCCGACCTGCAGGACGACACCGGCAAGGAAGTCAAGCTGGAACGCCTGCACCGGCTGCAGGCGCTCATCAATGAACAAGCCGCGGCCATCAGCCTGTCCATGGTCGGCAGCGTACAGCGCGTGCTGGTCGAAAAGCCCTCGCGCCGCGACCCCGGCGAGCTCTCCGGCCGCACGGAAAACAACCGCATGGTCAACTTCACCGGCCAGCCGCGCCTGATCGGCCAGATGGTGGACATACGCATCACCCAGATGCTGACCAATTCCCTGAAGGGCGAAATCGTCACCAGCGTATCCTCGCCCGGAGGCCGTACATGAGCCGCGGCTCACGCGGCAAGGCCCTTGTCGAAGTCGTGCTGGATGGCGACAACACCCACTTGGCCAATCTTTGCGGCCCGCTGGATGAAAACCTGCGCCAGATAGCCGATGGGTGGGGCGTAACGCTCAGCCGGCGCGGCGATCGAGTCACCATCAGCGGCGAACAGGCCAAGGCGGCGGCCAAGGCTCTGGATCTCTTTCATCGGCGCGCCGTTCACAAAGCCTTGTCCGTCGACGATATCCAGCTAGGCATGGTGGAACTGGGCGCGGGGCAACCGCAGGCGGCGGACCAGCCTGGCCGCGAGCCCGCCGCAACGCCCGAATTGCCGGAGCTGCCGCCGGTCGATGACTTGAGCATGGGCCTGAGCCTGCGCACCCGGCGCTCCGATCTGCGGCCGCGCACGCCCCGCCAGCGGGAATACATCAACAATATCCTGAAGCACGACATCACCTTCGGCATAGGCCCCGCGGGCACGGGCAAGACCTGGCTGGCGGTGGCCTGCGCCATCGACGCGCTGGAACGCGAAGCGGTGCAGCGCCTGGTATTGACCCGCCCCGCGGTAGAGGCCGGCGAGCGCCTGGGTTTCCTGCCGGGCGACCTGGTGCAGAAGGTCGACCCCTATCTGCGCCCGCTGTACGACGCGCTGTACGACCTCATGGGCATAGAGCGCGTTCAGCGCCTCTTCGAGAAGCAGACCATAGAGATCGCCCCGCTGGCCTATATGCGCGGACGGACGCTGAACCATGCTTTCGTGATTCTCGACGAGGCGCAAAACACCACGCCGGAGCAGATGAAAATGTTCCTGACTCGCATCGGCTTCGGCAGCAAGGCGGTTATCAACGGCGACCCTTCGCAGGTGGATTTGCAGCGCGGCCAGGCCAGCGGCCTGATCCATGCGGTCGATGTCCTGTCTTCGGTGCAGGGCATCGCCACCACGCGCTTCACCAGCCGCGATGTCGTCCGCCATCCCCTGGTCGCGCGCATCGTCGATGCCTATGAAAAAGCCGGCGATCATGTCGCCTGATCTGTCCCTGGCCGTGCAATACGCCGCGCCGGCGCCCGAACTGCCGCGCTGGCGCCTGCGGCGCTGGGCCATGCAGGCAGTCGCGGGCATCGCCCGGGCCCGGCGGGACGGCGGCCTTCCGGCCCTGCGCTCGGTGGCGCTGACCATCCGCCTGGTGGAGGCCGGCGAAGGCCGGCGCTTGAACCGCGAATTCCGCGACAAGGATTATGCGACCAACGTGCTGACCTTCGAATACGGCACGGATGCCGAAGGCTGCGCCAGCGGCGATATCGTCCTTTGCCTGCCGGTGCTGCGCAACGAGGCCGCCGAACAAGGCAAGCACATACTGGCGCATGCGGCGCACCTGGTGGTGCATGGGGTGCTCCACGCCCTGGGCTACGACCATATCGACGACGAAGACGCCCTGGCCATGGAGGCCCTGGAAATCGACATACTCGGCAGGATGGGCGTGGCCAACCCCTACCAGGCCTGATGCCTTGCGCGCGACCGCCATCGATTTCGGTTATGCTAAAAGTCCTTGTATTCAGTCCATTGGACAATGTCAGAACCTAGCTCTCCCGATTCCGAGCCCCGCCCGGCCAGACCCTCATCCAAATCATTGCTTGAACGGTTGACGGCATTCATGCGGCCTTCCGAACCTGAAGACCGCGAGGACATCAAGGCTGTGCTGGAAGCCGCGCACGACCGCCAGGTACTGGACGGCGAATCTTACGCCATGATTTCGGGCGCACTGGAAGTCTCCAACCAGACAGTCGCCGACATCATGGTGCCGCGCTCCAAAATGGACATGCTGGACATCAGCAAGCCTCTGGCCGAGGTGCTGCCGGAAATCATCGAGACAGGCCATTCCCGCTTTCCCGTCTATGAAGGCGACCGCGACAACATCGTCGGCATCCTGCTGGCGAAAGATTTGCTGCTGTCCATCGCCAACCCGGCCATCGACCTGCGTCCGCTGGTCCGGCCCGCCGTCTTCATTCCCGAAACCAAGCGCCTGAACGTGCTGCTGCATGAATTCCGCAGCAGCCGCAACCATCTGGCCATCGTCGTCGACGAACATGGCGGCATCTCGGGGCTGGTTTCCATGGAGGACGTGCTCGAGCAAATCGTGGGCGAAATCGAAGACGAATACGACGAGGACGCCGAGAAGACCATATTCCAGACGGGCACGAACAGCTGGCGCGCCATGGGTATCACCGAAATCGAGGTGTTCAACCGCTGCTTCAACACCAGCCTGCCGGACGACGACTACGACACGCTGGGCGGCTGGCTGGCGGCCGAACTGGGTCGCATCCCGCGGCGCGGCGACAGCATCAGCCACCAGGGGCTGAACATCACGGTGGTGGGCGCGGACGCCAAGCGGGCCTTGTGGCTGCACATCCAGCACGAGAACCCCGAACCGCCGGCGCCGCCCAAAACCGGCGAGCAAAGCTCTTGAACCCCTCCAGCGGTTTCGACCTCCGGTACGCCGGCCTGGCGCTGCTGGGCGCCGCGCATTCCCTGTCGTTTGCGCCCGGCCCCCTGCCCCCGTGGTCCCTGCCTTTCGTCCAGGTATTCATCCTGGCGGTCCTGGCTTTTTCCGTATTCAGGGCGCCGACGCTGCGAAGCGCGGCAATCGCCGGCTTTTTGTTCGGCTTCGGCAATTTCGCCGTCGGGCTGTACTGGCTGTATATCAGCATGCATTACTACGGCGGGATGGCGCTGTGGCTGGCCGTGACGGCGGTGCTGCTGCTGGCCGCCGCGCTGTCCATCTTCACGGCCATCGCCGCCGGCGCCGCGCGCTTCCTGATCGGACCCGCGGGCAGCGGACCCGTGCGCTATCAGCAGCAACTGGCCGCGGCGACGATATGGGCGTCCAGCTGGACCATGCTGGAATGGCTGCGCGGCACGCTCTTCACCGGCTTCCCCTGGCTCAACATAGGCTATGCGCATGTCGAAGGCGTATTGGCTGGCTGGGCGCCCGTCATCGGCGTATACGGCCTGGCCTGGCTGGCGGCATTCGCAGCCGGCGCCATCGCGCTGCTGGCCCATGCCAAAGACACCGAGAACGATGCCAAGGCCGCCGCCGGCGTGGGCCTGGCCGTCGTCGCGGGCCTGGCGGGCATCGCCCTGGGCCATATAGCATGGAGCCAGCCCCAGGGCGAGCCCCTGATCATCCGCCTGGCGCAGGGCAATGTGCCCCAATCGGAAAAATTCGATCCCCGGCTCATACAGCAAGGCATCGCCTCTTATATGGAGCTGGCCGCCCTGCCCCCCAAAGAACCGGACGGCGCGCCTCATCTGATCGTGCTGCCCGAAACCGTCATGCCGCTGTTCCAGGACAACATCGCGCCGCCGGTCTGGCGGCAATGGCTGGACATCGCCGCGCAGCGCGACGCCCGCATCATCATGGGCGCCCCATTGCATGATCGCCATGAAGGCAGGGACCGCTACACCAATAGCGCCATTACCTTCGACGCCGCCACTCCCCTGGGCGCGCTGCTGTCGGGCCGCCCGGACGGGCGCTACGACAAGCACCACCTGGTGCCCTTCGGCGAATTCGTGCCCGCCGGCTTCCGCTGGTTCGTGGACCAGATGCGCATTCCCCTGGGCGACTTCGATCGCGGCCCCCAACGCCAGGGACTCTTCCGCCACCGCGGCCAAGTCATTGCACCCGACATATGCTATGAGGATGTGTTCGGCGAAGAAATCATTCAATCCGTGCGCGACAGCGAACAATGGGGGCCCGGCGCCACCATCCTGCTGAACCTCAGCAACCTGGGCTGGTTCGGCGATTCCTGGGCGCTGCGCCAGCATC
>DJWC01000117.1:19717-19969 GCA_002441445.1 Pusillimonas sp. UBA6240
GTACAAGGGATGACCGGCTTCACGCCCTATGTACGCTGGGGCAACACGCCCGTACTTGCATGGTCGTTGTTACTGCTGGCCGCAGGCGTGTTTAACGGACGGCGGCGGAATGCCTAGGATAAAAATAGGCGTTGAAAGCACATCGAAAGCACATCGACTGAAAGGGCCTTAACTTGCACACAAAAAAAATATAGTGCATAATCTCGCTTCTTCGCTAGACAACCAAACAACGGGGGTATAGCTCAGCTGGGA
>DJWC01000105.1 GCA_002441445.1 Pusillimonas sp. UBA6240
CAGCACGAAGACGGCCACAGCCACATCATGTCGTCGCTGATCCCGAACTGCGTTTCCTATGATCCGACCTTCGCCCACGAGCTGGCGGTCATCATCCGCGACGGCCTGAAGCGCATGATAGAAGAGCAGGAAAACATCTTCTACTACATCACGGTCATGAACGAGAACTATGCCCAGCCCGGCCTGAAGAAGGGCGACGAGGAAGGCATATTGCGCGGCATGTACAAGTTCAAATCGGTGGGCGATGGCAAGAAACCGCGCGTGCAGCTCATGGGTTCGGGCACCATATTGCGCGAAGTCCTGGCCGCGCAAGAACTGCTGGAAAAGGACTGGGGCGTGGGTTCGGACGTCTGGAGCGTCACCAGCTTCACCGAATTGCGCCGCGACGGGCTGGATTGCGAACGCCACAACCTGCTGCATCCCGAGGACAAGCAACCGCATCTGCCTTACGTGACCAGGCAGTTGCAGGACACCCAGGGTCCCATCGTCGTGTCCACCGACTATGTGAAGGCTTATGGCGACCAGATTCGCCCCTTCATGCCGGAAGGCCGCCATCTCAGGGTGCTGGGCACCGACGGGTTCGGGCGCTCGGACTTCCGCTACAAGCTGCGCGAGCACTTCGAGATCGATCGCCATTTCGTGGTGCTGGCGGCGCTGCGCGGCCTGGCCGACGAGGGCAAGCTGCCGGTGTCCAAGGCAGCCGAAGCCATCAAGAAATACGGCATCGATCCCGAAAAAGCCAATCCGCATCACGCATAAAGGGGGGGACCAACCATGAGCAAAAACATAGAAATCAAGGTGCCGGATATAGGCGACTTCAGCGAGGTCGAAGTCATAGAAGTGCTGGTTGCCGCGGGCGATACGGTCAGCGCCGAACAAAGCCTGATCACGGTGGAATCCGACAAGGCATCCATGGAAATCCCGTCGCCCGGCGCGGGGGTGGTCAAGTTGGTCGCCGTCAAGGTGGGGGACAAGGTCAAGGAAGGCTCGGTCATCCTGCAACTGGAACAGGCCGACGGGGCGGATGGCGGCGCCGCGAAAGCGCAGCCCGCGCAGGCCGCGGCCGCGCCCGCCACTGCCGCCGCTGCACCCGCAGCCGCTCCTGCTCCCGCGGATGCCGCGCCGGCGCAGGGCGGCGAGCCGCAGGCGGGCGCCGAGGAAAATGTCACGGTCGAGGTCCCTGACATCGGCGACGCCAAGGATGTGGAAGTCATAGAAATCATGGTGTCGGTGGGCGATACGGTCAGCGCCGAGCAAAGCCTGATCACGGTGGAGTCCGACAAGGCCTCCATGGAAGTCCCGTCCCCGCGGGCCGGCGTGGTCACGGGCATACAGCTCAAGCTGGGCGACAAGGTCAATCAGGGCACGCCCATATTGACCTTGCGCGCATCCAAGGCGGCGGCCGGCGTACCGGCGGCCGGCATTCCGGCGGCCGGCACCGGCGCGGCGCTCGCGGCGGCTCCGTCCCAGTCCGCCTCGGCGCCTGCGGAACCGGCGCAGCCCCAGGCGGTCCAGGCGCCTCAGGCCCCGGAAACGGCGGATGGCGGCCTGGCCTCCGTTCCGCCGGAACGCCATTCCCCCACCGAGGCGTTTGCCGATGCCAACGTGCCGCTGCGCAACCTGCCGCATGCGTCGCCTTCGGTGCGCAAGTTCGCGCGCGAATTGGGTGTCAATCTTGCATCGGTACAGGGTTCGGGCGCCAAGAACCGCATCACCAAAGACGACGTGCGCCAGTACGTGAAGCAGGTGCTGTCGGTGGGCGGCGGCGCGGCCACCATTCCGGCGGTTGCGGGCGAAGGCGGCCTGAACGTCCTGGGCTGGCCGAAAGTGGATTTCGCCAAGTTTGGCGCAATCGAAGCCAGGCCGCTATCGCGCATCAAGAAAATTTCCGGCGCCAACCTGCATCGCAACTGGGTCATGATTCCGCATGTCACCAATAACGATGAGGCCGACATCACCGAGCTGGAAGCACTGCGCCAGACGCTGAACAAGGAAAACGAAAAGTCGGGGGTCAAAGTGACCATGCTGGCCTTTCTTATCAAGGCCGTCGTTGCCGCGCTCAAGAAATTCCCGGAATTCAACGCATCCCTGGACGGCGACAACCTTATCCTCAAGCAGTACTACCACATCGGCTTCGCCGCCGACACGCCCAATGGGCTGGTGGTGCCGGTCATCCGCGACGCCGACAAAAAAGGCATCCTGGATATCGCCGCCGAGACGGCGGAACTGGCCAAGCTGGCGCGCGACGGCAAACTTTCCCCCAGCCAGATGCAGGGCGGCTGCTTCTCGATTTCTTCGCTGGGCGGCATAGGCGGGACTTCCTTCACGCCCATCATCAACGCGCCCGAAGTCGCCATCCTGGGCGTCTCGCGCTCGGCCCATGTGCCGGTATGGAACGGCAAGAAGTTCCGGCCGCGCCTGATGCTGCCCCTATCGCTGTCCTACGATCACCGGGTGATCNNTGCCGCTGTCGCTGAGCTACGACCACCGGGTGATCGACGGCGCCGCCGCGGCGCGATTCAACGCTTATCTGGCCAGCCTGCTGGCCGATTTCCGGCGCATCGCGCTATAGGAGCCGTCCATGAGCGCAACTGAATTGACCGTGCCCGATATCGGCGATTTCTCCGAGGTCGAAGTCATAGAAGTGCTGGTCGCGGAAGGCGATGCCATCCAGCAGGAACAGAGCCTGATCACCGTCGAGTCGGACAAGGCGTCCATGGAAATCCCCGCCGCCAAGGCGGGGGTGGTCAAGGAGGTCCTGGTCAAGGTGGGCGACAAGGTCACCGAAGGCTCGGCCATCGTACGCATCGAAGAGGCCGCGGCGCCTCAAGCCGCGACTGCGGCGGCGACGGCGGACGAGGCGGCGCCAGCGCCGGCCAAGGCCGCCGAAGCCGGACCGGCGAAGCAGGCCTCCGCCGCGGGCGCGGCGGAACAGCCGGCCAGAGCCGCGGCGCCCGCGCCGGCCGGCCATGCCGGCCCCGCCGATGTCCAGTGCGACGTCCTGGTGCTGGGCGCCGGCCCGGGCGGCTATTCCGCCGCCTTCAGGGCCGCCGACCTGGGCTTGTCGGTAGTGCTGGTCGAACGCTATCCCACCCTGGGCGGCGTATGCCTGAACGTGGGCTGCATACCTTCCAAGGCTTTGCTGCACACGGCCGCCGTATTGGAAGAAGCGCAGTCGCTGGCGGCGCATGGCATTTCCTTCGGCAAGCCGGAAATCGACCTGGACGCCTTGCGCGCGCACAAAGACAGCGTGGTGTCCAAGCTGACGGGCGGCCTGGCGGGCATGTCCAAGGCGCGCAAGGTAACGGTCCTGACCGGCGTGGGCGAATTCGCCGATCCGCATCTTCTGACGGTGCGCGGCGAAGGCGGCCAGTCGCAGACCGTCGCCTTCGGCTCGGCCATCATCGCGGCCGGCAGCCAGTCGGTCAAACTGCCTTTTCTGCCGGACGACCCGCGCATCGTGGATTCCACGGGCGCGTTGCGGCTGGCGGGCATTCCCAAGAACATGCTCATCGTCGGCGGCGGCATCATCGGCCTGGAAATGGGCACGGTGTATTCGGCCTTGGGCGCACGGCTGGACGTGGTCGAGATGCAGAGCGGCCTGATGCTGGGCGCGGACCGCGACATGGTGAAGGTCTGGGAGAAAATGAACGCCAAGCGTTTCGATCGCGTCATGCTCGACACGCGCACCGTATCGGCCGAAGCGCGCGAAGACGGCATCTGGGTCGGTTTCGAAGGCAAGAACGCTCCCGCGGAACCGCAGCGCTACGACCTGGTGCTGCAGGCCGTGGGGCGCACGCCCAACGGCAAGAAGATAGGCGCCGACAAAGCCGGCGTGGCGGTCACCGACCGCGGCTTCATCGAGGTCGACAAGCAGATGCGCACCAATGTGCCGCATATCTATGCCATCGGCGACATCGTCGGCCAACCCATGCTGGCGCACAAGGCCGTGCATGAAGGCCATGTGGCGGCGGAAGTCATCGCCGGGCAGAAGTCGTTCTTCGACGCCCGCGTGATTCCTTCAGTGGCCTACACGGACCCCGAAGTCGCCTGGGTGGGGCTGACCGAAGACGAAGCGAAGAAGGAAGGCATCGCCGTACAGAAAGGCTTGTTCCCCTGGGCCGCATCGGGCCGCGCCATCGCCAACGGGCGCGACGAAGGCTTCACCAAGCTGCTGTTCGACGCCGAAACCCACCGCGTCCTGGGCGGCGGCATCGTCGGCACCCATGCGGGCGACCTGATCGGCGAGGTGGCGCTGGCCATCGAAATGGGCGCCGATGCGGTGGATATCGGCAAGACCATCCATCCGCATCCGACCTTGGGCGAGTCCATAGGCATGGCGGCCGAAGTGGCGGAAGGCAGTTGCACCGACCTTCCGCCCGCCAGGCGCAAGTAGCAGCCACACAGTAACCACACGCCCGCCGAAGATCCGGCGGGCGCCACACCCGGCAGGTGCTACTATCAGCACCTGCCGTCTTTTTTTCTTCATGAGCAAGCTGTTTCTATGTCCCTTCCCGCACCCGGCGATGGCGCCCCGCTAAAAGAGTGGTTGAGTTACCTTGAATCCCTGCATGCCAAACCCATAGATCTCGGCCTGGACCGCATCAAGTCGGTCGCCGGCAAGCTGGGCCTGGCTTTGCCGTTCGTGAAGATCACCGTGGGGGGCACCAACGGCAAAGGCTCCACCTGCGCCATGCTGGAAGCGATATTGCTGGCGGCGGGCTACAAGGTGGGCTTGTATACCTCGCCGCATCTGGTGGACTTCAATGAACGCATACGCGTGAACGGCGAGTTCGCCACCGATGCGCAGATCATCGAACAGTTCCGGCGCATCGACCAGGGCAGGGGGGATGTCACGCTCAGCTACTTCGAGTTCGCCACCCTGGCGGCGCTGCTGCTGTTCGAGCGGGAGCAGGTCGATGCCGCCGTCCTGGAGGTGGGCCTGGGCGGCCGGCTGGACGCCGTCAATATGGTGGACACGGATTGCGCCGTCATCACCAGCGTGGATATCGACCATACCGAATACCTGGGCGATACCCGCGAAAAAATCGGCTGGGAGAAAGCGCATATTTTCCGGTCCGGCCGGCCGGCGATCTGCGCCGACCCCATGCCGCCGCATACCGTTGTGGATTATGCGCAAGAAATCGGCGCCGATCTGTGGCTGTTCGGCAAGGATTTCAATTATTCGGGCGACCGCCAGCAATGGGCTTATGGCGGCCGCGGGCAGCGGCGCAGCGGCCTGGCCTACCCGGCCTTGCGCGGCGCCAATCAATTGCTGAACGCGTCGGCTGCGCTGGCCGCCCTGGAAGCCCTGCGCCCCAAGCTCGCCGTGCCCCAGCAGGCGGTGCGCCTGGGCCTGGCGCACGTGTCCCTGCCGGGACGATTGCAGATCCTGCCCGGCACGCCGGCCATCGTCCTGGATGTCGCCCACAATCCGCACGCCGCCGCCGCGCTGGGCCAAAGCCTGGACAGCATGGGCTACTACCCTCATACCCATGCCGTCATCGGCATGCTCAAGGACAAAGACATCCCCGGGGTGCTGGCCAAGATGGTGCACAGGGCGGATCGCTGGTATTGCGCCGGGCTGCCCGGCCCCCGGGGCGTGTCGGGCGAGGACCTGGCCGCGGAGCTGCGCAAGGCTGTCGCCGCCATGGCCGGGCGGGCCACGTTCGAAGAACGCAGCGTCGAAGCGCGGCGCCCGGGCGCCGATGGCGGCGCGTCCCACGACAGGCCGTCCGTGCGGCCGGTAGCGCCGCCCGCCACGCCCGCCGGCACCGTAAGCATTGCGAGTTTTGATAATCCGGTACAAGCCTTTACAGAGGCTCGGAAACAAGCTGGCGAGAATGATAGAATTCTTGTGTTCGGGTCCTTTGCGACCGTCGGTCCGATTCTGGACGCACTCGGCCGCAAGGCCCTATAGCTCGGCGAGCCGCGGCGGCGGCTTGCACACAAGATAGGTTTTTGCTCCATGGGATTGTTCTCTCGAAACGAGCCTGCATCGGGAGCCGGGCGACGCCAGGCTTCACGCTCTTCCTTGTCCAGCGAGGCTCAGGCCAGCGAGCTGCGGGGCCGCGCGCGGCGCCGCCTGATCGGCGCGCTGGCGCTGGTGCTGGCGGCGGTCATCATCGTTCCCATGCTTTTCGACTCTCCCGAACCGCCGGATCAAGTCAGCACGCCCGTCGTCGTACCCGCCATCACGCCGCCCACGCCGGACGCCAATCTCGCGCTGGCGCCGTCCGCCGGTTCCGGCACGGTCGGGCAGACGCCCGAGCCCGCTTCGCCGCAGAATCCCGATGCGGCGACCGGCGCTCCGGCGGCCGGCGTGGCGACGCCCGGCGTGGCGACGCCCGGCGGAACCACTCCGGAAAGCGCGGACCAGGCGGCGTCCAGTCCTCAAGCGCCCGCCGAAGCGGCCGCGCCTACGCCGGCCGCACCCAAGCCCGCCGAGCCCGCGCCTGCGCACAAGCCCGCTGAAAAGCCGGAACCCAAGCCCAAGCCCAAAGCTCCCGAAGGGCGCACCGACGACGGTTCGGTAGCGCTGGCGCTGCTGGAAGGCCGCAGCCCCCCGCGCAGCGCCGCGCCGGCCGCCAAGGGCAATTTCATTTTGCAGATCGCCGCCTACACCAGCGAAAAAGATGCTGAAGTGCGGCGCGGCCGCCTGGTTTCGGCCGGTGTGACCAACGCTTATGTGGAGAACGCGGTTTCCGGCGGCAAAACCACTTACCGCCTGCGGGTGGGACCCTTCCCGACGCGCGACGCGGCGCAGGCCGCACAGGCCCGCCTGCGCGCCCTGGGGTACGATAACGGTTTCATTTCCACTAAGTGACCAGCTTCGACTATATTGTGCTGGCCATCCTCGGGGTGTCGGCATTTCTGGGCCTGCTGCGCGGCCTCATCAAGGAAGTCCTGTCCCTCATCGCCTACGTCGTCGCTTTTGTGGCCGCCATCTGGTGGGGCCCCATCGTGTCGACCTGGCTGACGGCCTGGATAAGCAACGACCTGCTGCGTACGGCGGCCGCCTACGGCGCCGTATTCATCGTCATTCTGCTGCTGGTGGGCCTGGTGAATCTCACGCTCGGAACCCTCATCGAGAAAACCGGTCTCACGCCCGCGGATCACGGCCTGGGCGCCGTGTTCGGCCTGCTGCGGGGCGCGCTCATCGTGCTGGTGCTGGTCGCTTTGGCGGGCTACACCGAATTGCCCAAGGAAACATGGTGGCAGGAGGCGCGCTTGTCCCGCACCGCGGTACAGGGCGTACAGCAGATCAAGCTCATGCTGCCGCCTTCGCTGGCATCATGGCTGCCGTATTGATAGACACACAGGAACAGAGAAAATGTGCGGAATAGTTGGGGTTGCAGGCGCGTCCCCCGTCAACCAGTTGATCTACGATAGCTTGCTGCTGCTGCAGCATCGCGGCCAGGACGCCGCGGGCATCGCCACCTCGCACGATCAATTCTTCAACATGCACAAGGCGCAGGGCCTGGTGCGCGACGTCTTCCGCACGCGCAACATGCGGTCGCTGCTCGGCAACAGCGGCCTGGGCCAGGTGCGCTACCCGACGGCGGGCTCCAGCGACAGCGTGGACGAAGCGCAGCCGTTCTACGTGAACGCGCCCTTCGGCATCACCTTCGTGCACAACGGCAATCTCACCAATTGGCGCGAATTGCGCGAAGCGCTTTTCAAGGTGGACCGGCGCCACATTAACACCAATTCCGATTCCGAAGTGCTGCTGAACGTCTTCGCCCACGAGCTGCAGCGCTCCTCCAGCGGCGGCTCGCTCGACGAAGACTCGCTTTTCGCGGCCGTCGCGGCCGTGCATCGCCGCGCCAAGGGCGCTTATGCGGTCATCGCCCAGATCGCCAGCTACGGCATGGTGGCGTTCCGCGATCCGCATGGCATACGTCCCTTGTGCCTGGGCCGGCAGGAAACCGACAAAGGGGTGGAATGGATGGTGGCCTCCGAATCGGTCGCCCTGACCGGCTGCGGCTTTACCTTAGTGCGGGATGTCCAGCCCGGCGAGGCGATTTTCATCGATCTCGATGGACGGCTGAGCAGCAGGCAGTGCGCCGAGCATTCCTTGCTGACGCCCTGCGTATTCGAATATGTGTATTTCGCCCGGCCGGACTCTTTGATGGACGGCGTGTCCATCTACGACGCCCGGCTGAACATGGGCGAATACCTGGGCGACAACGTCGCCAAGTCGCTGCGGCTGGGCGAAATCGACGTCGTCATGCCGATACCGGATTCTTCCCGGCCGTCCGCCATGCAACTGGCGGCGCGGCTGAATCTCAGCTACCGCGAAGGCCTGATCAAGAACCGCTATGTGGGCCGCACCTTCATCATGCCGGGCCAGGCAGTGCGCAAAAAATCGGTGCGGCAAAAGCTCAGCGCCATCGACATGGAATTCCGCGGCAAGAATGTCTTGCTGGTGGATGATTCCATCGTGCGCGGCACGACCAGCCGCGAGATCGTGGACATGGTGCGCGCGGCCGGCGCCAACAAGGTGTTTTTCGCTTCGGCGGCGCCTCCGGTGCGCTTCCCCAATGTGTACGGCATCGACATGCCCACCCAGGCGGAACTCATCGCCACGGGCCGGGACACGGACGAAGTGGCGCGCGAAATCGGGGCCGACGGACTGGTCTATCAGAATCTCGAAGACCTGGAGCAATCCATACGCGACCTGAATCCAGACATACAGCGCTTCGAATCTTCCTGCTTCAATGGCTGCTATATCACCGGCGACATCGATGCGGCCTATCTGGAGCGCTTGAGCCGGACGCGCGGCATACGCCCGCCGGCGGGCGAAATGGCCACCAACGAACAGGATGATTGACGCTTGATTGGCGCTTGAAAGCGCCGGCCGCCGCCCTTGGCCCATGCCAAGGGCCTGCTGGCGCTGGAAAGGCATCCGCGCGGGTGCGTGGAGCGATAAATGGGCGGCATGGCCAGGGTGCTCCGCAGCACCATGGCGGAACGGCGTTTATCCCGTGCGCCGCAGCGCAGCGATAAGGGCCAGCACACCCACCAGCGCGAAAAGGCCCAGGCCCCACAGGGCGTACTCGACGCCCAGCAATTCGACGCGGGCGTCCATGCAGCTTGCCTGGATGCCGAAGAGCCAGGGCAGGCCGGCGTCCAGGCCGCTGCGCACCATGAAGCGGTCGGCGAATGTCATGTCGCAGGAAAACATCTGGGCGGCCACGCTGTATTGATACCAGGCCGCCATGGCGCCCGCCGCCGCCAGCAGGACTGCCAGCCCGGCGGCCGCGCGCCGCCACCAGGCGGCGATACGGCCCGCCAATATGCCCAGCCAGCACACCGCGGCGATCGCCAGGAAGACCAGGCGCTGGAGTACGCACCAGGCGCAGGGCCGCATGCCGAATACATGCTGGGACACCAGCGCAACGGCGACCGCGGCTACGCAGAGCAGCGCAATGCTGTGCAAGAGTCGGGAAGTGCTGTTCATCATGGATCAGTCGAATGGTGGTCTATACATTGTAGATATTATGGATCATTATTGCGCGGCCATCGGCCCGAAGGGCGGGGCGCGAAGTCTTGCCTGCCTCATGCGCACGCCCATGCGCAGGCTCTTTCAATGTGGCAGGCCCTGGCGGGGCGGGGCGCTGTCCAGCGTGGCAAGTATATCGCGCTCGAACTGCATCTGCGCCCGCGGATGGCCGAGCGCATCGCCCTCGATGATGAAGACGTCCTCGGCCCGGTCGCCCAAGGTCAGGATCTTGGCCATTTTCAGGCTGATGGCGTGCGCGGCGAACACCTGTGCCAGGCTGTGCAGCAGGCCGGGCCGGTCGGCGGCCGTCACGGTCAGGCGCCAGGAGGTGCTGCTTTCGTCGGGATAGAGTTCCACATTGGGCACAATGGGAAATACGCGCGAGCGGCGCGATCCGGCCTGGCGGAAGCCGCCGGCCGCGGCGCGCACCAGCCTGTCGCCGCTTTCCTTCTTCAGCACCTCGTGCAATTCGTGCTCGACCAGCGTGGCGTTCGAGCGATAGTCCTTGTCATGCGGCGGCAGCAACACGATGAAACTGTCCAGCGCCCAGCCATGGTGGGTGGTGTGTATGCGCGCGTCCTGCACGCTCAGCGCGCGGTGGTCGAAATAGCGGCACAGCGTCACGAACAGGTCTTTGCGGTCCCGCACATAGACCATGACCTGCAAGGCGGCGTTCTGGCCGATGATACGGGCCTTCACCACCGGCTCGGGGGAGTTCGCGCGATAGTACAGGTGGCGCGTGTGCCAGGCGATTTCGCTGGGCTCGTGGCGCAGGAAGTAGGCGATATCCAGTTGATTCCAGAAAGCCTCGCGGCTTTCATCGCGCAGGCCCATCAAGCGTATTTCGTTGATCGCCGCCGCCTTGCGCTGGGCCAGCACCGTGCCCGTGTCCGGCTGCGCGCCGCCCAGGGCGGCCAGGGTGAGCTGATACAGGTTCTCCAGCAGCTTGCCTTTCCAGGAGTTCCATACTTTGGGGCTGGTGCCGCGGATATCGGCGACCGTGAGCAGGTACAGGGCGGCGAGACGGCGTTCGTTGCGCACGCACTGGGCGAACTGGTGCACCACCCTGGGGTCGCTGAGATCGCGTTTCTGCGCCACCATGGACATGGTCAAATGCTGGCGCACCAGGAATTCCAGCAGTTCCCTGTCTTCGCCCTCTATGCCGTGATCATTGCAAAAGCGCAGCACCTCGGCGGCGCCCAGCTCGGAGTGGTCGCCGCCGCGCCCTTTGGCGATATCGTGGAACAGCGCGGCGATATACAGCAGCCAATGGCGGTCGAAGCCGGCGATCAGCTGGCTCGCCAAGGGATATTCCTGGGCGTGTTCCGGCATGGTGAAGCGGCGCAGGTTGCGCACCACCATCAGAATGTGCTGGTCGACGGTGTAGGCATGGAACAAGTCGTGCTGCATCTGGCCCACGATGCGGCGGAATACCGGCAGGTAGCGCGGCAGGATGTTCAGCATGGTCATGCGGCGCAGCGCGTGGACGATGCCGCGCGGCTGTTGCAGTATCTGGATGAACTGGCGCCGGTTGACCGGGTTGCGGCGGAACTGGGCGTCGATCCGGCGGCGCGCATGCCACATGGCGCGCAAGGCCTGGGCCGACATGCCGATGATCTCCGGATGCTCCTGCATCACCAGGAAAGTCCTGAACAGCAGGGAAGGGTTGCGCTCGTAGCCATCGTCGCGCCGTAGTCCGAGCATGCCGCGCGTCACGCAGAAGTAGTCGTCCAGGATGAGCTGCTGGTCGTCGGGCAGCGGGAACAGAAGTTCTTCTATGCTCTGCAGGAGTATGGTGTTCAGCTGGCTGACGACGCGCGCGGCCCAGTAATAGCGCTGCATCAGGATTTCGCTGGGCCGCCGGGTCTTGGTGGCATTGAATCCGTAGATGGCGGCAAGGCTGGGCTGCAAATCGAACAGCACGCGGTCTTCGCGCCGCCCGGTAAGCAGGTGCAGTTCTATGCGCAAGCGCTTGAAGGCTTGTTCGGCCCGGCGCAAGGCGCGGAATTCGGCCGCGGTCAAGAGTTCGGTGCGCGCGATCTCCCGCCATGTGCTGCCCAGGCCGGCCGCCTGCGCCAGCCACAATATGACCTGCAGGTCGCGCAGGCCGCCCGGCGCTTCTTTGCAATTGGGTTCGAGGGCGTAAGGCGTGTCCTGGTGGTGCGCATGGCGCTGCTGCATCTCGGCGCGCTTGGCCTGGAAAAAAGTCTGTGCGTCCAGCTGCTCGTGCATGACGCTGCGCAGGGCCTGCAGCAAGTCCTTGCTGCCCACCAGCCATCTGGCTTCCATCAGCGCCGTTTCGACGGTGATGTCGCCGGCCGCTTCGCGGCGGCAGTCTTCTATGGTGCGCACGCTGTGGCCGGGCTCTATGCCCAGGTCCCACATGGCGGCGATCAGCGCCTCGATATTGCGCGTGTCTTCCGCGCCGGGAGGGTGGCGCAGCAAAACCAGGACGTCGACGTCCGAATACGGGTAGAGTTCGCCGCGGCCATAGCCGCCCACGGCGGCCAGCGCGGCCCCTTTGGGCAAAGGATAAAGCCGGACGAGCTCGCGCAGCGCCTGGTCGGTAATGCGCCGCAGCGCGGCCAGCAACGGGTCGGGCCTGAGATGTTCCCGGAACGCCGCGATGGCTTCGCCGCGGCGTTTGGCCAATTGCTCGCGCAGCGCCGCGACGGCTTGCGCATTGGCATGGGTTTGCAGAATCAGACCCCCTTGACGAAAGCGGGCGGCTGGGGCATTCCGTCGGATATCGTCAGCACTTCATAGCCGCTGTCGGTGACCAGCACGGTGTGTTCCCATTGGGCCGACAGGCTGTGGTCGCGCGTCACCACCGTCCAGCCGTCCGCCAGCGTGCGGATTTCTTTGCGTCCGGCATTGATCATGGGTTCGATGGTGAAGATCATCCCCTTCTCCAGCGTGATCCCGGTGCCCGGCTTGCCATAGTGCAGCACCTGCGGATCCTGGTGGAACTTCTGGCCGACGCCGTGGCCGCAGTATTCGCGCACCACGGAAAAACCCTGCTTTTCAGCGTGCTTCTGTATCGCATGGCCGATATCGCCCAAGGTGGCCCCGGGGCGCACCTGTTCTATGCCCAGCCACATGCACTCGTAGGTGGCCTCTGTGAGCCTGCGGGCCAGGATGGACGGTTCACCCACATAGTACATGCGGCTGGTGTCGCCGAACCAGCCATCCTTGATGACCGTGACGTCGATATTCATGATATCGCCGTTTTTCAGCACTTTGTCGCCCGGGATGCCGTGGCAGATCACGTGGTTCACCGAGGTGCAGATGGAAGCGGGGAAGGGGGTATAGCCCGGAGGCGCGTACCCCACGGTGGCCGATTCGACCTTCAGCTCGTTGGTGATGAAGTCCATGCACAGCTTGTCCAGCTCTCCGGTCGTGACCCCGGGGCGCACGTGGGGCGCGAGATAATCCAGGGTGGCGGCCGCCGCCTGGCAGGCGGCGCGCATTTTATTCAGATCGGCGGGGTCGGTAACTAGCTTGCTCATGTCAACTTGAAGGCTGGGGTGTAAAAATAGTAGAATTATAGGCTTTCCAGAAATTCCTTTATCCCGCAGGGATTTCCCTTTTTAAAAATCGCGTGCCCGGCGACTTAAGGGTGTTCGCGGAAAATGCCCAGGGCAAGCCCTGAAATTTCCCGGATACACGCCAGGTACAAGACCAAACCCTTGGAGAATATGATGTCTTTGATGCGTGAAATGCTTGAAGCCGGTGTCCACTTCGGCCACCAGACCCGNNACCCGTTACTGGAACCCCAAGATGGCGCCGTTCATCTTTGGTCAGCGTAACAAAATCCATATCGTCAATCTGGAACAGACGGTCGTCAAGTTCCAGGAGGCCGCCAAGTTCGTGCGCCAGATCGCGGCCCGTGGCGGCACCGTGCTGTTCGTCGGCACCAAGCGCGCAGCGCGCGAATACGTCGCTACCGAAGCGGCCCGCTGCGGCATGCCTTACGTCGACAGCCGCTGGCTGGGCGGCATGATGACCAACTTCAAGACGGTCAAGACGTCCATCAAGCGCCTGAAAGAAATGGAAGCCCAGCAGGCCGAAGGCGCGACCGAGCGCATGAGCAAGAAGGAAGCCCTGATGTTCGAACGCGAACTCGAGAAGCTGAACAAGAGCATCGGCGGCATCAAGGACATGAACACCTTGCCCGACGCCTTGTTCGTCATCGATGTGGGCTATCACAAGATTGCCATATCGGAAGCCCGCACGCTGGGCATCCCCGTGGTGGCCGTAGTCGATACCAACCACTCGCCCGACGGCGTCGACTACGTCATCCCCGGCAACGACGATTCGGCCAAGGCCATCGCCCTGTATGCCCGCGGCATGGCCGACGCCGTGCTCGAAGGCCGTGAACAAAGCCTGAACGGCCTGGTGGAAGAAATCGCCGAAGGCGACGAAGAGTTCATCGAAGTCGAAGACGAGCGCGAATAAGCCGGGGCCGGCCCGTCGCTTGCACGCGGGCTGGTCGCCGCCGGCCTGGCGGCGGCCGTCCGCGGCATCGTTCGCATCTGCCCCGGCTCGGCCGGGGCGTGTTTTACAGAATTGGAGAAAATTGTGGCTCAAATTACCGCATCCATGGTTAAAGAATTGCGCGAGAAGACCGACGCTCCCATGATGGAGTGCAAGAAGGCGCTCACTGAAGCAGACGGCGATCTGGCTCGGGCAGAGGAAATTCTCCGCGTCAAGTTGGGCAACAAGGCCAGCAAGGCAGCCTCGCGTATCACGGCCGAAGGCCTGATCGGGCTGCACATCGC
>DJWC01000017.1 GCA_002441445.1 Pusillimonas sp. UBA6240
CGCTGATCTGCGGGTTGATGTTGACGCCGCCGAACATCACCATGGACCGCAGCGCGGTATGCCGGCCGTAGGTCCTGACGGATTCTTCCACCTGCGCGGTCAACTCGCGGGTGGGGGTGAGGATCAGCACGCGCGGCTGGCCCGGCTTGCCTTTTTTGGGCGACAGCAACAGGCGATGCAATATGGGCAAGGTAAAACCGGCGGTCTTGCCGGTTCCCGTCTGGGCCGCGGCCAGCAGGTCGCCGCCCTGGATCACTTGAGGGATGGCCTGGGCCTGAATGGGGGTGGGGTTTTCGTAGCCGGTATCCGCGACAGCACGCAAAAGGGGCTCGGCCAACCCAAGGTCGGCAAACTTGATTTGATTATGCAAGAATTACTCCAGCGACAGCCTATCGCTCGAGTCGAGAGATACCAATCTAGGCAGACGATAAAGGAAGTTGTTGGCAAATGGCCAGAATGAAGCAGGGCAAGAAGAGCTCTGCGAGAGCGTGTTGACTGGTGCGACGCGCTAAGCTTTTTATTGTAGCCTAGATGGCCGCTTTAGGGAAGAATTGAATGCCATCGCCCCACGGCGGTGCACGGCTCGGGCGCGTCCTGGAAGCGCGGCGGGCTATTGGCAAGAGCCAGGCAACCTGCTGTAATGCGTTTTCTTTTCCGAGGTTTATGATGAAACGCTTGTTCTTGCTGCTTGTGCTTCCCTGCCTGTCGCTGCTGCTAACCGGCTGCGGCTATAACGAAATCCAGCGCCTGGACGAACAGGTCAAGGCGGCATGGTCGCAAACCCTGAATCAATACGAACGGCGCGCCGAACTGGTGCCCAAGCTGGTCAATTCGGTCAATGCCTATATGGTGAACGAGCGCGCCGTGCTGACGCAGGTTACCGAGGCGCGCGCCAAGGTGGGCAGCATCCACATTACGGCCGACGACCTGGAAAACCCGGAACTGATGGCGCGCTTCGAGCAAGCCCAGAGCCAGCTGTCTTCCGCTTTGTCGCGCCTGCTGGCCGTGTCGGAAAATTACCCCCAGCTTAAGAGCGACGGCCTGTTCCGCGACCTGATGACGCAGCTCGAGGGCACGGAGAACCGCATTGCGACCGAAAGAGGGCGCTACGTCAAGGCGGTGCAGGAATACAACCTGTACATACGCCAGTTTCCCACGCTGATCACGGCCAAGATTTTCGGCTATCGAACGATGGAAAATTACGGCGTCGGCAAGCAGGATGAGATCACGCGGGATCCTGAAGTCAAGTTCACCTTGCCCGCGGAACCGGCCAAACCTTGAGGGCGGGCGGTTCGATGATGGCGCGTTTTCAGGATATCGCCAGGGCGGACTCTGGGCCATGGGCCGTGCCGGCGGCGCGGGCGGCGGCCGGCAGGCTACGGGCCTGGGTTGCGGCGTTGCTCGCGCTGGCAGCGCTGTGCCTGGCTTTGCCGGCGTTTGCAGCGGGGGCTGCCCCAGCATGGGCTGCCCCAGCGCGGGCTGCCTCGGCGCAGCCCGCCTCCGCTCAAAAGGCTTCCGTCGCGGTGCCGGCCATTACCGGCTGGGTGAACGATCGGGCCGCCGTGCTGGACTCGAACACCGTGTCGCACCTGAATGCGGAACTGGCCGCGCTGGAAAAACGCAAGGGCGCGCAGGTGGCGGTGCTGATCGTGCGCACGACCGGTGAAGACACAATAGAAAGCTATGCCCGGCGCGTCTTCGATCAATGGCGCATCGGCCGGGCCAAGGTGGACGACGGCATTCTCTTCGTGGTCGCCGTCGACGACCGGCGCCTGCGCATCGAAGTCGGCTACGGCCTGGAAGGCGCGGTGCCGGATCTGCTGGCGGGGCGCATCATACGCGAGCAAGTCACGCCCCGGTTCAAGCAGGGCGACTACGCCGGCGGAATCACTGCCGGCGTGCAAAGCCTGATCGCGCTGGTCGATGGCGAAAGCCTGCCGCCTCCCGCCGCATCGGCGGCCGCCGAGGAAGAAGATTCGCCGCTCGTCATGCTGCTTCCCCTGGCCGTCATGTCCATGTTCATGCCCGCCGGCTTTGCCGCGCTGGCGGCCGGCATCTTCGTCGGGCTGATGTTCCAAAGCGTGCTGGCAGGAATTCTGGGTGGAATCGCGGCCCTGGTGCTGAGCGGCATCGGCCGCAAATTCGGCGCAGGCGGGCGCGGCAGCTCGGCGCGGGTGTCCCGCAGGGGCGGCGTGGTGGGCGGCCTGGGCGGCTTCGGAGGCGGTTTTGGCGGAGGCGGCGGTTTCGGGGGCGGCGGCTTTGGCGGAGGCTTCGGCGGCGGGGGCGGAGGAGGCGGCGGAGGCAGTGGCGGGGGCGGCGCTTCCGGTAGTTGGTAAGCACAAGGGGAAGCCATGCAGGGTCGTCGCGGGAAATGGAAAGAATTGACGGGCTGGGCGGGCGTGGAAGGGCAGTGGCTGCGCCGCAAGCACTTCACGCCGGAATTCCTGGCGCATATCGCCGAACGCATCAAGCGCTGCGAGGCGGGCCATACGGGTGAACTGATGGTCGCGGTCGAGGCCGTGAGCCCCGCGCATGAACCCGATAGCCGCCTGCGGGCGCTGGAAGTGTTCGGCAAGCTGCGGGTGTGGGACACCCCGCTGAATACGGGCGTGCTGCTGTATTTGGCGCTGGATCGGCACAGCATACAGATTGTGGCGGATCGGGGCATCGCCGCCGATGACGAACTATGGCGGCAGGTGTGCGAGCGCCTGCAAAACCGCTTGCAGCGCAAGGAATATGCGGCCGGGCTGTTGGCCGCCGTGGAAGATATCGAGAATATTCTGGCGGGGCGCTGCCCACCCCCTGTACAGGGAGACGCGGCGCGCAATGACCTGCCGGACGAGCCGGTGCTGTTATGACTCGGCGCCGGTTATAAGGCGGGGCGCACCTCCGTGCCCGCGTCCATGGCGGCCAGCTTGTTTGCCAGCGAGCTGACCGCCTCTTTGCGCCGGGCGCTGTTTTCGTAATCATCGCTCAGTGTGGACCAGCGCGGCTGGCTGCGCGCCTCGGTCAGCTCGTCGGGCAGGCGCGCATCGCGCAAGGCGTCGGTGTTTTGCTTCAGGGCGGGGGGCTCCGCTAGTGGCGGTGTCTCGGCGACCAATGGGGCCGCGGCGGCGGGGCGGCCCTTCTGCACAAACTCTCCCGGCAGTTCTATGGGGGCCTGCGCGGCATGGCCCCGGTGCTCCAAAGCTTGCACCAGCGCAAGCTGGCGCAAGGCCAGCAGCCGCAGCACCTGGTCGTCCACGCTGATTTCCTGATAGCCCTTCAGACGGCCCAGCATGCGCTTGCCGAACTTGTCGGCGCCTTGCCACAAGCCGCCGGCCGCCGCGCCCAGCATAGTGGCGGCGCCCAGGCTCAGGCCCGCCATGAAGACATCCAGCGTGGCGCCGGCCATTGCGCCCGCTGCCATGCCCTTGCCGACATGGATGCCCATGTCCTTGAGCGCCTGGGGATGAAACAAGTCCATGCCCCAGCGTTCTCCCTCCAAAGGCAGACCATGGGAGGGGAAATCCTGGCGGCGGAAGTTGTAGCGTTTCAGCAGAGCCTGCACGCAGGCGTTTTCACGCGCACGCGCTTTTTCGCGCAGCGTCTGCGTCGCGATGCGCAGAGCCTCCTGGCTGGGTTCGCTGGACAGGCGCCAGGCGGCGATATCTATCAGCAGTTCGGCGACCAGGCGCAGCGCGTCGGCGCGGCGCAGCGCGCGCTGCCGGCCGACGTCTTCTTTCAGGGCCCGCAGCAGCGCCGCATGCCTGTCCATCAGCAAGGCCAGCTTATCGTAGAGCTGGGCCTCGCCATCCAGGGCGGGGGCGATGGTGTCGAATTCGACCATGGCGTGCAGCCCCAGCCGCGCCAGGGCGTCGCGCCATGCGGACAGGCGTTTTTCCGGACTGCGCGTGAAGTTCAGCACAGGCAGCAGCGGGTGGCCGCAACTGGCGAGGATGGCGAGTTCGTCCTTGTGTTTGCCCAGTACGGGATCGCGCCCATCCACGACATACAGCCCCGCGTCGCATTCCAGCAGCTTGCGCAACACGCGCGCTTCCTGCTCGAAGCGGCGCTTGCTTTCAGGGCTTTGCAGGAATCGGCGTATGCGTTCCGGCCCGTCGATACGTTCGCCGGCGGGCGCCAGCTGGTCCAGATAGTCCAGCAGCGCGATGCCATCTTCCATGCCGGGTGTGTCGTAGAGCTCGACGGCCACGGCGCCGTCAACCAGCAGGTGGGCGCCTTCGACATGGCGGGTCGTGCCGGGCCTGTCCTCGATATGGCCGAACGAGGGGTCGCGGGTCAGGGTGCGCAGCAAAGAAGTCTTGCCGGTATTGGTGTGGCCGACCACCGCCAGCCGCAGCGGCCTGCCGCCATGATCGGACTGCGGCCTGGCTTCAAGGCTCGACATGCTGGTCTCCCGCAAGCTCGTTCGCCCGGGGCTCGCCCGCCAGCCAGGCCAGCGCGGCAGCGGCTTCGCCATGAAGGGCTTGCGGCTGGAAACCGGCGGCCTGCAGCTGCTCCAGCCAGGCGGCGCCGCGCCCTTCCCGGCCCTGATAAAGGCCGAGCAGGGCGACATGCGCCTGGCCGGCGAAGCCCGCGAGTTCCGCCAGTATGGCGGTGGTGCCGCGGTCCGGCGTCTGTTGAGCGTCGCACACCATCAGCAGCCGCTCCGGCGCATGCTGTTGCAGCCGGTCGAGCAGGGCATTGCGCTGCGTCCGGCCGTCGATGACGCCCAGGTCGGCCACGCCAGGCGCCAGCGGGCCTGGAGGCCAGGCGAGATCCGGCGGCAGCTCTATGCCTACGAGTATGGGCTGGTCCAGCGGCTGATCCGGGGGTGCATGGATGGCCTTGCGGGCGGGCTGGTCCGCGGGAGCGGGCGCATCGATGCCGGCGTGTTCGCTGGCGGGCGCCAGGCGATCGCGCAACTCGGCATAGCCGGGCAAGCTGGTGTCCAGCCGCAAGCCGGCGAGCCGGCGCCGCGTCATCGCCAGACAGAGGAACAGCGCCAGGACCCGCGGCAGCAGGCCGTAAACCACGATGCAGCCGAGCAGCCACCCCGACCACAGGGCTTGCGCCGGCTCGGGCAAAGCCTGCAAGCTCCCGCTGGCGCGCACGATGGCTTCCGTAGGCATGGAAAAACCCAGTTGCGCCGGCAGCCAGCCCAATATCCGGGTGAGCGAGACGAATACGTCGGGGGAAAGCAGCGTGGTCTCCCAGTTGAAGCTATAGCGGCGCGCGGACAAAAGAGCCAGCATGGCCAGCAGCATCGCGCTCAGGGCGATGGCCCACAAGGCATGGCTGACGCCGCCCAGCAACCAGCGCAGGGCATGGGCGCGGCCCAGGATTTCGGCCAGGGCGCGCGGCACCAGGGCGGCGTTGGGCCCGCGCGCCAGCTTGCGGGTCAGCCATAGCCAGGATTCGCCCAGCCAGGCGCCGCCGGCGCCTTGGACCAGGAAGCTCATCAGCCAGAAGGCCAGGGTCAGGGTATTCAGGCCCAGCAGGGCGGCAAGCGCCAGCAGGATGTTGACTTGCCGGCTGCCGTCGCCCAGCGCCCCCACGGCCGCGCCGGCGCCGGCCAGCAAGGCGGCGCCGCACAGGACGACCAGTATCAGGCGGGCCGCGGCGGACCAGTTGCGTATCGAGGCATCCAGCCCTTCCCGTTTGCCGAGATGGCGGCCGCGCAGCAATATTTTCTGCTCGAAGCTCAATGGCTCGGAGCGGACGCGGCGCACTTCCCGGGCGTCTTCCAGGGGCCCCCACAGGCTTTCGCGCAGGCGCAGCGTTTCAGCCAGCCAGAAGGCGGCGAAGGAAGGGGGCTGCGCTATGGCGGACCGGGATGCCTCAGGCATCCGTATAGGCGTTGGCCGCGGGTTTGCTGAACCAGGATGCCAGCTTTTCCCGTGCCTGGGCTTTCACTTCGGGCGTGATGTACAGGGTGACGGTAGTCAGGGCGGCGGCCATGACGCTCAGGTCGTCGGTATA
Source organism: Pusillimonas sp. UBA6240 (assembly GCA_002441445.1). Lineage (GTDB taxonomy): Bacteria > Pseudomonadota > Gammaproteobacteria > Burkholderiales > Burkholderiaceae_B > UBA6240. Next base: position 5,965 of record DJWC01000017.1, read on the forward strand.
GCCGACCAGCGGGGCCAGATCGGGAATGGCGTCCAGAGGAAAAATGAAATAGCCCAATGCGCCGTAAATGACGCGCTTGGCCCATTTCGGCGTGGCCGGGCTTTGCACCGCATAGTACAGATACAACGCCTTTTCCAGGGTTGCATAGCCTATGGATTGGGCCTGCGGCCCAAGCTTGCGCCAAAAGCCGTTCTGGCTGTAGAAGTTTCGGAATCGGGAAGTCTGCATCATGCCTCCGGCCGGAGTAACCGTAAAGTCTATTGTATCGGCACGCGCGCGGCTTGATAAGGAGGCGGCCATTCCCGCGCCGCGCCGGCCCCGGGGGCGCGGCGCCGCTGCGGGATGGCCATGGCGGGGGTTGATGCTCAGCGTTTCTTGGTGACCATGCCGTATATGAAAAGGACAATGATGGCGCCGACGATGGAGCCTATCCAGCCCGCGCCTTCGCCGGGCTGGTAGAAGCCCAGCGCAGCGCCAAGGTAGCCTGCCACGATGGACCCGACTATACCCAGGATGATGGTCATGATGATGCCAAATTTCTGGTCGCCCGGCATAAGCGCGCGCGCAATCAGGCCCACGATGAAACCGACGACGATCATGCTGATGATGCCCATGTATAGTCCTTATGAAGTGAAAAAGCTTGCGGTTTGTTGCTTGTTGATTCTGCTGCCTGTTTATCATAGGGACGGCTCTGATTCGCGTCCAGTTCGCCGCGCCGATTTTGGTATCAAAACGTTAAGTTCGTTATTGGGGGCGCGGCCGCCGCCGCATGCTCATGGCATGACGGCGCCGCGGATATCGAGCACCCCGTCGGCCCGCTGCTCCAGCCTGACGCCTCTGCGCACGCCCCACGACATGGGCGGCTGATGCAGCGGCAGGTAGGCGTAGTCATTGCGCAGTATGCCGTAGGCCTCTTTGATCATGGCGTTGCGCTTGATGTGGTCGGTCTCGACACTGATCTTGGCCGCCAATGCATCGATCTCCCGATTGCAATAGCCTCCCAGGTTGTACTGCCCGCCCGGCCCGCCCGATGCATGGCCGTCGCGGCATGACGCCAGGCTGTCGAGCGCGCCGGCCGCATCCATGGAGCGGGGCGTCCAGCCCATCAGATACATGCTGCTGTGATTTCCCGCGGGCAGCGGCGCGGCCCCGCCCGATGCGCCTGGCGCCGCCAGCCGGACCTCGACGCCCACGTCCGCGAGCATGCGGGCTATCGCGGCGCAGATCTCCTCATCCCGCGGGTAGCGCCCTCGCGGGCAATCCAGATTGACGCTGAAGCCGCCGGCATAGCCCGCATCGGCCAGCAGCTTTCTTGCCTTGTCCGGGTTGCTGGGATAGGGGGCGCCGAAGGAGGGGTCGTAGCCGTTGACCTTGTCGAAGATCAGCGTGCCTGCGGGCCGGCCGGCGCCGCGCATGATGTCCTGGTTGATGGCCTCGGTGTCGATGGCCAACGACAGGGCCTGGCGCACGCGTTTGTCCTTGAATGGGTTTTTACCTTTTACGCTGGAGTCCGGCAATTCGTCGCGATGCTGGTCCATGCCGATGAAGACGACCTGCGCCGCGGGGATTGCCAGCAATTGGGCATCGGGATCTTCCTGCAGCGCCCGCCAGTCTTCCATGGGCACGGGCGCCGACACGTCCGCCTCCGCGGCAAGCAGCGCCGCCAAGCGGGAGGGCGCCTGCGGCATGGTCTGAAAAACGATGTCCGTGACATTGGTCGGCATGTGTTCGTCCCAGTAGCGCTCGAAGCGCTCGAACCGGGTCTGGATGCCGGGCCGGCGGTCCGTTGCCATGAAAGGCCCGGTGCCGCTGCCATGCTCGTTCGTGATGTGCAGCAGCGCCCACTCGCGAGGCAGTATCGGGTCGGCCGCGGGCGTGGTCACTTCTATGGCGTAATCGTCCAGCTTTGCGATATCGGCGGCCTTCAAGCCGCGGCCCGCGCTGGGTTTTTCGCCCAGGCTGCGCCGCCAGGAAAAGATCACATCGTCGGCGGTGAACGGGCTGCCGTCATGGAACAGCACCCCTTTGCGCAAATGGAATATCCACTTGGTGGGCTCGGGGTTTTCCCAGGACTGCGCCAGCATGGGCGTCAGCTTCAAGTCCTTGTCATAGGCCGCCAGGGTTTCATAGACCCATCCGTACGCGCCCAGCGCAAAGGCTTCATTCTCCGGCATGGAATTCAGCGACGCCGGGTCGTCCTGGTGGACGATGCGCAATGTCTTGGCTTGAACGGCGCAAGCCAGGCCCGCACAAAGTGCGAAAACGGCTGCTGCCAGGGCGGCTCTCGTCAGGATGTCTCCGGTAAGGGCGGCACCAGGTCGGACTGCCCTCGCAAAGGCCGCGCCCGCAGGGCCTCTCGCGGAAGCCGCTTTTAATGCGGCCGCCCGTGCGGAGCCAGCCCAGGCTGGGGCCATCCAAACGAGGGCCGCCCGTGCCAGGGCCGTCGCGTACTGCATGAGCTTGGCTGGTGTCATGGTATGCCTGCTATTTTTTTACGGATAGTTCTTGCGCCGGCCTGGTTGCCCACGATCTTAGCCAAGCCGGGCTCTGGACGTCAATCATGCCCGTCCGGACATGTTTGGCACGGCGGGCGGGGGCTGCGGCGACGCCTGCACGGCACCAGAAGCGCAGGCGAAGAGCGCAAGCTGCGGCCGGCGCGCGTCGCGCTTGGCTCCATAGGCATTTTCCGTCTTGAAAGTGGTTTTAAAAGCAAACAGTTTTAATAATCATTCGCATTGTTATAGAATAATTGGCTTATCCCGCGCCGCTCGGGCTTTCCGCCCGGAAGGCTTTCGGCCCGGCTTCCCGCCCGTGGCTTTCTGCCCGGACACCGATAACAACAATGGGGTCTACTAACAATGCCATCCGGACTAGTGCGTGCCATGCTCGCCGCCATCGCGGCCTTGAGCTTGATCGGCATGCCGGCCATCGCGCACGCCGCGTCGGTCTTGTTCATCACGACCAGCAATGTGCCGGCGGGCAAATTCAAGGTGCTGGCGGATATCGCCCGCCCGCATGGCCTGGATGTGGACGTCAAGTACATCAACGACATTCCCGCCGATGCGGACGCCGGCTTGTTCAGCGGCCGCGACATCGTCTTTGTCGATACCTACCAGCAGGATGCGGTGCGGGCCAAATTGGCCCATGCCCTGCCCGGGCTGCGGGCGCCGCTGGCCTGGGTGTACGACCAGGCGCCGGCCGGCGTGAATCTGCCTGACGCGCTGGCGCGCCGTTTGGCGATCTACTACTCCAATGGCGGACGGGAAAACTTCGACGCCTTTTTCGCAACGACTGCCGCCTTGCTGGCCGGACGCAGCACGGAAGGCATTGCGGAGCCCATCGTATTTCCCGATACGGCGGTTTACCATCCAAAGGCGCCGCGCATGTTCGCCGATCTGCTGGATTACTTGCAATGGAAAGGCGTCGACCTTGCGGGGCAGCATCCGCCCATCATAGGCATCGCCTTTCATCAGCAATACGTGTCGGCGCTCCAGACGCGCCTGATCGACGATACGATTGCGCGCGTGGAGGCCGCCGGCGCCATTCCCCTGGCCTACTACCACACTACCTCGGACCAAAACGCCAACCGCCGGATGCTGGCGCCCGGCGGCCGGCCGCTGGCGAGCGTCTTGATCAATACACGCATAGTCTTGAGCACCGACGGGCTGCGCAAGGAATTCGAAGAGCTCGGCATTCCAGTCGTGCAGGCCACCCCCTACCGGCGCGGCGATGAACAGGAATGGCGGGACGATCCGCAAGGCGTGCAGTTGATGGACGTGCCTTTCTATATGGCGCAGGCCGAGTACACGGGCATCATCGATATTCAGGTGGCGTCCGCATTCGACAAGCAGGACGGCCAATTGACGCCGATCGATGAACAGCTGCAGTCGGTCGTGGACAAGGCGTTGCGGCTGGCGGCGCTGCAGCGCAAGCAAAACTCCGATAAGGCCTTGACCCTCTTTTTCTGGAATTACCCTCCCGGCGAGAAAAACCTGTCCGCTTCTTTCCTGAACGTGCCGGAGAGCATGACGAATGTCTTGCGCGCCTTGAAGCAGGCGGGCTATGACACCGAAGTGCCCGACGAAGCCCGGCTGGTGGAGCAGTTGCAGCGGCTGCTGGCGCCGCTGTATCGCGACGGCAAGCTGCGGGAACTGCTGGATGACGGCCTTGCGGCCCGCCTGCCGGTGGCTGAATACCGCGCCTGGCTGGACACGCTGCCGGCCGCGCGGCGCGACGAGATGCTGCAGCGCTGGGGCGATCCGGCCGAATCGTCCATGGTGTTGCGCGATGGCGATGAGGCTTATTTCGTGGTGCCGCGCTTGATGCTGGGCAAGGTGGCCATCATGCCGCAGCCGCCGCGCGCCGATAAATCGGAAGACAAGGAAAAAGCGCTGTACCACTCCATGACCGCGCTGCCCACGCACTTCTATCTGGCCGCCTACTTATGGGCGCGCACGCAGCACGCGTCGGATGCCTTCATCCACTTCGGCACCCACGGCTCGCAGGAATGGATGCCGGGCAAGGAACGCGGGCTGTCCATTCACGACTATCCCATGCTGGCGCTCGGCGATGTCCCCGTCATCTATCCCTATATCGCGGACAATATCGGCGAGGCGCAGCAGGCGCGGCGGCGCGGCAGGGCCGTCATCGTCAGCCACCAGACGCCGCCTTTCCAGCCGGCCGGCATGCACGACGCCCTGACCCAGATGCATGATTTGCTGCACCAGTGGCTGGCCCAGGATCAGGGCGCGGTGCGCGAGCAGATCAAGACCGACCTGCTAGCCCAGGCCGCCAAGGAACGCGTGCTACAAGACATGGGGTGGACCCTCGAGCGCGCCGCCGCCGAATTTCCCGCTTTCATCGATACGCTGCATGCGCATTTGCATGAGCTGGCCCACATGGCGCAACCCCTGGGCCTGCACGCCCTGGGCAGGGCGCCGCGCGAGGATCATCGGCTGGCGACTGTCCTGCTCATGCTGGGCCAGCCTTTCTGGGACGCGGCGGCGCGTCAGGCCGGGGTGAAGGAACAGGATCTGGACGAGGCCGTCGTCGCCGATTATGAGCGCCTGGACGCCACCGTGCCTTATGCGCTGCTCAAGCGCAGTCTGGTGGACGGCCAGGAGCCCGCGGCGGCCGGGCCGGAACTGAAAAGCATGCTTGAGCAGGGGCGCGCCTGGTACGCGGCCATCGGGGCGCAGCGCGAACTGCCCGCTGTGCTGGATGGCTTGGCTGGACGCTACATCCCCACGTCCTATGGCGGTGACCCCATCAAGAATCCGGACGCCTATCCGACCGGGCGCAACCTGTACGGCTTCGATCCTTCGCGGGTGCCGACGCGCCAGGCCTGGGAGGCGGGCAAGGATGCGGCGGAGCAATTGCTTCAGGCGCACCGCGCCCAGTCGGGCCAGACGCCGCGCAAACTGGCGTTCTCGCTGTGGTCCGTGGAAACCATGCGGCATCAAGGCTTGCTCGAAGCGCAGGCGCTGTGGCTGATGGGCGTCGAGCCGGTATGGGACAAGGGCGGCCGGGTCGTCGACGTGCGCCTGGTGCCGCGCCAGGAACTGGGCCGCCCCAGGGTGGATGTGGTGCTGTCGGCCACCGGTTTGTATCGCGATCATTTCCCCAATGTGCTCAAGCAGCTCGCGCGCGCCGCCCAGTTGGCCGTCCAAGAGGAAGAGTCCGACAACCCTATTGCCGCGAATGCCGCCGCCATCGTCGCCCGTTTGCGCGAGCAGGGCGTGCCGGCGGCCGATGCCGCGCTGGCCGGCCAGACACGCATCTTCTCGTCGGCATCCGGGCTATACGGGACCGGCCTGGATGATGCGACGCTGGCCACCGATACCTGGACGGGCAAGGAAGAAGGCGACAAGAAACTGGCCGGCTTGTACTTGTCCAGGATGCAGTTCGCCTACGGCCCGGATGAATCGAAATGGGGCCAAGCCGGCGCGGCGGGCGGCGCCGCGGTCAATCTCTACGCCGAGCAATTGCGGGGCACCGAAGGCGCGGTCCTGTCGCGCAGCTCCAATACCTACGGCATGCTGACCACCGACGATCCCTTCCAGTATCTGGGGGGATTGAGCCTGGCCGTGCGCGCTCTGGACGGCAAGGCGCCCGAGCTGTATATCTCCAATCTGCGGAGCGGCGGCGCGGGCAAGATCGAAGGGGCCGCGGGCTTTCTGGCCAAGGAGCTGGCGACGCGGCAACTCCATCCCGGCTATATCAAGGGCTTGATGGCGGAAGGTTATTCCGGCACGCTCAGCGTGCTGGACGCCACCAACAATCTATGGGGCTGGACGGCCGTGGCGCGCGAGATCGTGCGCGACGACCAATGGGAGGAAATGGCGGAAGTCTATGTGCGCGACAAGTACAAGCTCGGTCTGGAAGAATGGTTCGAAAAGGAAAATCCGCACGCTTTGGCACAGACCATAGAACGCATGCTGGAAGCCGCCCGCCAGGAGTACTGGAATGCCGATCCCGCCACTGTGGCTGAGTTGAAAGAGCGCTATCGCGAGCTGGCCAGCCGCCACGATGTGCAAAGCGACAACGCGCGCTTCCTGGAATACGTGGCCAGCGGCGCGCCGGCGGACATCGCTCCGGCGGCCTCCGCGGCGCAGCCGGCTGAGCAGGCGGCGCAGCCCGACTCCCCGCCGGCCGCCGAACCGCCGGCCGACCCCGGGACGCCCCTGGAGCAGGTAAGCGGCATGCGCCTGGACAAAGTAAGCCCTGAAGCGGCGCCCGCGGAGCATCGGCTCTACCTGGTCCTGGCCCTATTGCTGCTGGCATTCCTGGCCGGCGCGGCGCGCCAGGCCTGGCCGGCCGCGGCCCGGGCGGGCGGAGGGATGCGGGCGTGAGCGCAAGGCGACACAAAGCCGCTTGCGCGCTTGCACATGCGAGGAATATTTATGTCAAGTACAAAGGTTGAGGCATGAGTCAGACACTGGAACAATGGATGTATCAAGTCGGGCAGGTTTTCCTGATCCCCACATTGATGGCGATCTCCATCCTTTTTCTTTATTCCCTGTACGCTTTGGGGGCGTTCGCGGTCGCATATTGCCAGCGCCGCCGGCACGCCCTGGGCGAGCATGCGTACGGCGTGCGCAGCTATGAGCTGATGCGCTGGGCGCAGGCGCATCCCGGCGCGACGGACGACGAGCTGGACGTCGCGGCGCACAAGCTGTTGGAGGTGCCGCGGGTGACCACCCGCATCACCCCCATGCTGGGCCTGGTCGCCACCATGATCCCCATGGGCCCCGCATTGAAGGGCTTGTCGGACGGCAACCTGGCGTCGGTATCGGAAAACCTGGCGATCGCTTTTTCCGCCGTCATCCTGGCGTTGATCGCCGCCGCCATTACCTATTGGGTCGTTTCCATCAAGCGCCGCTGGCTGGCCGAGGAGCTGGCCTGGCTCCAGTCCGCGCGCAATACGAGTAGCGCCGCCGCCAGGAAGGCGGCATGAAATTCCTGAACGAAACCGAATCGGACGATCCCATCCTGTCGGTGGTGAACCTGATCGATATTTTCCTGGTCATTATCGCGGCCTTGCTGATCACGATAGCCCAGAATCCCCTGCTGGATCCCTTCACCCGGAAAGAGGTCACCATCATCACCGACCCGGGCAAAGACAATATGGAAATGATCATCAAAAAAGGGGAAACCATAGAGCGCTTCAAAGCCAACGGGGAAACCGGGCAGGGGGAAGGGTCCAAGGCGGGCGTAGCCTATCGCATGAAAGACGGAACGGTGGTCTATGTGCCGGAGCCGAGCATGAGCAATTGAAACCCCGCCGCGGCTCCGGGGCCGTGTCCCTCGCGGCGGCGGTTCGGTTTAAGCTATGCATGGCGCCGCGCAGCAAGCGCGGCATTCAGGAGTCAGGCATGCAGAAGGATGTTTCCAGTCCGCCCCCGGCGCAGAATACGCAAAGCAATGTCGATACACCGGGCGGCGCGCCCGGCGATACCGCGGCCCGCGCGCAGCGCCTGTTTTTTGCATTGTGGCCTTCGGAGCAATCGGCGGCGCAAATCATGGCTTGGGCGCGTGATGCGCATGCGGCGTTCGGAGGCCGCATGATGCGGCCGGAAACCCTGCATCTGACGCTCGCCTTCCTGGGCAATACGCCGGCGGATCGGGCCGGCGAGCTGGCCCGATCCGCCGCCGCATGGCCCGCGGCCGTTCAAGCCGTGACCCTGCGCCGCTACGGCCGTTTCGCGGGCCCGCGCATCGTATGGGCGGGGCCGTCCGAAAGTGACCGCCATACGCCGCCCTGGCTGGACGACCTGTACGACGACTTATGGCGCCGCCTGGAAGAACGGGGCTGGCAGCGGCCGCAAAGCATCTTCCGGCCGCATGTGTCCTTGTTGCGCAAGGCGGGGCCCGGCGATGTGACCGCCTTGCAGCGGCCGCCGCTGACCTGGATGCCCGAAGCCTGCTTGCTGGTGGCTTCCGAGCCGCGCGAGGGCGGTTCCCATTATCGCGTGCTTGCCCGCATGCCGCTGCGCGCCGTCGGCTGACGGGCATAAAGTTTGCTGACTGGCTTGCCTTGTTCGAAGGAGGACAGCCATGCTGCTAGAAGGTTCCTGCCACTGCGGCGCCGTGCATTTCACGGTGTCCAGCGTGAATCCCTATCCTTATCAACGCTGTTACTGCTCCATATGCCGCAAAACCCAAGGCGGTGGCGGCTATGCCATCAATATCTCGGGCGATGCCGCGACATTGAAGGTAAGAGGCAGCGACGAGGTGTCCGTCTACCACGCCAAGCTGCGCGATGACCAGGGCCGGCCATCGGGCGTCAGTACGGGCGAACGCCATTTCTGCAGCCGTTGCGGCAGCGCACTGTGGCTTTTCAGCCCCGAATGGCCGGACTTGGTGCATCCGTTCGCCTCGGCCATCGATACCAATCTGCCCGTTCCGCCCGAGCGCACGCATTTGTTCCTGGACTCCCGCGCGTCATGGGTGGAGCCCGAGTTGCGTGCGGGCGATAAACCCTTCAATGGCTATCCCGAAGAATCCATCGCCGAATGGCATGAGCGCTTAAACCTGCGGCAAGAATGAATAAGGCGAGGCGGGCCACGACAGGCCGGGCCGCGAAAGGCCGGGCCACGCTTGGTCGGGCCGCGTAGGCCGGGCCTGGGATTTGCTGCCTGCGGGCATGCCTGTTTTGGAGAATGACATGGCCACGAAGAAAGATCTGGACCGGGATCTGGAACAGCAGTTGGATCAAATCGAGCAAGACAAGGACTTCGATGAAGAGGTCGATTTGCGGAGCGCGCGCTTGTCGGAACCCGCGCTGGGGCCCAGCGATTCCTCGGACTCCGGCAGCGACATGCCGCGCAACATGCCCGATACCGACAGCGATCGCAACAACACAGGCGAGCGCCCGCAGGTGGAAAATACGGGCGACGCGCCCCTGGACGACGATGTGGAGCCCGATGAGGTCGTGCCCGAGGAGCGGGCCGGCCTGGCGCATACGCCGCCGGATCCGGCGCGCAATGGCGGCGCGGACGAGCGGAATGGGTAGCTGAGCAGTATGGATGGGTGGGCGATGCAGCTGCCCGGAGCTTGGACTTGCGCAAAGCGCAGCATGATCATTCAGAACTGATATGAGGCGCTGAGGCCGGCCGTCCAGTTGCGCCCCGGGGCCGGCTCGTAGTAACGCCCGCCGTTGGCGTTGATGATGGCCGAGCCGGCATAGCGCTTGTCCAGGATGTTATCCACGCGGGCAAAGGCGTTTATCTTCCAGTTCGGAAGTTTCCATAGATAGCCTGCGTGCAGCGCCGCGGTGAAATAGGCGGGCGCGGACTCGTCGTTGCTGTCGTTCACATAGATCTTGCTGAGATAGCGGCCCTCGACGCCCGCTCGCCATCCGGCGGGCGGCATCCAGCCCAGGGACGCGAACAGCGATTGCCGGGCGATTCCCGGAATGCGGTTTCCCGCCGGAACGAGATTGGCCGGCGCCGCCGCGCCCGCGTAAAAGCTGTCGCGATAGGTCGCATCCAGCCAGGTGTAGGCGAACTGCGCTTGCCAATTGCGCGCCACTTCCCCGCTCCAGCTCAGTTCGAAGCCGTTGCGCCGCGTTCGCCCGGCATTGCGGTAAGTCGTGCGGCCGCCCAGGTTTTCGGCCGCCACGATCTCGTCCTCGGTCCGGGTCTGGAACAGGGCGGCGGTCAACAAACCGCCGGCCAGACGGGCTTTGGCGCCGATTTCGACGCTGGTGTTGACCGAGGGCCGCAACGCGAAATTGAGGCCGGGAAGATGATCCGAGCGATAGGAGATCTCATTGAAAGTGGGCGTCTCGAATCCGCGCCCCACGGTCGCGTAAAGGCTCAGATCGCCGGTGGGCTGATAGCGCAGGGCCGCCATCGGCAAGGCCTTGGTATAGCGCGCCGACCCGCTGTCGTCGCCGTTGCCGGCGGTGATGTAACGGTCATCCGAATCGAAATGCACCGTGCTGTAGCGCAGCCCCGCATCCAGCGTCCAGCGCGGGGCGAATTGCCACGAAGCCTGCAGGTAGGGATCGATATTCCAGAGCTCATTGACTTCCTTGCGGCGCAGATTGCCCCGCACGCCCAGCTGGCTGCCGGCGAAATTCTCGTAGCCTCGCCGGTCTTCGGTCAGGGTATCGTAGGCCACCCCGCCTATCAGCGTCAGCGAGCCGCCCATCAGCGCAAGGCGGGATGTCCAGCGCAGGTCCGCGCCGCCGTAGTCGCGGCCCAGGTCGATGACGCCGCCCGCATGGCCGGGCGCCGCCTGCGTGTCGACGGGAATGGATTGGTATTGGACCGTTTTGCGCTGGCCGTAATAGGCCATGAGCTGGAGGTCATGCCGGGCATCGATGCGATGCTCGTAGGCCAGGCCGCCCTGGGTCTGCTTGACCGTCTTGCGCGTATTGAACCGTAAGGCGTTGGGCGCCGCACTGCGCGGGCTGTCGATGAATTCGTCATAAGTCAGGCCCTGCGGGTCGTCGGCCTTCACATCCACGCTGTTCAGCACCAGCGTGAGCTTGCCGCCGTCGCCCACAGGCAGGCCCAGCTTGGCATTGGCCAAGTTCTTGCGCGCCGCGCTATGGTCACGGTAGCCGTCGGTCGTGTAACGGTTCACGCTCAGCAAATAATCCAGCCCGCCGCCCTCCATGGCGCCGCCGGCCTTGAGCCCGTAGCGGCGCTGGTTGTCGCTGCCCGCCGTAAAGCTGGGCGTGATGCGCAGAGGGCCGCTGCCTTCTTCAGTGAAGATCTGCACCACTCCGCCGGATGAATTGCCATACAGCGCGGAAAAAGGGCCGCGCAGCACCTCGACGCGGTCTATGGATGCGATGTCGATATTGGACGTCTGCCCCTGGCCGTCCGGCATGGTCGCCGGTATGCCATCCACATAAAGCCGTATGCCGCGGACGCCGAATGTGGAGCGCGAACCGAAGCCGCGTATGGACATCTGCAAATCCTGAGCATAGTTCTGGCGGTTCTGAACCAGCAGGCCGGGCACCCCGCCCAGGCTTTCCGACAGATTGACCTGCATCTGGCTGTCGCGCATGAGCTCGCCGTCGATCACATCGACCGAAGCGGGCACATCGAAAGCCGGCTGCTCGACATGCGTGCTGGTCACGACCACGGGCGCCAGCGTGGTGACCGAGGCCCCATCCTGCGCGGTGCTTTCAGCCCGGCCGGAAACGGGCAAGAAGCATGCCACCAGCATGGTCCAGACGATGGGGTGGTCGCCGGGCCGGCGCAGCAGCGGGAGTGTCGAACGCTGAACAGTCATGGGGCAGCCATATGCAAGAGCGATTCGGGCGGCGGCGAGCCCTGGCATGGCTGCCGCGGCGGCATGTCCAAAGGTTATCACGGCTGATACGCAGCGGTATCCGACATTGAGCCACGGATGCCGCCCATGGCTTTCCACTGGCTTTGCTCCGCCATCTCCTCCATCAGCTCGATGAAGTGCCGCGCGCTTGCCGACAAATTACGCCGCCGCTTATAAATGGCACCCAGCTGCCGGGTCGCGCTGCGCTCGGCAATGGGGGCTAATTTCAAACCTTCCGTGTTCAAAGCGTTCACGGCGCTGCTGGGGATGACCGCCAATCCCAAGCCGTATCGGGCTATGGAGGCCGCGGTGGCCAGGTGGGTGGCTTCCACGGAATGGGCCCCTCCGCGGCTGGCGATCGCCATTTCCTGAGCGGTGGCGCCGCCCCCGATCATGATGAGCTCATGCTTGGCGAGCGAGGCCCACTTGATGTGCGATTCGTTGAAGATCGGATGATGGGGCACTCCCGCCGCGAGCAGCCGATCCTTGAACAAGGGTTTGAAAACCATGTCGTTGTCGGCCGGCGCGCGTCCCACTCCGAGCTCGGCAAGATTGTTGCGCACCGCATCGATGACGCCGTCGCTGTTGTGCTCGCCCATGTAGATCTGAACCGACGGGTAGCGCTGGTGAAAAGCCCCGAACGCTTCGGCCAGAAAACCGACCGACAGGGAGGGAACGGCGGCTATGGAAAGCTTTCCGCGCAATCCCCTGCCTTCGTCTTTCGCATATTGATAGGCCTCTTCCAGGTCCGCCAGGATGCGGCTCAGCGTTTCATACAAGCCTTTGCCTTGCGCGGTGAGATGGCAAGTGCGGGTGGTGCGCTCGAACAATTGCATTCCCAATTCGTCTTCGAGGCTCTTGATGAGGGCGGTAAACGAGGGCTGGGTAACGAAGAGCAGGCGTGCGGCCGCGATAAAGGAACCTTCCTGGGCTGCCAGACAGAAGGCTTTCAGCTGGCGGTACTTAATATTATTAGCCATGAACTAATAATAATTCATTTTATTCAAATTGACCGTGCAATGGCCTCTTTCTATCATCAACAGCACCTTCTTTTCAGTCACCTCCTCATCGCCTCATGCAAGGAATTCCCGTATGTCTCTGCTTCCAATCCGGAAGGGCTTCGCCGTTTGCGCGTTAAGCCTGTTGTCGGCCTCGGCCGCTCATGCCGATAGCACATTCCCCGTGCGCCCTGTCACCATCGTCGTCCCTTATCTGCCCGGTGGTACGCCTGACATCATGGCGCGATTGCTCGGGCCTGAGCTCAACAAGCTCTGGGGGCAACCGGTCGTGGTCGAAAACAAAGCCGGCGCCAACGGACAGATCGGCTCGGCGGCTGTTGCGAACGCCAAACCCGATGGCTACACCATGGTTCTGGGCACCACGGCCACGCACGTGGTAAACGGCTTGCTGTATAGCAGCACGCCGTACGACGGCGTCAAGGACTTCACGCCGGTTGCCATGCTTGGCACCCTCTCCAATGTCCTGGTGGTCAATCCCCAGGTGCCCGCAAAGAACGTCAAGGAGCTGATCGCGCTCTTGAAGGAGAATCCGGATAAGTACAACTATGGCTCCGGCGGTAACGGCAGCTCGAATCACCTTGCGGCGGAAATGTTCAAGACCATGGCGGGCGTTTCGGTCAGGCATATCCCCTACAAGAGCGCAGCGCCCGCGATGACGGGCTTGCTTGCCGGCGAAACGGCCATGATTTTCGAGAATGTATCGACTGCCATCCCCCACATCCATAGCGGCGCGCTGAGAGCCCTGGGGGTGACGAGCGCCAAGGGCGCCAGGGTGCTGCCCGATGTGCCTTCGATCGACAAGGCGGGCGTGCCGGGTTATGACATGTCATTCTGGTATGGGCTGCTGGCGCCCGCCAGCACCGATCCGCAGGTGGTCGAGAAGATCAATGCGGATGTCCGGAAAGTGCTCGCAGACCCGGACGTGCGCGCTAAGCTGGAAGGGCGCGGCATCGATTTGAGCGACAGCACATCGGCGGAGTTCGCTGAATACATGGCCGCTGAAGTTCCCAAGTGGACCAAGGTGGTTGAAGCGTCTGGCGCCAAAATCGACTAGGAAGCGCCCACGATGACGCAACAACTGCTTCAAGCAGAATCGGGACGGCACACCTCGGCCGTCCCGTCCCGCTGCATGCTTCTTTCGACAGGCGGCACCATCGCCTCCCGGATCGACGCCGCAACAGGGCTGGCCGTGCCGGTGCTCTCGGGCAAAGAGCTGCTGAGCACCCTGCCCGAGCTCGAAGGCCGGATTGAGGTGGACGTGGAGGACTTCGCGCGCATCCCATCGCCTCATATGAGCCCCGAGCACTGGGCGCCGCTTCACGCCCGCATATCGAGTCTGCTCTCCGACGATTCGATCGCGGGAGTCGTGGTCAGCCACGGAACGGGCCTGCTTGAGGAGACGGCCTGGTTTCTGGACCTGAGCATCGATTCGGACAAGCCTGTGGTGCTCGTCGGCGCCCAACGCAACAGTTCGGAGCACGACCACGACGGCCCGCGAAACCTGCTTGCCGCATTGCAGGTCTGCGCCCACGAGGATGCACGCGGCAAAGGCGTGCTGGTCGTCCTGAACCAGCACATCAATGCCGCGCGCGATGCGCACAAGACGCATACGTTCGACGTGGAAACCTTCAACTCGGGCGAGCTGGGATACTTGGGAAGCGTCAGCCACGGCCGCGTGGATTTCCGCCGCGCGCCATTGAAGCGGCTGCACATGCCCTACCATGGCCAGCGCTTGCCCCGGGTGGATGTGATACCAATGTACGCGGGAGCCCCGGGAAGCCTGGTGAAGGCGGTCGTGGCGGACGGCGCGCAAGGCCTGGTGATCCAGGCCGTGGGTTCGGGGCATGTGAATCCGAGTTTCGCCAAGGCGATTCAAGAGGTCTTGCAACGCGGCATCCCTGTTGTCGTGGCCACGCGGGTTCCTCGAGGCGGGACGCGCGCATGCTATGGCTTTGAAGGGTCGTCACAATTGCTGCAGAACGATGGCGCGGCGCTTGCCGGCGACTTGTCGGCCTGGAAGGCGCGCATTGTATTGATGCTCGCGATCTCGCTAGGCGACGCCTCGCAGGCAAGCCTGCGGACGTGGCTCGGGAACTAGGCTTATTGCCGATGAAGAAGCGCGCCGCCGGTGAAGGGCGGCGCGCTAGCGCCTTGGTTCTGTTTAAGCGTTGGCGTTGGCCGGCTGCTTGCGGCGGGCGATGCTCTTGCCGATGATGATGATCAGTACAGCGCCGACCACTTCGGCGGCGATCTTTATTGTGCCGGACGGCTCGCCGAACCGCTCGACGATGAAGATATCGGTGACCAGCATGCCGCCGGCGATCCAGCCCAGCAGCGCTGCTCCGAAAGTGACCACCATGGGGAAGCGGTCGATCAACTTCAGTACCAGCGTGCTGCCCCAGATAATGATGGGTACGCTGACGACCAGGCCGAAGATGACCAGCCCCAGTTGGTGATCCGAGTGGGCGCTCTGGGCGGCGCCGGCGATCGCAATGACGTTGTCCAGGCTCATGACGAAGTCGGCCACGATAATGGTCTTGATCGCCGATATGATGGACGCGCCGCCTTCGATATTGCCATGCGCGTCGTCTTCAGGGATCAGCAGTTTCACGCCTATCCATACCAGCAGCAGCGCGCCGACGATTTTCAGGAACGGTATGCTGAGCAGTGTCAGAGCGAAGGCGATCAGGACCACACGCAGAATGATGGCGCCCGCCGTGCCCCATAATATGCCCTGTATGCGCCGTTTTGCGTCCAGATTGCGGCAGGCAAGCGCAATCACCACGGCGTTGTCGCCGCCCAGCAGGATGTCGATCAGAATGATCTGAAAGACGGCCGCCCAGCTGAGTGTCTGTAAAAATTCAAGCATAGTCATCCCAAAGTTATAAAGTATCGATTAGGTGGACCGGGCCGCTCGGGCCGAATTGCCCGATGGGCGGCATGCTTGCCGCGGCGGACAACCGGAAAAGCAAAATGGCCTGGTCCATCAGGACACAGGCCACAGCATTTACATTTGCTGGAGACGGACCTTGCCCTGAATGGCAAGGTCTTGCTTGCAACATGGCGATGTTGCCCGAGCACCGGGCGCTTGCAGCTGCAAGACGGCCGTGATGACGATGCTGCGGAAGAAAGCTACTCCCCTTGATGGGCGCTAGTGTATTCGGATCGCATAAAAACTCCAAATCGGTGATTTCCCTTAGATAATTGTTGCTTACATGTGCGCATCAGCGCTTATCTGCGCGTAAGGGAGCGCTTGTGCGCGCGTAAGGGATGTCTGAAAAGTTTCCAATGCCGCGATCAAGGCGCCGCCGATGATGCGATACGCAGCGGTATGGTGACCGGCCCGTCATTCACCAATTGCACCTGCATGTTGGCGGCGAATTCGCCGCTGGCAACGACAGGGTGCAGCTCACGAGCCCGCGCAAGGAAATGCTCGTACAAGGCTCGCCCCTGCTCGGGAGCGGCCGCGGCGGTAAAGCTTGGGCGATTGCCCTTGCTCGTGTCGGCGGCCAGGGTGAACTGGCTGACGATCAGCAGGCCGCCGCCCACGTCCTGCACGCTGCGATTCATGCGGCCGGCTTCGTCGGAGAATATGCGCAGCTTCAGTATCTTGGCCAACAACGCATCCGCCTCGGCGCTGGTATCGCCATGCTCGGCGCACAACAGCACGAGTAAGCCATGCCCGATGGCGCCGACGCTGCGGCCACCGACGCAGACGCCGGCTTGCGATACACGTTGCAGGACGGTCAACATGGTCGGATTCTTTTGGTGTTGGTGTTCGAGGCCGCAGCCGGACGGGATTGTCTATATCGAAGTGTATCGCACAAGATCCCGCCTTCCGGCCGGCCCGGGCGACGCCTGGTCGAGGCGGATTTCTCTGATGAGCAGTTCCGCTCCGATGGCGCGCCTGATGGCTCTGCGTCAAGTAGACCCCTCGCCTCGTCACGGTGGCCGTCAAGCGAGCTCACGCTCCGCATGCCCCCGGGCCGGTATGGGGCTTGCTTATTTTTGCGGCCGGCGCCTACTATGGTCGCCCAGGAGAACAGCATGGCAATGACTTATGACTACGAACACAAGGAACCCGCGCGCGAAGCCATCGACACACGCGCCGGCCCCTTGCTGCTGGAATTCGGAACGGCCTGGTGCGGATACTGCCGCGCGGCACAGCCCTTGATTGCGCAAGCATTCAAGGCCCATCCCGACATCCCCCACATAAAGATAGAAGACGGCAGCGGCCGTCCCCTGGGCCGCTCGTTCCGCATCAAGCTTTGGCCCTCCCTGATCTTTCTGCGCGACGGCCAGGAAGTGGCGCGGCTCGTCCGGCCGGACAACGCCCAGGATATCGAGCGGGCGCTGGCGAAGATCGCCTGAGCTTGCCGGCCGTTATGGCGCCTACTCCAGGGCAGCCGCCAGCGCGTCGGCGGCCTCTTCGACTTGGGCCTTGCTTACATCCATATGTGTCACTGCACGCAAGCGGTAAGTGCTTTCGGCGCCGATGCGGATGCCCTGCCGCAACAGCTTGGCGCTTAACTCCTGTGCGGTGAAGCCGGTACCCCGCACATCGAGAAACACTAGATTGGTTTGTACGCCATCGGAATCCAGCTTGACGCCCGGCAGCCCGGCCACGCGATCGGCGAATAGGCGGGCGTTGGCGTGGTCCTCCGCCAAGCGCTCGATATTATGGTCCAGCGCATACAGCCCCGCGGCGGCGAGCACGCCGGATTGCCGCAAGGCGCCCCCAAGCCGATGTTTCCAGAGCCAAGCTTGTTCAATCACCTCGGCCGACCCCGCCAGAACCGCCCCGACGGGGCAGCCCAGCCCTTTGGACAGATCGATCCAAACCGTGTCGCAATATTCGGCATAGCGCTGTGCCGGTACACCCGATGCGACGACCGCGTTGAGCAGGCGTGCGCCATCCATATGCACGGCCATGGAATGGCTTTGGGCCAATTCGGCGATTTCCATCACGCGCGCCAATGGCCAAACGCCGCCTCCGCCGCGATTCACGGTCTGCTCCAGCACCACTAGACGCGCGCGTGGCGTATTCCGCTTGCGCGGCCGGATGCGGTCGGCGATCTGTTGAGCGGTGAATATCCCGTGCCGCCCCGCCAGGGCATGCACCATGGCACCGGCCAGAACCGCGGGGCCGCCGGCCTCGGAACCGACGATATGCGCGGATTCATCGGCAAAGATCTCGTCGCCTGGCCGGCAGTGCACCAGTATGGAAATCTGATTGCACATGACGCCCGATGGCAGGAACAGGGCGGCTTCCTTGCCCAGCATGGCGGCCACCCTGGCGCATAGCAAGTTCGTACTGGGGTCTTCGCCCCGCTGCTCATCGCCCACTTCCGCCTGCGCCATAGCCTGCCGCATATCGGAGCTGGGCCGGGTTACGGTATCGCTGATGAGATCTATGCGAGGCGCAATGGCGGACTGCATGAAAGGCTCCGGTCAATGGTTGATGATCTGGCTCAGGAACTGCTTGGCTCGATCGCTCTTGGGATTGGAGAAAAACTCTTCAGGCGGAGCCGCCTCGACGATGCGGCCCGCGTCCATGAACACGACCAGGTCGGCCATTTTGCGCGCGAAACCCATTTCGTGGGTCACGACGATCATGGTGATGCCCTCTTGCGCGAGTTCGGTCATGACCTGCAGGACCTCTTTGATCATTTCGGGATCCAACGCCGACGTCGGCTCGTCGAACAGCAGGACCTTGGGCTTGGACATCAAAGCCCGCACGATGGCGACCCGTTGCTGCTGTCCGCCTGACAATTGGCCGGGATACTTGCTGGCTTGCTCGGCCAGGCCGACACGCGCCAGCAGCTTTCTCGCGTATTCCTCCGCTTCGTGCTTGGGCGTTTTGTTCACGTAGATTGGAGCGAGGGTCAGGTTGTCCATGACATTCAGGTGCATGAAAAGATTGATGCCCTGGAATACCATCCCTACGTCGCGCCGTATTTGTTCTATTTTCCGGACGTCATCGGTCACTTCGATGCCGTCCACAATGATTTGTCCCTCGTGGTGCTCCTCGAGGCGATTGATGCAGCGTATCATGGTCGACTTGCCGGAGCCGGAAGGCCCGCAGACCACGATCTTTTCCCCACGGGCGACTTCCAGGTTGATGTCCCGCAACGCATGATAGCTGTCATACCATTTGTTCACACCCTTGAGCTGCACCACTGGCCTAGCGGCGGCGGTTCCTGTGTCCATCAATAATTTCTCCCTTGGGAAAGGTATCGGGCCAGCGATTCGCTGTATTTCGACATGCTGAAGCAGAAGACGAAGTACAGCGCAAACACGAACAGGTAAGCCTCGGGGGCGAATTGCACCCATTGGGGGTCTTGCGTGGCGGCGCTGGTTGCGCCGAGAATGTCGTATAGCCCGAGAATGCTGACGAAAGTCGTATTCTTGAAGGCGCGGATGATGTCATTCATCAAAGCCGGTATCACGATGCGCAAGCCCTGCGGCAAGATCACCCGGCGCATGCGCTGCCCGTACTTCAGCCCGGCCGCTTCGGCTGCTTCGTACTGGCCTCTGGGCACGGCCTGCAGGCCGCCGCGCACGATTTCCGCGGCGTAGGCGGCGAAATAAATGATCATGGCAATCTGCGCGCTGACGAACTTGTCGATGCGGAACGTCGTCGGCAGGAATAAGGGCAGCATGATCGCGGCCATGAACAGCACCACCAGCAGCGGCAGGCCGCGCGTGATTTCTGTGATGCCTATGCATAAGGCCTTGATGGCGGGCAGCTTCGATCGCCGCCCCAGCGCCAGCAGAATCGCTCCGGGCAGGCCGAATGCCACCGTGACGATAGCCATGATGAGCGTCAGGGGCAGACCGCCCCACAGGTGCGTGCCCGTCGGTCTGAGGCCGAAGACGCCTCCCAGCATCAGAACCAGCACGGTGGGCAGCAATGCGGCCCAGGCGATCATCAAGTTGCGCGACCAGAACCGGCGGAAGCCCGACACAATACTCAAGGCCATGATCAGCGCAATCGCCAGGAAGGGGCGCCATTGCTCGTCGTACGGAAAAGTGCCGAACAGAATCAGCCGGTATTTTTCGCCTACGATGGCCCAGCAAGCTCCTGTGGCCTGTTTGCACAGATCCGCGTCATGGGTGTACCAGACAGCATCGAGTATCGCCCAGCGCAGGGCGTGCCAGCCCGCATAAGATAGCGCTATGAGGGCGATGATAGACAGCACCGTGTTGTGGGCGTTATTGAACAGGCCTTGTTTTATCCGGCTGATCGGCCCTCCGCTGCGCAGGGGCGAGGGCCGTTCCACTTGCGCCGATATCTGTACATGTGAACGGACCGTGGCGGCGATCATCTCGCGGCTCCTCGAAGGGCGACTGCTTTGTTGAAGGCGTTCATCAGCGCCGAGACAGACAGGGCGAGCAGCAGATACACGGCGCCCATGATGACGACGCATTCCAGCGTATGGCCGCTGAGCGTCATGATCGAATTGCTGACATTGAACAATTCCGGATAACCCACAGCGACGCCCAGTGCGCTGGTCTTGATGAGACTGATGTACTGCGCCGTGATGGGCGGGACGATGACCCGTAATGCCTGCGGCATAATAATATGCCGGTAGAGCTCTGCGCCATGCAGCCCGACGGCGCGTCCAGCCTCGATCTGGCCTTTGCCTACGGACTGGATGCCGGAGCGGACGATTTCTGAAATATAGGCGGCGAAATACAGCACCAGCCCCAACGATAGCGCCAGAAATTCGGGCGACAGCGCCATGCCGCCCCGGAAGTTGAATCCAACCAGTTTGGGATGCTCGATGGCCGTGGGCGCGCCGGTGGCCAGCCAGGCCAGCAGCCCCGCCGCCGCCAGCCCAAGTATCGACAAACCGAACACAGGCAAGGGCTGGCCGGTGCGCCGCTGCCGCCTATCGGCCCATTTGGCGAAAAAATAGATGCCTGTCAGGCCGATCGCGAGCGTCAGCAGCACTATGGTGAAAGCCGGCCTGTCGGCGGGCCAGGCCAGCACCAGGCCCCGGTTGCTCAGGAACCACCAGTCCATGCCGTGCCAAGCCTGGCGGGCGCCTGGCAATAGCGTGAACAAGGTGTACCAGAAAACGATCTGGATCAGTTGCGGCGTATTGCGGAAGATTTCGACATACACCGCCGAGCCGCGCGAGATCAGCCAGTTGGATGAAAGCCGCGCAATGCCAAGCAGCACGCCCAGCGCCGTCGCGAAGATCAACGAAACCAAGGAGATCCATAGTGTATTGCCCAGCCCCGCTATGAACGCCTGAAGAAAGGTATCCGTGGGATGGAAAGGCAGTACAGATTCAGCCAGCGTGAAGCCGGCCTCATTCCACAGGAAGCCCAGGCCGATACGCATGCCGCGGGCGGCCATGGATTGCACCGCGTTGCCCGCCATGAAGAGAATGGCGGCCGCTACGGCGGCCACCGCCGCGACTTGATAGAAGCGGCCGCGCGCTTTCTCGCTGCGCCATAGCGCTTGCCAGGTAAACGTGGCGCGCGGTTTACGCCAGCGGCCGTCTCGCGTCTTTACTCCTGCGTCCATACCGGCCCGGCCTCCGGCTTACTTGAACGGCGGTGAATAAAGCAGGCCGCCATTCGTCCACAACGCGTTCAGGCCGCGCTCCAGTTTGAAGGGCGAATCCTTGCCCAGATTCCGGTCGAAACTCTCGGCGTAGCTGCCCACCTGCTTGACGATGCGATAGGCCCATTGGTCATCCAGGCCCAGCTTGGAACCCAGGCCGCCCTTGACTCCCAGCAGGCGCTGCACGTTGGCGTCGGTATCCTTGAGCTTGTCATCCACATTCTTGGATGTGACGCCCAGCTCTTCCGCTTCGAACATTGCATAGGTGGTCCAGGCGACAATGTCACGCCATTCGGGATCGCCCTGCCGCACGATGGGGCCTTCGGGATCTTTGCCGAAAACGCCCGGCAGGATCACCCAGTCGTCCGGATTGCTGGCCGCCACGGAACGATTGGCCGCCAGGCCGGCGGTGGACTGGACCGCCACATCGCAGCGTCCGCCGAAGAAGGCGGTATTCATTTCTTTCTGATCGGCGATGACGATCATCTTGAAGTTCAGCTTGTATTTGCGTGCGACATCGGTGGCGACTTCCTCGGAAGTGGAGCCGGGCCGCACGCAGACTGTTGCGCCGTTCAGTTCCTGGACTGATTTGACGCCCAGATTCTTGTTGACCATGAAACCCTGGCCGTCATAGAAAGTGGTGGGCGTGAAGTCCAGGCCGGTCGTGACATCGCGGCTCATGGTCCAAGTGGTGTTGGCCGCGGTCATGTCCACGTCGCCGGTCTGCAGCACCGTCAAGCGGGTCTGGGTGGTGGTTTTGACATAGCGTACCTTGCTGGCGTCGCCCAGCACAGCGGCGGCTACCGCGCGGCACGAGTCCACGTCCAGTCCCGACCACGCGCCCTTGCTGTCGACGGCGGACAAGCCGGGCCGGCTGCCATTGACGGCGCAGATCAGTTCGCCGCGCGCTTTGACCGCATCCAGGGTGGGGCCGGCGTGCGCGGTAGCCGCGGCCAGCAGGCCCAGCATGGGAGCGGCAAACCTGCAGATTGTTTTGATGTTCATCCGTACTCTCCTCTCTCCTGATAAAAATAGCGGGGACTATTGAATGATGTTTGCTGCGCAACCCGCTACAGGCTTTTTTGAATGGAATGATTTTGGCTATCCGGCCTACCGGCATTCATGTCTTCTAAAGCGTGGAGGCGTACCTGCAAGCCATGCTCCAGATGCTCCAGCATGGCTGCCTGGGCGCCGGAGCTGTCGCCGCGCTCTATGGCTTCCAGGATATGCAGGTGTTCTTTGAGGGTGTCCCGCAACTGGTCTGTGCTGTTATGGCCCGGCAAGCCGAAGGCGATCTGAAAGCGCAGGCGCAAAGGCTCGAAGACCTCCAGCAGCATGGGGTTGCTGGCCGCCATGAAAAGCTCCCGGTGAAATTCGGCGCCGATGTCGTCGATCTGCGACCTGGAGTAGTCGTCGGAATGTTCACGCATGTATTTCATTTGCATGCCCAAACCCATAAGTGTTTTGGTCGGCCCGTTCTTGGCGGCAAGGAAGGCCGCCATGCCTTCCAGGGCCTGCCGCACCTGATACACCGCGCGCACATCGTCGGAAGACAGGCGCCGTACAAAAGTGCCGCGGCCCACCTGGCTTTCCACTACGCCATCACGCACCAGAGCACGCAAAGCTTCGCGCACAGGGGTGCGGCCCATGGACAGGCGTTCAGCCAATTTGCGTTCGGACAAGGGCTCTTCGGGGCGCAATTCCCCGCTGATGACCATATCCAAAAGCAGCTTGTAAGCCTGGTCTCGAAGTAGGTTGATATTGGTTGGCATACTGGTATTCCAGCAGGGATGAGCCAGATGGTCAACTGATGGTTTTCCCTAAATCATGGGGAATGAAGAGACAATCCGGCATTTCCGTTTACCGCATGCGGGCGCCTCTACGCCAGAGCTCTACACTATCGGTGACATCCGCCGGGCGGAAATATATTCAATGCAGAGGTCGACCCAAATGTTCGAAAACTTTTCCACCACCGATATCACCATGAACGATGGCGTGCGCATCCACGCGCGGGTGGGTGGGCGGGGGCCGGGGCTTCTGCTGATGCACGGCCATCCGCAGACTCACGTCATGTGGCATCGGGTCGCCCCCGGTCTGGCGCGGCGCTATACGGTCGTCGCTCCCGATCTAAGGGGCTTCGGCGACTCGTCCAGGCCCGAGCCGGGCGCGCAGAACGAGGCGTATTCCAAGCGCGCCATGGCGCGGGACATGGTGGAACTCATGCGGCAGCTAGGGTTCGGGCGCTTTTTGGTGGGCGGCCATGATAGGGGCGCGCGTGTCGCCCATCGCCTGGCGCTCGACCATCCTGAACGAGTGGAGCGCTTGTTCTTTCTGGATATCGCGCCGACTCTCGCCATGTATGAGCGCACGTCCATGGCTTTCGCGCGCGACTACTGGCACTGGTTCTTCTTGATCCAGCCGCCGCCGCTGCCGGAACGGCTGATCGAAGCCGATCCTGTCGCCTACCTGCACAATGTGTCGGGCCGCCGGCATGCGGGGCTGTCCGCCTTTCAGCCGGAGGCGCTGGCGGAGTACGAACGCTGTATCGCCCTGCCCCATACGGCCAGAAGCATATGCAGCGATTATCGCGCTTCCGCGGAAATCGACCTGGAGCAGGACGCGCTCGATCGGGATGCCGGAAACCATCTTGCCGTGCCGCTGCGCGTGCTGTGGGCGCAGCATGGCGCCGTGGGCCGGAACTTCGACGTGCTGCAACTATGGAAGGATGTTTCCCGCGGCGAGGTCAGCGGCCATGCGGTGGATTGCGGCCACTATCTGGCTGAAGAAAAGCCCGACATCGTCTTGCAGGAGATGCTGGCGTTCTTTCGCGGCGAGGATAAACCGCGTGTCGATGGTTAATAACGCCACGCCTATTGAGGAGCGGGCGGATGGTGTCCGCCTGTCGCGCGTCGCCGCTACGTCTCCACTATTTATATGCGCTGAATGACGGTAGCCGTCGACATGCCATGGCCGGCGCAGAAGACAATCAAACCGATCTCGCCGCCGATGGACTCCAGCGCCGCGAGCGTTTTGGCGATCAAGGCCGCCCCCGTTGCCCCCAGTGGATGGCCGTGAGCGATGGCTCCGCCCCATAGATTGAAGCGATCGGGCGTGATGGCAAACTCGCGTGACCAGGCCAATGGTACGCTGGCGAAGGCTTCGTTTATTTCGATCCAGTCGAAGTCTTGCATGCTTAATCCAGACCGCCGCATTGCTTCGCGCGTTGCGGCGAATATGCCGTCAAGCTGCATCGTCGGGTCCGAGCCCAGCGTGACTCTGGCGAGGAAGCGCGCTTTAGGCCGCAAGCCATCAGAGAGCGCTTTATGCTCGTCACCAACCAGGACCGCTGCCGCACCATCCGTCATCTGACTTGCATTGGCGGCGGTGATAATGCCGTTTTCCGGGTCAAAAAGCGGGCGTAGCGCTGCCACCTTGTGCGGATCGAGTTCGTGCCGGATACCTTCGTCCTGGATAATATGGGCCTCGTGCCCATCGCTTGACGTAATATGAACGGGCAAAATTTCGGTATGTCGATTGGCAAGCATGGCGGCGCTGGCCCGCTTATGACTTTCCATAGCATAAGCATCAAGGTCGGCTCGGCTCATTCCCCAATGTCGGGCTAAATGCTCCGCACTGACCCCTTGATGGGGCAGGTCGAATTGTTCAAGCAACTCAGGGTTTAGGCCACTCCAGTCCACAAACGCAGGGCCCAGCGTCACGTCGAGAAACATAGGCACACGGCTCATACTTTCAACGCCACCGCCGATGATATAGCTGGCGTCGCCCGCTGCGACACCTTGTGCGGCGAAATGTACAGCCGTTTGACCCGAACTGCACATGCGATTGAGCGTAACGCCAGCGACATGGACAGGAAAGCCGGCTAATAAAGAGGATAGGCGTGCGATGTTCCCA
Source organism: Pusillimonas sp. UBA6240 (assembly GCA_002441445.1). Classification (GTDB taxonomy): domain Bacteria; phylum Pseudomonadota; class Gammaproteobacteria; order Burkholderiales; family Burkholderiaceae_B; genus UBA6240. The sequence goes on from DJWC01000017.1 coordinate 31,264, forward strand.
CCCTGTTCGCCCGCCTGGCTGACGCAACCTATGATTATATCGTCAATCATTGCTGGATCGCCGCCGCTACGGCTTAATAGACCCGTCAATACACGCGCCAGCAGCGCATCCGGGCGAAGCTGGGCAAATACGCCGCCCCGTTTCCCAAAAGCGCTACGTACTGCTTCAATAATCACTGGTTGACTCATTATTGGCCCCATTGTGCCGGGCTAGCCTGAATGTTGGAAGCCTTGCGGCAATTTACACAGTTACCGTTGCAAACCCAGTTCTCGAACGAGCGTTCCCCATTTTTTATTTTCAGCGGCAATAAATTTCGAAAACTCAGGGAGATCCAGCGGCGCGACTTCCGAGCCCGTGTTGGCTATCTTCTCCTGAATACTGGGCATAGCAAGTATTTTTGCTGTTTCTGCTGCGAGTTTGTCGACGACGGCTTGCGGCGTCCCAATTGGCGCCAGCAGGCCATACCAGACCGTGGCCTCGTAATCGGGTTGATTCAGTATCTCCGCCAGGGTCCGCACGTCTGGCAATTGGCTGGACCGCTTCTTCGTGCCGATTGCAAGTGCCTTCATGCGACCCGCTTTGATTTGTTGCGCAGCTGCCGGAAGCACTGGAAAATAGAAAGCGACTTCACCACTTACCAGATCAGTCAGTGCCTGCGACCCAGTGCGATAAGGAACGTCCTTGACGTCAATGTCAGCTTGCCGGGCCAGCATTGCTACCTCCAGGTGGCTGGGTGAGCCCTTCCCTGATGTCGCATAGTTCAGTTCCCCGGGACGTTTCTTCGCTTCGCGTACTAGGTCCTCCCAAGAGGACAGGCGCGAATTGGCCCCCGCTACCAGTACCATGGGCAAGACCGCTACCCGCATGATGGGTGCGAAATCTTTCACTGCGTCGTATTTGGGTTCGGCATCCATATGCGGGCTGACCGTCAGTGTCGTAGGAGCCAGCAACAAGGTATAGCCATCTGCTGCCGCGCGTGCCGCGGCGACTGTGCCGAGCGCGCCTCCGACGCCAGGCATGTTCTCAATGACCACTGATTGTTTGAGATTTACAGCGAGTTGATCGCCCAGGATGCGGGCGATAGTGTCGGCGCCGCTGCCAGCTCCGTACGCTACAATCATTTTCACTGGTCGCTCAGGATAGCCAGCCGCCGCTGCTGGTGCTCCAGCAAGCATCGCAAACCCTGTCAACGTATACGCAGCCCAGCTTTTTACGTGTTTCATCGCTTGTCTCCTTGTGCCCGGTCAGGACTCATCATTGTTTCGTTACAACACTGTCCCCCTTATCGCCCGGTTTCGCCCGGACGGCATCTGTCTTATGGACGAAAGCGGCACGCCTATCCGTCAATACGCCCAGTACTTCTGGTGAAACTCCCCAAAGCGCGGTGAGAACTTCCGCAGTATGCTCGCCCAGCATGGGTGCGGCCTGTGCTGACAATATCCAGTCTTCAGCTGCGATAGGGCAGGCCACATTGGGTATCTGCGTTCCTTGCCGTGTCGGTAAAGTTCCAAACAACCTGTTATGGGTGACTTGTGGGTCATTGATCAGATCGGAATAGTTATTTACCGGTGCGCACAAAATATCCATTCGGCGCAATTCTGCGATCCATTCTCCCGTCGTCCGGGTCTGGAAAAGGGGCTCGAGAACCGCCTTGAGGCTGCTGCGATTCTGTTGCCTCGCTTCTGAGGTGCAGTAAAGCGGGTTATCTTTCTCATCCGGTATCCCAAGTTCGTCGCAAAAATCCGGCCATTGATGGTCAAAGACGGTAAAAGTGATGCGCCCGTCTCGGGTCGCCATGGCTCCGGAAGGAGCAATGAGAGGATGGTCATTTCCTGCTCTGTCTGGAGGAGCTCCCGTAAGCAGAAATTCCGTCAAGGGCGGCGCCTGAAATGCGACGATGGAGTCAAGCAGCGAGATTTGTACGTGGCGCCCGCGATTGCTGACAGCCCGGTCGATGAGAGCCAGGAGAATGCCGGAAAAGGCGTTCATGCCGGCCAGCATATCGGATACGACGTTGCCGACTCGCAAAGGGGGGCCATCTCGTTCACCGATGATGCTCATCAGGCCTCCATAGGCCTGCATGATGGAATCCCCTGCGGGCAAGTTCGAGTTGGGGCCGGACGGGCCGAAGCCTGTCACAGAACAATAAATCAGCTTTGGATTAATCGCGCGCAACGTTGAATAATCGAGGCCAAGTTTTCCCATAACGCCGGGTCTGAAGCTTTCGATGATCACATCGGCGCGTTCTGCGGCCGTGCGCACTATGCTTTGCGTCTCTGCGTCCCGCAGGTCCAGACAGACCCCCCGCTTGTTGCGATTCACGCTAAGGTACACGCCACCGGCTGTGCCCATGGTCCGCGACCAATCGCCTCTTGGAGGTTCAATCTTGATGACATCTGCACCCAGGTCCCCCAGAAGCTGACCACAGTATGGCCCGGCGACTCCCTGACCGAAATCGATAACCTGAAGCCCGTTCAACGGGGACATGATCAGAGTGTCCCCTTGCGCATCATGAATGCGCCGTGGAAGACGCAAGGCACTATGCCTTGCTGATTAACGACTTCTACTTTTACCGTAATCACCCCACGATTTTTATCCGAAACATCTTTCAGATCTTCGACGGTAATCCGGGCATGCAAGGTGTCACCAGCTTTAACGGGTGCGGAGAACTTGAATTGATCCAGACCGAGAGCGGCGAGAGTGTACTTCCCCAAAATATCTTCCAGCATGCCTGCCGCGATGGATGCGGTCATCAGGCCAGGTGCCACCCTGGTCTTGAACAGGCTGTGCTGCTTCGAAAATTCCTCATCTATAAACATCGGCAGCTTGAGCCCAGCGAAACAGGTGTAGTTCACGATATCTGCTTCGGTAATGGTGCGGGCGTAGCTTTCGAAGACCTCGCCTACGGAATATTCTTCGTACGTTTTTTGAGCCATGAGCTATCCCCTCCTCTGTTTAGTTCGTATATAAGTACTATATTTCTATATACGTACAAATAATACGCAGCGAGGTAGGAGCTGTCAATGGCCGAGTTTGAATTTTTGCTGATGCGTTATTAACAGCGTGTCATTGGCGATAAGTGCCAATCAGTCGTTCCAGCACTGCTCTTTCGTGTTTGAGCGCTTTTATATGAGCTTCCCGGGCTGTAATCATGCGTTCCGTCGGCCCCGCCAAGCCGAGGCCGAATAAAAGGCCACCATCCTTCCGGGTGACGGCGATAGCAACGGCGCTTGCGCCGACTACTCGCTCGTCTATTGTCTGCGATACGCCTGATGCTCGAATTTCGCGTAGTTGATTGAGCAGGGCGGTAGCATCGGAGAGTGTCTTATCCGTAAAGGAATGAAGCCTTCTGCCATTTAAATAGCGTTTTTGCCGCTCTGGTTCCATATAGGCGAGCAGCAATTTTCCCATGGCCGTACTATAAAGCTCTTCCCGCTTGCCGACCGGAGCGGTATAGCGGACCGGATGGGTACTTTCCGATTTCGCGAAGTAGACCAGTGTTTGCTCATCTGGCGCCAACTGTCCCGCGAGAGCAGTTTCGCCAGTCTCCGCCATCAGGCGATCCAGCGAGGGTGAGATAAGTTCCGGCAGCCGCATATTACCGACGATTTGGGTGGCGAGAAGGAACATCTCTTGTCCAATGCGATATGAACTCTCTTCACGTACCAGATAGCCGCCGGCGATCAAGCCGTTAAGCAGGCCAACCAGGCTTGTCTTGGGCGCCGCCAGGTGTTGTGCAAGCGCAGTTAATGTCATGCCCCCTTCATGGTTGGCGAGAGCGCGAAAGATCGCAAGAATGCGGCCGACGGACTGGGGGGCTGGCATTGTCATCACTAAAGCGCAAGTATGTACAGATGGGGACGGAACAAAAAGACCACGGCGGAAAATGCAGACCATTGTACGGTAGACAAGTCTAGCGCCAGGAACGCCGAGCTAGCGTCATTGGCGCTTATGGACTATTCGCAATAGGTTGAGAAGTGCAAGCGCCGTGAAGTTCTGAAGCAGGCGGGCTTTCTCCTAGCCCTTCCCCCACATGCGCCGCATGACGTCTTCGTCGCCGGGACGGCGGCCATGGAGCAGCGCCATGACGATGTGGCCGACAATCAGCGCGAGCAGCAGCCAGCCCAGCCAGCCATGGAAGAGATTAGCGGGCGCCATGAGCCATTCGATCTTTCCTTCGAAGCCCGGCATCAGCGACAGGCCGAAGGGCGAGAAGGCGCGTCCGGAACCATATTGCCGGAGCAAGGCAAGCGTCGGGATGGCGATGACCAGCGCATACATCGCCAAATGCCCCAGCCTGGCCGGGGTGCTGATCGATGGCGGCCGGCGCCCGGCATTGGAAAGCAGCCAGGCCACGCGGAGGAGGGCCAGTATCAGAAGCAACAGACCCATGGGCTTGTGCGTGGCCCACATGAACTGGTCGAGGGCGGAGTCTTTGGCCAATACCCTGGCGCTGGCCGTTGCGAATTGCCAGGCAATGAGTAGCGCCATTCCCCAGTGCAGCCACCTGCTGACCGCGCCGTAACATTCTTTGCAGTCCCTGATGCCCATTGCCCGCTTCCTTTTCTTATGCACCAAATGCAAAGGACTGCGTTTCCCGGGAAAAGTTCCAGGAAACTGACCGGAAGCTTAAACAAATATTCGCGTTCTGCTCTGGACGAACCGGGGGGAAGATCCGGTCTCGCTCGCCGATCGCCCGATAATTCCGGCGACATGCGAACCGGCTTAGCGCTGGAAACAATCCTGGCTCATCGGCGGGAACCTGCAAGACCGGGCCCTGGGGCGCAAGCAAAAGGCGCTACGCCGCTAAACGTAACGCCCCTTGCTTTCATTTCGCGCCGCGGCTGCGCCGCTGCCGCTCCAGGCCGGTGGACGGGAAGGCGGTCAGTTAACCGTGATGTTCGCCGACTTGATCAGGGCCGCCCATTTCTCGGTTTCGCTCTGGATGAATGCGGCGAACTCTTCGGGCGTGCCGCCCACGATCTGCCCGCCGGTGGCGTCGAAGGCTTTCTTGACTTCGGGCTTTTGCAGAACGCGGTTGAACGCGGCGTTCAGCTTGTCGACGATGGGCTTGGGCGTGCCGGCGGGAACGATGATGCCCTGCCAGTTGTAGGATTCGAATCCCGGCAGACCCGATTCGGCCACGGTAGGCACGTCCGGCAGCAGCGCAAGGCGCTGGCTGCTGGTGACCGCCAAGGGGTGTACTTTGCCCGCCTGTATCGCAGGCATCGCCGCATAGCCCATTTCGAACATCATGTCGATATGGCCGGCCATCAGGTCGGTGGCCGCGGGCGCGCCCCCTTTATAGGGCACATGGGTCATCTTTATGCCGGCATCCCGCGCGAACAATTCGCCGGACAGGTGGTGCGCGCCGCCCACGCCCGACGAGCCGAAGGTCAGCGACCCGGGATCCTTCTTGGCCAGCGCGATCAATTCGGCCACTGACTTGACCGGCACTTTTTTATTCACGTTCAGGATCAACGGCGCTTCTTCGACCAGGATGACCGGGATGATGTCTTTTTTTACGTCGTAGCGGACGTTCTTGGGCATGAGCGTGGGATTGACGGACAGCGGCGCCAAGTGCCCGCTGCCTATCGTGTAGCCATCGGGCTTGGCGCGCACGAGGTCGCCCGTGCCGATGACGCCGCCCGCCCCCGCCTTGTTCTCCACGACGATGGTCGTGCCCAGTTCCTTGCCCAATTCTTCGCCCAGCATGCGCATACGGGTGTCGGCGAAACCGCCGGCGGCGTAGGGAATGATCAAGGTGATGGGTTTGGCGTCGGGCCATTCGGCGGCCGAGGCAGGGCCTGCGAATGAGGCGCACAGCGCAGCCGCCAAAGCGACTGCCGCGAGTTGTTTGATGGTTTTCATCGGATTGGACTCCCGGATGTAGACGTAGTGTTGCTGAATAGATGCAAGGCGGCGGCTTGGCAGGCCTTGGAAAGGAATGTTTCCAGGAAAGCGCGGCCATGTGCAAGCATGCATGTTCCGCTTGCCGTCGGCGCTGCCGGAAACAAACCATGATTGTACGCTGTCGCTCCATGTGAAATGGCTGCAAGGGCCCGCCAAGGCCGCTGTCTCAGTGATGCACAGTCATCAGCATGCCCATGAGCGTAGCCGTTGCGTCGCGCCGCTCCGTCGAAAAACCCAGGGGCTGCGCCATGGCGCCTATGCATACTCTCGAAAAGCCGGCTTGAAATACGCTGAAATCATCTCGTCACCCCTCTCGTTGACTTAAATCACATATCCCATGGGTTAGGCATTGTGGGATGTCCGTGAGTGACTAGACTCGAAGCCATCGGACCTCGCATCGGCGTTTATGCCCGCTGCGTTTTGTAGTCTCAGGCTGCCCATGCAGCCGCTTACACAGGGAATCCATTCATGAAAAAAGCACTGCTCGCAGCCGCCATCCTGGCGGCTTCCGGCCTGGCCAACGCCGGAGAAGCCATTTACGACGTCGAGCCCACGCACACCTTCGTCCACTTCGAAGTGCTGCATGCCGGCACCTCCACCAACCGCGGGCGTTTCGATACGGTCGAAGGCTCGGTTACGCTGGACCGCGAGGCGCGGAAGGGCAAGGTCGACATCGTGGTGCATCCGGCTTCGGTCAACACAGGCATAGAGTCCTATAACGACCACCTGCGCAATGCGGATTTTCTCAATGTCTCGGCATATCCGACGGCGCGGTTCGTTGGAGACGGCTTCATCTTCGAAAACGGGCGTGTCAAGTCCGTGTCGGGCGCCTTGACTCTGCTGGGCAAGACGCAGCCGGTCACCTTAAATGCCCTGCGTTTCAACTGTTATGACAATCCTCGAGCGAAAAAGGAAGCTTGCGGGGGCGATTTCGAAACCACGCTGACCCGCAGCGATTTCGGCATGAACTTCGGGCTGCCCGGTATTCCCGACACGGTCCGTATTCTCATACAGATAGAGGCCTTGAAGCGCTAGGACAAGCGCTAGGGCTCGAACCGCGCAAGCAGGCTGCGGGCCCGTGCGACGATGGGCGCATCGACAAAAGCGCCTTCGAAGGTAAACGCACCCAGGCCGTCCCGCTCGGCCTGGTCCGCGGCGTCGATCAGGCGTCTGGCGCGGGCGAGTTCTTCCGTGGACGGCGCAAAGCCTTGGTTCAGAATCGGCACCACGCTGGGATGTATGCAGGTTGCGCCGTCGAAGCCGAAGGTCCGCGCTTCCTTGACGGCGGCCGCCAGGGACTCGAGGTCCTGGTAGTCGGCTACGGTGCGCAGCAAGCCGAACGAGCGCAGCCCGGCGGCCTTGGCGGCCATGTGCACCAAGAGCTTGGGCAAGCGCAGCACTTCGGGCGTAGGCTCAGCGCCCATCGAGGTGGCCAGGTCTTCGCCGCCCGCGCTCAGCGCAAATACCCTGGGGCCGCGCGCAATGACCTGCGCCGCCAGGACGCCCTGCGTGTCTTCCAGCAAAGGCACGAAAGCCATGGGGGGGCGCGACAGGCCGGACTCTATGGGCGACAAGGCGGCATCCAGTCGTTCCAGCACATCGACGGAAGACACCTTGGGAACATACAGGCCGAAAGCGCCTGCCCGGCACGCGGCTTCAGCGTCGGCCAAAAGCAAATCGGGCTGGTTGTTGACGCGCACGAACACCTTGGCGCCGTTTTGCCCGACGCGCGCCACAACGGTATTCAGCGCTTGCCGGGCGCCGAGCTTCTGGTCGGGCGCCACCGCGTCTTCCAGGTCCACCACAATGGCATCGGCGCCACGCAAATGCGCTTTGGCGATGAAACGTTCGGCGCTGCCCGGCACGTAAAGCAATGAGCGGATCATAGCGCCTCCTGATGGCGTAATATCTGATCGATCTGCGCCGCGGGGACGCCGGCCTCAGCAAGCACTTCCTCCGTGTGCTGGCCCAGCAAAGGGGCGGGCTTGGCCCAGATGCCGGGCGTGCCGGACAGGCGCGGCACGATGTTGTGCATGGGCAGCGATCCGTAGTCTTCGTCCTCGACGTCCAGGAATACTTCCCGCTTCTGGAAGTGGGGATCCTCCAAGGCATCGGCGATGTTGTATACAGGGCCTACCGTGGCGCCCGCCGCGCGCATGATGGCCAGGGCCTCGTCGCGCGTATGGCGCGCGAACCAGGCGCCTACGGCCTCGTCCACCAGCGGCCTGTGCTTGACGCGGGCGCTGTTCGTCGCAAAGCGCGGATCCTCGATCATGTCGGCGCGTCCGATTATCTGGAATATGCGCGTCGCCACGGCTTGCGTCGAACCCGAAAGCGCCACATATTTGCCATCGGAGCAGGCATAGACATTGCGCGGCGACGAAGTGTTCGATGCGCTGCCCACGCGTTCCTTGATGGTGCCGGTCAGTTGATAGATGGATGCCTCGGGACCCAGGACGGAAAACATGGGCTCGAGCAAAGACAGATCGATGACCTGGCCCTGGGCCTGGCCGCGTTCCCGCGCCAGCAAAGCCATGCTGACGGCCGATGAGCCATAGACGCCCGCAATCATGTCGGCCAGCGCCAGCGGCGGCAGCACGGGTTCGCGATCCGGGAAGCCGGTTCTTGCGGCAAAGCCGCTCATGGCCTCGACCAGCGTGCCGAAGCCGGGCAGGGTGGAATACGGCCCGGTTTGCCCGAAACCCGAAATACGCACCACGATCAGGCCGGGGTTGCGCTCGAGCAGGGAATCCGGTGCAAGTCCCATTTTTTCCAGCGTGCCCGGCCGATAATTTTCGATCAGGACATCCGCCTGATCTATCAAGGCTTTCAATGCCTGCATGTCGCCTTCCTGGCGCAGGTTCAATACGACGGAGCGTTTGTTGCGGCCGTAGGTTTTCCAGAAGAGCGACTTCCCGTCTTCGCGCCAGTCGCGCAGCGGATCGCCGCCGGGCGGTTCGACCTTGATCACATCGGCGCCAAAGTCGCCTAGCTGCAAAGACAGCATGTTGCCGGCGACGAGGCGCGACAAGTCGATCACGCGATATCCGGACAGCGGTCCCTTGGCGTGGGGGTTGAATTTTACGGGAAGGGTGGTAGGTGTCTGTTGATTCATGCTCAGGCTGCCTGTGGTACGGAGTCGGCGGCAAAAAGGGTGGCTGCTTCGGGAGGGATGCGTACGTATGCCTGCTTGCTCGACATCTCTTTGCTGGTCTGGATGCGGTAGTGTCCGCCCGGGCCGCTGACTTCATATTGATAGACCGAGCCAAGGTAAGCGCCGCTGTTCAGGCTGACCTGAACGATGTTTTCGCCCGGTTCGCCGACGACTTCGACGCGTTCGGGCCGGACCGCGATCACGACATCGCCGGATAGCTCGCCTTTGCCGGCGCCGGCGCGCAGCACGCTGCCATTGCTCAGCTGGACGGTGGCCCAGGGCCCATTGCGTTCGATCAGCTTGCCTTTGAGGAAATTGGAGGAGCCGATAAAGTCGGCGACAAAGGCGTCGGTCGGGGTTTCGTAGATCTCTTTGGGCGTGCCCAATTGGCGGATGCGCCCCTCCGACATGACGGCGATCCGGTCGGATACGGCCAGCGCTTCGGCCTGATCGTGGGTGACATACACGGTGGTGACTTGCAGCCGTTCCTGCAGCTCGCGCAGCCAGACCCGGGCGCGCTCCCTGAGTTTGGCGTCCAGGTTGGACAGGGGTTCGTCCAACAGCAGCAGGCCGGGCCGGTAAACCAGCGCCCGCGCCAGCGCCACCCGCTGCTGCTGCCCACCCGAAAGTTCAAAAGGATAGCGGTTGATGTAGTCGGACATCTCGACCAGACCCAGCGCTTCCTTGATGCGTGTATCGCGTTCGGACTTGTTGACCTTGCGCAGTTTCAATGGGAACGCCAGATTTTCGCCCACCGACATATGGGGCCAAAGGGCGTAGCTCTGGAACACCAGGCCGATATTGCGGTGCTCCGGCTCGACTGAAATGCCTTTGCCGCCGTCGAACAGGACGGTATCGCCGATCCGGATGACGCCCGATGTGGCCTGGTTCAAGCCCGCGACGGAGAACAGCGTGGTGGACTTTCCGCAGCCCGATGGGCCCAGCAAGGTCAGGAATTCGCCCGACGGCACGGATAGGGAAATATTGTCGACGGCGGTGACATCGCCGTACGCGATGGTCAGTTGTTCAAGTATCAGATCAGCCATAGATTTTGACCCCCAAGAGGCGGCGAGCGGTAAATACAAAGAGGGCGGTGATGATGACCTGGATGGCGGCCAGCGCCGAGACCGGCCCATTGTCGCCTTGGGCGTACAAGGCCAGCATGGTGGTGCCGATGATTTCCGAGCCGGATTGGTACAGGAAGACCGCGGTGACGTACTCTTTGAAAAAATGGATGAATAGCAGGGCGAAGGTGGAAAATAGCGCGGGCCGCAGCAGAGGCAGCACGATGTGGCGCATGGTGGTCCACCAGCCGGCGCCTGAAATGCGGGCGGCCCGGTCCAGTTCGGCTCCGATCTGCGATAGCGCCGGCGCGACGGTGCCGAAGCCGATGGGGATGTAGCGCAGGACGAAGGCGGCGACGAGAATCCAGATCGTGCCGCGCAGTATGTCCAGGCCGGGAATCCAGACGACGGCGTAGAAGAAGCCCAGACCGGCGATGATGCCGGGCAGCGAGCGCGGGAACAGGGCGATGTATTCCAGCAAACGGCTGTAGCGGAAATCCGAGCGCCGCGCCACGAAGGCGATCATGACGACCACCGCGGTGCCTATCACGCCCCCGATCAGGGAAATGACTACGGAGTTCCAGATGGAGCGCACATAACTGGTCTGGCTGAAGATCAGCTCGAAATTATGCGTGGTGAGCAGTTCCCAGAAAGGCACCAGCGGCGTCAGGAATGTGACGCTGGCCCGCATGAGTATGCCAGCAAACACCACGATGACGGTAAAGAACAGATAGGCGAAGACCAGAGCGAAGGCGGGCCAGCGCCATTTGCCCAGATCGACGGTGGACGGGCGGGACGCCTTGCCGCGCACGGTCACGAAACGGTCGCTGTTGCGCATCAGGCGGCCCTGCAGCCATACCAGGAACCCGACGACCAGCAGCAGCATCAGCGCGGCGGCGCCCACTATGCCATAGTCGGACTGTACGGCGGCATTGATGCCTTGGTCATAGAGGAAGGTGGTGACCGTATGCAGCCCGACGGGGCCGCCGAACACCAGCGGGATGGCGAGCATCTCCACGCCGATCACGAAGTTGAGCACCGCCGAATAGATCAGTGCGGGCCGCATCATGGGGACGGTTACGCTCAACAGCGCGCGCATGGGGCTGGCGCCCGCGGACCGCGCGGCCGCCTCGAGCTGCGCATCGGCCTTGGTGACTGCGCCTATGCACATCAGATAGGTCAGCGGAGCCTGGCTCAGGCCGGCCACCAGGCCCATGCCTGTCAGGCTGTAAAGATTCCAGGGCGCCGTGCCTGTCCACGCCTGCATGCCCAGCGTGATATAGCCCGAGGGCCCATACATGGTGAACCAGCCGAAGGCGGTCACCAGATTGCTGACGAACAGCGGCCAGATCAGCAATTCGCCCATCCAGCTGCGGCCCGGCAAGTTGCTGCGGCCGATCACGACCGCCATGACCGCACCGAAAACCTGGGCGATCAACATGGTCAGCACGGAGAAATACAAGGTGTTCAGGGCGATCGTGCCCATGCCCGCTTCGGTGAACAGGCGTACGAAATTGGTGGTGGTCAGCGCGGCTTCATCGACATATAAAGGCTGGTCGAGAAAGGCCTGCATCACGATCGGCGCCAGCGGCCCGATGACCATGACGGCGGTCAATATGGCCACGGTCCAGAATATGAAGGGGGAGCGGCTGGCCTTGGGCCGTACAGGCAAGGCTGCTTCTTGCAGCGCCCCGGATGACACTTGCGTCATGGCGTTTTATCGCTGTGAAGCCGCGGGCGCATGGCTGTGCGCCCGCGGCGTGGGTTGACAGGCCGGGCTTACTTGCCGGACATGGCGGCAGTCCATTTCTTGGCGAAATCGGCCGCCTCATCGATCAGGGCTTTGTCGAAGCCCACGACGATCATCTTGTCTTTGCCCACCAGGTCCGAAATGGCCTGATAGGTGTAGCGCACATCGCCTTCTTTGACATCTTCGCGGTAGGGGGTCAGGCCGCCCTTGCCGATCAGCGTCTGCCCTTCATGGCTCAGCAGATAATCCACCATCAGCTTGGCCGAGTTGGGATTGGCGGAGTCCTTGGCGATGCCGAGGCCGCGCATCATGACCGGGGTGCCGTCGTCGGGGAAGGCGAAGCCCAGGATCTTGCCGCCGGGCTGCTCCAGCCGGGGGAAAATGGTGATGCCGGATACGCCGATGCCGACCAGGTATTCGCCGGTGGCGATTTTTTCGTTCATAGGGCCGCCCGAGGTTTCGCCGCGTATCATCGGCCCGATTGCACGCAATCCCGCCCAGCCCGCATCCCCTTTGGTACGCAGGGTTTGCCACCATGACGCCAGCCCAAAGGAATTTCGGGCCGCGTCGTAGGTGGTGATGCGCCCCTTGAATTTGGCGGGCTCGGCTTTTGCCATATCCACCAGGGATTGGAAGCCCGTCGGCCGCTTGCCTTCGGGCAGCAGGGCGGTGTTGTAGGTGATGACCAGGGGATCGGTGGACATCACGTTGATGCCGGGATAGGGTTTGGCGAAATCGGGCAGCTTGCCGGCTTCGGGGCTGTTGTAAGGCAGCATCCGGCCCTCTTGGCCGTAACGGGCCCAGCGGTCGTTGGCGCCCGATACCAGGATGTCGGCGGTACGCGAGCCGCTGCCAGCTTCGGCTTCCCATCGGGAATGCACCGTGCCCGAGCCCAGGTCCAGGGTTTCGACCTTGATCCACGGGTAACGTTTATTGAAACCCTCGATCACCGGCTTCCAGTTGTTGTCCGCCATATTGGAATAGATGACCAGGCCGTTTTCCTTGCGCGAGGCGTCGATCAGTTCGGAATAATTGGCTGGATAGTAATCGGGCAGGGCGCTGGCTTGCGCCAGGGCTGCGGCCGCCGGAAACATGGCGGCGGACAGCGCCAGGGCGGCCAGCTTCGTTCCAAGGTTCATTGAGGTCTCCTCCGAGGTATTCAAGGGTTGGGAATAAGGCGTGCAAGCGCTGTGCTTGCGCGCTGAGCGGCTTCGACCGCGCCGGAAACCACGCGGTCGAGGTTGCTGGAAAGGCGTTCGCGCGGACCCGATAGATTGATTGCGGCGATATAGCGTCCGCTTGCATCGACGATGGGGGCGGAAACGCCGGCCGCGCCTTCCACGCGTCCCTGAAGGTTGACAGCGTATTTCTGACGCCTTGCGGTCTGGATGAGAGACCGGATAGTTTCGATGTCATCCCCCGATGAGGGGTCGATCTTCGCCAGGTAAGCCTCGAACTCCGGCGCGCTCATGCCGGCAAGCAATATCATGCCGCTGGCCACATAGTGGGCGATGCGCAGCTTGCTGATGTCGCGGTCATAGCGGATCTCGCGCGGCGGCAGCAGCTTGTTCAGATACCGCAAGCGGTGGTCGGGCGTGAGTACGGCGACAAAGCCGGTTTCATTGACCGCGTCCACAGTCTCGCGCAGGATGGGTTCGGTGATGCGGAGTATCGTGCTCCAGGCCGTGTTGCTGGCGGAAGGTTCGCCCGGAAGCCGGATGAGCTGATAGCGGCTGTCCGGCATGCGGGCCACGTAGCCGCCGTCGACCAGCGAACGCAATAAAAGCAGGGCGCTGCTTTTGGGCCAGCCCAAGCCGTTGACGACATCCGCGAGCGCCGCCGGCTGCGCCGCCGCGGACAGCCATTCGATCAACTGCAAAACCCGCTCGTACCCGCGGCCGCCCGCTGTCTCGTTTGCCATGCTCGCCATATGCGTTCAATAGGTTGAACTTGTTTAATACAATGAACTGATGGCGCTAGTCTAGTGGTGGCTTATGCGATAGACAACTGGGGTTTCTACGTATGATTCGCGGCCGCGGCCCGCCGCATCAAATCAATGAGGCGGCAGAGGCCGGGCGGCTGCGGATTTATTCGGGCTGTATGCCGGCTTTTGCAATGACCTCGCGCCATTTCTGGGTTTCCGACTCGATGTACTGCTGCAGTTCCTGCGGCGTCGTGCCTTTGATCGTGACCGCTTTGGCTTCCAGCTTGGCGGCGGTGTCGGGGTCTTTCAGCACCTTGAGCAAGGCTTTGCTCAGGACGGCCACGCGGTCGGCGGGGATGCCGGCGGGCCCCATGACGCTGACCCAGGCGTCCACGCTCATGCCTTTTACGCCCAGTTCGTCGGCTGTGGGCACGTTGGGCAATTCCTTGATGCGCTGGGTACTGGTGATGGCCAGGGCCTTGATCTTGCCGGATTGCACCAGGCCCAATGCGGCGGGCAGATTGTCGAAAGCCATGTCGACATGGCCGCCCATCAGCGCCGTCAACGCGGGGCCGCTGCCGCTATAGGGGATATGCTGCAAGTCCGCGCCCGATAGTATCTTGAAGTATTCCCCCGTCATGTGCGGCGAGGTGCCCGCGCCCGGCGTGGAGAACGTCATGGATTTTTTCTTGGCGTCGGCGATCAGGCCGGCCAGGTCGCTATAGCGGGAACTTTCATTGACCAGGATGAGATTGGTGTAGAACCCCACTTGGCCGATCATGGTGAAGTCCTTGATGGGATCGAAATCCATCTGCTTGCGCAGCAAGGGATTGATCACATTGGTCGCCACCGTTCCCAGGAAAATGGTGTAGCCATCGGGTTTGGCGCGCGCGACCGTGCCCGCGGCGACGATGCCGCCCGCGCCGGCCTTGTTTTCCACGACGACTGTCTGCCCCAGCTCCTTGCCCAGGCTGTCCGCCAGGATGCGCGTGACGATATCGGTGGAGCCGCCCGGGGGGAAGCCAACGATGAAACGGATGGGTTGGCTGGGGTACGCGGACTCGGCTTGCGCGTGGCCCGCCACGCTGGCGGCCATGATGCAGGCCAGGCCGCAAAACCATTTCTTCAGTGTCATATTCATGTCTCTACCTGAGGATGTTTGCCGAGCACGGTATCGACGATCTGCCGCTTGTTGACCTTGCCCAGCTCGTTTTTTGGAAAATGATCCATGAAATGGATCGCCTTCGGGGTCCGGACCGAGCCCAGATGCTGCTTGCCGTATGCAATCAGATCCGCCTCCTGTATGCCTTTCCCCGGAATCGGGACCACAGCCATTTCGACCCGTTCGCCCCAAACTTCGTCGGCCACGCCGAACACCAGGCACTCGGCCACATGTTCGTGCTGCGCGTAGACCTCTTCGACATCCGACGGATACACGTTGAATCCGCCGCTGATCACCACGTCTTTGGAGCGCCCCTTGATGAACACGAAGCCGCGCTCGTCGACGTAGCCCAGATCGCCGGTATGGAACCAGCCATCGCGCAAGACGGTCCGCGTCTGTTCCGGCATGTTCAGGTAGCCGGACATGAGCAGGTCGCCGCTGACGATGATTTCGCCCGGCTTGCCCGGCGTCATGTCGACCCGTCCGTCGGCGTCGAGCACCGCCACGCAGGCCAGCGGCCCGACGCGGCCGGCGCTGCCCTGGTTCTCGGGCAGGGCGCCTTCCGCGCCGGTCAGTCCGGCCATGATGACGGGCGCCTCGGTCAAGCCATAGGTCGCCCCCAGCACGGGACCGAAATGCGCGATCGTTTCCCGGATGAGATTGAGGGTGCAGGGCGCCCCGCCATACAGCAGGTTTCTCAAGGCCGGAAACTCCGCCTGCGCCGTTTTTTGCACTTCCAGCAATTTGTGCAGCAAGGTGGGCGGTATCCAGGTCGATGTCGCCCGCTGCGCATGCAAGACCTCGTGCAGTTGCGCGGCGCTCGGTTTGTTCATCACGATCAAGCAGCCGCCCGCGCCCAGCACCGGAAGCACGAAAGTGCCCGCGCCATGCGTCATCGGCGGCGCCACGACGAAGCGTTCGTCGGCATCGAAGCCATAGACCATCATCAGCGAGGCGACCATGGTGTTGATGCAGCGGAAGGACTGCAGCACACCCTTGGGCGCGCCGGACGAACCGCCGGTGAATTTGATCGCCACGGTTTCGGCCAGATAGACGTTTGAACGCGCGGGCATTGTCGCGGCGTATCGGCCGACCAGCCGCGCGACGGTTTCGACATGGTCGGCTCGCGCCGCGGTGCTGATCCGCTGCCCGTGATAAGAGACCAGCAAATCCTTGTATGCCGGGTCGAACAGCAACAGATCGGGTTTCACGCAGTCCAGCTGGCGCGCGATATCCGTCTCCACCAGGGTCGGCGTCAATGGCACCAGGACGCCTGCGCTGGCATAGGTCGCCAGTATGCCCGTCAGCATTTCAATTGAATTGCCGGCCAATATGGCCACCACCGGGCGCCGCGTGGCGGCCAGATCCTGGAATGCCACCGCCAGGGCGCGGGATTGCGCAAGCAGTTCGCCATGGGTCAGGCTTCTTCCAGAGGCCGGTTCGATGACGGCGCAACGCTGCGGCGCGAGCCGGGCGCCTCGAACGAAAAAATCGAATGGCTGCATGCTGAGGCCTGTTAGTGCTTGTTGCTCAATACCGTGACCACGGCCGCCGCATCTTCGTGCTTCAAAAAGCCGCCGCCGTTTTCCGCCACGGCGATGCGTGCGCCCGCCACCTGGCGTGGTCCGGCCTCGTGGCGCAGCTGCGTCACCAGCTCGTGTATTTGCACCAGGCCGGTCGCCGCGATGGGATGGCCTTTGGAAACCAGGCCGCCCGATACGTTCACCGGCGTCCTGCCTCCCAGGCTGGTGTGGCCGGCCTCTGTGTACGGGCCCCCTTGGCCGCGCTCGCACAGTCCCAGGTTCTCGATTTGCAGCACTTCGGCGAAGCTGGATGCGTCATGGACTTCGACCACATCGATCTGCCCGGGCTCGATGCCCGCCATCCGATAGGCGCGCCGCGCCGCCAGGCTGACGCAATGCTTGTCCATCTCCTGTATGTCGCGATGCACGGTACTGGAGACGCCGATGCCCTGGATGCGGATAGCGCGAGCGCGGTTGCCGGCGGACAATGCGCGCTCGCTGCACAACACGGCCGCAGCCGCGCCGTCGGAGATGGGCGCGCACATGGCGCGCGTCAAAGGCCAGGCGATTTCGGGGCTGTCGAGCACATCCTGGACCGACATGTCTTTCTGGTATTGCGCCAGCGGGTTCATGGTCGAATGCTTGTGGTTCTTGGCGGCCGCGTAGGCGATCTGCGCCTGCGTGGTACCGTACATGCGCATGTGCTGGCGCGCCATGGCGGCATAGATGTCCATGAAAAAGCTTTGCGTATTCCACGCACCCGGCGAATTGAGCCGCTTGCGGATTTCAGGGTCGGTTTCGAGTTCGCAAAAGAAATCCCAGGTTTCCTTCAGCAGGTGTATATCGGTGCCGCCGAAGAAGGCGTTCATCATCTCGGTCTTTTTTTCGGGATAGAACATTTTTTCCGTCCCGACCACCAGCACGGTGTCGAACATGCCCGAGGCTATTGCCGCATACGCATTGAACAGGCCGGAACTGCTGCTGGCGCAGGCGTTCTCTATGTTGAAGATAGGGATGCCGCTTACGCCCATGGCGTGCAAAGCGCACTGCCCGCGTATGGAGTTCTGGCGCTCCATCTGGCCCTGCCGCACATTGGAAAACCAGGCGGCCTGCATGTCGCCGAGCTTATGGCCACTGTCGGACAGGGCCAGATTCACCGCCTGCGCGGTCAATTGCTTGACGGAAGTCTCGGGATGGCGGCCCAGCGGGGTGTGCCCGACGCCAGTGATGTAGACGCTCATTGCTATGGATCCATGTTCAGTATGGCCTTATTCTGAACTTGAACCGCGTCCGGACCCACCCTAACTTACCCTTGCGTTTACGTGTAAAGTTCCGTTATATGAAACTACCCCCGTGGTTTCTTGATTCATGTGGACGGAGGCATGCATGGCGACTCTTACGAGCGTGCAGAAGGCCGTACGGATTCTCAAGACCATAGAGCAGCACCATGAAAGCGGCATACGCCTCGTGGATATCTGCGCCGAGCTGTCGCTGGAAAAACCGACCGCCTTGCGCCTGGTCACGCAACTGGTCAAAGAGCAGTTGGTGACACGTCAGCCGCGCAATAAAAAATACCATCTGGGCGCCTATTGCCGGCAATTGGGCGAGACGCTGCAAGCGCACTCATCGCTGGCGGCGCGCTGCTCCCCGCTGCTCAAACGCATTTCGGCCCGCAGCGAAGATGCGTCCTTCCTCGTGGTGATACAAGGCCTCGACACCCTGTGCATCGGCCGCGAGGCGGGCAGCTACCCCATTCAGGCGCTGGCCATTCCGGTGGGTAACCGCCAGCCCATAGGCGTCGGCGCGGGAGGCCTGGCCATGCTTGCCGACCTGGACCATGAAACCACCGAGCACTACCTGCGCGCCAACCGCAGCCGCTTCTTGAAATACAAATCATTGAAGCTCGACGAGCTGAGGATGCGCATTGAAAAAGCCAAAAAGAAAGGCTATGCCGTCATCGGCAGCCACGCCGTCAGCGGCGTGGTGGGCGTGGGCGTCACATTGAAGAACAGGGAAGAAGAAATCGTCGGCGGCATCAGCGTCGCCAGCCTGGACTACCGCATGACGCAGAAGCGCCAGGAACTGGTCGCCCGCATCATCAAAGAAGAAATCGCCGCGTTTCTCGATAAGCGGAGCCTTGCGAAGGGCTGAATGGCGGCCATGGCGGATGCCCGCCTGCCGACAGATGCATGTCTTCTAGCGCGTTGCGGATAGCTGCTTCTCCCGCGCCGCGCTTTGCAAATGCAGCCGCATGAACTCCGCGGCCTCTTCGGTACGCCGCTGCAGCAGCAGGTCGATCAGCACCAGATGCTCTTTGCAGCGCCGCAAGGCTTGCTCGCGATCCACCGCCTTCTGATATTCCATCAATCGGCGGATGCGATTCAAGCGGCGCAGAGAATCCAGAATAAAGGAATTGCCGGAGCATGCCGCTATGGTTTCATGCAGCCTGGTATTGGCATCGAAAATCTGCGCGGGCGAGACGGTATTGACCATGCCTTCGGCCAGGACCCGCTGCTCTTCACGGCACTGCAGCAGCCGCGGCGCATCCAGCTCGAATCCGGGCTCCAGAATTCCCGCCGGCTCGATCAACAGACGGAAGCGATAGCCCTGGGCATACGCGTCCGGGGATGTCATCGCTTCAATGAAGACCCATCCATGGCCGGGCAAGCGCTCGATCCAACCCTCATGAGCGATGCGCCGCAAAATATCGGACAGTTGCGAGCGCGTCACGCCGTAGCGCCGCATCAGTTCGTTTTCGGTAATCCTATCCGGCAGCAGCCCCGCGAGCCGATCCTGCGCGATCTGCAGATAGATGCGCTCCATCGGCGACTCGGTATCTTCGGGAAGAACAGGCTGCTCATGCGAGCGGGTTCCCACCACGAAGCCGCCATCAGGGTGGCGTTCGATCAGGGCCTGCTGCGCCATCTGCTGCAAGGCCGCCCTGACAGGCGACCGCGATACGCGCAGCGCCTCCGCCAGGCCGCGTTCGGGCAAGCGCGTGCCGGCCTCCAGCGCATTCACGTGGATATGTTGCAGGATATCCCGGACCAATTGTGACGATAGTGTGTGTGACATGCAGAACCCATCAGCAATTGCGGCGAGCCGCTATGGTAACGCGCCCGCCTTCTTCCCCGCCACCCGGCTTTCTCGGCATGGGCGTCTCGGCGAGCACCTGCTAGGGGATTTCCCTTGTTTCGGATATTTTATGGTACTTTGATAAAACAAAATACCATATACTGAGCGCATGGATAAGCTGAACAGCAACCCTTCGATACCGCCGGACGCATGCGACTGCCATGTACATGTCTTCCTGCCCGACCGGTTTCCTTATGCGGCCGATCGCCGCTACACCCCGCCCGCCGCAACCATCGATGCGCTGCTCGAACTGCGCAAGCGGCTGGGAACCGGGCGTAGCGTGCTGGTCCAGCCCAGCTGCTACGGCGCCGACAACTCCGCCATGTGCGCCGCGCTGGCGGCGCTGGGAACCGATGCGGCGCGCGGCATTGCCGCCGTCGATGCCTCGTCCGTCACCGACGAAACCCTGCACCGACTTCACGACGCCGGGGTGCGGGGGCTGCGCCTGAATCTGCGCGTTCATTCCGCAGACGCGGGCGGCTTGGACCGCATCATCCGCCAATGCCATCAGTCCGCCGACCGCATCCGCAGCTTGGGCTGGCATCTGCAACTGCATCTGGATGCCGCCTTGCTCACCCGCTTGATGCCGACGCTGAAAGCGCTGGATATTGCAGTGGTACTGGATCATTTCGGTGGAGGCGCGGATGCCATGGACCTGGTGTCCGATCTGCTTCTCGGCGGCAATACCTGGATCAAGCTATCCGCTCCATATCGGGTATCCGCGCAGCCGGACCACGCCGACCTCGCCCGGGTCATACGGCGTTACCTGGCTCTGGCTCCCGAAAGGCTGCTCTGGGCGTCGGACTGGCCGCATACGGGCGGCAACGGCTTGCGCCACGCCGATATCCACGACATCGAACCCTTCCGCCAGGAAGACGCCCTGCAGACGCTTGCCCGCCTGGCTTCCTGGATAGGCAGCCCCGCGCAGCTGGACGCCATCCTTGTCGATAACCCCGCACAACTCTATGGCTTCTAGTCATTCACCGTTCCGAAAGGGCACACCCTCATGATCCACGTCATCAATCCGGCAACCGAACAGCGCATCGCCAGCTACGACCTGCACACGCCTGCGCAGGTCGGGCAAATGCTGGAAAAGGCTTCGAAGGCCCAGCGAAGCTGGGCGCTGAAGCCCATCGAAGAACGCGCGGAGCTGCTGTTGGCGATTGCCGCGGTCCTGCGGCGCAACCGCGCGGCCTATGCCCGCCTGATCACCCGCGAGATGGGCAAGCCCATTACGGAAGCCGAAGCCGAGATCGAAAAGTCAGCCGTCACCTGCGAGTTCTATGCAAAGACGGCGCCTGTTTTCCTGGCGGACATCTCCGTCGCCAGCAATGCCCGCGACAGCCGTGTCGTGTTCGATCCGCTGGGCGTCGTGCTGGCCATCATGCCCTGGAATTACCCATTCTGGCAGTTCATCCGTTTTGCCGCCCCTGCGTTGGCCGTGGGTAACGGCGCCGTGCTGAAACATGCCAATAATGTTCCCGGCTGCGCCCTGGCCCTGGAGCAGGCATTCAAAGAGGCCGGAGCGCCGGACGGCCTGGTTGCGGCGCTGCTGATCGAAGCCTCCGATGTCGCCGGCGTGCTGGCCGACAAGCGCATTGCCGCCGTCACGTTGACCGGTTCCACCGCCGTGGGCAAGCTGGTCGCCGCGCAGGCGGGGCGGCTCATGAAAAAGCAGGTATTGGAACTGGGCGGCTCCGACCCTTTCATCGTCCTGGCCGATGCCGACGTTCCCGCCGCGGCAAAGGCGGCGGTCAAGGCGCGTTTTTCCAACACTGGCCAAAGCTGCATTTCTTCCAAGCGTTTCATTATCGATGCTTCGGTCGCCGACCAGTTCGTCGAGGCGTTCTGCGACGCGGTGAAAGCGTTGAAAGCAGGCGATCCGGAAGACCGCGGCACGGACATTGGGCCGATGGCCCGGGAGAACCTGCGAGACGATATACACGCCCAGGTCCGGAAATCCATACAGCAAGGCGCCCGCCTGCTGCTGGGCGGAAAACCCGTCGCAGGCCCCGGCTATTTCTACGAGCCCACGGTTCTGGACCATGTCGGGCCGGACATGACGGCCGCCACCGAAGAAACCTTCGGCCCGGTCGCCGCCATCATCCGCGCGGCCGATACCGAAGAAGCCATACGCATCGCCAATGCAACCGAGTTCGGCCTGGGCGCCGCGCTGTGGACCAGCGACCTGGCGGCCGCCGAAACCCTCGCGCGCCGCATCGAAGCGGGCGCGGTATTCGTCAACGGCATGGTCGCCTCGGACGCGCGGCTGCCCTTTGGCGGCATCAAGCAGTCCGGCTATGGGCGCGAGCTCGGGGAGTTCGGCATCCGGGAATTCACCAACATCAAGACTCTATGGATCGGGCCCGCCCGCTAAGCAACCTTGTCAAGGACTCACTCATGATCAAGACCAAATCCAACGCGGTTCTCCTGAAACCGGACACCCTGAAGAAGCATGACCGCGGCGGCGGCGCCAGCACGACGCCCCTGGTCACCAAAGGCTTGGGCGCGTCCGTATTCATCACCGGCTATACCGAATTTCAGGGCGGCGCAGAGATCCCCTTTCACCATCACAACTGCGAAGAGAGCGTGCTGCTGCTGGAAGGAAATGCGTTCTTCGACATTGACGGCGAAGAGTTCGAGGTCAAGCCGCAAGACGTCACCTTTATCCCCGCGGGTGTGCCTCATCGCTTTCGCAACGCGTCTGAAACGGCGCCCATGAAGATCATGTGGATCTACGGCTTGCCGGATGCCACGCGCACATTGGTGGAAACAGGCGAGACCCGTCCTATCGCCGCCGAGCACAACGCCTGACCTGCCGCCAGGCAACACTTATTCCTGCTGGAACCACATCATGCAATTTCTCGTACTTCCCGGAGACGGCATCGGCCCCGAAATCGTAGCGGCGGCGGTCGATGTCCTGGAAGCGGCCAATCAGAAGTTTGGCCTGGACCTCCATTTCACTTATGAGGACATCGGCTTCGCCAGCCTGGAAAAACATGGCACCACGCTGCGCGAGGATGTGCTGCAAGGCGCCCGCCGGTTCGATGGCATCCTGCTGGGTACGCAGTCCCATGCCGATTATCCTCCTCCCGAGCAGGGCGGCCGCAATATTTCCGGCGCATTCCGCGTGGGGCTGGATTTGTACGCCAACGTCCGTCCGGCCCGCACCCGTCCCTTCCTGCCCAGCAATCTCAGCGCGGGCAAGACCATGGATCTGGTCATCATGCGCGAGGCGACCGAAGGTTTCTATCCCGACCGCAACATGTCCCGCGGCTGGGGGGAAATGATGCCGTCGCCGGACATGGCCATTTCCGTTCGCAAGATCACCCGCCACTGCAGCGAGCGCATCGCGCGGCGCGCTTTCGAACTTGCCGTGAAGCGCAAGAAAAAAGTCACGGCCATCCACAAGGCCAACAGCTTCCATATGACGGACGGGCTATTCCTGGAATGCGCGCGCAAGGTCGCCGCGGAATTCCCGGCGGTCGCTTTCAACGACCTGCTGGTCGATGCCTCGACCGCCCATCTGGTGCGCAATCCGGAACAATTCGATGTGCTCGTCGCCGAGAACTTCTACGGCGACATCCTGTCGGACCTGGCCAGCGAGCTATCCGGCAGCCTCGGGCTTGCCGGCTCGATCATGGCCGGCGACCAGCTGTGTTGCGCACAAGCGCAGCATGGGTCCGCGCCCGACATCCAGGGCCAGGACAAGGCGAATCCGACATCCATGATCCTGTCGGCGGCCATGCTGCTGGAGTGGCTGGGCGAGCACCGCCAGCTTGCCGCTTACCGTCACGCAGGGGCTGCCCTCCATGCCGCCGTCGAGGCAACACTTGCAAACCCCGACATGCGCACGCCGGATCTCAAGGGTTCGGTCGGCACGAAAGCATTCGGCGCGGCCGTCACCGCGCATATCCGGGCGCAGCAATAACGCGCTTTCCACAACACCGCCATATCTGCAATGGCATGCCTTTCGATACGGGAGCCGTTGCAGCATCGTCACACCGAGGAGACAACCCATGTTCCGCCTTACCCGCAGATTAGCGCTCATTACCGCGCTTTCCATCCCCATCGCGCCCGCCCTGGCGGGCAACGGTCCGGATAATTATCCGGATCGCCCCGTAACCGTCATCGTGCCTTTCTCGCCCGGAGGCGGGAGCGACAATATCGCACGCTATATCGCCGCGCGCCTGCACGAGCGCACGAACGGAACGATCATGGTGGAAAACCGCCCAGGCGCCGGCACCAACATCGGCAACGGCCTTGCCGCCCAAGCGAACCCGGATGGGTACACGCTTCTATTCGCCCAGGTGACGCTGGCGATCAACCCCCATATCTACCATGACCTGCGCTACGATGTACAAAAGGATTTCACGCCTGTCGCCCACATCGCCAGCTCGCCGACCGTACTGCTGACGAATCATCACACCGGCGTCAAGACCGTCGAAGAACTCGTCAATTACGCCAAAAAGAATCCGGGCGCGGTGAATTACGGGTCCGGCGGCACCGGCACCTCTGTTCACCTGGCGGGCCATCTGTTCAACTCCATTGCGAAGCTGGACATGACCCATATCCCGTACAAGGGCAGCAGCCCCGCCATGACGGATCTGATCGGCGGCCGGGTTCAAGCCATTTTCGATACGGCGCCCTCTGCCGTTCCCCAGGTGCGCGGAGGCAAGGTCGTACCGCTGGCTGTCACGGGAAAGGCCAGGCTCGAGGCTTTGCCCGATGTGCCCACATTCGCCGAAGCGGGCTATCCCGCGTTCGACGCCCCCGCATGGTATGGCCTCATGGCGCCCAGCGGGACGCCCGCCGCCGTCGTCAAATACCTCAACGCGCAAGTCAACCTGATCCTGGAAGAGCCTGAAACCAAAGAGCGCTTTATGCAACTGGGCTCGGTCGCCGTTCCCGGAACACCCGAGGATTTTGTTAAATTCATTGCCAATGAATCCAAGCGCTGGGCAGCCGTCGTCAAAAGCGCGAATATCGCTGCGAACTGAGGCTGCGCCGCGGGAATCAGTTTTCTCCTCTCATCACTGGCAAAAGGAAACCATCATGCCCGAAGTCGTCGTCTATGCCGTCAAGGGTCGCACCCGCGAACAGAAGAAAATGCTCATGCAGAAAATCACGCAGGCGGTCGTCGAAAGCTTCGGCGTCGATGGCGACCGAGTCATCGTGCAAATCGTCGAGGCCGATCCCGACCACAAATCGCGCGGCGGTGTACTCTATAGCGAACGCTGATTCCCGCAACTCTATCCACGAACAGGACCATCATGATCGAAGAAGTCGCCGACCTGCGCATCCAGCCCGGTCAGCAGCAGGCATTCGAAGCCGCCGTCCACAAAGGCGCCACCACCGTCATCTCTAACGCCAAGGGGTTTCTGGGCTACAGCGTCAGCCGCAGCATCGAAACGCCGGAGCGCTATCTGCTGAGAATCCAGTGGGCGAGCCTGGAAGACCACACCGTCGGCTTCCGCGAGTCGCCGCTGTTCAAGCAATGGCGCGCCATCGTCGGCCCATTCTTCACCGCGCCCCCGGCGGTCGAGCATTTCACGGTGGTGGACAAGCCGGCGCAATAGGGCTGATCGCGCGTTCCAGGGCGTGTCTGGGGTGGTTTTTGTGTATTCGCTACTACAATGATTCAGCTCCGCCAGCCTGGCGGGGCTCAATGCCCACGCACGCGAACCGCACATGACAGCCCTGCATACGCTTTCCGCAACGGATCTGCTCGTCCTGATCCGCAGCAAACAACTTTCCCCCGTCGAGCTCGTGCGAGCCAGCCTGGATCGCGCCGAGCGCCTTCAGCCCGACTTGAACTGCTTCATTACCTTGTGCGGCGAGCAGGCGCTGGAGCAGGCGCGGGAGGCCGAGCGGGCGGTCATGCAAGGCAGGCCCTTGGGCCGCTTGCATGGCATTCCCTACACGGTCAAGGATCTCGTGCATACCGCGGGCGTTCGCACGACATTCGGCACCGTGCTTTACCAAGACAACATCCCCACGGAGGACGCTCCCTCCGTCGCGCGCCTGAATGCTGAGGGGGCGATTCTGATCGGCAAGACGACCACGCCAGAGTTCGGCTCTCAGCCGTTCACGCGTTCACCGCTATTCGGGCAGACGCGCAATGCGTGGGATGCGGGGCGGACCAGCGGGGGGTCCAGCGGAGGAGCCGCCGTGGCGACGGCCGCCGGGATTGCGCCGCTGGCGGTCGCGACGGACGGGGGCGGCTCGACCCGCATCCCCGCCGCCTGCAATGGCGTCGTCGGCATCAAGCAGAGCAATGGCGTCATTCCGCACAGTCAGGCCCAGGATTTGTTCGGCAACCAGACTTATGTCACACCGACGACGCGCACCGTGGCAGACACCGGATTGATGCTGCAGGTGATGAGCGGCGATTATGCGCTCGACCCCTGGTCTATCGGCCTGAAGCGCGGGGATTATTGCCAGGCTGCCCGCCACCAGGGTGATTTGCGCGGGAAACGCATCCGCTATTGCTATGCGCCGGAGGGGCGGCACGTCTCGGCCGATGTAAGGCGAAATTTCGATGCGGCGCTTCAGAAGTTCGAGCAATTGGGGGCCGGGCTCGAACCCTTCGAGGCCCGCGATTTCATCGTCGAACCTATCTGGCGCACCATCAACCATACTGTCTGGCGCACGCGGTTCCTGCCGCTGGTCGAGCAACATGGGGACACATTCAGCGCGACCTTCCGGCGGCAGATTCTGTCGGCGGGCGAATTCAGCGCGGCTGATTATCAAGAGGCGATGTTCGCCCGTACGGCGCTATTCAAGCGTATGCAAGCCTTGTTCGATACCGCCGACTTGTTCGTCACCCCGACGATTACCCGCACGGCATTGCCGCTGGACATGGATCTGTTCGACCCCTTGGACATAGACGGCAAGCAATACGAGGGGATTCGGACGCACTGGTACCCGTGGACCATGGTTTTCAATATGACCGGGCATCCCGCCGTGACGCTGCCTTGCGGGCTGGCTTCCGATGGGTTGCCCACCGGCATTCAACTCGTGGCTCGCTATGGCGGCGACGAGGAGCTGTTGAGGTTTGCGTCTGTATTCGAAAGCGTGATGGGGCCGGCGCCTCAGCCCGCGTTATGAAGCGGGAAGCGCCGCGAGCTGCGGAGCTTCCCTTCCAAGGCGCGCGGCGTTCAGTCCATCGCGATGCCGGTACGCTGCACGATAGGGCGCCAGAATTCGAGCTCGTCGCGTGCGCGCTGCGCCATGCTGGCCCCTTTGGCCGGCGCCATCACCAAGCCCTTGGCGGCGAGTTGCTTGCGTAATTCGGGCGCTTCGGAAGCTTGCAGGAAGGCCTCTTCAAGCGCGGCAACGACGTTGTCAGGCGTTTGGGCGGGCGCGACAATGCCGTAGAAGCTGGTTGCCGCCTTGAATTCCGGGAAGCCTTGTTCCGCCAGCGTTTTGACATCGGGCAGGGCATCGAGCCGTTTGGTCCCGCTGACGCCGAGGAACTTGATCCGCTTGGCTTCGTATAGCGGCATCATGCTGGCGACGGCATCCCAGCCGATGGAGACCACGCCGCTGGCGACATCGATCAGCATGGGCGATGCGCCCCGGTACGCCACCGGTTCGATGTGCAGCTTCTGGCTTTCATTGAGAGCCAGTATCCCCAAGTGGCCGGAGCTGCCCAGCGTCGCCACGCCCAGGCTGGTTCCCGACGAAGCCTTCTTCGCCCATTCGACATATTCGCCCATGCTATTGAAAGGCTGCGATGCGCCGGTGACGATGGCCGTCGGGATGTCGACCAATGTCGCGACCGCGCGCAGGTCTTTTTGCGCATCGTAGCCGGGCGCCTTGTAGGTCAAGGGGAAAATGGTCAACAGCGGCGAGGGGACCAGATACACGGTGCCGCCATCCGGCTTCGAATCCTTGACATAATTGAGTCCGATCCGGCCAGAAGCGCCGGCCCGGTTTTCCACGATAACGTTCGCAATGCCATCCTTGCGCAACTGCTCCGCATAGATGCGCGCCGTAGTGTCGGCGGCGCCGCCCGGCGCATAGCCCACCACGAGTGTCAGTGTTTCAGGGAGTGCAGCCTTCTTATCGGCGGCGTGTGCGGGCAAGGCCATTGCAAGGCAGGCAAGGCCGAGCAAAATACCGCGGCTTAGGGTTGAAGTCATCGACATGGGCTGTCCTCGCTGGATATGGGTGGGGTCGTCGGTCATTATAATGACCGGAAGCCCGCGCGGGGATGCGCAACATCATCCCGGGCGGGCATGGCCCACGCCCTGATTGTCCTAACTCAAATGGATGTTGAGTTTCTTGACGACATCGTGCCAATAATCCAATTGCTGGCCGATGAAGGTCTTGAGCTCGTCGGGTGTGCTGCTTTGGGGCAATGCGCCTTCGTTGCGGAAGCTTTGTTGCAGCTTGCCCGCATTAAGGACTTTGACCACCGCCTTGTTCAAGACCTGGACGACATCGTCCGGCGTGCCCGCGGGAGCCAGCAGGGCGTTCCAGGTATTGATCTCGTAGCCGTGGAAATTCTTGTCCTCGGCCATCGTCGGCACGTCGGGCAGCTCGCTGGAGCGCTGCTTGGTCGTGACGGCCAGCGCATCGAGCTTGCCGGCCTTGACCTGCGGCAGGGCGGCGGGCAAGGTTGCGAACGTCAATTGGGCGTCCCCGCTCATGACCGCCATATTGGCCATCGCGCCGCCGCGATACGGCACATGCACGATATCGAGCTTGGCCTGATCGGCGAACATGGCGCCGGCGATATGCACGGGCGAGCCGTTGCCGCTGGATGAATAATTGAGGATTCCCGGCTTGGATTTTGCCGCCTCGACCAGATCGGAGACCGTTTTGTATTTCAGCTTGGGATCGACCACCAGCACGAGCGGTATGGACGCCAGCATCGATATCGGGGTGAAGCCCTTGACGGGCTCATAATTCAGCTTGTCGTACAGGGCCGGATTCATCCCATGGCTGGATACCGTCGCGATGAACACGGTGTAGCCGTCGGGTTTGGCGTTTTGCACGTATGCGGCGGCGATGCTGCCCGCCGCCCCGGGCTTGTTCTCGATGACCACAGAGGTGCCCAGCTCGTCGGCCAGTTGCTCTCCCAGGGCGCGGGCGAGAATGTCCGTGGTCCCGCCGGCGGCATAGCCGACCACGATGCGCAAGGGTTGATCGGGATAAGCGGCATAAGCTGGGGCTGCGCCGATCATGGCTGCGGACGCGATCGCGCACAGCAGCAGTTTGCTAGTTTTCATCTCTTCCTTCCTTTACTTTCGTCTAGCGTTATTGGCGAATCAGCGGCCTTTGAACTGAGGCTGCCGCTTCTCTGAAAATGCAAGCTTTCCTTCTTTGTAGTCCTCGCTTTCAAAACACTGCAGGACCAGCGACTTCATTTCCGCCATGTCGATGTCGACCAGCCGGTCCGACAGGGTGCGGATCATCTTCTTGCCGGCCGCCACGGTCAGCGGCGCATTGGAATTGATCTTTTTCAGGTAGCCGTCCACCAGGTCATCCAGATCCGCCTTGGCCGCGACGGCGTGGATCAGATTGCGCTCCTTCGCTTCTTGGGCGTTGTATTTCGAGGCTGTGATGAAGATTTCCAGCGCGTTGGCCATGCCGGCGGCCCGCAGCAGGTTTTGGATGGCGGTGAAGCGATAGCCCAGCCCCAGCCGCGCGGCGGGAATGGAAAATACGGAGCCCTCGCTGGCGAGGCGTATGTCGCAGCAAAGGGCGATATTCAGTCCGCCTCCGATGCAATAGCCGTCGATGCGGGCGATCAGCGGCTTGCTGAAATTCTGGATGGCCAACTGGGCCGACTCGGCAACGACTTCGTATTCTTCGACGGCGCTCGCGCCCGTGCGCAGCTTTTCGAATTGGGAAATGTTCGCGCCGCTGACGAACGCTTTGTCGCCGGCGCCGGTGAGCACCACGGAGAATATTTCCGGGTCATCTTCGAATGCCTGCAGCGCCTTTGGTATTGCCGCCCACATATCGAAGGACACCGCATTGTGTTTTGCCGGGTCGTTGAAAGTAATCCAACCCGTACGCCCATCTCGCTCGACCAGAAGCTGATCGGTGATATGTCCCTGGAATAAGCGTTCTCTTGCCATGCTAGTCCTTATTGTTCAAGTATTCGTACCGTTCCATGCCGTTGCTCAGGTGATGGCGCATCGCCTGGCGCGCCCTTTGGGCGTCCCGGTCCCTGATCGCATCGAAGATATCGTGATGCTCTGTTTCGACGTGCCCGATACGCTCGGTGCCTGTCGTCCTGTACCGCAAGGTGCGCACGGCGCCGTGAAATACATAGCTCAGATGCTCCATCAAGCGGATGAAGTACGGGTTGTTGGAGCACTGGGTGACTGTCATGTGGAACTTGAGCGCCGCTTCCGCCCCACGTTCCCAGTCTCCGCCCGCCTTGTCAGTGTCCCGTAGCGCCGCTTCCAGCGCCTTCAATTGCCGCGCCGTCCGGTTCTCAGCCGCCAAGGCGGCTGCGCCGGCCTCGATCTCGATCCGCAGTTGATAAACATGCTTGAGCTGCCCCGCGTCCAGCAAGTCGTCGGCGATCACCTCGAACCTGCGCGCATTGACGTTGTCCGCGACGAAGGTTCCCACGCCCCGCCGGGTTTCGATCAGGCCATTGAGCTTGAGCCGCGCCATCGCCTCGCGAACCACGTTCCGGCTGACCTGGAACGACTCGGCGAGTTCGAACTCCGTTGGCAGCTTCTGCCCTTCCTGGAATTCCGCCGAAAGAATCTTCAGGCGGATCTGGCGGGCAATGGCGTCGGGAAGATTGTCGGGGCGATCAAAGGCTGTAAACATGGCGAACCGGGCTCCGTTTCATGAAAAGGTCAGCCTGTCTTATATCACCCCGTCTTGCCGCAGCCGCTCCAGCTCCTCCTGGGCGATCCCAAGCTCCGCATAGACGGAGCCGTTGTGCTCGCCCCGTTCGGGCGCCGGCGTCAGGTCGCCGAACTGCGACCGGCTGAACTTGACCGCCTGGCCTACGACCTTGATTTCCCCCAGCTTGGGGTGCGCCAGAGGCGCCGCCATCTGCAAATGGCGCACTTGTTCGTTTTCGAAAGTCTGGTCCATCGAAAGAATCGGCCCGCAAGGCACGCCTTGCTCATTCATCAAGGCTATCCATTCCTCGGTATCCTTCAGCCGCGTCCTGTCGGAAATGGCGGCATTCAGCGCGGGACGGTTCTTGGCGCGCAAAGGAACGGTCCGGAAGCGATCGTCGGCAAGCAGTTCTTCCGCGCCGATGACTTTGCACAAGCGCATGAAGATGTCGTTGCCCATGGCCGCGATGTTCATATGCCCATTGCGCGTCGGGAATACGCCGGTGGGGCTGCTGGTCGGATGGTCATTGCCGCTCTGGCCCGGAACCTCTTGATTCATCAGCCAGCGCATGGCCTGGAAGTCCATCATCCAGAGCCCCGCCTGCAGCAATGAAGTCTGCACCCACTGCCCCTCGCCGGACTGCTCGCGCTCGAGCAGGGCGATGAGAATGCCGATGGCGCAGAAAAGGCCGGCCGTCAGGTCGGCCACCGGAATCCCCGCGCGCATCGGCCCGCGGCCCGGCTCGCCGGTGACCGACATGAGGCCGCTGATGCCCTGGGCGATCTGATCCAAGCCCGGCCGATCCACATAAGGGCCATCCTGGCCGAAACCCGAAACGCTCGCGTACACGATGCCCGGGTTGACCGCTTTGAGCGATTCATAATCTATGCCCAGCTTGAACTTCACGCTGGGGCGGTAGTTTTCGACAACCACATCGGCGTTCTTGACCAGCTCCATGAACAGGGCCTTGCCCTTGGGGTGCTTCAAGTTCAGGGTTATGCTGCGCTTGTTCCGATGCGTATTCTGGTAATCGGCAAACTGCGCGGAGCCGCCGGGCTTGTCGTCCGCGGCATTGCTGGGCTCCTCGATCTTGATTACGTTCGCGCCCCAGTCGGCGAATTGCCGCACGGCCGCCGGCCCCGAACGTACACGCGTCAAATCCAGCACAGTAAATCGTTGCAGCGGTTTCAAAAGTCACTCCTTTATCACAGCCCAGTTGTAGGTTGTTGGACATAGTACATGCTAAGGAAAAGAGTGTCAATGGAGGAGTATGGGGAGGTGGAGAAGTCCAGCCTCCTTGAGTGGGACGGCCGGGACAATAATGCCTAGCCAGTTGTTGCTGCGGATTTCTTCGCCGGATTCGTGGCCGGCTCGCGTCAGTTTATGAGCGGCATTGGCGCCGAGCGCTTGAGCGATGGCGAGATGTATGTGTTCGTCAGTGGTGCGACCTGCCTCTGCAGGCTGCCACGTCGATGCGGACCGGACGCGCAATGCCCGCCTCATCCGGCAGAACCCGAAAAGCGGGCTACAGTGGTCCGCAAAGGCGTTCATCCGGGCATTTCAAGAGCAAGAGCCTGTTGCAGTGGGGCAGAACGCTCGCGGCTATCAAGCGCCTCTTAGTGCTGGGTACGGCCTTCAGGCATGGGTTTGCAAGCTGATCGACAGCCGCGGGACGTCACCGCACCGGTCGCATGCATGCCGGACATTATACGCGAGGTGGCTTGTTTCGGCCGTCGGATACGCTGAATTGGGCATCGCTAACACAGCAGGGCCTCGAACTGATTCGGTTCGAGCCGGAGCAGTCAACAAGGTCGACAAAACGGAATTTATACCGCTAGGGCGGCGTCTGTCCTCTCGAGCCACAGTATTACGATATCGCTTCAGGGGCGCTACAGAAACGCGCGTGACAAGGGATGTCCATGGGAGATGGGTTCCAGTATCCGGCGCACAACCATGCCGGGAATTAATGCTTTACACTAAGTTTTTATACATATATGATGGCTATAAATATATTTATAGCCTAGATCTTAATGCGGTGCAACATAGGGAAGGCCATAGTTTCCCCTTCTGCATTGGGAGCATAAGCTTGAAGTAAATACAGGGATGCGCCGGGCAACAAGGCGATCAATCGCTCATTACAAGTGTCGGGATGCATGTGCTTTGCGAGGTACTTGCTTGGGGCGCTGCCGGACCCACGTTTGCCTGGATTCCAGACCACACATCTGAATGAGTGAAGAAAGTATGATTGACCCGAGCAAATTGGGAGCATTGAAATCAGTACGCGTTTTGGACTTATCACGCGTTCGGGCCGGTCCGGCGTGCGTCCGCATGTTGGCTGATTTTGGTGCGGATGTCATCCGAATTGAGCCCCCAGCGGGTGTAGATCCGAATGAAGCCATGTTCGCAGGTGATCGTTTAGGAGGGGATTTCCAAAACCTGAATCGAAATAAGCGATCCTTAACCTTGAATCTGAAGAAGCAAGAAGCGCGCGATATTTTTTACCGTTTGGTCAAAGACGCTGATGTAGTGGTTGAAAACTGGCGCCCTGATGTGAAGGCGCGCCTGGGTCTGGACTATGAGGCTCTGAAGAAAATCAATCCGCGCATTATCTTGGCCAGCATTTCGGGTTTTGGCCAAGGCGGCCCTTATGTCAGCCGACCAGGATTTGACCAGATCATTCAAGGCATGAGCGGCTTAATGTCGGTCACTGGCCTGCCAGGGCAGGGTCCTGTTCGAGCGGGGCTGGCCGTGGGAGATATGGGTGCGGGGACGTTTGCAGCCATTGGCATCTTGCTTGCGCTATTCGAGCGTGAACGCTCCGGTGAAGGCCAGTGGGTCGATGTCTCTTTGTTGCATTCCTTGATCGCCCTGCTGGACTTCCAGGCCGCACGTTACTTGGTCGAGGGCGATGTGCCAAGTTCTGCAGGCAACGACCACCCCACCAGTTCCCCTATGGGGCTCTACGAAGCGAGCGACGGTCTATTTAACTTGGGCTGCTCAGGCGAAGGAACCTGGCGTCGTTTGTGCGTTGCGCTAAATCGCAACGACTTATTGGCGGCACCGGAATATAGCACCGAGAAAAAGCGGGTCGAGCATCGGAAAGCATTGAACGGCATTCTTGGCCCGATTTTTCGCACCAAAACGCTATCTTATTGGATAGAGAATTTGAATGCCAATGGCGTTCCTGCCGGCCCCGTATACACGATGCCGCAAGTTTTCGAGGACGCGCAAGTAAAGCATTTGGGCGTCGCCGGTGAGGTGAGCAGCCAAGAACTGGGAACGATCAAATTAGTGACGTCGCCGGTTCGATTGAGCCGGACTCCGGCAGCGCTGAATACTGCCGCGCCTGGGTGGGGAGAGCACAGTCGCGAAGTACTTAGCGAATTGGGCTTTGACGCCGGCGAAATAGAACAATTGGAAAAGGATGGGGTGATTTAGCCCATGCCAGAGTATTGGCTCTTGGAAAAATCACTTCCTCCATTTACCGACAAATAGGAAGAGCGGGCTTATGCCATTTGCGATCACCGATGACGAGGTTTCGTTGTGCTACAAGGTCCAAGGTGACGGACCGGCCATCGTATTTGCGCACGAATTTGCCGCGGATCACACCAGCTGGGACGCGCAGGTCGCTCACTTTAGCGATCGATTCAAATGCATTGTTTACAACGCGCGTGGCTACCCCCCGTCCACTGTGCCGGAAAGCGTGGGATCTTATTCTCAATCGCGCGCTGTCAAGGATTTGCTGGCCGTCATGGATCACGCCGGTGTTGATAAGGCACACATTGTGGGCTTGTCTATGGGCGGCTTTGCTGCGCTGATGATGGGCCTGCATCACCCTAATCGCTGCTTGTCGGTTTGTTCGGCTGGAATAGGTTACGGCGCAGAACTGGATCGTCGCGATAAGTTTCGCGAAGAGGCGCAAGCCAGCGCTGCTTTTATCCGCGACAACGGAGTTCCCGCTTTTGCGGACAAGTACATGTCCGGGCCTACAAGGATACCTTTTCTGCGGCTCGATCGCGAAGCGTTTAATGCCTTCCGAGACACGATGGCCGGCTTTTCAGCGGTAGGCCTGGCCAACACACAGCTTGGCGTCCAGCGTGAGCGGCCATCGCTCTACGACCTAAAGGCGGAGCTAAGCCAATACACGGTTCCTGCATTGATTGTAAATGGAGATGAAGACTGGCCCTGCTTGGCGCCGGGCTTAATGCTCAAGCAAGTGATTCCCACTGCTGGCTTGGTGATCTACCCCAACTGTGGCCATACCATTAACTTGGAGCGCCCAAAAGAATTGAACCAAAGCCTGGATCAGTTGTTCGGCCAAGTTGAGGCGGGTAGCTGGCCTCGCCGCGATCCGGCTTCCATGATTGATTCAATTACAGGCATGAGTCCCACTAACATGAACACAAACAAATCCTGCGAGTAGCGCTATGAAACTCACCTTGGTCGAAAACTTTCGAGCGCTGTTCTACATGCCGTTTTATATGCTCAAGGAACGTGGTGGCGCCGAAGCCGAAGGTCTTGAAGTGGAATGGATTGATGCCAATACGCCAGGAGGAGGCGTAGAGGCCGTTAAACGGGGCGCGGCGGACCTCACTTGGGGCGGGCCCATGCGAATCATGAAAGACCATGATAGCCATCCCATAGGTCCCGATTCGCTGGTGGGCTTTTGCGAAGTAGTTGGAAAGGATCCGTTCTATCTGGTGGGACGCAAGTCGCTGTTACCTCTCTCGCTGGATCAACTTCCGGCTCAGCGCCTGTCGGTGGTGTCGGAGGTGCCTACTCCCTGGCTTTGTCTACAGACCGATCTGGCGAACATTGGGGTGGATGTCGCTGCCTATCTGGCAAATGGCGATATCGTTGTCACAAGAACGTTCGAAGAGCAAATAACGGCGTTGGCGTCAGGGCAAGCCGACGTCATTCAACTCTTTGAGCCCTACGTCAGTCGGCTTGAGCTGGAAACAGATATGGCAATCCTAGCCCGAGCTGGCGACCGTGGGCCGACCGTATATACGGTATTTATCACTACACACGCCCGGCATGCTGAGAAAGCCGTTGAATTCGCCGCCCTGACGCGCGCCATGGCGCGTACCCAGCAATGGATGTTGAGCCACCCCGATTCAATTTACGAACTAGGTGGGCGGTATTTCCCCGATATTCATCCCGAGATAGTGCGACGCAGTATTCGCCGCTACATCGACGAGGGCGTCTGGTCGGCTAGTCCAGCCGTTAGCCGAGATGGCTTCGAGACCTTGTCCCGGTGCCTCCATAACGGGGGGTTCATCCGAGCGCCCGGACAGTTTTCGTTGTGCATTTCGTCGTTCTTTTGACTTGCGCTTTGTTCACCCCAACCGTTCCTCATGGAATGCTTATTTAGCTTTATCAACTAATTTATTGAGGTGGTTCACATGCAATATTTATCCGATGTACGTGGTTTCATACACCAACGTGCAAACCGACTGTTGTATTGCGTTCTTATTCCCGTGCTCATGAGCTTGACGGCGCCCGAAGCGGCTCAGGCGCAAACGCGAGCATCCACTTACCCCGACACGCCATTGCAGCTAGTCATCCCCTTCCCGGCCGGCGGGCCCGCCGACATTGTGGGCCGATTATATGCTCAGCATCTCAGTACTATCTTGGGCCAGCCTGTGGTTGTCGAAAATCCCGCAGGCGCGGGGGGGACCATAGGTACTCGCGCGGTGGCTCAATCCGCGCCTGATGGACGCAAATTGTTGTTCGGTACCACGAGCACCATGGCCATCAACCAACTGATCATGAAGAATCTACCTTATGATTTTGAGAAAGACTTTACGGTCCTCGGGCTGATTGCAAATGCGCCCCACGTACTCGCCGTACGCGCCGACTTACCCTACAAAGATGTGAAGGAATTCATCGCGGCTGCGAAGAAAGAACCGGGTAAATATACTTTCGCATCAGCAGGCGTCGGCACCATCATCCAAATGGGCAGCGAATTATTCAGATCGGAAGCCGGAATCGATCTGCTGCACGTGCCATTCAAAGGAGGTGGCCCAGCCACGCAAGCAGTGTTGTCTGGCGATGTCGACATGACAGTCAACGATATGACCACTTTGAAGTCGTTCCTGGCCGATGGCCGTTTACGTCCTCTTGCCGTTGCCCATACGCAGCGTATCGCGTTGCTGCCGAACACGCCGACGTTCACGGAAATCGGATTGTCTAATGTTGTTTCCAGTACCTGGTGGGGTTTAGCGGTACCCTCCGCAACCCCCGACGACATTCAGAAAGTGCTGAAAGAAGCACACAATAAAATTATTCAGGATCCAGCTTATAAAGCTCGTCTTGAAGAAATGGCTGTTGAAACCTTGGTCTTGTCAGACGCCGAGATCAAGTCGTTCATGAAGAATGAAGTCGATAAGTGGGCGCGTATCGTTAAATCCGCGAATATTACGTCAAACTAAGTCGTTTTTCTTATAACAAGCAGGCGTTCCATGGCGATTTTGATTACAGGCGGGGCCGGTTTTGTGGGGCTCAATCTCGTAGAGCAATGTTTACTGCAAAAGCAGCACGTTGTGCTATTTGGGCCCGTCCCGCCAACGGCCCGCGACTACCTGAACCAATTCAAGGGCGCCGAATCGCATTTACGTCTGGTTGAGGGGGATGTGCGCAAGGCGGATGAGCTGGACTCGGCCATTGTGCGCTATCAGATAAGGCAAATCGTCCATGGCGCCGCCATTACGGCGGATATAGAACGCGAAAAAACATCCGCACGAGCGATTGTTGATGTCAATGTGGGCGGGACCGTGG
Organism: Pusillimonas sp. UBA6240; assembly: GCA_002441445.1. Classification (GTDB taxonomy): domain Bacteria; phylum Pseudomonadota; class Gammaproteobacteria; order Burkholderiales; family Burkholderiaceae_B; genus UBA6240. The sequence goes on from DJWC01000017.1 coordinate 68,493, forward strand.
AGGTGCTAGAGGCGGCTTTACGGCACCGTGTTGAGCGGGTGATTCAATTGGGTACCGGTTCGATTTTTGGCTCCGCCGGAAACGTACAGGGCCCCTTGGATGAGGTCGACAGTGCTGTGCTGCCACAATCTTTATACGGCATCAGTAAATACGCAGCGGAGCGCATAGCCGTTCGATATCGACAGGCTCGCGGACTGCCTGTTTCGGTATTGCGGTTGGGTATGGTGTTTGGTCGCTGGGAGTACGACAGCGGCTTGCGCGATACGTTGAGTTTGCCGTGGCAAGTGGCGCGTTCGGCGCGCGCAGGCGAGCATGTAGTGTTGCATACCGACGCCGGTAATGACTGGGTATACGCCAATGATGTTGCTCAAGGCATAAGGGCTGCGCTGGCGGCGGATGCGCTGCCGGAGCCGGTATATCATTTGTCAGCCGGGCAGGAGTGGTCAGTGCGCGATTGGTGCGCCTTACTGAAACAAAGGTATCCGCAATTTTCCTATGGGTTTTCCCAAAATTTGGGCGATTGCACAATTGGACGGAATAAGGCGTCCAAGCGTGCCATCTTCAGCATTGAACGCTTGGTCCGCGATACCGGCTATCGTCCTCAGTTTTTATTGAATGACGCTTTTACAGACTATATGGAGTGGAGCGACGCCGCGCACACCAGGTGAACAGCGCGGCGCGTAATCGATAGAGGGCATGCTCCCCATGGCGAGCATATGTCCGTCGAAAGTTAGTGCACAGGCTGGGTTCGCATCAGCGGCTTGTTGCCGAGTTTCTTGTTGATATCGGAACTGCTCATCTTTATGCGTTATCAGCGGCTAGACTCCCTTGAAGCGTGGCTGTCTTTTCTCAGCGAAGGCGCGCTGGCCCTCTTGGTAATCCAGGCTTGCGAAGCAAGCCTGGACCGCCTCGTTCACCTTTGCAACGTTTTTAACATTAGGGTCACCCAAAATATGGCGTAACGCCAATTTTGTTGCATGCAAGGTAAGTGGCGCGTTTTGCGCTATTTCAGCTGTAATTTCGTTAAGTTTCCAATTGAAGTCTTCTGCCGCGAAACTCTGATTGACCAAATTGATGCGTTCGGCCTCCAGGCCATCGAAAGTGCGGGCGGTAAAAAATAAATCTGTTGCGCGGGCCGCCCCGATCATATCGACCATTCGTTGTAGCCCTGCTACATCGTAGCCGAGCCCTAGAAGGGCTGCCGGCATGCGGAATCGTGTATTGTGCGCACAGTAACGCAGGTCGCATGCCAGCATGAGGCCGAGGCCGCCGCCCATGCAGACGCCTTGAATTCCCGCGACCACGGGTTTCGTACATGCACTTAATGCGTATTGGGCCTCGTGGACGGCGATCGCGTACTCGGCGATTTGTCGGGGCGTTTCGCGAGCGTTGCCGAATTCCGATATGTCGGCTCCCGACACGAAGGCCTTGTTTCCTGCGCCGAGCAATAGCAACACCCGAACTTCCGGGTCTTGTTCCGCAACAGCAACGATTTGTTTAAGTTCGCGCCACATCGATAAAGACATGGCGTTGTAACGGTCTGGATTACTGACGTATAGCCGGGCCACAGCCGCATCTTTTTCAAGGTATACGGTTCCTTTCGAGGAGGCGGTGTTGTTCATTAGCAATTCCTTTAAACAGCGCCCCCTTGGGGCACTCCAGTCGAGCACCCCTTGCGGAAGCGCAGGGATCAACAGGACATCGTGGTCCCGAAGGTGAGCGCAGCCAGGGCTTCTGTGTCTGGCACCTTGATGCCTTGCAGGAAGAGCAATGGCGTTATGCCGGACGGCAGTGCTGCCGGGTCGGGCTGATTGGCGGTTTTGGGAGGAAATGTCTGCATATTCATGAAAGAAGGTTCGAGGCCCGGCGTAGTGATTGACTGGGTTGCATCCCGTTGTCACATTAAAATAACGGCATCGGTCGGGGGCTCACCCCCTATTGAGTCAGTATTATTTATTTAGATATAAATATATTTATAGTCTGCTATAAATTCATTTGCAAGCCTTTCTGAATATAATGAAGAGGGTGTGCAAGCCCACATTGGCTCCCCGCCCCGCCAATGTGAACGTTAAGGTGCATATGAAGGTAAGTGAACGGATACGGCAATCCATTGAGGAAGACATCGGAGCCGGTACGCTGTTGCCGGGTGACGTCATCGACGAGAGCGAACTGGCCCGGAAGTTCAACGTTTCGCGCACGCCCGTGCGCGAAGCAATGCTTCAGTTGGAAGCGCAGAACATGTTGGTAAGCCAGCCGCGCCAAGGAATGGTCGTGGCCAAAATGGACGTTCAGCAGTTGCTAGCCATTTGGGAATTGCTGGTCGAAATGGAAGGCGTCTGTGCCCGCTTGGCATGTGAAAGGATGTCTCAAGAAGAGCGGGATGAATTGGCGCGCGTGCACGCCGCCGCAAAAAAGATCGTCGAAACGGGCGATACCGACGGGTGGCGTGCTGTCAACCTGGCATTCCATGATGTGCTCTACGTAGGGGCTCGCAACCCATACTTGCGTCAGGAAATTCTCCGTTTGCGTGCTCGTACCGGGGCGTATTTGCAGCATGCTTTCAGTGCGCTAGGCCGCTTGCATTCCTCATACGAGCAACATGAAGAACTGTTGAATGCGATTATGGCGCGTGATCCCGAAGCTGCACACAAAATGATGATGCGTCATATTAGTTTGGATCAAGGGGCGCGCGGATTAACGGATTTCCTGATCAATTTACCGAAATCGCTGCTGAGCCCATAGCCCTTCACTTTGATCCGTTCTGCATCACAGCGCTTTTGCGAATGGCGATAAGGACCAAGGGCGCCTCGTACGAAGGCCTCGCTTCAGCCGGCAAGCCGCCGAGCATGGCTGCAAAGGCGACAATAAGGGTGTAGCCAGCTCCCTTCACTTGTTCGAAATCTACGATCGCCCCACCTTTAATGGGAAGCGAAGTTTCTACCAGATAAGCTGTCATGAGCTGGTCATTCAGGGCGGCGCCTATACGCTTATTGACAAGGCCGGAAAGAAAGGTATTCAGGCCGGGGTAGCTTTTATATCGATGCCTTCTTGCGATTTGGGATGAAGGCCGTTTTCCTATGGTAAGCCGCATGAATGCCTGGTGCCGGCTAGAGGAGTCGAACCCCCGACCTTCNNCTACCAACTGAGCTAAGCCGGCGAACTCGATATCCTACAAGAAAACAGGGCCGTCTGCACAGTGCGCGATGCTCGTAAAACGGGGCGAAAAGGCGCTTGCGCGGGTCGAATCGAGCCCAGAAATGACTCTTCGACTCTTCAAGAACGAACAATCCATCAATATCACGACCTCACCCATACTCAAGCAAGCATGGGTGCGTAGTATTTCAGCAGTCTGCTAAATCGCCTGAAAAAGAAAGCCCTGACGGCAGCCTTGAGAGCTGTGATTCCCGGGCTATAGTGTCGGCCGTGGCCTTGAATCAGCGGGCGCCGGATACATCTAGAATCGTACCGGACACGTAGGAAGCTTCGTCGGACATTAGCCAAAGCGCCGCTTGGGCTACTTCTTCTGGAGAGCCGGCGCGTCGCATAGGCAATAGGGGGACCATGCGAGCCAACCTTTCAGGATCTTGCATTTCAGTATCGATCATTCCTGGGCTGATGGCATTGACGCGAACACCTTCTGCAGCGACTTCCTGCGCCAAGCCGAAGGTCAGTGTATTGATGGCGGCTTTGCTGGCTGCATAATGTACATTTCTACCGGCGGCCCCCAGTCGCGCGGCAGCGGATGAGAAATTCACAATACTGCCGCCTTTGCCGCCATGCCGCGTCGACATGCGTAGCAAGGCTTCCTTGCAGCAAAGGAAAGTGCCTTTGATATTTACACCAAACATACGGTCCAAGGCGCGCTCATTCAATTCGTCGACACGCGTCGAACCGCCACTGATGCCCGCATTGTTGACCAAGGCGGTCACGGAGCCCAACTTGCGGTCAATGGCCTGAAACATATCGGCCACCTGCGCTTCTTCCGCTACATCCGCCTGGAAGACCATGGCTTTCTGTCCGGCTTTCTCTATCTGTGCGGCAATAGCGCGTGCTCTATCGCTATTGGTGCTGTAGTTGATGCATACGTCGTAACCGCACTTGGCGGCAAGCAACGATATCGCAGCGCCTATGCCACGTCCGCCGCCGGTAACCAGCATAATGCCTTTTGATATATGGGACACATTCTCCTCCTAGGCGCAAGCGAAGAGCGCCCAGCGATGGGCGCTTGCTGTGGCTATTTCCATCCGACCTGACGGAAGTTGATAAACCCGGAACCTTCTTGGACTTCCCAGTCCACGTCCTTCTTCATGGCGAATACGTCAAAAAGCTCGGTAATCAGCAGTGCCGCGGCATCGTCATGGAGCAGTTTTCCAATTTTTCGGAACAGAGCGCCGCGGGCATCGGCGCCGGTAGTGCTGTCGAGCTGTGTAATTAAGGCCTCGACTTCTGGGTTGTAATAGTTTGACCATGGACCGTCTTTCTTGAAAGAGCCGGCTATGGGATGTATGGGGTCGTATATGGCGTTGGTGAATTGTGTGGTGGTCATTGGACCTGTTTTATGCGCATTGTTCAGTCGGCTCCAGGCCGCATAGTCGATTCGATTGATTTTGACTCGAATGCCCACCTGCCCGAGATAAGCAGCCACGGCTTCCGCCATTTCCTTGGGGGTGCCAACTGCATCATTCAGGACGATGTCGAAGCCTTGAGGATAGCCCGCCTTCTTGAGCAGTTCACGCGCTTTGGCGGGGTTGTAGCCGTAAGGTTGTATGTCGGGGCTGCTGCCGTAGGGATAGAACTTGGAGATGAAGGTGCCCATGGGTGCGCCGATGCCATGGAAAACGCTTTTGATAATGGCATCTGCATCGACCGCATAGTTGAGTGCGAGACGCACATCGCGTTTATGCAGGGGTGAGGCGGAGTCATCGGAATAAAGCCGGACGTGCATGGGCGAAGATACGGGGTTGCTGATGACAACCAGCGATGGCTCATTACGCAGGCGGGCGACATCTGCCAATGGTAGCTTGGCTGCGATATCGACCTCTCCGGTTAGGATTGCATTGACTCGGCTGGTGGCCTCGGGGATGTATTTGTAGGTGATGGTTTTGATATTGGGTTTCGTACCGTAAAAGTCTTCAAATCTTTCCAGAGTCAAAGACTGCCCAATTTTGTTCTCTTTGACTTTGTAGGGGCCGCTGCCAATGGGCGATGCGGCGAAGTCCTCGGGTTTGGCAAGCGATGTCGTGTACCGCTTCCCGGTGATGAACAGGAAGCCGGCTACTTTATTCAAAAAGGCCCCATCTGGATACTTCAGAGTCATGACCACGGTGAGCGGATCGGGGGTCTCGATGCGGTCGATGACAGGGGCGAAGAATGGGCGGCGGGTACTTCGCGAGGCTGGATCAATGATGCGTTCGACCGAGAACTTGATGTCGTCCGATGTGAGCTCGTCACCATTGTGAAACTTGATGCCTTTGCGCAGCTTGAATGTGTACGTTAAGCCATCATTCGAGATGTTATAGCTTTCGGCCATGCGCGGGATGATGTTGCCCTTGGCGTCAAAGCCATATAGCGTGTCGTAGATTTGCAGTGCGTACCGCTGCGAGTCACCGCTGGCAGTAACTTGTGCGTCAAGGCTCTGGACTTCTTTGTCCAAGGCGATAACAAGTGTTTGCTTGTCCACCGCCGGCTGCGATTGAGCCAATGCCATGCCGGATGCGGCGCAGGCAAGGGTTAGCAATGTGCTTTGCGCCAGTCGGTTGAGTGACACCAGAGAATGGGGCCCAAAAATAGAATGCATAGTACTTGTCTCCTTGGTTGTGTCGCCGGACGCCGGCTTACAATTTATCCAATATATGGACTAAATGAATAGTTATTTTTTATAGTTAGTAGTTGGCATACCAACAGGAAAATGCTACGCAATAGGCGATAGCGTGTCAACCACTTGCGTATCAGGAATAGACGATTCTTCACAGCTGAATTAATATACAAAAATTCTATTTCAATAAGTGGACTATCAAGGCGAAAAAATCGAACTCGCCCAAAGGTGGAAAGACATGGATAATGAGTTGTTGAAAGAGCTGTATGACCGTCGCAAGGCGGTGCGTGAGTCCACTAGCACTGAAGCGCTAGAAAAGTTGCGTATAAAAGGAAAGCTATCGGCGCGCGAGCGGATTGATTTATTGCTGGATCCCGGCAGCTTCGTCGAAATGGGCCTGCATGGCCATAGTCTTCATGAATCCCTGGCGCACCGGACCCCGGCTGACGGGATTGTGGTGGGGCATGGGAAAATCGATGGCCGTATTGTCTACGTAGCGTCGGATGATGCAACCGTGCTGGGTGGCACAAGAGGCCGTGTGGGTGAGCTCAAGGTGGCGCGTGTCAGGGCGGCGGCATTGGCGCACAGGGTTCCATACATTGCGCTGATGGAGGCGGGCGCCGCGCGAATTCAGGAGGTGTTTGGCGCCATGGCGGCGGGAGCCGGTTCACGATTTGCCGAGCACTTCCGCATGTCGGGCAAAGTGCCTCAGGTGGCGGGGATCATGGGTGCAGCATTCGGCGGCCCTTCGTTTACCGCGGCCCAATCGGATTTTGTCACTATCGTCCGTGACATTGGATTTATCGGGATGTCCGGGCCCGTCGTGGTCAAGGTGGGTATCGGCGAGGTCGTGAGTAGTGACGATATCGGAGGAGCTGATCGAAGCGCCACGGTAACAGGACAAGTCGACCATGTGGGTGATACTGAGGCCGACGCCATTGCGGGCATACGGCAATTCCTATCGTACATGCCTTCCAGCTGCTGGGAACTTCCGCCGCGCGTTCCGGCTCGTCCGGCGGCGGTCGATACCGAAGAGGGCCGGGAGAAGCTACGCAGCCTCATTCCTTTGCTCGACAAGCAAGCCTACGATATGCGAAAAGTGCTTGCGTTGACGGTGGACGGCGGCGAGTTATTCCACTGGCGTCCGAAGTACGGCGCCAGTATTGTGACAGCGCTGGGCCGCATCAATGGTGAATCTATCGGATTTGTGGCGTCCAATCCGATGGCGCGTGGTGGGGTCCTGGATGAGAAATCGGCACGCAAGGCGCGTAAGTTTATTGAGATGTGCGATGCTTTCCATATCCCTTTGGTATTCCTGATTGATGCGCCCGGCTTTCTGGTAGGGCCCACCATAGAGAAAGAGCGTATGGTGTCGCTGGCAGCGCGTTTGCTTAATGTCGTGTGTGCTGCGTCAGTGCCGAAGATCAGTATTGTGGCGCGCAAGGCAATTGGCCTGGCCTATTTGGCGCTATGCGGACGCAGCATGAACCCCGATACCATTGTTGCGTGGCCAACTGCGCATTTTGACATCATGGGACCTGAGGCTGCTGTTGAACTGGTGCACGGGAAGGCCATTGCTCAAGCAAAGGACCCAGAGGAACACAAAGCCGTGATCATGAAACGCTTGAAGGCGGATTCCAGCGCGTATCGGGCGGCGGCCATGGGCCTGATTGACGATGTTATCGATCCCGCGGAAATGCGTCAGGTCATTATCGATACTCTGGAAAAGACAGCCGCATCACGTGTGGCTGGTTTCAAGCATAGGATAGACCCATGATGGTCATTGTTGAGTGGGTCGTTGGCTTGACGGAGAATGGTGATGGCAGTTGATTTCAAAGTAGAATCCGGCATCGCTGTCGTCACATTCAACCGTCCCGAGGCGATGAACGCCATTGACTATCCCATGCGGCGGGAAATCCAGCAGATATGGCGCCGAATCGACGAAGACGAAGATATCTTTGCAGCGGTTGTGACAGGCGCAGGGCAACACAGCTTTTGTGTGGGGTCTGACCTGAAGCGCACGCCGCCGCCGTTACAGTCTTTTGCCGAACTAGCGTATGGTGCGCGGCTCAATGACTCGCTGACGATAGGCATACAAACCGATAAACCACTAATCTGCGCATTCAATGGCTATGCAATGGGTGGGGGCTTGGAAATAGGACTGGCTTGCGACATTCGCATCGCGTCGGATAACGCCAAGTTTGCCTTATCGGAGGTGCGGGTCGGTACTATTCCGGGCTCTGGAGGAACGCAGCGCCTGCCCCGCTTGATTGGCCGATCGGATGCCATGATGCTGCTGCTTACCGGCGATACCATTGACGCGGCCGAGGCGTTGCGTATCGGGCTACTCAGTAAGGTGGTACCGTATGAAGATCTACACTCTACCGCGATCCAAATAGCGCGGCGCATTGCGGATAATGCGCCGCTGGCGGTAAGGGCTGTCAAGCGGCTGGTTCAGCAAGGTACTGACTTACCTCTTGCACACGCCCTTGAAGCTGAGCGCAATGCATGGGGGATCTTGCGCGATACTGATGATCGGCGCGAAGGGCGAGCAGCTTTCGCTGAAAAGCGAAAGCCAATTTATCGGGGGCGTTAACTGGTGGCAGCTGCGGCAGGCGCGATATTGGCCGCCGCCGCTTCGGGCGAGGCAAACAAGTTGGCGCGTTCGCGCTCAATGAGGCCGGTGTCGAGGTTGGCTTGCCGGAACGAGGCGCAGTTGGCAACGCGCTCCAGAAAGTGGATGTTGCTCCATATCCCTTCTATATGGCTAGCTCGCAAGGCATGCGTTAGCCGGTCGATGGCCTCGTCGCGATCTCTTCCCCACGCAATCACCTTGGCCAGCATTGGATCGTAATAGGGCGTGACGGTATCTCCTGCTTGGATGCCAGTGTCTACCCGCACCCCTTCCATATCTTGGGGCAAAGCAAGCTTCTTGATCAAGCCTGTAGAGGGAAAGAAATGCTTCGCGGGATTTTCGGCATATATACGCGCCTCAATAGCATGTCCAGACATGGTGAGTGCTTCTTGCGTGCATGGCAACGGTTCGTTGCGGGCGATGCGTATTTGCCATTCCACCAGATCCAGTCCGGTTATCATCTCGGTAACAGGATGCTCGACTTGCAGGCGGGTATTCATTTCCATGAAATAGTAGTTGCCTGTCGGCTCTACTATGAATTCGACCGTGCCGGCGCCCAGATATCCGACCGCCCTGGCTGCTTTGATAGCGGCCTGACCCATGGCATGACGCCGTTCGGGCGTTAAATTAGGAGCGGGCGCTTCTTCAAGCACTTTTTGGTGGCGCCGTTGTACGGAGCAATCACGCTCAAACATGTGAACGATGTTGCCATGATGGTCGGCGAATACCTGGATTTCGATATGTCGGGGTTGCAGAATGTATTTTTCGAGCAGGACCAGATCATTGTCGAAGGCTTTTTTCGCCTCCCGTTTGCAGGCCGTGAGTGCGTCGCTGAACCCGGATGGCGTATCAACTCGCCGCATGCCCTTGCCCCCGCCGCCCGCACTTGCTTTGATTAGGATCGGATAGCCGATGGACTCAGCCTGCTGGGCCAGGAAGTCGGGGTCTTGCTGGTCTCCGTGGTAGCCCGGTACAAGGGGAACCCCCGCTTTCGCCATGAGAAATTTGGCGTCCGATTTGGAGCCCATGGCCTGAATGGCTGCTGCCGAGGGACCAATGAAAATTAGGTTCTGTTCTGCGCAACGGTGGGCGAGCTCTGCATTCTCCGACAAAAACCCATAGCCAGGATGGATGGCCTGTGCACCGGTTTGCTTGGCGGCAGCCAGGATGCGATCAATATTCAAGTACGACTCTGTTGCGGGTGCGGGGCCGATGCAGACGGATTCGTCGGTCTGGCGCACATGCAGTGCTTGGGCGTCCGCTTCCGAATGGACTGAGACAGTCGAAACCCCCATTTTTTTGGCCGTACGGGCGATGCGGCATGCGATCTCTCCGCGATTGGCGATGAGTATTTTATTGAGCATGGATGCCTGTCTCATATCAAGGCGCTTCGATGGTGGCGATAGCGTCATCTTCATTAATCAGGTCGCCTTCCTGAGCAAGGATCTCCGTGATTGTGCCAGCGCAAGGCGCCTGTGCTGGAATCTCCATTTTCATTGATTCAATAAGCAGGATGGTGTCGCCTTCCTCAACTTGCTGGCCTACGGTGGCGATGATCGAGCAAACAGTTCCGGTAATTTCGGATTTGATAGAGATTGCTTTCATAATTAAATAATTCCATCATATGGACAATAATTCATAGACATGTTTTTGAATGTCTTTTGGCCGCTATCGAGAATGGTAGCGCAATAATAGACGGCCTGCACGTATTATGGCGTAGAAGCAAGGAAAAATATATGGTTGGTTTGTTCTATAAATTCTAATATCATATACAAGAATAATATCAATATATGGACTATAAATTCTAGCTAGATAACGGAGGAGTTGATGGATGCAGGATTGCTCGATGGGGCCGAATTCGATGTATTGGTCGTAGGCTACGGCGCAGCAGGCGCCGTAGCGGCGATCGAGGCGGCTCGGGCCGGCGCCCGTGTTCTACTGACTGAGAAAATGCCCGATCCAGGTGGTATCTCTATCCTGTCGGCGGGTGGGGTGCGTATTTGTGATGATGTCGCGCAGGGGTTCGAGTATTTGCATCATACATGCGGCGGACGCACGCCCGATGAGGTGCTGAGAGTACTGGCCGAGGGCATGGCCGAATTGCCCGGCTATCTACGCGAATTGGCTAGGCTCAATGGCGCCACCATAAATGTTGTCTCCGCACCCGGCAACTATCCGTTTCCCGGTTGTGACGCTTTGGGTTATGCAGAGGTGTCAGCCATTCCGGGGTTTGGCGGATCACGGGAAAAAGAGAGAGAAGGCTATCTTGCCGTCCGTCCCATGCGTCCGGGCTGCTATCTTTTCAAACTCCTTGCGGACCATGTCGAGCACCTACAGGCACAAGGAAGAATCCAAGTATGGTTGAACAGCCCGGTCGAACGTCTACTGCGCGATGCGCAAGGCCGGGTATGCGGCGCACGTGTCAGGCGCGACGTTCAGAGTGGTCAAGCGCTGACGGAAGTGCGTGCGCATCTGGGTGTCATATTGGCTTGCGGCGGCTTCGAGGCAGACGAAGAGCTGAAGAAACAGTACCTTGTGTCAACGCCCGCCATTACTGGCAGCTTCAGAGGGAATACCGGCGATGGCATACGTATGGCGCAACAAATGGGTGCGGCGCTTTGGCATATGTGGCTTTATCACGGTCCTTATGGCATGCGCCATCCCGACCCCGATTATCCCTTTGGGCTGTATGCCAAACTGCTGCCAATGTGGACGCCCGAGCGCACGACCAAGCCGCTGCCCAGGATGGCGTGGATCATCGTCGATCAGCATGCGCGCCGGTATGTGAATGAATATCCTCCATATATGTCGGATACGGGTGTGCGCCAATTCGATCACTATGATCCCGTTTCATATAACCATACTCGTGTCCCATCGTTCATGATATTCGATGAAGAAGGGCGCAAGTGCTATCCAATCGGACGTTCGATCACCAATGATCGCTATGCCCGCTACGAGTGGAGCGCTGACAACCTCAAGGAGGTCGACAGTGGCATTTTGCTAAAGGCGGAATCGATCGGTGAGTTGGCCGATTTGCTGGGCTTGGATTCTGAGGTGCTTGGTCAGACTATTGATCAATGGAATCATAGTGTGCGCACGAATACGGATGAACAGTTCGGTCGGCGCCCTGAAACCATGATGGCCATCGCGACGCCGCCGTTCTATGCCGCACGGTTATGGCCCATGGTCATCAACACGCAGGGCGGTCCCGTGCATGATGCGCAACAGCGCGTGCTGGATGCATTCGGCGACCCGATTCCCGGTCTCTATGCGGCGGGTGAGCTCGGGAGTGTGTTCGGCCACGTCTATATGGCGGGAGGGAATCTGGCGGAATGTTTTGTGGGCGGACGCATTGCAGCCAAGACAGCATGTGCATCCCTGCTCGAAGACCTTGGGGCCGGCGTTTGATGAAGGCGGCGCATTCAGATATAGAGGCTTTGCATGGCATGGCAACGACCTTGGTAACGGGTCGGGATGGAGATGAATCCATAGCCTGGAGGGTATGGGAGTGTGACAAGCAAAGAGCGGGAGGCATTCACCCCGTTATCGTTCTCCTGCATGGTTCATTTGGCTCCTGGACGCACTGGCTGCGTAATATCCCGGCATTGATGACGATGTGCACGGTCGTCGCAGCCGACGTGCCCGGATTCGGTGATTCGGGCGCTGCGCCGATGCGGCGGATGCCGCCCGACATAGGTCGGGTGCTGTGCGACGGATGGCTCGAACTGCAAGACCGTGTGCCAGCGTTGGCTGCCCACGATGGGCCATTGTTTCTAGCGGGCTTTTCATTGGGCGGAATTTATGCGGGTTGGATGCTCCGCTATTTAATGCGTCCCGATAGCGGCAGTAAGCGCCGACCTGCCGGGTTGCTTCTTTGTGGGCCCGGCGGGCTCGGCCATAGAGCCAACCTCGACTTTGTGCTGCGGCCCGTGTCACAACGTAATCAGACGGCTTCGGGGCGAGCGGCCGCGCATCGGCACAATCTCGAAGTGCTGATGTTCGCCCTAGCAGAAAATATCGATGATCTTGCTGTGTCTATACAGGAGGGGAACGTGGCTTCCGCTCGCTTCCGTGGCCCTTTCGTAGAACATCCATCATCGTTGCTAGAAGCCCTAGAGGGAATGAGGCTCCCATTGCTAGGAGTGTGGGGCAGGCATGATGCTTTTGATGCCGATGTCCGTACAAGAATCCAAGCCCTGGCAAATGTAGCGCCGCAGATGGAAAGCATCGTAGTGCCTGATGCCGGGCACTGGGTCATGTATGAGTGCGCAGACTATGTAAATGCCAAGATATTGAATTGGATAAGCAGAATAAGTCCATAATGCGGAATCATAAAACTAATGCTTTTTTAGGGCAATAATTAGCTATTAAAGAGATATCTTCCGCAAAATACACCTAAATTCCCCAAAAACAACGTAAAAATCCAATATTTTGCTTGGAAATATATAAATAGATAAAACTGTTTATCATCATATGCATGTAAGTAAAAACACTAATAAATTAATATCTAGTCCATATATTGACACCGAAGTAATAGCTCTATAAACTGGTTTGAAACGATGAGTGCTAAGCATTGCTCGCCGACGTGATCCGAATCCATAGCTATGGGGACGTGTTGTGCTACCCCGGACTCAAACCAAGGAGACAGGCCTGATGAGGCGTTTTGAAGGGAAGGTTGCATTGGTCACTGGCGCTGCCAGGGGCATTGGTTATGCAAGCGCTGAAAAATTCGCTGAAGAGGGTGCGAATGTTGCTTTATGCGATATGGATGCCGATGCAGCGGTACGGGCCGCCGGCGCACTAACTCAAAGGTTTGGCGTCCAGGCGCTAGGAATCGGGTGCGACGTTACCGATGAAAAGCAGGTCGAGGCCATGTTTCTGCAGGTGGTGGAAGGACTCGGTGGCCTGGATATCCTCGTCAATAACGCAGGTGTCACACGCGACAATTTGCTATTCAAGATGTCGACCGATGATTGGGATATCGTCATGGGCGTGCATTTGCGCGGAACCTTCCTCTGCACTCGAGCCGCCCAAAAGCACATGGTGGAGAAACGCTCGGGCAAGATCGTCAATCTATCCTCCACCTCGGCGCTAGGTAATCGGGGGCAAGCCAACTATTCATCCGCGAAGGCAGGTTTGCAGGCATTTACCCGTACAGCGGCCATTGAGCTCGGCCCATTCAATATCAATGTCAACGCGGTGGCGCCCGGATTTGTCGACACGGAGATGACACGTAAAACAGCCGAGCGTCGGGGAATCGACCCGGAAGAATACAAATTGATGCGTGCTAAGAACATACCCCTGGGTCGAGTGGGCGTGCCGCGTGACATTGCCAATGTCATCGCTTTCTTATGCAGCGATGATGCTGCTTTTGTGTCGGGTCAGATCATCTATGTGAAAGGTGGCCCTGAAACCCTGCGGTAGGCTGCGCCTGTACTTCAAACAATACTGATCTTCTTCCAGGTGAAACTATGAATTTATTTTCTATTAAATCCGTTCCCGCTCGCGCCGCCGCGCTGGCCGCCATACTTGCGGCTGCTTTCTGGAGCTCGTCCTCGCTGGCTATCAATGGCCAGCCCGCCGTCGATAAGGAAACCGTTGTCTTCGGTATAGGCAAGGCCATTGGCAATCTTGATGGCCAAGTGGCGGCTACGGGTGATTCGCAACGCTATGGTTGGCAAATATACGATACCTTGTTTGCCTTCGATGCCGAGGGAAAGGTCCAGCCATGGGTAGCCACCGGAGTCAAGATTTCAGATGATGGCCTTGCCTACACCTTTACATTGCGTGATGACGTCCGGTTTCATGACGGGACGCTGCTGACGGCAAACGATGTCAAATACTCGCTCGAGCGCATTCTGAATCCTGCCGTTAAGAGTACCCGACGCCCATATTTTGCGAACTTGGTCGATCGTGTGGAAGTCGACGGTGATCGCAAGGCAACTTTTCACTTGAAGCACCCGGATGGCGCCTTCTTGAACAAGATCGCCGGATACTTGCTGTTGGTGCCAAAAGCCTACACCGAATCCCTGCCAACGCCTGAAGATTTCGCTCGAGCTCCCATCGGTTCTGGGCCTTACAAGTTTGCCGGCCAGAAAATTGGACAATCGGTCGAACTCGAACGTTTTGATGGTTATTGGGGTTCCAAGCCGGGCATCAAGCGCCTGATATTCAAAGTAATTCCCGAGCCCGCTAGCCGTGTCAACGCCATTCTTACGGGCGAGGCAGACATTGTTGATTATGTACCAGGTGCCGATGTTGCTCGCCTGAAAGAAACAAAAGGCTTGAAAGTTACCTCCGTTCCCATAGGTAGCCCGCTGGCGGTGCGGCTGTATTCCAACGTGCCTGATTCACCGCTGGCAAAGAAAGGCGTCCGGCTTGCCCTGAACTATGCATTAGATGTCGATGCCATCATCAAAGGCGTGCTGCACGGAGTCGGCAAACCCATGGCTTCCTACATATCGTCTGTCTACCCCTATGGCGTTGATCCCGATCTGAAGCCTTATGGCTACAACCTCGAAAAAGCCAAGAAGTTGCTGGCCGAAGCCGGTTACCCCAAGGGCTTCAAGACCGAACTGCTATGCCCAAGTGACCAGCCTAAAGAACTATGCGAAGCAATTTCGGCGTACTGGTCGATGGCCGGCGTACAGGCTGCAGTCAAGGTCATGGACTATACGGCATGGAGCCGCCTGAATAACACGCACAAAGGCGGACCCATGACCATCATGCAGTTTTCCAATGCCATCTACGATCCCATTCATCCCATCAGCGGTGCCGCAACAAAGGACGGTACTTGGTCGGATTACTTCAACCCCGAGGTCGAAAAGCTGGTAGCCGAGGGTGGCTCAGAGACAGATCCTGCCAAGCGCGACGAGCTATTCCGCAAAATCGGTCGGTTGCTGCATAACGACGGCCACGCGGTGTTGATAAGCGAACTCTACTACACCTATGCGCAAGATGCCGGGCTTAACTGGGCGCCTCAGTATGGCAGTGGATATTACAACTTGAGAAATGTGAGCTGGAAGTAAGTAAAAATGGACAGTACTCCAGCTAGCATGGGTAATAGTATCAATGGCGTTCGGGCATCACAATGGCTTGATGCGTCTTTTGCAGACGCATTGGCTTGGGGCGCGGAGCAGTACGGCAACAACGAAGCTGTTGTATATGGTCAGGAGCGTATCACGTTCAGTCAGTTGGCAGAGCGTGTATATGCATTCGCCCGAGGCTTGATGCTACTCGGCGTGGAACCAGACGATAAAGTCGCTTTATGGATGAGCGATCGTCCAGAATGGTTGGTTGCACGCTGGGCAGTACCTATCATTGGCGCCATCTTGGTGCCTGTCAATACCCGTTTTCGCACTACTGATGTGCAGTATGTGTTAGCGCAATCCGATAGTAGTACGCTCATCGTTCAGGACGCCGCCCGCGGCACCAGTTACCTCGACATTCTTGGTCAACTTGATCCAGGTTATAAGGACCAGCCTTCTGGCGCTTGGTCATCAGAGAAGTTGCCTGCATTGAGCCGAGTGATCGGCTTGGCTACTGCACAAGCCGGAAGCTTGCCCGCCAGCATGGCCGGCTTCAAAGAGGTGGAGGCGCTGGGTGCGGCGCAATTGGCCGCTACCGGCGGGAAGCCTGATACTGAGCTTAAAGCCCGTATTGCTGGCCTAAGCGGGCAGAAAATTGCGCAGATTCTCTACACTTCCGGAACGACATCCTTTCCAAAAGGGGCGATGGTTTGCCATGGCCCGCTGCTGCAAAATAATTTTTATGCCGTCGACTGTCTGAAGCTGACCACCGACGACCGATATCTATCATGTGTTCCCCTGTTCACGGCAACAGGAACTTTCTACACCTTGGCTATGTGGCTATCGGGGGCGACGATGGTCATTGTGGACCAGTTCGAGCCGCGGCTATTCTGCGAAATGGTTGAGCGAGAACGGATAACCGTCAGCTTCTTTGTTGATACCATTGTGCAGGACCTGAAGTCATTCAGCGACCTCGAACGCTATGACTTGTCCAGCTTGCGCACGGGTACGGGCGCGCCTCTCCCGACCGAATCCTTCCACTGGGTTACGCAGACTATGGGAGTGCCTCAGTTGGTAAGCGCGTATGGCATGTCCGAAACGTCCAACGCTGTTGTTCGGACGCGGTGCGATGATCCGCTGGAAAAGCGCGCGAATACCAACGGACGCCCAGTAGACGGCGTCAGAATACGGATAACCGATGTAGAAACCAACGAGCCCTTGCCCAATGGCCAAATAGGCGAGATTTGCATATCCGGCTATGTGTTGATGAAAGGTTACTACAAGCGGCCTGACGAAGATCGCAAGGTTTTCGATGAGCAGGGCTGGCTGCACAGCGGCGACTTGGGCGAACTTGATCCAGATGGATACTTAATCTATCGAGGCCGCGTCAAAGAGATGATCAAGCCGGGCGGCTTCAATGTCGCGACGCAAGAGATCGAGCAGTTTCTTAAAACCTATCCAGGTGTACGGCAAGCCGTCGTCGTGGGCGTACCGGATCGCCGCCTCGGCGAGGTTGGCTACGCATATATCGAGGTTCATCCGGGTGCCGAGGTATCGGCAGAGCAACTGCAGTCATATTGCCGCGAGCATATTGCTAGCTACAAGGTTCCTCGATATGTGGAATTCACTAGTGCGTGGCCGCTTACGGGTAGTCAGAAGATTCGCAAACTAGAGCTCAAGGCGCGTGCTGCAAGCAAACTCGAGAGTGAGGTGAACTGCACATGATTCGCTACATACTCCGGAGGTTTGGCCAGTCGGGCATTACGGTGCTTCTAGTCACCCTCATCATTTTTATTGTAATCCGTCAGATTGGCGACCCGACGCATTTGATGTTGCCACCTGAAGCCACTGAGGCGGACAGGCAGCTTCTACGCGAACAAATGGGCTTGGATCGTTCGCTGATCGTTCAGTACGGCACCTATTTGCGTGATTTGCTGATGGGCGACCTGGGCATATCGTATCGCTTCTCGCAGCCGGCGCTATCCGTCGTTATCGAAGCGTTCGGGCCAACGCTCTTGCTTACGACGGCGGCGCTGGTTTTTGCAGTAGCCATTGGCCTGCCGCTGGGCGTCTTGTCGGCAGTTCACCGTGAAGGACCTATCGACCAGATTGCAAAAATATTTGCCGTGCTCGGGCAGGCTGCGCCTCCATTCCTCTTCAGCCTGCTATTCATACGCCTTTTTTCAATTCAGCTCGGCTGGCTGCCCACGGGTGGCTATGGGAGTATCGATAACCTTCTTCTGCCTATGGTGGCACTCGGCTGGTATTCGTCAGCCGGAATCATGCGGCTGACCCGCTCTTCAATGACAGAGGTCCTTGAGTCGGAATATATCAAGCTTGCACGCATCAAGGGTGTCCCGCAGCGGGTAATCGTATATCGACACGCTCTGAAAAATGCCTTGCTGCCCGTAATTACGTTCATTGCACTGCAGTTCGGCATACTGATGGGGGGCGCCGTGTCTGTCGAATTCGTGTTCGCTTGGCCAGGCGTCGGGCGACTCATGATCGACTCGATCTCCAATCTTGACTATACCGTCGTGCAGGCGGCGGTTACGGTGGGCGCGCTGGTCTTCACAACAATAAATCTGGCCGCGGACATCTTGTATGCAGCAATTGATCCAAGGATACGTTATGCATGATGTGAATGTATCGGCCGTGAGAAAAGCGAATCCACCTAAGTTGCGACAGGTTCCCGCCGAGCCTCGCGTGACAATCGTTCCTCCCGGCTCACATGGCAGGTACTTGGGCCGGATTCAGCTCGGTGTGGCAGCCATATTGGCTTTGCTTCTCGTCATCGCGGCGGTATTCCCCCAATGGGTCGCTCCCTACGATCCGAACGCGATTTCGTTGGCGAAGGCGCTGCAAGGGCCGTCAGCGGAGCATTGGTTCGGCACCGACCAACTAGGCCGCGACTTGTTATCCCGCGTGATCTGGGGGGCGCAGGTCTCCCTGTTCATTGCCTTCAGCGCAGTGGCGTTGGCAGGAATATTCGGTAGCCTTTTCGGCATTGCCGCAGGCTTCTTGGGTGGTGCGATTGACAGTGTCGCAATGCGATTGGTAGATATTCAGCTCGCGCTGCCGGCGGTTATCCTGGCACTGGTGCTGGTTGGGGCAATCGGGTTTTCCACTTTCAACCTGATCATTATCCTAAGCCTTGCGCATTGGGCGCGGTTCGCCCGGGTTACAAGAAGTGAGGCGTTGTCTCTCAAGCAGCGTGATTTTGTCTTGCTAGCAAGACTGGCCGGTGCTTCCCGTTTCCGCATCATCATGGCGCATATCAGTCCAAATGTAATCAGTACGTTTATTGTGCTGGCTACCCTGGATATCGGAATCGTCATCATTCTCGAAGCATCGCTTAGCTTTCTCGGATTAGGCGTGCAGCCACCGACCGCCTCATGGGGCTCCATGATCGCAGACGGCCGTGGATACCTTGAAACAGCATGGTGGATATGTGCGTTTCCGGGATTGGCTCTCATGGCGGCTGTGTTGTCAGCCAACCTGCTTGGTGATGCATTGCGTGACTGGTTCAACCCAACGATGTCCAGGGCATGGTGATCAAAATGAGTCCAATTCTGGAAGCCAGGAATATGACCACAATGCTTCGTACCCATTCTCGGGCGGGCAGTGGGGTCATTACAGCGGTTGATAATGTAAGTCTTTCGGTCAAGGCGGGGCGAGCTTTGGCCTTGGTGGGTGAATCGGGATCGGGAAAAAGTCTTACATGCTTGTCCATGCTTGGCTTGCTTCCGCCCAACGGGCGCCTGGTGGAAGGGCAGGTCCTGTTCAAAGGCCGCGATTTGGCGCGCATGTCTAAAGCCGAGCTCGAAAAAGTCCGAGGTAATGAAATCGGCATGATCCTGCAAGATGCCATGACCTCACTGAATCCTCTATTGACAATCGGGGAGCAGGTGGGCGAGGTATTCAAATACCACCAAGGCGTGACTAACAAAGCTGAGCTCAGGCGCAAATCGGTAGAGGTGCTCGAAAAGGTAAAGATTCCAGCGGCGGAGTCGCGTCTGGACAGTTATCCATTTCAATTTAGCGGGGGTATGCGCCAGCGGGTATCCATCGCAATCAACGTCGCGCTGTCTCCAGACCTGCTGATCTGTGACGAGCCGACGACAGCGTTGGATGTCACCGTTCAGTTGCAGATACTCAAGCTACTTCGTGAGCTGCAGCAAGAGCAGAGCATGGCTATTGTCTTTGTGACGCATGACCTGCATCTAGCAGCACAGTTCTGTGATGATGTGGCAATTATGTACGGCGGGCGGGTCGTTGAATCAGGGCCGGTACGCGAAGTATTCGAGAACCCAGTCCATCCTTACACCGAGGGGCTGCTCAATGCAGTGCCATCGCTGTCGGCCTATTCAGAACGACTTGTAGCCATACCTGGCCAACAGCCCTCTCTTAGCAATTTGCCGCCGGGCTGCCGCTATGCACCGCGTTGCTCCATGGCCACTGATCAGTGCCGTGCGCAATATCCGGATTGGTTCGAGTGGAATGAAGGAGAGCGTCGCGTTGCATGCTGGCTAACGGAGGAGCGCCTTGTCGGATGTCATTAATATCAAACGGTCGGCCAAAGTTGCGTCGGCAAGGGAAAGATTGAAAATGGCCAAGGGTACGACGCAGCACATCAAGGTCAGAAATTTACGCAAAGTGTATCAGGTACGTAGCGGCATGTTTGGTCGCCCATTGCCGCTACAGGCCATCGCGGGCGTGAGTTTCGAGGTCGAAGCGGGTACAACGTTCGGCTTGGTAGGAGAGTCGGGCTCCGGCAAGACCACGATCGCGAAAATGCTAATGCTGGCCGAGGCGCCGACATCAGGCGCCATAGAGGTGGGAGGCCGCGATCTGACCAAGCTGGATGGCGCTGCACGGCTGCAGGCCTACCGTGAACTGCAGCCCGTCCTTCAAGATCCGTATAGCTCATTGAATCCGCGCATGCGTGTTGGGCAGATTATCGATGAGCCGCTGCGGATTCATTTATCGCTGTCTCGGCACGAACGTCAGGCACGGGTTCGCGAACTGCTGGATCTGGTCGGCCTGCCTTCAGACGCTGCTGAAAGGTATCCAAACGAATTTTCGGGAGGCCAACGGCAGCGTATTTCCATAGCCCGCGCTCTGGGCCTCAATCCGAAATGTCTGATTTTGGACGAGCCCGTTTCCGCGCTTGATGTATCTATTCAGGCACAGGTGCTGAATTTATTGAAAGAGCTGCAGCAACGTATTGGCCTAACGTACTTGCTGATATCGCACGACCTAGCTGTGGTGGCCTACATGAGTCAGCGTGTGGGGGTATTGTATTTGGGTGAGCTCATGGAGATCGCAGATGCCGACGACATCGTCAGGCGTCCGCTTCATCCTTATACGCAAGCCTTGATTTCATCGGTAGACAGTCGTGGCAGCGACGACAACGGGAAAGTCGTCATTACGGGCGAAATTCCATCCCCAATAAATCCGCCCAGCGGTTGTCCGTTTCATCCGCGCTGCCCCAGGGCGGAGCATCGCTGCACACTTGAAAAGCCCGTACTTCGCCAACTAGCGAGCGGCCATCAGGCCGCCTGCCATTTTGCCGAAGGATTTCTGCAATCTTACACAAAACAACGCTTGGCTCGAGATCAAAGTTCGGCCGAGTCTTCTTCTTCGCCCAATTCCAATACCGAGGTGACAACATGAATTTCGATGCGCATGCCGTGCTCCAGTCTTCACTGCTCCAGGAGGTCAAGCATCTGGCTATAACTAAATTTCGTGAGCGCGAGGCAGCGCTGCACGATTCGGTTTCCATGCCTATGGAGAACCTAAAAGAGCTCTGGGACAGAGGCCTGCTGACTGCGACCGTAAGGCGCGAACATGGCGGGCTTGGCAGTAACGTCATGTCGGATGATCCGGCAACGTTCCTTCAAACCATTCGCACCGTCGCGCACGGCTCGCCAGGGACGGCGCATTGCGTGCAAGTGCAAAACCACGTTGCTTGGGCCATTGATGAGATCGGCACGGATGAGCAGCGGGAACGCTTCTTGGCACCGATGACTAAGGAAATGAAGCTTTGTTCGTTTGTCGGCAGCGAGGCCGGCCGTAAACATATGTACGTGCTCAAGACGACCGCAAAGAAAACAGACGGCGGCTATATCGTCAACGGCAACAAGAACTACGCGACTAACGGCTATGAAGACGGATTGGCGATCGTTTTTGCGACCGTGGAGGGTGAGACCGACTACATGAACAGCCACCTAATGGTCATTGTCGAGCCTGGAATGGAAGGTTTGTCGATAAATCATGACTGGTATCGGCCGACGGGTATGCGGGTCTGCCCCAGCCCCGAAATCTATATGAACAATGTCTTTATCCCAAATACGCATGTACTTGGCGAGCCAGGCACTTATCCCAAGGGGCGCTGGCAAGGACGCTTCCATCTTGGTTTTGCCGCCAACTACCTTGGCACAATCGAAGGCGCTTACGAGTGGGTATTGAATAGCTTGAAAGAGCGTGGCCGAGGCAAAGATCCCTTCGTGCAGTTGCGTGTGGGTGAAATGCAGATTCAGCTTTATGGCGCGCAGGTCGCATTTGAGAATGCGATCGCCACATGGCGCCGTGGGGATGTATTGCAGGCGGAGCTTGCTTCCATGAAGGCCAAGGCCATCTGCGCGCACGTAGCGTCCAATCTGTCCACGACACTCATCCAACTCGCGGGCTCTACGGCTTTGTTCGACGAATATCCTTTGGGTCGGATGTTGCGAGATCTGCAAACACACTATCTGCATGTGGGGCACGATCGGACGTCCCAGATTGTTGGGGCAGCGTGCCTTGATGAAGTATTTGACTCCACCCTGCAACGTTAAGGTGGGTTATATGGATTTTCAAATATCGCCGGCACAACGCGAGCTCATGGATGCGACCGAAAAGTTGTGCAACCAACTGCTTCCTCTTGCGAAGGAAACTCGCCGGGCGGATACGCCCGAAGCGTTGAACAAATTGCGCAAAACCATGGCGGAGAATGGTTTGCTCGGCTTGAACATGCCTACAGAGTACGGTGGTATGGGGTTGCCGCTGCTCGACACACTGCTTTTGTTGCAAACCATACAGAAAGTTGATTCCACACTATGCGGTCTGTCCCATCGCACGTCTACTGGCGCGGTGGGTGCGGTGCTCGAGCTCGGTAGCGCCGCGCAGAAAGAAAAGTACGTGGGCGGCGTAGTACGCGGCGAGTTGGGCCTTAGCATTGGCATTACCGAGCCTGAGGCGGGCTCTGCCGCAACGGCCATGAAGACTCGCGCGCGTATCGAAGGCGACGAAGTCGTCATTAATGGGCAAAAAACATTCATTACCGCGGCTCGTGACAACCATGCGACCTTGCTTTACTGCCGCTTCGGAACCACCGGTAAAGCGTCGGATATCGGTGCGGTGATTCTTCCGCACGACGCTCCGGGCCTAACGATTTCGGCCGGAATGGTCAACATGGCGGGTGAAAGGCAGTATGAATTATTCATGTCAGATTGCCGAATTCCGCGCGAGAACGTCCTGATAGACGGAGATGCGTTTGGGAAGTTGATCAGCGTATACAACAGCGAGCGTCTGGGCAGCATCTCGCGGATGCTTGGATCGGCGCAAGCATCTTTTGAGTATGCGCTTCAGTACATCAAGGAACGACAACAATTCGGCCAAGCGTTGGCGGACTTCCAGGGTCTGCAATGGATGGTCGCCGATATGAAAGTCAAGCTGGAAGCCGCGCAATTGCTGACTTGGCGCGCCGCAGCCAACACCGCCGCAGGATTGCCGTCCCCCCTGGAAACTTCTGTGGCGAAAGTCTACGTGGCTCAGGCGACCAAGGAGATCTGCGACGATGCCATACAACTTCTTGGCGGGTACGGCTACATGACTGAATACCCTGTTGAAGGGCGTTACCGGGAGGTGCGCGGTGGATCCATCTATGGCGGCACGATGCAGGTTCATAAGAACATGATCGCAGGCCATGTGTTGGGCCGCAGAAACAATCAGTGGAAGCGCAAGGAAAAAGCATGAGCTCACAGCACATAGCCGACCACGAGCCTGTCATTGTTGAGGCCGTGCGCACGCCTTTCGGCAAGCGCCATGGTGCGTTGAAGGACTGGCATGCCGCAGAACTCATGGCAAAGGTGCTAGGGGTCATCATAGAGCGCAGCGGTGTGCCTATGGCCGATGTCGATGACGTGGTGGCGGGTTGCGCCACGCAGGTCGGCGAGCAAGCCGGCAACGTCGCTCGAACGGGATTGCTGATGGCGGGTTTTCCGGTAACGGTGCCCGGCATGACCGTCAACAGGGCATGCGGCTCATCACAGCAGGCGGTGCATATCGCCGACAATTTGATACGCAGTGGCGTATGCGAAGTGGTGATTGCCGGTGGTGTCGAACTTATGTCCAAAACAGCCGGCGGCAATGACAACACGCATTATGGACGCCGCTATCCCGAGCGCTTGATCGAGCAGTTTTCCATGCCGTCTATGGGTATTGCTGCCGAGCGTATCGCAGCCCGATGGGGATTCGATCGGGCACTATTGGACGAAATTGCAATGCGTAGCCATATGCTTGCCGCACAAGCATGGAACGAAGGGCGCTTTAAAAATGAGGTCGTCACGTTGACCGGTGACGATGGGAAAGAATTGTTTCGTGACGAGGGAGTGCGCAGCGATACTTCGTTGGAAAAACTCAGCATGCTCAAGACCGCCTTTCAAGAAAATGGGCGGGTTACGGCCGGGAACGCAAGTCAAGTGTCGGATGGTGCATCCGCCGTCTTGCTCATGACGGCGGCTAAGGCGCGTGAATATGGCCTTCGGCCGCGCGCCCGGCTGAAGAATCAATGTGTTGTTGGCGTTGACCCGGAAATCATGCTGACAGGGCCCATCCCTGCGACCAAAACGATACTCGAGCGCAGCGGCTTGTCGATGTCGGACATAGACCTCTTCGAAATCAATGAGGCATTTGCCTCGGTACTGGCTGCCTGGGTGGCTGAGCTGAAGCCCGATATGGACAAGGTCAATGTGAACGGCGGTGCGATTGCTCTTGGGCATCCATTGGGAGCTTCCGGCGCGCGCCTGATCACCACCATCGTGAATGAGCTCGAGCGTCGTGAAGGGCGCTATGGCTTGGTATCCATGTGTTGTGGCGGCGGCCTGGGTACCGCCACCATTCTTGAACGCCTTGCTTGATCGTAATGGACGAGGACAGTATGTCAGAGATTGATCTTTCGTTAGTGGGCACACAATCAGAGCCCTTCGAAGTCGAAATCGAAAAAAGTGAGATCCGCAAGTTCGCCGAGGCCATTGGTGATGCCAGCCCTTTATACCGCGATGAAGCTTATGCCCGGAGCAAAGGGTATGCCAGCTTGCTGGCGCCTCCCACCTATCCGACTTGCTTCAGGCCGCCTGTTGAGCTCGCGTGGATGCGCAACCTTGATCGCCGCCGCATCGTCGCCGGTCAAATGTCATTCGATTATCTCAAGCCGATCACGGCCGGGATGCGGTTGACTTGTCGTCTTCGCTTCGTAGGCGTGGAAGACAAGGTTGGCGCGCGAGGGCGTATGCAACTCTTGCAAAACGAATTGCGAGGTCACGACGAAACCGGCGCGCTCGTATTCGTGGCTGGCCGCAGCACGGTCTACCGCTCACTCGAGCAGGTCGAGCAAAGGAGCCTGGCATGAGCATGAATGGCCGAGAAGTCGCCGCCGGAGATACGTTTTCGTTGGATGTGGACCCGGTTACTACCACTCAACTAGTCCGTTATGCGGGAGCGTCCGGCGACTACAACCGTATTCACTACGATGCGCCATACGCCGAGGAGGCCGGCCTTGGTGGGGTGATCGCCCACGGTATGTTGACCATGGCCTTCATGGGAAGGGCCTTGACGGGATGGGCCGGCGAGGATGCCACTGTAAGCCATATTGCTGCCAGGTTCACCGCGCCGGTTCGGCCCGGCGATGTGGTGTCGGTCAGCGGTACGGTATTAGAAAGAAAAGACACCGCAAACGAGATCCAAGCAAACTGCCAATTGACGGCTAGGGTTGGCGAAAAGAAAGTTGCCGTGGGTGACGCAACGGTTACTTGGCATATCTGAATTCTTGTGAGGCTGATATGGACTGGCGCAATCGTACCTTCGCGGAAGCATTATTGTGGGGAGCCGAAACATATGGTGCGCGCCCGGCCGTCGTTCACGGCGATATCCGTCTTTCGTTCAGCGAACTGGCGGAACGGGTTCTTGCGTTTGCCAGGGGGCTAGTTGAAATCGGCGTCCAGCCGCAAGAGAAAGTTGCACTATGGATGGCCGACAGGCCGGAATGGCTGATTGCTCGATGGGCTGTCCCAATGGTCGGCGCCGTCTTGGTCCCGATCAACACACGCTTTCGGTCCCATGATCTCGCCTACGTTCTGAAGCAATCCGATACGGCGACCCTGATCATGCAGGACGGCGCACGAGGAACGAGTTATATCGATCTGCTTATGGGGCTGGAACCGGCCATGGGGGGCTCTCGCCTAAACGGTTGGGCCAGCGCCGCGCTGCCTGGCCTGCAGCGTGTCGTATGCTTGTCTGATTCTCCTACGCCCGCCGGCATGCGGGATTTTTATGCACTCGAAGCGCAGGGGCGGAGCTTGTTAGCGAATGGTCAGGCGGATGACGTGCTTCAGGCGCGGATATCCGCTGTGCAGCCTGATGACGTGGCCCAGATTCTTTATACCTCTGGCACCACGTCCTTCCCGAAGGGGGCGCAGGTCTGCCATGGTCCTTTGCTTCAGAATAACTTTCAAACAATCAAGCGCATGCGCTTGACGTCCGAAGATCGGTATTTGTCTTGTGTGCCCTTGTTCTCAGCGACAGGCACCAGCTATACGTTATCCATGCATTTGGCGGGGGCCCGCATGGTTATCCTGGACCGCTTCGACGCAGCCTCTTTTTGCTCCACTGTGCAAAAAGAAGGTATTACCGTCAGTTTTTTTGTCGATGCGATTGTCGAGGACCTTCGCCAGTTCGCAGAAAGAGGCAAGTACGACCTCTCGTCGCTACGCACCGGCACAGGTGCTCCCTTGTCGAAATCGTCCTTCATGTTTGTAACTCAGGAAATGAAGGTGCCCGAGCTCATTAGCGTGTACGGCATGTCTGAGACATCCAATGCAGTTGCACGGGCATCGTGTGATGACCCTCTTGAAAAAAGAATGGGCACCAATGGCCGTCCCGTTGACGGTGTTCGTATACGGATCGCTGAAGTGGACTCGAATCAAACTTTGCCAAGTGGACGAGTGGGTGAGATCTGTATCGCAGGCTATGTTCTGATGAAAGGGTATTACGAACAGCCTGACGAGGATCGAAAGGTGTTCGACGCCGATGGTTGGCTGCATAGCGGTGATTTGGGTGAAATCGATGCTGATGGCTACCTAATTTACCGAGGGCGGGTCAAAGAGATGATCAAGCCAGGCGGATTCAATGTGGCGACACAGGAGATCGAACAGTTCCTAAAGACATATCCGGGCGTGCGCGAGGCCGTTGTGGTTGGCGTGCCTGACAGGCGCTTGGGCGAAGTAGGCTATGCCTACATTGAGCCTCACCGGGCGGCACAACTGACGAGCGAGGCATTGGTGGCATATTGTCGCGAGCATATCGCCAGCTACAAGGTGCCACGTTATGTGGAATTCATCACAGATTGGCCCATGACGGGCAGTCAAAAGATTCGCAAGCTCGAACTCAAGGCACGCGCCAGTGCGCAACTTCAAGAGATTATGCAATGACCGTGCAAAAAATCCATCCAGAAGCATTCCGGAAGCTATGTGATTCAGAGAGGCCGATGGCGCTCCTCGATGTCAGGGACCCGGTAGAGGTCGATCAAGGCCATGTTCCAGGCATGACGAACGTGCCTCGTAATCGCATCGAATTCCGGATCGCGCATCTGGTCCCGGATTGTTCGACGACGCTGGTCTTGTATTGCGACGGTAAAAGCGGCCGCTCAATCTCGGCGGCCAAGGCCTTGGCCGGTATGGGCTACGGTAGCGTCTGGGTGTTGGATGGAGGGCTGAAGGGTTGGGAAGACGCAGGTGGTCCTGTGGCGACGGGAAATAACGTGCCCAGCAAGCGATTCGGCGAAATGGTGAATAGAAATCACGCAGTGCCCATGATCGAAGCCCTGGCATTGCATAAGCTGATCCAGAAAGGAAGGGATATCGCCATTTGCGATGTGCGTACGCCAGGAGAGCATGCCGAAGCATGCATACCCAGGGGTATTTCGCTGCCCAGTTTTGATATCGCCTGGCATGCTCAGGACTTGGCTCGCAAGCATGAATTGGTTGTGCTCCATTGTGCCGGGCGTACTCGCAGCATCATCGCGACGCGAACATTGTGCGAGTTGGGGATAGATAACGTTGTAGCGCTCGAGAATGGCACGATAGGTTGGCATCTTGCCGGCTTGCCTCTTCAACATGGTGCGCTCCTACCCGCGAAAGCGCCTCGGGCATCCATGGAAAGTGTCGCATATGCGGAGCGCAATGCCGGGGAAATTGCCGATGCAGCGGGCGTCAAGCGCATAGCGCCTAGCGCTTTGCAAGAATTGCTGGCGCGGCAGGGGGAAAATCGCTACGTGTTTGACATACGTGCTGTGGATGAATACCTACGTGGGCATATTGGAGGTAGCCTAGCTTTGCCGGGAGGTCAGGCGGTCCAGCGCATGGATGACTTCATCGCATTGCGGGGTGCGCCAATCGTGCTGGTAGGCGAAGGAGAAGCGCCGGCCAGTCTGACTGCCACTTGGCTAATACGCATGGGTTGTCAGGACGTCTCTGTATTGGCCGGAGGCCTGGGCCGTTGGACAGCCGAAGGAGGAAGCCTGCATGTCGGCAACGAGACAACACTCCCCTTGGGTTGGGAGCAGGTGCGTCGCTCGGCCCGGATGGTGTCCTTGTCGAAGCTGCCGCAGTGGCTAGCCGACGAGCCCGATATCCAACTGCTTGACGTGGATCATAGCGCCAACTTTCGGAAGGGGCATATCGCGGGCGCGCAGTGGCTGCCCCGAGCTTGGTTGGAGCAGCGCATCCATCACGCGGTGCCCTGCTTACGGACTACCGTCGTGCTGGTTAGCGCCGATGGTAGGCAGGCATGTTATGCCGCCGCCACGATGGCGGACCTGGGCTATGAGAACGTTTGGGTGCTGGATGGTGGAAGTAAAGCGTGGACGGCTGCGGGCATGCCTATCGAAAAAGAGGGCATAGGACACCAGAATGACGAACTGCTTCCTCCCTACAAGCGTGGAGTAAAGGCAATGCATGATTACATCCATTGGGAAACACAGCTGATCGCCTGATGGGACGGGGCAATCAGCGCAGCATCATAAAAGATTCGCGGAGACACAAACCACATGAACTTCAACTTCAGTAAAACGCAGCAGGATCTCTACGAGTTGGTGGGATACTTGGCGCGCGAGCATTTTGCCCGCAGGGCCGAGGAGTCCGATCGGCTGAAAGCACTACCTCTGGATAACTTGCGTGACATGCACGAGCACGGGCTTCTGGGATTGACCATCTCGCGGGAGCATGGCGGCTTGGGTAGCGGTGTAATGGGTGAAGATCCGCTGCTTTACCTCTTGGCAATCGAACAGACTGCGCGGCTGGATCTTTCCACAGCGCACTGTTTGCATATTCATTTGCATGCCACCCATTTGATTGATCAAGTCGCTACCGCGGAGCAGCGAAAGACCCTACTCGGCCCTGTGCTGGAGCGCGGTGCCCTGATCGGCGCGGTCGGTAGCGAGCCTGGGCGGACGGCACGCGGAGTGTACATGTTGAACACGACCGCTCAGGAATTCCCTGAGGGGGTCATTATCAATGGCAAGAAAAACTACGCCACGTTAGCAGGGGCTGCCGAATACATGATTGTCTTTGCCACATTGAAGGGGGCAAAGCCGGTGGAGGGGCATATTGGCGTTGCGGTGCCTCATGATGCCAAAGGCTATGAGGTAATCCAAAATTCATGGGATCCCATTGGGATGCGTTCTGCGGTCAGCCCGGATATTGTGCTGGATAATTGTATGGTGTCTAACTCCTTAATCATTGGTCAGCCCGGTATATACCCGAATGATCGATGGCAGGCACGCCATTATCTGTCATTGGCCGCCCAATATCTGGGGGCTAGCGAAGGCTTGTTCGACTGCCTGACTGAATATATCCCTTTGCGAGGAACGGCGGCGGAACAATTCACTCAGTTGAGGCTGGGAGAAATCCGCGTTCTTATTGATTCGATACGCTGGCTGATCTATCGATCAGCGTGGTTGTGGAACCAAGGAGACCTTCAGCAGGCAGAGTTGTTTTCGCTCGTAGCGCGACACCATGCAACACGCACGGTAATCGAAATCATGGATAAAGCTGCTCAGATTTCAGGGTCGCACGCGTTGACCGGTACAGGCAAGTTTCAGCGCATGATGCGTGATTTGCGTATCCATACTTTGCACTCCAATGTCGACAAAACGGCGGCCACCATCGGGAAGTATCACTTGGGCCAGAACTTCGACATCACCGATCGGCTGTGAACCACGGCAGTGTCCATGCTGCATGGCTCGCTACTATCATGAATGAAGGAATTCTCTTGACCGCTGAACTTGAATCCCGCCGGTTTCGTGATGCGCTACGTCGTTTTGCCACGGGCGTCACGATCATCACCACCAGGACAAACGAGGGCATACCGATAGGCTTGACCGCTAACTCATTTAATTCGGTCTCCTTGACTCCGCCTTTGGTTCTATGGAGCCTCAATAAACACTCCCGTAGCTTGCCCGTCTTCCTGAAATCCGAGCATTACGCGATCAACGTGCTTTGCGCTGATCAAATGAACCTTGCCGCCCGATTTGCTTCACCTATTGAAGACCGGTTCGAGGGTGTGGATTGGCGTTCCGGCAAGGCTTCCATGCCTATATTCGATGAAAGTGTTGCCTGGTTCGAATGCGCGAGCGTACACCAGTATGAAGGAGGGGATCACGTTATTTTTGTAGGCGAAGTGACCGATTTTGGCTATAGTGACCGCACCCCATTGCTTTATGCGGGGGGCGCTTATGGCGTGCCGGTTACGCACCCTGAACTGTAGGTATCGATTGCATTAATAGGGTTGCTGCTCTGCGAGCAGGCGTGATAATGCCCGTGTTTCCTTGAGCAATAGCTTGGCGATCTGATCACGTCGCGGCCCTTGCAGACGCGACGTGATGCCTGCGATACTTACCGCCGCATAGCAGGTGCCATTTGGGTTGAGGATAGGGGCGCCGATAGCTGCTACGCCGGGTAGAACGTCTTCATCATTGACGGCATAGCCGACTTTTCGGGATAGCTCTATTGCTTTCCGTAGGCGTGCCTCGGTCAACGAGCCGAATAAGGGAAAGCGGGGAGCGTTAATGGCAATGACTTGCTCGATTTCATCGTCGCTAAGCTGGAGCAGTAACGCCAAGCCGCCGGCACCGGCTCCGAGGGGGCGGCGTCCGCCGATGTCGAGCGTACGGGTTTTAATGATGAAATCGCCCTCGAGGCTGTCAATGCAGACGCCATCCATGCCGCTGCGCACGATCAGGAATACAGAGTCGCCGGTGCGGTTGGCCAGGTTTTGGAGGGTGGGTTGGCATATTTCGCGCAGGTTGTGATAGGGCGCTGCAGCTAGTCCAAGTTCATATATGACGGGACCAAGCCTATAGCTTTTCGTTTTAGGATCTTGTACTACCATCCCCTGCGACATAAGGCCGCGCATGATGCGGTGAACGGTCGGGCGTTCAAGCTGCATGGCATTAGCGATGTCGACCAAGCGGCTGCCGTTTTGGCCGCATGAGCTGATTTCTTTCAGGATCAATATGGCGCGTTGTATGCTTTGCGTGCCTGGAAGGGCTTCGCTGAGGCCCGCGCTTTTATGCGAAGAGCGTTTTGCGCCCGTGCGGTTTTTGATGGTATGAGAGTCAGTGACCATGGACTAAGTGCCTATTGTGAAGTGTCGTGCTGAACGCATGCCTTTGGCTTGGGGTGATAGCCGTGAGCAGGCGCTAATTGATCTGTCCCGCATCCGGTTGTGCTGCTAGAAGCGCGGTCGCCTTATTGATCCGATTGTAAGTGACTCCGAAAGCGGTGGTACATAATAGTCCGGCCAGACCAAGAATCAGCATAGTGGCAGTTACCCCAATGGACTCCATAATGGCGCCTGCGAAGAAATTGCCCAGCGGAGCGATGCCGAAGAAGGCGGTAGTGTATAAGCCTAAGACACGGCCCCTTTTTTCTGGGTGAACGATGATTTGCAGATAGATATTGATTGCGGTGGCCGAGACCACGATGCCTATGCCGACCATGGTGATCGCGATACTCGCCGGTAGCAAGCTGCCGGATTGGGCGAACATTAGCATGCCGATCGCGCCCGCCGCGCTGCTGAAGCAGATGGCGCGTGGGAACGTTTTTATCTCGGTCTGGCGGGCAATCCATGCCAGACCAAGTAAGGCGCCGATGCCCGCGGAGCTAAGGAGATATCCTAGGATACGTGCGTCTTCCAGAAGCACGTCCCGAACGAATACTGGTGCCAGAATCAGGTAAGGCAAGTAGCAAAATCCAATCATGGCAAGCAGGCCTAAGGTGGCGCGTATCGGCAAATGTGACCACGCGTAAGCGGCTCCGGAACGCAGCTGTTGTGCGATAGTGCTGTCAATCTCCACGACTTTGCTGGATGGAATTGAAATTTTATAAAGAGCGGCGATGACCAATAGGTAGCCGATACCGCTCAGAACAAAGCATAATTGCTCGCCAAAGGCCGAGATGAGAAATCCCGCAATGATTGGCCCGATCAGCCTTCCCGCGTTGTTCATGAAGGCCATGAGCGCAACGGCATTGGGCATATCTTGGGGATCGCTGATCATCTTTGGAAACATGGTATGCCGCAACGGCATGTCCAAAGCCTGGCAAGTGCCCAATATAGTCGTTATAAGCAAGATGAGAGGTATCGTTGCTGTGCCTGTCCAGACCAGGGAGGCAAGAATAAAAGCTTGTATGGCCGCTACAGTCTCAACAACGATCAGCGCTTTGCGCTGATCCAGGCGATCGGCTATTACTCCGCCCATAGGGGATATGACCAAAAATGGGATCTCACCAGCAAAGGCGACGAAGCCAAGCAGCAATGGCGAACCGGTTGTGTTGTATACCAGCCAAACGAGCGCAATACGCTGACACCAGATACCAATCAGGGCGGCGCCCTGGCCGGCCAGGAAAATCCGATAATCCCGATAGCCAAGCGCCCTCAGGGTATGTATCATTTAAATGGTTAAAATATAAATAGTCTATATATTGGAATAACGGTCGTTCGTTATAAATTATGATTTATGTTAAGAAGCCCATAATTAATAACGAAGTTACGATTATCTTTTCTTGGTAAGCCCTTCGCATATTATATATAGATTTTATAAAAGTTCCATAATTTGGATTTTTTTATGCCCTTGGTTTTAACCCCATGGTTCTTCGGCTCATTCGCCGCTTGCGCTGTAGGTTTTTGGCCTGGCTCTAAATGGCTTTAGGCTGACGATGGTGCTCGCATCATGACTGGTGGCATGATAAACATGACTGGAAGCCTTGCATGTGCCTTGGCGGCATTTCTGGACGGAATGTCTTATAGGGCGGGTCGAGGTGTTGGCGCAGGCGGCGCTCATCCAGCCGGCGTATGAGGACGCGATTGTGTCCCACCGTTTTGGCTGTTTTGTCGGGCTGGGAATTGTGGGCGGAACCCACCTACCGCTGATTAAGGGTCGATGGATACACAGAGGGTACACGGGCTAGAAAAACAAAAACGCCAACCCGGAAGGATTGGCGTAGATGCTTGATTCTATTGGTGCCGGCTAGAGGAGTCGAACCCCCGACCTTCNNGACCTTCGCATTACAAGTGCGCTGCTCTACCAACTGAGCTAAGCCGGCGAACTCGACATTCTACAAGAAAACGGGGCCGGACGTTTTAATGCGAGCCTCTTAGGCCCGAGCCCTTAACTGTGAAGCGGCGACTTTGAGCGGGGAAAGGAATTCGGATTTTGCTTGCTCCTTGGTGAACTCCCCCGACAGTAAGCTGACGTTCATGGCGGCGATGACATTGCCTTCCTGATCACGGACCGGGACGGCCAGGCCGCAGATTGCGTCGTCGAGTTCGCCGTCGACCCAGGCATAGCCTTCCTCTCGAACGAGCTCGATGGCCTTGAGCAATTGTTCGGGATCGGCAATCGTGCGGCTGGTGAGTTTCTTGAATTCCAGACCGGCCAGGTATTCCTTCAACGCCGGCTCGGGCAGGTTGGCTAGCAGGATGCGGCCCATGGATACCGGATAGGCCGGCAGCCGGCTGCCGATGGAAGGGTTCATGGAAAGAATGCGCTTGGTGTGGAATCTCTGGATGTAGACGATCTCATTGCCGTCCAGGACCGCGATCGCGCAGGACTGCTTGATCTTCGTGCCCAGTTCTTCGAGTATCCATTGCGATTGCCTCCAGAATGGCAGGGAGAATAGATACGTCATCCCCAGCCTCAGCACTTTAGGCGTGAGCCAATAATCTTTTTCATCGGTCTTCACAAACCCGAGCTCGACCAGCGTAAGCAGCAGACGCCGCACCACGGTGCGGGACAGCCCTGCCGCCTCGCTGATTTGGGCGATGTTCTGTCGTCCAGTCGACTGGCCCATGACTTCGATCACGCGCAGGCCGCGTGCAAACGTGCGGACAAAAGATTCGCTTTCAGGTGTGGCCACGAATGGTTTTTCCCTTTTTGATGATTTTGAAAATGAAGACGCATTATGACGGACCGCCATTCTTCCGGCACAGCCTGGTCGTCACTGCTTCGGGCCGCCGCCGATCCCGCCAAAACGTCATTATGCCTGCGGACGATTGCACTCCATGAATCCGGCGCCTTTACCTGATGGAAGAGCCGGAGAGCCCATTCATTTCGAAAAATCCTTCCCCGCCGAACTTCAACGATTTCCTTGACAGCATTTCGTTGCGTGCCTAGAATGTTCGTAAGGCGGTTATTAATATCCGCTTAGCGGTCAATAATACCAAGCGACCTTAATCCGAGGACTTATCCGGAGAACTACATGGATTACAAGTACGACACCGATTTCTGGGCGGGCAACGCCGCACGGAAGATCTGGGACGACATCGTCCCAGGCGAGCCGCGAAAAACGATCCCTTACACGCTTACCAAGGAAGCGATCTACAAGCTCTGCCATGCCACGGGCGATATGAATCCGCTCTATGTGGACGAGGACTACGCCAAGACCACGAAGTGGGGCGGCATCATTGCGCCGCCCTCGATCCATGTGCTGCTCATGTTCTCGTGCACGCCGAACGACGACTGGATGCGCAGCCCCGGCACCATCAACGCGGGCCAATCCTGGAGCTACAACATTCCCGCCCGCCCCGGCGATGTCATTACCTTGCACGCCCGCGCGCTGGACAAGTTCATCAAGGGCGATCGCCTTTTCGCCGTTCACGACAACGTATTTTTCAACCAGAACAATGAAGTGATCTGCTCCGGCCGCGGCTGGACGATCCGCCCGATGTAAGGATTCGCGTCATGGAAAACAAGTTCGATATCACCGAAGGCCAGCGCATCGAGGGAACTCCTTTCTGCCCGACGCGCGAAACCATTTGGGAATTCTGCGAAGCATCGCTCGATTACAACCCGCTGCACTGGGATGATGAGTACATGAAGTCGAATTTCGGCAAGACGAATTTCGGCGGCATCATCATGCACGGCATGTCCAACTTCAGCCTCATCACGAAGATGATGACGGACTGGGCTCTGCCCCAGGGCGGCATACATCGCCGCCTGGAAACCCGCTGGAAGGCGCCGGTCAAGCCGGGCGACACCATCACGCCGAGCGGCACGGTAAAAAAGGTCAAACCCACGGAAAAAGCCAACTGGGTGGTTGTGACGGTGCAGGTCAAGAACCAGCAGGACGCCGTTGTCGCCGAAGGCGAAGCGATGGTGGAGTTCCCCCACTAAGCGTTGCGAACACCGGCTGCCCTTTCAAAAAGCGGGGTGGCCATCTCACTGCCCGAGGAGGCTGAAATGAAATCCGTTATTCGAGTTATTGCAGGCGTGGCCATGACACTGGCCTGCGGCGCCACGATGGCGGCTGGTTACCCCGACCGCGCCGTAACGATAGTCGTGCCATTCCCTGCGGGCGGTACGACCGATATATTGGCGCGACAATTGGGCAATGCTCTAGGCAACAAGTGGGGCGTGCCGGTGGTCATCGAAAACAAAAGCGGCGCCAGCGGTACGATAGGCTCGGCCTATGTGGCGCGCAGCGCGCCCGATGGCTATACGCTGATGGTGACGGCCACCCATCACGTCATCAATCCCACGCTGCTGAAGAAAACAATACCCTACGATACCAAGAAGGCGTTCACTTCGCTGGCGATGGTGGCGTCCGTGCCCAACGTTCTGGTGGTCAACAAGAACTTCGAGCCCAAGACCGTCCAGCAGCTTATCGATCTGGCCAAGAAGAAGCCCGGCGAGTTGAACTTCGGATCGGCAGGCATAGGCGGCGCGAACCATCTTTCCGGCGAGCTCTTCGCTCACATGGCTGGAATAAAGCTGACCCACATCCCCTATCGGGGCGCGGCGCCGTCATTGACCGATCTGCTTGCCGGCCAGATTCCGATGATGTTCGACTCGGTGCCCGGCGTGATCGCGCATATCAAGTCGGGCGACCTGCGCGCCCTGGGCGTGACATCCGCCGAGCGCGTGCCTCAGCTTCCCGATGTGCCCACCATCGCGGAAGCGGGCGTGAAGGGCTTCGAGGCAATCGCCATGTTTGGCCTGTATGGGCCCGCCGGCATGCCGGACGACATCGTGGCGGCCATTTCGCGCGATGTGAGTCAGGTCTTGGCTGCGCCGGATCTGAAGAAAAAATTTGCGGAATTGGGCGCTACCCCGGGCCATATGTCCCAGCCCGAGTTCGCCAAGTATGTCAATGACGAAATCGACAAATGGGGAGCGGTGATCGAGGCTGCGGATATCAAGCTCGAGTAGACGAACGACTCTGCCATACCTATATACCGAGAGAGAGATGCTGGATAAAGTGCTCAATCCTATCGCTGCGGGCATGCGGCAATGTGGCGGCGAAAAGGCCTTGTCGAATATTCGGGTGCTGGACCTGTCCCGCATCCTGGCGGGGCCGTGGTGCACGCAGAATCTGGCCGACCTGGGCGCTGAAGTGATCAAGGTCGAACGTCCGGGCACGGGCGACGACACTCGGGCCTGGGGGCCGCCCTGGCTGCCGGGCCAGGACGGCAGCCAGGCGCCGGACTCTTCCTATTATTCCGCCGCCAATCGGGGAAAGAAGTCGGTGACGGTGGATATCGCCACGCCGGAAGGCCAGGACATGATACGGCGCATGGCCCGGTCCAGCGATGTCTTCATCGAAAACTTCAAGGTGGGGAATCTCAAGAAATATGGGTTGGACTATGAGTCCATCCGCCAGGAGAATCCGGCCATCATTTATTGTTCGATCACGGGCTTCGGCCAGGACGGCCCTTATGCGCATCGTCCCGGATATGACTTCGTCTTCCAGGGCATGGGCGGGATGATGAGCATTACCGGCGAGCGCGACGACCTGCCGGGAGGCGGTCCGCAAAAAGTGGGCATCGCGCTGGCGGACGTGATCACCGGCATGTACGCCACGATCGCCATTCTGGCCGCCGTCAACCACAGGCATGTATCGGGCAAAGGGCAGTATATCGACATGTCCCTGCTCGACTGTATCGTGGCGCTGGGCAGCAACCAGATCACCGGTTATTTCGCGAGCGGCAACGTCCCGGCGCGCATGGGCAACGCCCATATGAGCCTGGTCCCGTACGGCGTGTATCCCACGCGCAATGGCCACATCATCATCGCTATCGGCAACGACGAGCAGTGGCAGCGCTATTGTTCGGTCATCGGGCGCGAAGACCTGGGCGCTGAAGAGGATTTCCGCAAAGTGACCGGCCGCATCGTCAATCGGGAACGGCTGGAAGCGGAACTCAAGGAAACCATGCGGACGCGGGATTCCGAAACCTGGCTCGAATTGCTGGAACAGCAATCCGTGCCTTGCGGCCCCATCAACAACTACGAGCAGGTATTCCAGAACCCGCAAGTCGTGCATCGCAAGCTCCATATCGAGCAGCAGAGGCAGGACGGGGCGCGCATAGGGGCGGCGGCCTCGCCTCTTAGATTGACGGAAACGCCGCCCAGCTATGACTTGCCGCCGCCCATGGTGGGGCAGCATACGGAAGAAGTGCTGAAGGCCATGCTGGGCATCGACGCGGAGCAATTGTCGGCGCTGCGCGAACGGAAAATCATCTAGCGCGGCTTATCCAGCCGCTAGTTCGAAATCAAAGGAAGTATTTTCATGGTGGAAGCTTACATCTGCGATGCGATCCGGACGCCGTTCGGCCGCTATGGCGGCTCGCTGGCCTCGGTTCGTACGGACGACCTTGCGGCCCTGCCGATTCGGGAATTGATGGCGCGCAATCAAGGCGTGGACTGGGAAGCCGTCGATGATGTCGCCTACGGCTGCGCCAACCAATCGGGCGAGGACAATCGCAACGTGGCGCGCATGGCCGCGCTGCTGGCCGGCCTGCCCGTGGGCGTACCGGCTTCGACGTTGAACCGGCTGTGCGCTTCGGGCCTGGATGCCGTCGGCACCGCGGCGCGGGCGATCAAAAGCGGCGAGGTGCAGTTGATGATAGCCGGCGGGGTCGAAAGCATGTCCCGTTCGCCTTATGTCGTCGGCAAAGCGGATGCGCCGTTTTCCCGCCAGCAGCAGATGTTCGACACCACATTGGGCTGGCGCTTTGTCAATCCCGTCATGCAACGCAACTTCGGCATAGACTCCATGCCCGAGACGGCGGAAAACGTCGCGGAACAGTTCGGCATTTCAAGGCGAGACCAGGACGCCTTCGCCTTGCGCAGCCAGCAGCGCGCCGCAAAAGCCATGGCCGAGGGCGTGCTGGCGCCCGAGATCATGGATGTCCCGATACAGGGGAAAAAGGGCGGCGCAACCATAGTCAATCAAGACGAACATCCGCGGCAAACGGATATGGCCGCATTGGCCAAGCTGAAGCCCGTGGTGCGCGAGGGCGGCACCGTGACCGCGGGAAACGCGTCGGGCATCAATGACGGAGCGTGCGCATTGCTGCTGGCTTCAGAGCGTGCGGCGGGCCGGCATGGCCTGCGGCCGCGCGCCCGCGTGGTCGGAATGGCGGTGGCGGGCGTGGAGCCGCGCATCATGGGGTATGGCCCGGCGCCCGCTGTACGCAAGGTGCTGGCGCTGACAGGCCTCGGCTTGGACCAAATGGACGTCATCGAGCTGAATGAGGCCTTTGCCGCCCAGGCGCTCGCCGTGACCCGGGCCCTGGGCTTGCCCGACGACGCCGCCCACGTGAATCCCAATGGCGGGGCCATAGCGCTGGGCCATCCCCTGGGCGCTTCGGGCGCAAGGCTGGCTCTGACGGCGGTAAACCAGTTGCACCGCATCGGCGGTCGCTATGCGCTGTGCTCCATGTGCATAGGCGTCGGCCAAGGGATAGCCGTGGTGCTGGAGCGTGTTTGAATGAAGCAGGGATAGTGGGGCTTACACGTGAAGAACAAAGTTTGCGCAAGCGCGCTTGAGGCCGTCAACGACATACCCGACGGCGCGACCTTGCTGGTGGGCGGGTTCAGCGGCGCGGGCGTGCCGGAAACGCTGATAGGCGCTCTGCTCGAGCACGGCGCCAAGGACCTGACCATCGTCCATAACAATGCGGGCAACGCACGCCAGGGTGTCGCAAGACTGCTGGAGGCGGGGCGGGTGCGCAAAGTCATTTGCTCTTTTCCCCGCTCATGGGAGTCGGACATTTTCGAAGGCTTGTACCAGGCCTCGAAAGTGGAGCTCGAGGTCGTGCCGCAGGGGACGCTGGCCGAGCGCCTGCGGGCCGGAGGCTCCGGCCTGGGCGGCTTCTATACGCCGACGGGTTATGGAACACTGCTGTCCGAGGGCAAAGAAACGCGGGAGATCGACGGCAGGGGATACGTCTTCGAGAAAGCGCTGCGCGGGGATTTTTCTTTCGTCAAGGCGCGCCGGGCGGACCGTTGGGGCAATCTGCAATACCGCATGGCCGCCAGGAACTTCGGCCCCGTCATGTGCATGGCCGCGCATACCGCCATCGTCGAAGTCGCCGAGGTCATGCCGCTGGGGTCATTGGACCCGGAATGCATCGTCACATCGGGGGCTTTCGTGCAAAGAATCGTTCACACACAAGAGGCGCGGCCATGATGGATAATTCCGGCGTATCCAGAGATCTCATGGCGCGCCGCGTGGCGCGCGACATCCCGGCCGGCGCAGTGGTCAATCTGGGCATAGGCATGCCCGAGCTGGTGGGCAATTACCTGCGCCCCGACGACGAAGTCATCATCCATACCGAGAATGGGATAGTCGGCTCCGGCCCCACGGTAGCGGGCTCCATCCAGGATTTCGACCTTATCAACGCCGGGCGCAAGCCGGTAAGCCTGGCTCGCGGCGGGCATTTTGTCGACCATGCCGATTCATTCGCCCTGGTGCGCGGCGGGCACCTGGACATTACCGTGCTCGGCGCCTTTCAAGTATCCGCCGCGGGCGACCTGGCGAACTGGTCCACCGGCGATCCGGCCGCGCTGCCGTCGCCCGGGGGCGCCATGGATCTGGCTGTCGGTGCGCGCCAGGTATTCGCCATGATGAATCTCTTCGACCGCCAGGGGCGGCCCAGGCTGGTGGAGCGTTGCACCTTGCCATTGACGGGCGCCGCGGTGGTGAAGCGCCTGTATACGGATTTTGCCGTATTCGATCTTTCCGGCGGGCAAACGCCCGTCGTGCTGGATTTAGCGCCCGGGTTGGCTCTGGAGACTTTATCCGAAAAACTCGGGTTCAGTCTGCTGGCCGCCGAAGAAGGCATACAAGCCTATGCCGGCTGAAGCTGAGGCTGAGACCGAGGCAGGGATCGAGTAGGCCGGAGCCGAGACACAGATTGGAAGTCCGGCGGCGCCGGTTTGCATGCTGACGCAGACGCCTGGCCGCCAGCCAGGGAAGCGCCGCCTCTATTGCTGTTCGACGGCGGCCGGCATGAATCCCAGCGACCGTGAGACGTTTTCCGCTGCCTGCATCAGCGCCTCGGCCCATTCGGACTCCAGGGAGGCGATGGTCCAGCG
Source organism: Pusillimonas sp. UBA6240 (assembly GCA_002441445.1). GTDB lineage: Bacteria > Pseudomonadota > Gammaproteobacteria > Burkholderiales > Burkholderiaceae_B > UBA6240. The sequence continues at coordinate 109,166 of DJWC01000017.1, forward strand.
GGGGTATGGCACGGCGATGTTGATGGCGGCGACGGGCCGGCCGTTGCGGTCGCGCACCGCGGCGGCGATGGATACGTCGCCCACGAAGCGTTCCTGGTCGTTGACGCTGTAGCCGCGCTCGCGCACGCGTTCCAGCTTGACCATCAGGCGTTCGGGATTGGTTTCCGTGTTGGGCGTATGCTGGCGCCGATCGCTGGCGTCGATGATGGCCTTGGCCGTTTCGGGCGGCAGCCAGGCCAGCAGGGCCCGGCCGGGGGCGGTGCAGTAGGCCGCCAGGCGCGAGCCTATCTGCAGGTTGACGCTGACCGCATGCCGGCTGGGGTAGCGCAATACATAGACGACCTCGTTGCCGCTCAGCAGGGTCAGGTTGACGGTTTCGCCGCAGGCCTCGCGCAAGGATTCCAGGACCGGCGCGGCAAGCCGCTGCACGGCGTCGGTGCTGGCGTAAGCATGCGCGAACGCCAGCATCTTGGACGAGAGCACGTATTGTTTGTTGTCGGGATTCTGTTCCAGATAGCCTAGCGCCTTCAAGGTGAAGACGAAGCGCTGGGCTCCGCTGCGCCCCATGCCGGCGGCGCGGGCGATGTCGGCCAGGTTCAGCGGGCGCTGGGCCTGGGCGAGCGCCTGCAGGACGGACATCCCTTTCTCCAGCGACGCGACGAACAAGGGATGATCGCTGGTGGCTCGCGGGGAAAGGTCTAAATCTGTGGACATGGATCAACGCCAGATCTGGCTGAAGGCGCGCAAGAAGTTGCGGCCTAGTATACCTTCGATCTGGGACTCGCTCAGGCCCGCCCTGGACAGCGCCAGCGTGATCCGCCCCATCTCGCGCGGCGAGGGTGTTTCCGCGGGGTAGCGGCTCTCCAGCTTGTTGCCGAAGGCGGCGATGTATTCGCCGGTGGCGCCCGCAAACTTGCTTTTGCTCATTTCGAGTATGGCCTCCGTGACGGACGAGTCGCTGACGGAGGCGAAATCGTTCCCCATGCCGATATGTTCGTAGCCGACGAGGTTGGCGACGTAGCGTACATGTTCCACGAAGCCGTCCAGGGTGGGCGGGGACTTGGGGTCGCCCTTCCAGTTCATGAAGCCATGGACGCTCACGCCGACGATGCCGCCGCTCTCGGCGACGGCGCGCAGGACGGCGTCCGACTTGTTGCGCGGCCGGGCGGCCACCGAATAGGCATTGGCATGGGTGAGCAGCACCGGCTGGGAGGACATGCGCGCGGTGTCCAGACAGGTCTGTTCCCCGGTATGGCTCAAGTCGATCGCCATGCCGACTTGGTTCATGGCTTCGACGATCTGGCGCCCCAGCTTGCTCAGCCCGGCATTGCGGTCTTCGAGACAGCCGTCGCCGATCAGGTTGGCCTGGTTGTAGGTCAATTGCACCACCCGCAAGCCCAGCTCGTAGAACAGGCGGACGCGGTCGACGCAGTCCCCGAAGGGCAGGGCGTTCTGCCAGCCCATGATGAAGCCGACGCGGCCTTCTTTGTGCGCCCGTTCGATGTCGGCGGCCTTGCGGACATGGATCCACGGAGAATCGGGCCGCGCCAGCAAAGAGAGCCAGCGGGCGGTTTCGTCTATCGCCCCTTCCAGATCCAGCAGCGGCATGAGCGTCGTGACGTTGGCGGCCGCCACATTCCCCTGGCGCAGGGGGGCGGGATCGCCGTCGCTGAAAAAAATCAGGCCGTCGATGATCAGCAGCCGGTCGTGCAAGGAGGTGTCGGAGTGTGCTTGCGTCATGGAGAGCTTCCTGAGTGGGTGGTGAATGGTGTTGAAATTTTATTGACGAGTAATTGCATTGTATATACAGTAATCGCTCTGAGGTACATTTTTCTCTGTTGACTGCCTATCGCCCATTCCTCACATCCTCCATGCCCAGGAGACGACACATGAAAAACCGGCTTTTATCCCTTGCGTTCGCCGCCATTGGCGCGGTAACCCTTGCCGGCGGTCCGGCGTGGGCTCAGGACTGGCCCAAGCAGCCCATCAAGCTGATCGTCGGCTACTCCGCCGGCGGCACCACCGATCTGGTGGCGCGCACCCTGGCTGAGCCCCTGGGCAAGGAATTGGGCGCCACCGTGGTCGTGGACAATCGGCCCGGGGCCGGCGGGGCCATAGGCGCCAGCGCCGTCGCCAAGGCCGCGCCGGACGGCTATACCCTGCTTTTTGCGGCTTCGCCCGAGATCGCCATCGCGCCCGCCGTGGATCAGCAGCTCACTTACGATCCCCGCAAGGATCTGCAGCCCATCGCCCTGGTTTGCGAGATTCCCCAAGTCCTGGTGGTCAATGCCCAATTGCCCGTGAATTCGGTGGCCGAATTGCGCAAGCTGGCGCAGTCCAAGCCCGGCGAGCTCAATTTCGCATCGTTCGGCAACGGCACGTCCAACCATCTGGTGGGGGAGCTGTTCAACGCCGAAACCGGCTTGAATATCGTCCACGTCCCCTTCAAGGGCAGCGCGCCGGCCCTATCCGAGGTGATCGCCGGCCGGGTGCAGATGACCTTCGACACGGAAATGGTCGTCAAAGAACATGTGCGCAGCGGCCGTCTGAAGGCCCTGGCCTTCGCCGGACGGGAACGCTCCAAGGCCTTGCCCGACGTCCCCACCATGGACGAGGCGGGCGTGCCGGGCTTCGTGGGAGGGTCGTGGGTCGGCCTGCTTGCGCCTACCGGCACGCCGGCGGATGTATTGAAGAAGCTGGATGAGTCCATGCGCAAGGTCATGGGCACGGAATCCGTGGTCGCGGCCTTGCGCACGCGCGGTCTGAGCCTTTGCGGCCAGAGCTCGCCCCGGGAATTCACCCGGTTCATCGATGAAGACATCAAGAAATGGACGGAGGTGGTCAAGCGTGCCGGCATCAAGCGCGAATAGCCCGGCGGAAGGCCGCCACGCCATCGTCGTGGGGGCCGGCATCGCGGGCCTGTCCACGGCCTATCGCCTGCTGCGGCTGGGGTGGCGGGTCAGCGTGATCGACAAGGGCGAGCCGGGGCAGGGCTGTTCGGCCGGCAACGCCGGGGCGGTCAGCCCCGGATCGGTCGCGCCCCTGGCAAGTCCGGGCCTGCTGCGCCAACTGCCCCGCATGCTTTGCGACCGCGGCGGCCCCTTGACCGTCCCTGTCGCCTACTGGGCGGCGGCCGCGCCCTGGCTGCTGCGCTTCGTCGCCGCGTCCAGGCGACCGGTCGCCGAGAACATCGCAGCGCAATTGAAACCTCTGCTCGAACCGGCGCTGGAACACCATCGGCGGCTGCTGAACGAGGTGGGGGCGCCGGAACTGCTGCGGGCCACGGGCCAGCTCCATGTCTATCGCGACGTCCAGGCGCTGGCGAAAGACGAGTTCTCCTGGAACCAGCGCCGCCGTCTGGGCGTCGAGGTGTTGCGGGTGGATCGCGCCGGCATCGAAGCGCTCGAGCCGGCGGTGGGCCCTTTGTATACCGTGGGCTGCTTCCTGCCGCAGCAGGGGATGATCGTGGATCCGCTGGCCCAGACGCAGGCTATAGCCCAGGCCTTGACGGCCGGAGGCGCGCAAATCCTGCGCGACGAGGTGACGCGGATCAGTATATCCGGCGCGTCGGTGACTGGTGTGGAAGGCAGCCGCGGCCGCTACCAATCGCCTTATGTCGTCGTTTGCGCGGGGGCATGGTCGGCCCGCCTGCTCGAGCCGCTGGGCTATCGCGTCCCCCTGGAATCCCAGCGCGGCTATCATGCCACCCTGCCGGACGCGGGCATTCAATTGCGGCGCGTGGTAACGGCCGCCGACCGGAAGATTTTCACTACGCCCATGCGCGCCGGCCTGCGGGTCGCAGGCACGGTGGAGTTCGGCGGCTTGAACCGGCCGCCCACCGAAAGGCGTGCCCGTTTGCTGCTCGATCATTGCCGCGAACTGTTTCCCGACGTCAATGTGTCGCAGGCAAGCTTCTGGATGGGCCACCGCCCCTGCCTGCCGGATTCCAAGCCCGTGCTGGGCCCGAGCCCCCGCCACCGCGGGCTGGCCTTCAACTTCGGCCATGGCCATCTGGGCTTGACCATGGGGCCGGTCAGCGGCCATCTCGTCGCCGGAGTGTTGGACGGCGCAGAGCACGACGCGATACTCGCGCCGTTCTCCATCGGCCGCTTTCCCTGCCGCGCAAATACAGAGACAGAGGCGCAGCCATGATTCCAGGCAACATGCATCCCGAAATGAAGGTTCTGCTGGACGCCCGGGGCGACTGGCCCGCGCGGATGTCGGTGGCGGACATTCGCGCCGCCTGGGCGTCGTACACCCGCGCCCTTTGGCGGCCCGCGCCCGAAAACCTGCATGCCGAGGACATCATGGCGCCAGCGCCGGACGGCGCAGTCCCCGTCAGGCGCTATCACTTTCCCGACCAGCCTTCTTCCGCTGCCGTCATCTATATGCACGGCGGGGGTTTCATGAAGGGCAGCCTGGACGATTCCGATGCCATCGCCTGGGGGTTCGCGCACGCAACCGGCGCGCAGGTCTTCAGCGTCGATTACCGGCTGGCGCCCGAGCATCCCTATCCTGGCGCCTTCAACGATTGCTACGCCGTCCTGTCGTGGCTCGCCGGCGGCGCCATGGGGGTGGACCCCGCCCGCATCATTGTGCTGGGCGACAGCGCCGGCGGCAATCTGGCCGCCGCGCTATGCCTCGCGGCACGGGATCGCAATGGGCCGAGCATTGCGGCCCAGGTGCATATTTATCCGGGCCATGGCGGGGACCACAGCAAAGGCTCGTACGTGGAACACGCCCAGGCTCCGCTGCTGACCGCCGCGGGCGTCCGCCAGACCATGGACAGCTATACCAGCGGCGCGCGCTACGCCAACGACCCTTATGCGCAGCCGCTGCGTGCATCCGACTATAGCAACCTGCCCCCGGCCTGGATACACAGCGCCGAGATCGACCCAATCCGCGACGACGGGCGCGAGTTTGCGGCGCGGATGGCGCTGGCCGGCGGGAACGTGTGCTTCCGCGAGGCCAAAGGCATGCTGCACGGATTCCTGCGGGCGCGCTTCGGCAGCCCGGCCGCGGCGCGGGAATTCGAAGCGATCTGCCAATTCGTGCGAAGCATATTGGCATAGTCCTGGGCCTGAGCCCCCCATCAGGTCCTTGAGCCGCTGGGGCTCGAATCCTCGAATCTCTGAATCCTTGCGCTTCCCGGTCCTTGCCTTCCCGCATCGCCATTCGCTGAGCGGCCGGCGCATGCGCCGAACCCTTTCCTTACGGTAAACTGAATCCTTGTATTTTTGCTTCAAGGAAGATCACATCATGTCGATTCAGCAGATGCTGCAACAACTCCTGCAATCCGGCCAAAGCCTCATCCAGGACTCCGGTTCGCAGCCGGGCGGCGGAAGCCGTGGCGCCGGCTCGGCGCTGGGCGGGTTCGGCGGCGGGGCATTGGCGGGCGGCGCCCTGGGCCTGCTGTTGGGCAACAAGAAGTTCCGCAAGATGGGCGGAAAGGTGGCGGCCTATGGCGGCGCCGCGGCCCTGGGCGCGATCGCCCTCAAGGCCTACCAGGACTGGCAGAAGAACAGCGCGGCCGCCGCGGCCGGCGTGACGCCCGCCGCACCGGCTTCCGATTGGACTCCGGCGCGGCCGGCCGCCCTGCCGGGCCCGGGAATAGAGCAGGAAAGCCGCGCGATATTGGCCGCCATGATCGCCGCGGCCAAGGCCGACGGCCATGTAGGCCCTGAAGAGCGCCAGCATATCGACGCGGAGATCGCCAGGCTGGGCAATAGCGCCGCCGACGTGAAATGGTTCGAAGCGGAGCTGGCCAAGCCCGCCAATCCGGCGGAAATCGCAGGCTTGGCCGCAACGCCCGAGATGGCTGCGGAAATCTATCTGGCGAGCCTGCTGGTGGTGGACGAAGACAGCTTCATGGAACGCGCATACCTCGAGGAACTGGCGCGCGAGCTGAAGCTGGATCCCAGGCTGAAGGCGCAATTGCATGCCAGGCTGGCCGAGCTTCCCGCCTGAAGCGGCAAAGGGAATACAGGCTGGCCGGAGTCTTTCGAGGCGACCGTGCCGGGCCTTGACGCCGGCCTACTTGATGACGGTGAGCCGAGGGGGCTTGGGGTCGTCCGGCGGCGTGTCCTTGCCGGCCCCTTTGCCGCCCGCTGCGCGGGGCGCGGGCGCGCTGCTGTTGGTCTCGGCCTGGTTGCCGGGGTACGGCGCCGATTCGATCACATCGAACCCCATGCCCGCACCCGTTTCGCGCGCATAGATGGCCGATACGGCGGCCACGGGCACGAAAATCTGTTCCGTGACCCCGCCGAAGCGGGTCTGGAATTCGATGTATTCGTTGCCCAGGATCAGCCGGTTGGTGGCCAGCGCCCCAATGTTCAGCGTGATCTGGCCGTCGTGGATGTGCGCCGGGGGCACGACCGTGTTGGCATCCACCGTAACGACGATATGAGGCGTGTAGCCGTTATCGGTGCACCATTCGTGCAGCGCGCGTATCAGGTAGGGCTTGGTTGGGGTTTCTTGCATGGTTGGATGGTTTAGCGGCGCATGACCTTTTCGGAGGGCGTCAGCGCTTCGATGTAGGCCGGCCGTGAAAAAATGCGTTCGGCATATTTTTGTAGAGGTGCGGCGTTCTTGGGCAGTTCGATACCGTAATGGTCCAGGCGCCACAGCAGGGGAGCCACGGCCACGTCGAGCATGGAGAACTCCTCGCCCAGCATGTATTTATTTTTTAACAGCATCGGGGCCAGTTGCGCAAGACGATCGCGGATATTCTGGCGTGCGACGTCCTGGGCCTTGGTGTCGGTGGAGCCGCGGTCTTCCAATACGGACACGTGCACGAACAGCTCTTTTTCGAAGTTGTACAGGAATAGCCGGGTGCGCGCGCGCATGACCGGATCGGCCGGCATGAGCTGGGGATGCGGGAAGCGCTCGTCTATGTATTCATTGATGATATTGGATTCGTACAGGACCAGGTCGCGTTCCACCAGGATGGGCACCTGGCCATAAGGGTTCATGACCGCGATGTCTTCCGGCTTGTTGTACAGGTCGATGTCACGGATTTCGAAGTCCATGCCTTTTTCGAACAACACAAAGCGGCAGCGTTGGGAGAACGGGCAAGTCGTTCCTGAATAGAGCACCATCATGTTGCGGATTCCAATCGTAAAAATAAGAACGAGAGCGCGCACCGAAATGCGGCTCCAGAAAAGGGAATAGGCGTATCAGTCTACGCCTATTCCTTGCGGCAGCGCGTAAGCGGCTGGGCCGGGCGCCGCTGCCGTTGCATACCGTGTTACTTGACGTGCTTCCAGTAGGCGGCGTTCAAGCGCCACGCCACGACAAAGAAGAGCGCCAGGAACAGCAGCACCCACACGCCCATCGTCTTGCGCTGGAGCTGCATGGGCTCGGCCATCCAGCCCAGGAAATTGGCGAGGTCCGCCACCTGGTGGTCGAAGACGCTGGCCGAATTGCCGTCGGGAGAGCTCAGGATGGCCTTGTCGACCGGCGACCCGGTGTAGTTCTGCAGCACTTCCGTCTTGATTTCGGAGTAGCCCTGGGCGTCGTACTTGGCGGTGACGCGCTGCCACTTGGTGCCGCCATCGGCCTGTGCTTCGCCGTGTATGGTGACGTGGTCCAGGACGCGCGGGCCTTGCAGCTGCCACAGCACATTGGGCATCCCCACGCTGGGGAAGACCAGGTTGTTCCAACCGGTGGCCTTGGACGTGTCGCGGTAGAAGGTGCGCAGGAAGGTGTAGACGTAGTCGACCCCGGAAGGCCCCATGGTGGTGGACTTGGCGCGGGCGATGACGGACAGGTCGGGCGGCGCGGCGCCGAACCACTTCTTGGCATCTTCGGGCGTCATGGCGATGTGCATCAGGTCGCCGACCTTTTCGCCGGTGAACAGCAGGTTCTTCTTGATCTGCTCGTCGGTCAGGCCGATTTCCGTAAGCTTGTTGTAGCGCATGGCGTTGGCGCTGTGACAGCCCAGGCAATAGTTGACGAACAGCTTGGCCCCGTTTTGCAGAGCGGCCATGTCGTTCATGCGGTCGGGCGCTTGATCGAGCTTGTAGCCGCCGCCGGCGGCGTACGAAGCCGCGCAGAGCACTGACAAGGCGATGGTACCTAGCAACTTTTTAATCATGATCATTCCGTAACGTATTGGTGGCCTTAATGAGCGTGAAAGGTGATGCGGTCCGGCACCTGCTTGAAGGTGCCCAGGCGGCTCCATACGGGCATCACGAAAAAGAAGCTCAGGTAGATCACGGTGCCGATCTGGCTCATGAGGTTGAAGGTCGGATTGGGCGCTTGCGTGCCCAGGTAGCCCAACACCAGGAAGTTGACGATGAAGATGGCGTACAGGTACTTGTGCCAGGTGGGACGGTAGCGTATCGATTTGACCGGCGAGTGGTCCAGCCAGGGCAGGAAGAACAGGATGACCACGGCGCCGCCCATGGCGACCACACCCCAGAACTTGGCGTCGATAATGCGCAGCAATACGGCCACGATCAGCAGGATCACGGGCACGGCGATGCGCCAGATGCCTTTCAGGTTGCCCTTCAGGAACAGCGCGATGGCGGCGACGACCGCGCCCGCCACCAGCACCCAGGTGAAGTCGGCCGTGGTGGCGCGCAGCATGGAATAGAAGGGCGTGAAGTACCAGACCG
>DJWC01000006.1 GCA_002441445.1 Pusillimonas sp. UBA6240
GCAACTGCGCCATGACGATGGCCGCGAAGGGGTTGCGGGCGGCCTGCTCTTCCAACGTTTGCCAGCGGCCCAGCCACGAGGCCAAGTGTACGACACGGAAGCGGAATTGCCCACTGTTGGCATCGAGGCGGCCCCACGAGTAGTTGAGATGGGTGCCGCTGTCCCGGCTGGCGGTGAGCACCGCCAGGCTGACGAGTTCCATCTGCTCTTGTGCGCCATGGGGGCCTGCCATGCCGCCGCTGTAGTGGTCTTCGGTGCGCCAGGCATAGCGGAACATGCGCCGCCCGAACGCGGCGAGCCTTGCCTTGCCCATGCGTCCGCCCTGTATTTCGATATGGACCAGGATATAGAAGGGCCGCTGGTTTTTGCTGACGACGCGCACCAGCTTGTCGGCATACAGGCGCCCGCGCCGCTCGCCGCGGGTGATGGCTTGCAGCTCCTTGTCCAGGAAGACCGGCGGGTGGGACCAGTCGATCCGTTCGTGCAGCCAGGGCGCGAGCAGGCGCAGGAAGTCCTGGAAGTAGGGAACCAGCGCTTCCTTCCAGGGGCTGTCGTAGTCGGCGGCGGGCGGCGTTGCCATGGGCGGCTCGTCAAAATAACCATTGAGGGCTTACTTTAAGGATCGCCGCCTGAAGCCGGCAGCCGTAGTTCACGTAGATGTCCCTGTGGAAAGTACTTCGTGGACAGCTATGTCGCAGTGGATCCTATGAAGGTGTGGCGCCCGCTAAAGAGGCGCCGCGCTTGCGCCATGTTTCTTGATATGTTGTCGCCGCGTGACGTGTCTGATCGCCTCGTTGTACGGCAATGGTCCTAGACACGCACATCCTGGGCGATGCGGGTACCGGCGTCATGGTCAAGCAGCATGCCGTTCGTAATTTACAAAGCTGCCGCAATTCCATAATGGTTGACTAATTACAATTAGTGGTTAACAATAAATTAAACCATTTGCTGTTTTAGCGGAAGGCCGGATCAACCATTTTCCATTTGTCTTCGGGGCTGCGGCAGGAGGCCGGCCCTTTGCGCTCGCTGTCTATTGGGGATCGCGGCTTTCCCTTTTACCCGTTGTTGTGCTTCGCCGACGCGTGGCGGTTTCTTTGCCGTGCGCCATCTGAATGGTTAGTGCCATGTCCGGCCATCGCTATTGGCCGGGCCTTATTTACAGGTGGTTTAAATGGGATTTACCGCAATTGAAAAAGTATTGGCGCGCACCAGCGGCCAGCCCGGTGTCCGGGCCGGAGACGTGGTGCACCCGGACCCTGATATGGTGATGATCCACGATGGCGTGGTCAGGGAAATCAAGATCAAGCTGGACGAAATCGGCATCAACCGCATCCGCGATCCCGGCAAGCTGTTGATGGTTACCGACCACGAGGTGGTGTACGGAAACCAGCGGTCCGCCGATAAGGGGGTGTTCAACCGCAAGGCCGCGGCTGAATGGAAGGCTGGGCGGTTCTACGACGCGGGCAGGGGCGGGCACGGCCATATATTCCCTATGGAACAGGGCATGGTGCTGCCGGGTATGTTCTATTTCGACAATGACACGCATGCCACCAATGCCGGCGCCGTGGGGGCTTTCGGGTTGCGAGTCGGAAGCGAAATCGCCCGGGTTCTAGCCACGGGCACGACTTGGGTGCAAGTGCCTAAAACGATAAAGCTGGAATTGAAGGGCCGTCTGGGCAATGGCGTGCAGGCGCGCGACATTGGTTTTTATTTTGCGCGTATGGTCAAAAGCGGCGAGCTGCCCATCGATCTGGACTACCGGGTGCTGGAATACGCGGGCGACCTGGATCAGTTCAGTCTGGGCGCGCGGGTGGCGCTGTGCAGCACGCCCACGGAAATGCGGGCGGCCGGTGTGTTCGTCCCCCCCAGCGATGAAGTCCTCGCCTACTGCAAGGCGCACGCCACGCGGCCGTTCGAGCCCGTCTACAGCGATCCGGACGCGGAATACGAGTCCTGTCACACCCTGGATCTGAATGCGGTGGAACCGCAAGTTTCCCGTCCCGGAAACGTCGCCAATGCGGTCGATGTCAGCGAACTGGCCGGCATCGAGATCAGTCACGCTTTCATCGGCTCTTGCGGCTCGGGCATGTATAGCGACCTGTTGGCCGCCGCCAGTGTGCTCAAGGGCAAGAAAGTCGCGCCCAACGCCCGCCTCATTATTGTTCCCGGTTCCGAGCAGTCGATGAAGCGCATGACCGAGGAAGGGTTGATGCAGATATTCCTCGAGTCGGGCGCCATGGTGATGCCGGCGGGTTGTGGGCCCTGTAATGACGCGGTCGTGGGCCCCGTCGGAGCCGGCGAAGTATCCATCTCCACCGCTACCAACAACAACATAGGGCGGTTTGGCTCGAAGGAAGCCAGCCTTTATCTAGGCAGCCCTTTGACTGTGGCGGCCTCGGCTGTGATGGGCAGGATTTCGGACGTCCGCAAAGTACCGCTGGACGCGGCATTGTTCGACCGCATGGAGGCGGCTTATGTCATCTGATTTTCAGTGGTCGCTGCGTGGCCGTTGCTATAAGCTGGGTGACAACGTCCCGCACCCTGGGGGTGTCATTCCTCTGTCATTGATCACGGCCAGGGAGACGGACCCCAAGGTTCTGATCCCGAAGCTATTCTCCGAAACCGACCCTGGCTTTTCGACGCGCTGCAGGCCGGGCGACTTGATCATCACCGGCAAGAATTTCGGCATGGGGGTGAAGTCCACGGGCTATATCGCCATGGCGGCGCTGGGGCTGGGCCTGCTGTGCGAATCCATGTCGGTGCAGGCTTATCGCGAAGCGCTCAGCACCGGCTTGCGCGTGCTGTCGCCCTGTCCCGGGATTCTGGAGCTTTGCGAGCGCGACGATGACGTAGAGATCGATTATCGGACGGGTGAATTCATCAACCATACCCGCAATTTAAGAAAGACCTTCACCCCCATGCCGCCCACGCTTCAAGAGCTGGTGGCCGAAGGGGGCACCATTCCGTGGCTGGCGAAATGGTGGAAGACGACAGGCTCCAAAGAAGTATCAAGCTGACAGACTCACCGAAGTATCGGGCCGCAAGGCTTACATAAGCAGCAGTGTTTCATCAACCAACCCAGGAGACAAGGCAGGGCCCGTAGGCTGTCAATGCAATCCATGGTCTGAGGACTCTGTTGAGACATATGAAAGCAAAGCCGAATCCTCGCAAGGCGGTTTTTTACGCCTCTATTGCACTTATCGCCTCTTCGATCTCGATCAATTCCGCATCCGCTCAGGGAGAGGACGCATCGTATCCATCCGCCACGATTACTTTCGTCGTTCCGGCGACTCCGGGGGGGACGACGGACGTCGTTGCGCGACAAGTGGCCAAGCGCTTATCCGAGCGCTGGAAATCGCCCGTGCTGGTAGAAAACCGGGCGGGCGCGGGAGGGGTGATCGGGGCCACCCACGTCATCAAATCCAAGCCCGATGGATATACCGTATTGGTCGCGCCCAGCGCGCTGGGGGTCAGGTCCGGCCTGGATAAGAAGCTGCCATACAACGCGGTGCGCGATCTGGCCGGAGTGGCGCTGATGGCGAAAACGCCCAGTTATCTTGTCGTCGCTCCGGATCTGGGCCTGAATTCGGTGGCCGACCTCAAGCGTCTTGCGTTGGCGAACAAGGACGGAGTCATGTATGCGTCGGCGGGCGTGGGAAGCACCGGGCATTTGCATGCCGCCATGCTGGCCGGTAGCCAGGGTTTTCAAGCCAGTCATGTCGCTTATCGGGGCACGCCTGAAGCGGTCACCGACACCATAACGAAGCGGGTGTTATATGTGTTCGCTCCGGGCCCGAATGCCTTGCCTTTGGCCAAGGATGGTCGCGCCCGCATTCTGGCTACGACCTCGCAAGGCGGCGTGGGGTTTGCCTCTGACTTGCCGGTGAAGCCGGAGGTATTGACGGAGGACATCGGCGACGATTGGTACGCGGCGTTTGTGCCGGCGGGAACGCCGGATGCGGTACGCAAAAAACTGAGCAGTGGCATTGCCGAGGTGTTGGCCATGCCGGACGTGAAGGAAAGCCTTGCCAACATCGGCGCGGAAGTGCACACCAGTACGCCTGCCGAACTGGATGATATGTTCCGCTCCTATGTGGCGACGGTCGGGAAAATTGGGGAACAGGCGGCCATCAAGCTGGATTGAGTCCGGTGGATTGGTCTTGGGATTGAGGTATAAGCCTTGCCCCTCAAAGGGTGTTGTGAAACACCCTTTGAGGGGACTCTTTGAGACCATGGGGGTGTGTTGGGCGGATACCGGCGCCGCGTGGTAGAGCGCGGCCGCTGGCTTCAATGGGAAGAATCGTGACATAATAATGGTTGACCAATTTAAGGCTTGTAGGTCATTTTGCTTGCATGGTTTTGGATTGAAGCACTTATGTCTGAGGATTCGGAATGATGGAACAGTCGGTTGCCGTCGAAGCGCCCAGTAAAGTCAGCCTGCGCGCGGCTACGGCCGAAGCGCTGGAAGACGCCTTGATGGCCTTGATTGCGTCGTCCGATTATGGCCCGGGGGCGCGTTTGCCCACAGAGCGGGCCCTGGCCGAGCGTTTCAATGTATCGCGGGGAACGGTGCGCGCCGCGCTGGCGCGTATCGAAGGACGCGGCAACATTGTGCGGATCATGGGCAGCGGCACTTATGTGGCCGACAATAATTCCACCGGCATGGGCCTAGCGGGCAGCGGGGACGCCAGCCCGCAAGAAATCATGGAAGCCCGCATCATGATCGAGCCGCGCATGCCGGCGCTGGTCGTGGCGCATGCCAATAGCTCCGATATGGAAAAAATCCGTCAGGCACTGTATGAATCCGAAGCCGCGGCCACGCACGAAGCCTTCGAAATCTGGGATGCCCGTTTTCACGAGGCGATCGCGGAAGCGACCCATAATCGCCTGGTGATGCAGGTCTACCAGACCATCACGGCGGCGCGCAACCTGACGGAATGGGGCGAGCTCAAGCGGCGCAGCTCCACGCCGGAGCGGCGCGCAGCGCGCGAGGCCGAGCATCGCATCATTTTCGATGCGCTGCTGGCTCGTGATGCGCTGCGGGCGCAAAAAGCCATGGACGAACACCTGGGCAAGATCAATTACGAGCTGCTGGGCTTTGGTCACTGACTGCAGGCCGCGGCACGGCGCCGGGCGTTTGTGCATTACGAGTTGCTTTGGCACTGAGCATCTGCCACAGTGAAGCCATGGCGGTCGTCGCGGGTATTTGAGACTATGGGCGGTCGCCGCGGGTGGTTTGCCGGCAGTGCTGGTTAAAGAAAGCGTAAAGCTAAGCGCGTGTGCGTGTTGCGGTTTTTGAAATCTGCATCAGGAGCTCGCTGACGAGCTCTGGCGAGGTGACCATGGCGTCGTGGCCGGCGTCGATCTCGTGGTAATCCCATGCCGTGTGGTCGCGCACCCATTGCCGTACTGGCGCCAAGGGCGTGTAGTCGGGCTTTACCGCTATATAGGATGCCGGCAGGCCATTACCCACTGGGTGGCGCAATGTCAGTGTGGATTCATAGGTCGAGACGGGGTGCGGGGTGCATTTTTCCCGCAGCCATTGGGCGTCCTGGGCATCCGTGACGCCAAAGGCTTCCGGCGGCGGGATCGGAATGGAAAGCCCGCTCGGGCTTTGCCGGGCCAGGGCGCGCCGAGCCTGCGCGACGTCGGATGGCAGTACGGAGAACGGGCTTTCTCCGCTCTGTATGATAAGGGAATCCAGGTACACCAGGCGCTGTATGCGTTCCGGGATCCGGTCAGCCGCCGCGCTGGCGGCGATCCCGCCAAAGCTGTGGCCCACCAGCACGACATTCTTCAAGTCTTCCCACAGGAAAACGTTGATGAGGTCCAGAGCATGGGTTTCCAGTGTGATATCGGCGTTCAGCAGATGCGAACGTTCTCCAAGCCCCGTCAGCGTCGGCGTATAAACAGTATGCCCCGCCGCGCGCAGCCGTTGCGACACGCGCTTCCAGCACCAAGCGCCATGCCAGGCGCCATGGAGCAATACGAAGGTGGAACCGCTGGGCGGCTTTGCTGTTTCAAGATTCATGTCGGGTTGCTTGTGGGTGTGTTTTCGATGCCGTGTGCTTTTGGCGCCATGCGGGTAAGGCGATTATAAATATCAGACAGTGGATAATCGGTCGCGATATGAGTCTGCCGCTCCAACGCGATGATTTGAGCTTGTAGTGGTGAGCCTGCAGACTTAACTGGCAAACACTTCTTCCAGGGTTTGTGCGTCCAGAACATTCAGGGACCAGGTTTCTATCTGGGCAGGTGTCGCGGTTTGGATGCGTTGCTGTACGCTCTCAGGCAAGGGGCCGAATTTGCGTGTCAGCAGACGCTGCAGCAGGGTGATCTGACCTTCGTTGCGGCCTTTTTCCCATCCGCGCTTTTCGCCGAGGCGCTCGATGCTGGTGACGAATGCCATTTTGTGCTCCTGTTCGATGGTGATGATCGCCTGCTCGAAGGCCGGTTCCAGTTCTGCGGGCAGCGCCATCATCCAGTCGATGATACGAAATAAAGCCAGGACGTCTTGCTTGCTGTAGCGGTACTGGTACAACAACTGGATGATGCGTGTCTTGGATACCAGGCGCTGTGGGCCGCTTTGGCTGGTGGCTTGCGCCTGCAACTGCGCCATGACGATGGCCGCGAAGGGGTTGCGGGCGGCCTGCTCTTCCAACGTTTGCCAGCGGCCCAGCCACGAGGCCAAGTGTACGACACGGAAGCGGAATTGCCCACTGTTGGCATCGAGGCGGCCCCACGAGTAGTTGAGATGGGTGCCGCCGCTCCGGCTGGCGGTGAGCACCGCCAGGCTGACGAGTGGATCCTATAAAGGTGTGGCGCCCGCTAAAGAGGCGCCATGAGGCCTGCGTAACGCGGCCTGCATAGCGCACACGGCTCAATCGCGTAAAACCAGGGCCTGCTACCGGAGAGAATTAATCATGCATTGCCGCGGCCCGGCGCGTAACATCAGCCGCGACGGTGATGCCTTTCCTGTGGACGCGCCCCGCAGGCTGGACGACGATTTCTATATGCTGGCCAAGCGAAACGAGTGCTTGCATCAGCCGCTCAAGGGAAATGTTCTGGAGCTTGTAACGGCGAACCTGGGAAACTTTGGGTTGGGTCATGCCGGTAATCGCTGCTGTTTCCATTTGGCTCAGGCCGCGCTGGTCTATCAGTTCATTAAGCTTATACGCGAGAGCGGCCTTTGCCGACAGTTCTTCCGCATCGTCGAAACCAAGATCCAGCAATACATTGTCGGTGCTTTTGGGGTGATCATTGTGATCCATTACTATCTCCCGCTCGCCCCATAACGGGCAAGCACTGCTTTAAGTCGTTGCTCTATCAGCGCTACATCTGTTTTCGGTGTAGCTATTCCCGACTTGGACTTCTTTTGGAATGCATGGAGTACATGCACTGCCTCGCCAATTCGAACTGTATATATGGTTCGGAATGTGTCACCCCGGTGATCTTCAATCAGTTCATATACGCCCGAGCCGAGCCCCTTCCAAAGCTTGGCGGAGCTTGGCGTGCCGCCCAACTGGACAACGAATAGTGCAACGCCCATGTCCTTTTGGACATCAACGGGGAATTCCCTGAAATCTCTTTTTGATGAGGCTTCCCAATACAGGATCTTGCGCTTGGCGATCATATTATACCCGTTCGGATATAAAATACCACGACTTCAAACGGAAATACTTTAAAGAGCCCAGTCTTGGGTTGATAGTGACTGTGAGGGTTCAGTGACCATGTGGGAAATACGTGCTGCGGCTACGCTAGCGTAACCGCACATCCGGCGGGGCGTACTTTGCACGCCCGGCAGCAATGGCGACTTTGGAGGGCTTAGGCTGCGGCTATGACGCTATTCTTCAGCACGCCTATTTTTTCTATTTCGCATTCGATCTCATCGCCCGGCTGCAGGTAGCCTTTGGCGGGGACGATGCCGTTGCCGCCGGACCATTTGCCGCCTAGTTCTTTATCGGTGGACCAGGCGGTGCCGCTGGGGGTGCCGGTGATGATGACCATGCCGGGGCGCAGGGTGAGGTTGATCGAAAATACGTGGATCAGCTCGGCGACGCTCCAGATCATCTGCGAGGTATTGCTGTTTTGGCGGAGCTCGCCGTTCACACGGGAGCTGATGTTCAGGACCTGGGGGTCTGGGATGTCGTCGGTGGTGACGATGAAGGGGCCCAGGGGAGCGCTGGTGTCGAAGACTTTGCCGCGGCCGAGCTCGTACCAGGTAGTGCCGTCGGGACGGTAGCGCACCTGCCGGTCTCTGGCGGTGACGTCGTTCACGATGGTGTAGCCGAATACGTGTTCTAGCGCTTTTTCTTTGGGGATGTGACGGCCCGGCTTGCCGATGACGATGGCCAGTTCCACTTCGCCGTCCAGCTTCTTGGTCAGGATCGGATCCAGCACGATATTTCCCAAATGGGGCACGACGCAGTCCGCCGTTTTGACGAAGAATTCGGGTTCCTTGCCGCTGGTGTCCGAGCTGGCTTTTTCAGCATTGTGGCTCAAGTAATTGCTGCCCGCGCACAATATGGTGGTCGGCATGATGGGCGCGGCCAATTGCGCGACGCCCAGATCGATGCTGCCGGCGCCCGTCCGGCGGCTGATTTCCAGGGCCTTTTTGGCCAGGGGAATGGCAAGCTCCTGCTTGGCGATGACTTCCTGCATGGTGGAAAAGCACTGGACGTCGGGCCCCAGCGCCCCGGCCTGCTGCTGCTCGATGGACAATGGATCAACCAGTTTCGGCCCATCTACGATGCCAACGCGTGTTTTGCCTTCGTGCAAGTAGCTTGCAAATTTCATCAGTGAATACTCCGTGAACCTATCTTCGCTGTCTGGGAAGAGGGCCGCTATGCCAGAAAAAATGCGCCCCTCTTTGACGAAGGGCGCGGGATAAGTGATTTGGTGTCAGTTGACCTTGCCTATGGCCTTGATCACTTGCGCCTGCTGCTTTTCGTCCGTATGCCAGAAGGCATCGAATTCCGGCGCGTCCAGGTATTGGATGGGCGTACCCATGCCTTCCATGACCTTTTCAAACTCAGGCGTGGCGATGGCTTTCTTTGCGGCTTCGCGAAGCACGGTCTTGACGTCGTTGGGCAGGCCCGCCGGCGCGAAAAGCCCCGCCCACAAATAATATTCCGCGTCCATGCCGAGTTCCTTCAATGTGGGGACATCGGGCAGGGCGGCCAGCCTTTCGGCGCTTTGCACGGCTAGCGGGCGGAATGTGCCATTCTTGATGTGCTGCGATGTGTTGCCATAGGTTTGAGAGGTGGCTTGCACATGGCCGCCCAGCAGGGCCGATACCTGTTCGCCGCCGCCGCCATAGGGTACATGCAGCAGCTTGATGCCCGCCGCCTGGGCGAAGCGTTCCATGGCGACATGGGTGGTGCCGTACATGCCGGACGAACTGAAGCTGATGGAACCCGGGTCCTTCTTGGCGTCGTCGATGAACTGCTGCAGCGTTTGCCACTTGCTGTCGCTGCGCACCGAAATGACGGTGGGGTCGGCGGAAACGCGCGCAATGCCCTCGAACTGCGATGTGGAGTAAGAAGGCTTCTTGCCTTGCAGCTCGTCCGCCACGGGGATGGCCGAAATGCTGGGCAGCCCCATCATGATCGTATAGCCGTCCGGCGCTGCTTTGGCCGCATGGGCCATGCCGATGCCGCCGCCCGCCCCCGCCTTGTTTTCAACGACGATGGGCTGGCCCAGTATCTTGGACATCAGCATTGCCAAGGGCCGGCCGGTGGTGTCGGACACCCCGCCAGGAGAAAACGGCACCACCATGGTGATCGGGCGCGACGGGTAGTCGGCGGCAAGGGCTGTATGGCTTGCGCCCAGCGCCAATAGCGCACATGCGGCTATGTTGAGAAGTTTCAAGGTTGTCTCCACGACAGTGACATGACGGGTAATGCGCCGGCACATTGCAGACGCTTTTTTTTTGTGCATTCAGTATATCCTGCAAGGCACGGAATTTTCTGTTGAATCCGGACCAGGCGACGGGCATACGCCGCAGAATATTTCGAAGCCGGCTATTGGGCGACGCCGCATTGGCCGGGCCCGATGCGGCGGGATGGCGCGGCGGCAGGCAGCGGCGCCGCGCTCAGGGCCGTTTATTCCAGCTTGAAGTCGCTGCTGCGCACCACCTCGCCCCACACCTTGGATTCTTCTTCCAGATACCGGCCCAGTTCTTCCGGCGAGCTGAGCCTGACGTCCACGCCGGCGTTGGCCAGGGCGCTTACGGCTTCGGGAGAGCTCAAACCCTTGCGCACGGCGCTGTTCAGCGTATCGACGATATCCTTGGGCATGCCGGCGGGGCCGACCAGGGCCAGCCAGACCACGGCGTTATAGTCCTTGACGCCGGCTTCGTCCAGGCTGGGCACATCCGGCAACTGGGCCGAGCGTTCCTTGCTGGTAACCGCGAGCGCCTTCAGTTTTTTGGTGCGCACGTGCGGCAGGCCATTGGAAACGGCGGCGAAGCTGACGTCCACGAATCCAGCGGCCAGATCCTGCATGGCTTGCGCGCTGCCTTTATAAGGCACATGCACCAGCTTGGCGCCGGACTTCGTTATGAAATGCGCGGTCATCAAGTGCTGGGCGCTGCCATTGCCGGACGTGCCGTAGTGCACCGGCGTGGGGCTTTTCTTCGTGTATTCGATCAGTTCCTGCACGTTGTTGACGGGCACGTTGGCGTTCACGAACAGTACATAAGGGCTATCGGCGAGCAAGGCGATGGGCGTGAAGCTCTTGAGGGGATCGTAGGTCAAGTCCTTGTACAGCAGATGGCTGGTGACGTGGTTGGACGAGATCACCGCCAGGGTGTAGCCATCGGGCGCGGATTTTGCGACGTAATCGGTGCCTATGGTCGAGCCCGCGCCCGCCTTGTTTTCCACCACGAAAGAGCCGCCCAGTATGGTGCTCAGCTGCTGCGCCATGACGCGCGCGGCCACGTCGGTGAAGCCGCCCGCCGCAAAAGGGACGATGACTTTGACGGGGCGGTCCGGGTAGGCGGCCCGCGCGCTTTGGGCGGACAGGCCCAACACTGCGGCCAACCCCGCGGCGCTCAGGGCTTTGCCCAGCGGCCGCGTCTTGCGGGCCAAGACTTTTGCCGCTTGCAGCACCCGGCCGGCGCGCTGCCGGGACGCCGCGTGTGCATGGGCGGGTGTGACTGATTCGGGATAATGCGTAATATGGCGATCAAACATCGCTGTCTCCTGTTCATGCCGCAGAACGGCTGGGGAAGTATTTTCGAAAAGCATGCGCACTCCGCCTGGCTGGCGGCTCAGCATGCCGCCGGCTGTGATGGGGTGTCACGGTTGACATTCTGCCACAAATGGTTGATCATTTCTAGCAAGTGGTACAACCAATATGGAGAGCTAAATGAAGGTAGGCGCATTAAAGGTAAACGGCGAAAAAGCATACGGCCGGGTGGAAGATGGCAAGTTTTTCCCGTTTACATTGGACGGCAAGCCCGTCAATGACCTGGTGGACATAATCGAACATCAAGCCAGGCTGGCTACGGACGGCCAGGGCATGAAACTGGATGGCCAGCAGCTTCTGGCGCCGATTGGTCCATTGCGCAAGAATATTTTCTGCGTCGGCAAGAATTATGTGGACCATTCCCGCGAATTCGCGAAAAGCGGTTTCGACAACACGGACAAGCTGGACCTGCCCCAGCATCCCATCATCTTCACCAAGGCGTCCACCACGGTGGCCAATCCCGGCCAGGCGGTGGCAGCGGCATCGGATCCCACCAATTCCATCGACTACGAAGGCGAACTGGGCGTGGTCATCGGCCGGCGCTGCAAGGGCGTTTCGGCGAACGAGGCCATGGATTACGTGTACGGCTATACCATCATCAACGACCTGACTTCGCGCGAATTGCAGAAGCGGCACAACCAATGGTTCATCGGCAAGAACCTGGACAACTTCTGCCCGGTCGGGCCCTGGGTGGTGACGGCGGACGAAGTCGGCCCGCTGGGCGAAATCCGCCTGCAGACGCGCGTCAATGGCGAAGTGCGCCAATCCGCCGTATTGAAAGATTTGATTTTCGACGTGCCGACGATCATCTCCACGCTGGCCGCCTATGCCACGCTGGAGCCGGGCGACGTCATCGCCACGGGCACGCCGGTGGGGGTGGGCATCGGCTTCAACCCGCCGCGTTTCCTGAAGGCGGGCGATACGGTCAGCGTCACCATCGACAAGCTGGGCGAGCTGGTCACCACCATTGAATAAGATGGCCGGCAGCCATGGCAAACAGCTTGATAAGCGGGGGATTATGACGATTGAGCGTTTTTCGGTCGCCACCTATGGGTCGGCGCGCATTGTCCATGCGCCGGTGGTGCGCGCGGGGAATTGGGTTTTCGGCACGGGCTTGCGCGCCGTGGACGCCTCCGGCCAGTTGGACCAGGGGGTTCTGCGCATGGGCCGGCCGCTGGATGCTCCGCCCAAGGCGGAACGCGAGGCCGCCTATATTTTCAGCGCCATGCAGCGCCAGTTGCAGGCGGCGGGCAGCGATTTATCGCGCGTGGCGCGGCTGGATCAGTACTATCCGGACTGGCCCGCGGTGGACCCTTACCATTGCGCCCGCAAGGCGGCCATGAAGGGCAAGGTGTCGCCCAGCACATCGGTGCTGGTGGAGGGCCTGCTGAACACGGATGCCGACATGGACATCCAGGTAATGGCGGCCACGGCCGACAGCGGTTTCGAGGTGGGGCCGGTGGCCTCGCCCACGCTGGGCGCCCCGAAGGAATCCGGCTATAGTCCCTGCCTGCGCGCGGGCGACCTGATCTTTGTCGCCGGGCAATTGGCGCGCGACAGCAGCGGCAATATCGCCCCCGAGGCGCGCGTGCCGGATACCCAGCTCTGGAAAGGCACCCGCATCAAACTGGAAACGGATTATCTGATCCGCGAAAGGCTGGTGCCGGCCCTGGAAGCGGGCGGCAGTGAATTGGGCCTGATACTCAAGGCCCAGGTCTACCTTAGCCATGAAGCCGATCTGCCCGCATTCTTGCAGGTCTGGGAACAGGCGTTTGGCGGCAAGGCGCCGCCGACCACGATTGTGCCGGTCCGCCATCCAGCCTTCGGTACGCGCGATGCCACGCTCGAGGTGAATGTCATCGCCGCGCATGCCAGCGCGCGCGACCGGGTGGTGGATATCGACTGCGATGTCGAGCTGATTTCCCGCAACATGGTGCCTGCGCGGCGTTTCGACGACTTGCTGTTCTGCGCGGGCCTGATGGCCATAGACCGCGACGGCTTGGCGCCCGCGGCGCGGATCAGCGCGGGCACGCCTTATTTCGATGATTCCACCGGCGCGCAAATGGCCGACATCCTTGAAAAAGCGGGCAAGATTTTCGCGGCGGCGGGCAGCGACCTGAACAATGTGGTGCGCGCCCTGCACTTCCAGACCGACTTGTCGACGTTCAGCAATGCCTATGAAAAATGGCGCATGGTGATCGGCGATGTCGGGCTGCCGTTTTCGTCCGTCCAGGTGAATCCGTCGCTCTTCGTTCCCGGCGCGGAACTGATCGTCGATTTGATTGGTTATGTATCTGTATCCACAAAGGAGTAAACAGTGTCTCAAATAATTGAAGAAACCGCCGTGCAAAGCCAGGATCACTGGTCGGACAAAGACGGAACCCGCCTGTTCCTGCGCGAAAAGTACGTAGGCAACCCAGCCGACAGCAAGGGCATCATCCTGTTCGTGCACGGTTCGTCCATGGCCTCTACGCCGACCTTCGACCTGCATGTGGAAGGCCGGCCGAACTCGTCCGTCATGGAGTATTTCGCGCGCCTGGGCTACAACACCTGGTGCGTGGACATGGAAGGCTATGGCCGGTCCACCAAAGACCGCCGCAATAATTCCGACATTGCCACCGGCGCGCGCAACTGCGCCCAGGCGGCCGAATACATCGCTTCGGTGCGCGGCAATACCCCGCTGCATCTGTACGGCATTTCGTCGGGCGCCCTGCGCGCGGCGCTGTTCGCCCAGAATCACCCGGAACGCGTCGGCAGGCTGGCGCTGGACGCCTTCGTCTATACCGGCCAGGGCAGCCCCACGCTGGCCGACCGTACCAAAAAGCTGCCGCAATTCAAGGCTTCCGTCACCCGGCCCATAGACCGCAAGTTCGTCCATTCCATATTCGAGCGCGACCATCCCGGCACCGCCGACCCGCGCGTGGTGGACCGCTTCGCGGACGAGATCCTGGCGCTGGACAGCGAAATGCCCAACGGCACCTACATCGATATGTGCGAAAACCTGCCGGTAGTCGATCCCGCCAAGATCCTGGCGCCCACCATCGTCATGCGCGGCGAGTACGACGGCATTGCGTCGCTGGAAGACTTGCTGGACTTCTATGTGAAGCTGCCCAATACCGACAAGCACTTCGCCATCATGCCCGGCATCGCGCATGCTAGTTTCCAGCAGAAGAACTACATGATGGTGTACCACATCCTGCGCTCGTTCCTGGAACAGCCCGAGCCGGTATACAAGGCGTAAAACCGCTGTTGTTTTTGTTCGTTGCGAGAGGCCCGGCATGTAAAGCGCCGGGCTTCTTCGTTTCTGGCTGGGGGGACTTTGTATAGGCTTGCCGCGGGGGCGTGGCGCAGCGCTAGCCGCGCATGCCTGAGTCCGAGGCGGACTCATCACGGCTCATGAGAAAGGCATCGGCCCCAGGAGTTTGATCTGAGGTTGCTATGTGAGTATCATGATACTTAATATGACAAATGAACAGGTAATTTTATGGCTACCTCGGCAAAAGTTATACGCCATCGCAACCGGCTACGGGCGGAGGGTTTGCGTCCCTTCCAAATATGGGTGCCTGATACCCGCAAGGCTCAATTTGCGGAGCAGATAAAGCGGCAGGTTCGCAAACTGAAGGGCGACCCCGCCGAAAAAGAAATTCTGAAATTTACCGACGATGCGGCCGGGTCGACCGAGGGCTGGCGATGAGCGGCCGGGGTAGTCTTGTTACTGTGGCTATCAAAGGCGATTTCGGCAAGCCTCGCCCCGCATTGATTATCCAGTCCGATCTGCTTGCTGAAATGCAGAGCGTTATTGTGTGCCCGATCACTAGCGATATACGGGATGCCGCTTTTCGCGTCATTATCGAGCCGAATCCGGCTAATGGTTTGCAATCGCTGTCTCAGGTAATGGTGGACAAGATTGCTACCTTGTCGCGTTCAAAGATCGGTAAAACAATAGGTCGGCTGGACGATGAGCGGATGCGCGCTGTCGAGCGGACGTTGTTGTGGGTCGTCGGTATAGCTTGATAACTCCCGGCAAGGCGCGGTTCGAAGCGCTACCCTGTACAGCAAGCAGGAAATCAAGTCAGGAAGCGCTGTGAGATCCCGCCGGACGCAGCATGGCGCTGCGCGGATGACCTTTCAATACATAAACTATTCTTATAAGCAGTTTAAAAGGTCAAATTGATTTAACCATTCCACAAGAGTATGGTCTATGGGCTAATCAATAATCAATCGCGCAGGGTGTTCGTGCCCTGGAGGAGACCACAATGAAGTTTTTAGTTGCCCGCACGCGGGAATGGCTCGGACTGTCCGGCTCGGTAGGCAAAGAAGCAGCCGGAGCGGCAAAGCGCGGCGCGCGGCATGCGGGCATGGCATTGGCGCAGGCCGACCTATCGAACCCATCGCAGTCCGGCCTGTTGCGGCGCTCACTATCGTGGCGCGGCATGGCCGCGGCGGCGGGTTTGGCCTTGTCGATGGGGGCGCAGGCGGCTTACCCGGACAAGCCTGTGCAGGTGATTATTTCCTTTCCGCCGGCGGGTGCGACGGATGTTTTGGCGCGCGCGGTGGGGCAGCGGCTGTCCACCGAGCTGGGCCAATCCGTGGTGGTGGACAACAAGCCGGGGGCCGGCGGGGCGATAGGCTTGATGGCCGGCGCGCGCGCCGCGCCCAATGGCTATGTGCTGTATCTGGCGGCCACGACCAATCAGGCGATCGCGGCGGCGATCTACAAAGATCAGCAGGCCCATCTGGCGAAGGATTTCGAACCCATCGGGCTGATCGGCTATGTGCCGCACGCGCTGGTGGTGCCGGCCAGCCTGCCGGTGAAGAGCGTGGCCGAGCTCATCGACTATATCAAGGCGGCTCCCGGCGAATACAACTATGCATCGCAGGGGGTGGGCACGCTGTCGCACCTGGAAGGCGAGCTGTTCACCGCGCGCTATGGCTTGAAGATTACCCATATCCCCTATAAGGGCAGTGTGCAGGCCTTGCCCGATGTGGCCAACGGCACCGCCACCATGATGTTCGACAGCGTGACGGGTTCCATGCCTTTGGCGAAAGGGGGCAAGCTGAGATACCTGGCGGTGGCTGCGCCGGCGCGCGTGGCCTTGCTGCCGGATGTTCCCACGCTGGGCGAGGCGGGAATCGAGAACGTCATTCCGGATAACCGCTTCGGCTTGTTCGCCCCCAAGGGCACGCCGCCGGACATTCTTGAAACCGTGTCCGCCGCATTGAAGCGCGCGCTGGCCGATCCGGACCTGCAAGCATCCCTGGCCACGCAGGCGGTCCAGCTGATGTATGCTCCCGGACCCGATCTTCAAAAAGTCGTGGAAGACGAACATGAATATTGGGCCGGCGTCGTCAAATCGGCGAACGTAACGGCTAAGTGATCGAGGCACGCCCAGCGGCCCGGCGCCTTGCAAGCCACGGCGCCGGTTGCCGCCGGGTTCTTTAAATTTTTATGTGGCAAAAAATGAGCAAGGCTACCGATTTCTGGTCATTCCCTTACACTTCGCAGCGCATGCCGGTGCTGGCCGACAATGTGGTCAGTACGTCGCAGCCGCTGGCCAGCGCGGCCGGCCTGCAGATGTTCATGCGCGGCGGCAACGCGATGGACGCCGCGCTGGCGACCGCGATCGCGCTGACGGTGGTCGAGCCCTGCATGAACGGCATCGGCGGCGATCTGTTCGCTTTGGTCTGGGACGGCTCGGCCATGCATGGCCTGAACTCCAGCGGGCGCGCGCCGGCGGCGTGGACGCCCGATCGCTATAGCGGCTTGAGCGCCATGCCTCTGCGCGGCTGGGATAGCGTGACGGTGCCCGGCGCCGTGGCCGGCTGGCGGGCGCTGGCGGAAAAATTCGGCAGCCTGCCGTTCGAGGATTATTTCGAGCCCGCGTTGCGCTACGCGCGCGATGGCTATCTGGTGTCGCCCACGGTGCATAGGCAGTGGCAGGCGCAGATCGCCGAACTGTCCAGCCAGCCGGGGTTTGCCGATGCCTTTGCGCCCGGCGGGCGCGCGCCCTTGCCCGGCGAACGCTTTGTATGCCCGGGGCAGGCCGGCACGCTGGAAAAAATCGCCCGCAGCAAGGGTGATGCCTTCTACAAGGGCGAACTGGCCGCCGCGATAGCCGCGCATGCGCGCAATACCGGCGGCCTGATGACGGAAGCCGACCTGGCCGCGCACCGCGCGGACTGGGTGGAGCCCATACGCATGGCGTATCGCGACCTGGAGGTCGTGGAAATCGGCCCCAACGGGCAGGGCATCGGAGCCCTGATGGCGCTGGGCATGCTGGACACGCTGGATGTTTCCCATCTGGCGGTGGATTCGGCCGACTATGTGCATCTGCAGCTCGAGGCCATGAAGCTGGCGTTCGCCGACTTGCACGAGTATGTCGGCGACGCCGACACCATGTCTCCCGGCATGGCGCAGAAGCTGCTGGACCGCAACTACCTGGCGTCCAGGGCGCGCGACATCGACCCGCGCAAGGCGGCTTATCCCGGCCCCGGCAACCCGCATTCGGGCGGCACCGTCTACCTGACCGCTGCCGACAAGAACGGCATGATGGTGTCCCTGATCCAGTCCAATTTCAAAGGCTTTGGTTCGGGCGTGGTGGTGCCCGGCACGGGTATTGCGCTCCATAACCGCGGCTGCGGCTTCAGCACGCGCGCCGGCCACCCCAACCAGGTAGGGCCGGGCAAGCGGCCTTTCCACACCATCATTCCCGGTTTCATGATGCGCGGCGGCCTGCCTTTGGCCAGCTTCGGCCTGATGGGCGGGTCCATCCAGGCCCAGGGCCATGTGCAGATGGCTTGCCGCCTGGCGGATTTCGGGCAGAACCCGCAATCGGCCAGCGACGCGCCGCGCTGGCGCGTGGCGGACGACAACCGCCAGGTGCGCGTGGAATGGAATATGCCGGCCGAAACAGTCCAGGGCCTGCGCGAGCGCGGGCACGATGTCCAGGCCGGGCCGCGTTTCGACCTGGAATTCGGCTGCGCCCAACTCGCCATGCGGCTGGATGGCGGCGGCTACCTGGCCGCGTCCGACCATCGCAAGGACGGCTGCGCGATGGGTATATAGACCCGGGCGGCACGCCGTAAAGCGTGTCGCGCCGCGACGTGCCGCGCAGCATGTCGCAGGGCATGGCGCGCCGGTATAGGGAAAGCCCCCGGCTTGCGGTTCTTCGTGGCTGCGGGTATTCTTCGCGGGTCATCGCAAATCATGTAGAAGAGTCCGGCTTCGAGCCGGCGCCGACGGAGCAACCGCCCCGGAAACTCTCAGGCAGCAGGACTGCATGATTCAGACAATCTGGAGAGCGGCCTTGGCTGGCCCACCGAAGGGGAACCGGCGCCGCGCCGGTGAAACTCTCAGGTACCAAGACAGATGGGGCGTCGCCGCCATAAGGCGTCGGCCCACTATTCCTGGAGCTCTCATGCACCACATTGCCGTTATCGGCGCCGGCATCACCGGCGTCACGTCCGCTTACGCCCTGCGCAAACTGGGCTATGAAGTCACTGTCATCGATCGCCAGCGCTATTGCGGCATGGAGACATCCTATGCCAATGGCGGCCAGTTATCGGCCAGCAACGCCGAAGTCTGGAACAATACGGCGACCCTGATCAAGGGAATACGGTGGATGTTCACCCGCGATGCGCCCTTGCTGGTCAATCCCGCTTTTAGCTGGCACAAGTATTCCTGGATGATGGAATTCGTGCGCAATGTTCCCAATTACCGCCGCAATACCGTGGAAACCACCCGGCTCGCGATCGAGGCCCGGGAACATCTTTACCGCATTGCCGAAGAAGAAGGCATAGCGTTCGACCTGGAACGGCGCGGCATTCTGCATGTGTATCATGACCGCAAGAGCTTCGAAGCCGGCCGCCGCGTCAGCCGGCTATTGCGCGAGGGCGGGCTGGAAAGGCGCGAGGTCACGCCCGAAGAGGCGCGAGCCATCGAGCCGGCCTTGCGCGAGGATTGCTATGGCGGGTTTTATACGCCCAGCGACGCCACCGGCGATATCCACAAATTCACGCGCGGGCTGGCCGACGCTTGCATGCGCATGGGCGTCGCGTTCCGGATGGATGCCGAGGTGCAGGCGATCCGGCCCGCGGGCGCCCGGCACAGCCTGTTGCTGGCGTCGACGGGTGCAAATGGAAATCGGCAACACCGGCTCGCACGGGATGTGGACGCCACGCGGCAGGACGTTGCGGGGCATAGCGGCGCCCATCTGGACAGCCTGCAGGCCGACGCCGTGGTGATATGCGCCGGCGTGGCCAGCCGGCGTTTCGCCGCCATGCTGGGCGACCGCGTCAATATCTATCCGGTCAAGGGGTATTCCATCACCGTCGGGCTGGATGACGAAGCCAGCGTGCGGGCGGCGCCCTGGGTCAGCCTGCTGGATGAAGAGGCGAAGATCGTTACCAGCCGGCTGGGCGAGCATCGCTTCCGGGTGGCGGGCACGGCGGAGTTCAACGGTTTCAACAAGGATATCCGCGCCGATCGCATACAGCCGCTGGTGGATTGGGTGCGTCGCAGCTTCCCCGATGTGGATACGGAGCAGGTTGTGCCCTGGGCGGGCCTGCGTCCCATGATGCCGGACATGATGCCGCGCGTGCGCGCGGGCAGCAGGCCGGGCGTGTTCTATAACACCGGTCATGGTCATCTGGGATGGACGCTGTCGCCGATCACGGCCCATTTATTGAGCGCCGCCGTGCAGGAGCGCCTGGCGGCGGCCTGACGGGCCGGCACTTGGCATTCATCTGCTTGTCAGCTTGGCGGAAGTAGCATTCAAGGTTTGCATTCACGGGCCTCGAGCTTGCTGCCACGTATCCATGTCATCAGTCTGACCGCCGCGCAAGAGCGGCGGTCATTCATGCAAAGCCAACTGCATCGCTTGGGCCTGCCCTACGAATTCTTCGATGCGGTGCACGGCGCACAAACGCCCGACCATTACCTCTTCCGCAAGTACAACGATAAAAAGCGCGCCAGCCTGCGCGGCGCCGGCGCGTCGCTGCGCTTGCCGCAGTTGGGTTGTTTCGCCAGCCATTATCTGCTTTGGGAGGAATGCGTGCGCGTCGGCCGGCCCATCATGGTGCTGGAAGACGATGCCATACTGCTCCCCGGCTTCATGGACTTCTACCGCCATGCGGCCGACTTCACGGGCTTCCATGGCTTGATCTGGATGCAGCCCAGCCGCAAGGCGCCCAACCAGACGGGCCGGCCTTTGCGCAAGATAGGGCCGTTCACCGTGAAGAAATTCGCCAAGGGGTTTTCGGGCTGCACCGGTTATCTGATCACGCCGGCTGCCGCGCGCAGCCTGCTGGACTACGCGCAGGAATGGCTGTACCCGGTGGATATCACCATGGACCGCTTCTACGACCACAAGGTGGAAGCCATAGGCATAGACCCGGTCTGCGTCATGCAGGACGATGACCTGGAATCTTCCATCAATGTGGCGGATACGGGCCGGCGGCGCGGCCTGGGCGAAAGATTGCGACGCGAGTACGCCAACCTGAAGGACGGGCTGCGCCGCGTCGCCCACAACCTGGTGTTCGCGGCCAAGCTGAAGCTGGGGCGCCAGGATTGAGGCGCTGGGGGCCTGGGCCGGGTCGGGTTCCCGCCGGCCCGGCCGATCGCGGCCGGACCGATCGCGGCCCGNNGTGGCCCGGCCGGCCATCTGGGCGGCTAGAAAGTCCAGGCGAGCTGCATTCTGGCGCCATGGTCTTGCCGTCCGCGCGAATACTGTCCCGCGTACCCCACGTTCACGCTGGTCTTGCGGCTCAATCGTCCTTCGACGCCCAGGCGCAGAGACCAGGCCTGGCGCGCGATGGGCAGGCCCTGAGCGCCGAATAGGCGGCCGTCGCCGTCGTCCCGGAAGGACTGCCGGCTGTATGCGCGGGTATCGCCGGCTGCATGGCGCCACGCAAGCTCCGCATGCAGGCGCGCCTGGCCTCCGGCGGTTTCCAGATGGTGTTCCGCTTTCAGGCCCAAGGTGGTGAACACCACCGAACTGTCCGCCGGCTCCAGCGTCAGCGCCGCGCTTTCGCCCTTTTCGATATAGCCGTTCAGGCTGGTCTTTACCCAGGCAAGGCGGACGAAGGGCGCCACCGCGGTCGTCGTTTCGTCGATGGCCAGTTTTTGCAGGGCGGGCCCCAATTTATGCAAGGGCGCCATGATTTCCGTGAACACCTGCATCCCGCGGCCGCTGTAATTGCCGGCCAGCATGTCTTGCAAGCCCGCCACGGCGATGCTGCGCTGGCTGCGCAGGGCATGCCAGGCGCGCGCCACGCCCACGGCCAGATCCGCGCCGTTCAGGCTGCCCGCCAGGGTCAGGCCGGCATGCAGGCTTTCTATGCGTGCCCGCGCCATGGCGGGATGGCGCCGGTAGCGGCTGTCTTGGGCGGCGAGGAAGGCTCCGGCGTTCCAGGCCGGGTTCAAGGCCTTGTTCACGCCCATGGCGATGCCGTGGGTTTGCCGTTCATCCCCCTGTACTCCGGATTGCGCGGCGCGGCGCGCGTCGGAGTAAAAAGCGTGATGCCAGCCATGGGTTTGCGCCGAGCCCGCCGGCATGGGCCGCCGCCAGGCGTGGTCCAGCGCCGCTTCCCTGACATAGCGGCTGTCTTCGGCGAGCCCGGATAAAAGAGATGCATGCCAATGGCCGGATAGCTGGCCCAGCGCGAGGCCGGCCTCCTGCTTGTCCATGACGATGATCTGATCGCGCAGTTCCGGCGGGCCGGCATGGTCGATGATTGTGGCCACCTCCGCTTCATCGGGCGTGCCGGCGGCTGTTTCCAGCGGCGTCTCGTTGCGTTTCAGGGTCAAGTAGACATGCTGGTCATCGTAGCCGAGCGTTGGAGTCAGAAAGTCGAGCCGGCTGGCGACGGAGGAAAAAGTGCTGCCTTCCAGCCCTTGTTCCGCGCGCAGCAGCGTGTAGCGCGTATGGGGCTGCCAGCCGCCGCCATCGCGGGCCAGCGCCAGTACGTGGCCGTCCAGCCGGGCGGCGCCCATGACCCGCACCAGGTCGGCGCGGCCGTCCGCATCCACGTCGGCTTCCAGCACGGCGCCGGGCGCGAAATCCAGGTCGCCCATGAAGGAAAGCGTGGCGATGCTCCCGTCCATGCCCGGAGCCAGGGTGGCGCCGTCTTCGATGCGCGCGGCGCCCGCCGCGCCCGAGCCTTCCAGGCGCGCACCCGCTTGCACCCGCAAGGGGGCGCCTATGAATCCGTCTATGGCCAGGGCGCCCTGGGCGACAGTGACCAGTTGCGAGTTCATGATGAAGCCCGGCATGTGCAGCCGGCCCGCGCCCCATTTCACCAAGGGCAAAGTTCCGTTGATGACGCCGGCCTGCACCGCCGTTCCCGTCTCCACCCGCAGATGCACACTATCGGCAAGATCGGCCGGAGCCGGCGAGGCGAGCGCCCGCAGGTCCGGAGACATCTCGCTGGCAGCGCGCAGTTGCGTGGCGTTGTAACTGATGGCGCCGGGCGCATAGCTCAGGGTGGCGCCCTGGAAGATATCCAGCGTGCGGTTGGTTTCCCCCATGGCGCTGTCGCCGGCCACATGCAAAGCGCCAGCCAGCACGATGGTGTTGCCGCGGTAGCTGTTGCGGCCCGTCAGCATCAGCGTGCCCGGGCCGCTCTTGAGCAGCCCGGCGCGCGCGTTGCCGGTGTTGGCGATATCGCCCGACAGATGCAGCGCTGTGCCGTCCCGGGTATGGATGTGGGCCTGCTCGGCGATGTGTATGGGCCGGGCCGTTTCGAATGTGGCGGCGGTGTATAGGGTTTGTCCGGCAAAAATAAAAGGCGCATCGGGCAAGCCCAACTGCGCCTCGTTGTATACCCATGGCGGGCCGCCTGGGGGCGGAGCCCATAGCGCGAGGGATAAAGGCTGGTCGCCGCGCTTGGCCCAGGCATCCACCCTGGCCTGGGCGTGGGAGGCTTCGGCTGTGGCGAACAAGGCCATGCCGGCGAACAGGGCGGCGGCTGCGGCCCGCGCGCCGGCATAGAGGCGGATCTGGCATGAGTGAAGAGGGGTGCTGCGCATACAAGCTACTTCTGGAAGGTGCAACCTAGGGGCGTCGAACTTCATGGTAGTTCTCCTCTTGGATGGAAATGTCACCTGTATGACGCGCCGATTATGATGCATTTTGATTATTTTTGATATAAATGCTTAATAAGCTTGCAATATGTTGCCATGCTACGATCAGCTTCTCTTCACTACCGATCAAGCGCGACGATGACTTGTTATAGATTGGGCGATTTGCGCCCGGATATTCACGAATCGGCCTTCATTGCGGCAGAGGCCACGATTATCGGGCAGGCCACCTTGGCCGCCGAAACCAGCGTCTGGCCGAATGCCGTGCTGCGCGCCGACAACGAGCCCATCGTGGTGGGTCGGGGCACCAATATTCAGGAAGGCTCTGTGCTGCACACCGACCCCGGCTGTCCGCTGACGCTGGGCGAAGGCGTAACCGTCGGGCACCAGGCCATGCTGCATGGCTGCACGGTGGGGGACGGGGCGCTGATCGGCATCCAGGCCGTGGTGCTGAACCGGGCGGTGATCGGCAAGGGCTGCCTGGTGGGCGCGGGCGCCGTGGTGACGGAAGGCAAGGTTTTCCCCGACCATTCGCTGATCCTGGGCGCGCCCGCCAAGGTGGTGCGCACGCTCAGCCAGGAAGAGGTCGATAATCTGCGCGCCAACACGCAAACCTATATCGAGCGCGCCGCCTACTACAAGTCGCAGTTGCATCCGGTTTGATGGATTGCGCCGCGGCCGGCGGTGGCGGCCCGGCGCCGGCCGAGGGCGGGCGTCCGGATCCGACCGGCGGACCCGCCGGACGGCTGCGCAAAATCACCATCCGGCGGCAGCATTGGCGGCCGGAACCGTCCTTTCGGGCTCGCCGCAGCGCGGGCGCCGGTTTCCAGCCAGGGGCGGATCACCACGCGCGTGTTGCAAGCGTCAGCCCAGGTTTTCCCGCGTCCAGGTTTCGCAGTCCAGGGCGAGATCCATCATGGTCTTGACGATGAGCGCTTCCGGCATGCCTTGCAGGCGGCAATCTTCCGCATAGCGCTCCATGCTTGCCGCGGTGGGGAACCAGTCTTTTTCGGGCTGCAGTTCCAGGCCGTTCATGTGTTTGATGTTGCCATTCGGCAAGATATACCAATTGTCCATACCGCAATCATAAAGCAGAAGCGCGGGTTTTAAAGTCGCGTATCATTGCAGCCATTGCCGGCTGCTCCGGGCGCACGGGGCCACGGGCCGGCGTTTACTGCTGGAGTGTTTGATGGGCCGGGCAAATCCCGTATCAGTTTCGGCGCCGGCTTATGGCGCGACTCACCCGATGGCGGGTATCGGCGTGTTGTTTTTGTCGACCTGGGCGCTTTCCGGCCTGGACGCCAGCGGGAAATGGGTGATGGGTCTGGGCGTGCCCCTGTTCGTCATGTGCTGGGTGCGCTATGTGGTGCACTTCCTGCTGGTGCTGGGCCTGGTGCTGCCCAGCCGCGGGCTGGGGGTTTTTCGCAGCGCAAGGCTCAGCGCGCAGATAGCGCGCGGCTCGGCCATGCTGCTGGCGACCTTGTCTTTCTTCACCGCCCTGCATTATCTGCCGCAGGCCGAGGCGACCGCCATCAATTTCCTCGCGCCTCTGATCATGCTTTCCGTGGCGCCCTGGGTGCTGAAAGAGCCCGCGCGGAAGTCCCGCTGGGTGGCGGCCGGCGTGGGTTTCCTGGGCGTGCTGATCATCATCCGGCCGGATGCGGGCCTGCACCCCATCGGCACGGTCTTCGGCCTGCTGACCGCCTGTTTGTTCGCGGTGCAATACCTGGCCACGCGCCGCGTCGCGGTGGACAGCCCCTTCACTACGCTGGTTTGGAGCGGCGCGGTCGGCAGCGTGTGCCTGACCCTGGCCTTGCCCTTCATCCTGCCGGACGCGTTGCCGATGCTGGCGGCGCTAAGCCCATGGCAATGGATCATCCTGCTGTCCACCGGCTTCTGGGGCGCCGTGGGGCATTTGCTGCAGATCCAGGCTTACCGCTACGCGCCCGCGTCCACGCTGGCGCCCTTCATTTACCTGCAGATCATCAGCGCCGCCGTGCTGGGCTGGCTGATCTGGGGGCAATTTCCGGATGCGCTGTCCTGGCTGGGCATCGCGATTGTATGCCTGAGCGGCATCACGATAGGGTTGGTGGAATGGAAAGGCCGTAAATTATAATCGCGCCATGACGAAGAAAATCCTGATTGTCCGCACGTCCTCGCTGGGCGACCTGGTGCACATGCTGCCGGCGATATCCGACATTGCCCGGCATGTGCAGGACGCGCAAATCGACTGGATAGTGGAAGAAAGCTTCGCGGAAATACCCACCTGGCATCCGGCGGTGCACGAGGCCATACCCGTGGCCCATCGCCGCTGGCGCAAGCATTGGTGGTCGGCGGAAACACGCGCCGCGCGCGCCGCCTTGCGCAAGAACCTGGGCAGCCGGCAATACGACGTGGTGCTGGACATGCAGGGGCTGATGAAATCGGTGTGGCTGGTGCGCCAGACGCACGGCGTGCGCCATGGCCTGGACAGGCGTTCAGCCCGCGAACCCTTGGCGTCCTTCTTTTACGACGTCAAGCATACGGTGAATTTCTGGCAGCCGGCTGTCACGCGCCAGCGCGAATTGGCCGCGGCCGCTTTCGGCTATACCTATAGCGGCAAGCCGGATTTCAATCTGGGCCGTATTACCGATGGCGCGCAAATCCAGCCTTATGCTGTCATCATGCCGTCGGCCAGCCGCGACGACAAGCTCTGGCCCGCGGAAGACTGGCTCAAGGTGTTCGGCCGCTTGCGCGACCACGGCCTGCAACTGCGCTTGCTGTCGGGCAGCGCCGCCGAAACGCAAAGGGCGCAGAAACTGGTGGCTGGCTGCGATTATGCGCAGGTGCTGCCGCGCATGAGTTTGACCGAAGTGGCCAAAGTGCTGGCATCTGCGCGTATCATGGTGGGGCTGGACAGTGGATTGACGCATTTGTCCGCCGGGCTGGGCCGGCCTACTATAGGGATATACAAAGCGTCCACACCTGTGCGCACGCCGCTCGAAGGCCCGGCCTATACCGCCAGCCTGGGCGAGCGCGGCAATGCGCCTTCGGCGGAAACGGTGATCAGCGCGGTGGACCAGGCGCTGGTCTTCGACGAGTCCGCGCATGCCGATCTGCCAGGCGGCAGCGTGCCCTTGTAAAGGCAAGGCATACCTGGGCCGACGGGGCGCGTGCCTGTTCGGGATCATTTTCATTACTGACAACGGCTCTTTCCGCCGGCTCGTGGGCACAGCTTTGAACCGCTATTTCTATACCGCCCTCATACGTATTTTGTCTCCCGGTCTGCTGGGCTGGATGGCCTGGCGCGCGCGGCGCTCGGGCGGCGAATGGGGCGTATGCTCGGGAGCGCGTTTCGGCCGCTATGCGAAGGCCGACGCCTTGCGCGGCGCCGTGTGGGTGCATGCGGTAAGTTTGGGCGAAACGCGCGCCGCCCAACCCTTCATACAGGCTTTGCTGGACCGCGGCGAATCCGTGTTGCTGACTCACATGACGGCGACCGGCAGGGCGGAAGGGCAGCGCGCCTTCGCTGCGGCGATCGCCGAAGGGCGCTTGAAGCAGCAATGGCTCCCTTACGACTTTCCGGGCAGCACGCGCCGCTTCATGGAGTTTTACCGGCCCAGCGCCGGCGTGCTGATCGAGCGCGAAGTCTGGCCCAACCTGNNCCCATGATGCTGGTCAGCGCGCGCTTTTCGGACCATGCCTTGCACCAAAGCCTGCGCGCCGGCGGCGTGATGCGGGAGGCCTACGGCAGCTTCGATGCCGTCTACGCGCAGACCCTGCACGACGCCCAGCGCCTGGAGCAGGTCGGCGCGCTGGCGGCGCGGATATCCGGCAACTTCAAGTTCGACCTCAGCCTGCCGGAAGACAAGATACGCCGGGGCAGGGAATTTTCCGCCTGCCTGGCGCGCAAGGTCATCGTCATTGCCAGCACGCGCGAGGGCGAGGACAAGCTTTTCATACATGCCATCGGCAGGCAGATCAAGCGCGCGCGGGCCCAGGGCCGGAATCTGTCGGAAAGNNCCTTGCTCCTGCTGGTGCCGCGCCACCCGCAGCGCTTCGACGAAGCAGCGGCGCAACTGGCGGAAGCGGGCCTGCCTTTCGTGCGCCGTTCGCAGTTGATCGAGGCCGGCGACTGCAGTTCCACGGCCCTGCGCGCTTGCGGCGAAGCGGCGGTGCTATTGGGCGACAGCCTGGGCGAAATGCCCTGGTATTACGCTTTGAGCCAGGTCGCCATCGTGGCCGGCAGCTTTCTTCCTTTCGGCGGGCAGAACCTGATCGAGGCCTGCGCAGTGGGAGTTCCCGTGATAGTCGGGCCCCATACGCGCAATTTTGAACAAGCCGTGGTGGACGCCATGGACGAAGGCGCCGCCGTGCGCGTGCCCGATCCCGATGCCGCCCTGCAAACCGCCCTGCAGTTGCTGGACGATGCCCAAGGCCTGGCCCGCATGGGCGAGGCCGGCTGGCATTGGGTGCAGATGCATCGGGGCGCCGTGGAGCGCGTGGTGGCGGGCCTGGACGAGGTCAGGAAAACCTACAGATTGTGATACTTGCGGCCTAGTTCCAGCGTGGCCTGGAAGAACCCCGCCTTGCTGCCGCAGTCGTAGCGCAGGCCTTCGTATTGCAGGCCGAATACGGGCCGCGCCTTGAGCAGGCTGGCGATGCCGTCGGTCAGCTGGATTTCGCCGCCCACGCCGGCCTGGGTCTGGCGCAGGTGTTCGAAGATTTCGGGTTCCAGCACGTAGCGGCCGACCACCGCCAGGGTGGTGGGAGCGTCGCTGGGAGCGGGTTTTTCGATGATGCCTGACATGCGGGTGGTGTGGCCGTTCACCGGCTCGCCGGAAATAATCCCGTAGCGGTCGGTGTGCTCGCGTTCGACGTCCTGGATGGCGATGACGCTGCCGTCGTGCTGATGGGCGGCTTCCACCAGTTGCTGGGTGACCGAGATGTCGGCGTCGATCAGGTCGTCGGCCAGCACGACCACAAAGGGTTCGTTGCCGACGATGGGGGCCGCGCACAGCACGGCGTGGCCCAGACCCAGCGGCGCGGGCTGGCGAGTATAAATGAAGTTGACGTTGGATGGGATGACGTTGCGTACAGTTTCCAGCAAATCCAGCTTGTTCTTGGCTTTCAGGTCGGCTTCCAGTTCCGGCACGGTGTCGAAATGATCTTCGATGGCGCGCTTGTTGCGCCCGGTGATGAAGATCAGGTCGGTGATCCCGGCGGCGACGACTTCTTCGACTGCGTATTGAATCAGCGGTTTGTCGACGATGGGAAGCATTTCCTTCGGCATGGCCTTGGTGGCGGGGAGGAAGCGCGTTCCCATGCCGGCGACGGGGAAAACAGCTTTGCGTATGGGTTTCATATTATTGGATGAGTGGTTATGGGCAAAATAATACCCCACTGGCGCGGGGCGGCTGCCACGCCATAGCAAACAGCGTGCCTGGCTGCTCGATGCCAGATTCAGCAATATAAGCATATATACAGCTTTATGGCGCGTAATCAGGCTTTCACTGTAGAACCGGACTGGCTAAACTACGTAAGTTAAACTACATAAAACTACATCTAATGTCTTCAGCCTCTTTTGTTTTTTAGTCCGCCCGATGATCATCACCAATACTGATCGCGTGCGCGCGGAGCTGGAAAAACGCCTTGTTTCCGGTGCGCTGCCGCCAGGGGCCACCTTGGACGAAGCACAGCTTTGCAAAGAATTCGATGTATCGCGAACGCCGGTGCGGGAAGCCTTGCTTCAGCTAGGGGCCGATGGCTTCGTCCATATCCTGCCGCGCGCGGGCATTTACGTCATAGAAATGACGGCGGCCGAGCTGGTCGAAATGCTCGAGGCCCTGGCCTATGCGGAAGGCTTGTGCGCCAAGCTGGCCTGCCGCCGCATCACCGCGGGCCAATTGAAGAAACTCAGCCAGCTGCAGGAGGCCGGCAGGCAGGCGGTCAAGGGCGACGATATGGAAGCCTACGTGCGATACAACCTGCTGTTCCATGACGGCATCTATGTGGCCAGCGGCAATGGCTATCTGCGCGAGCAGGTCTTGCGCATGCGCAAGCGCGTCAACCCTTACTGGGGGAAGGAGCCCGGCGCGCTGGAACAAACCCGCGATGTATGCTGGGAAGAGCATCAGGTCCTGCTGGACGCCCTGCACGCTCGCGACTCCAAGGCCGCCATGGAGGCCGCCGCCGGGCATATCCGCCGGGCTACGCGCGGCTTCGCGGAAACCGCTGAAATATCGCCCGACCATATGTATTTCAACCCCGATGCGCAGCGGCGTTTCCCCCGCGCGGCCTGGAACACCCAGAGCCTGCGCACGCCATTGTTTTGCGAAGGGTCGGCGCTGTAGGCCCGGCGCATGGCTGGCAAGCTGTTGCACCGCCGTTGTGCCGCCGGGCTGTTGAACTGCCGGACTGCTGCGCCGCAGGGCGCCGCCCGCGCGGCGAGCGTGCAGGCGTACCGCGTATTACGTATTAAACTAGGGGGCGGGCTGCTTGCGGCTACGCGCCGGCAGCTCCTCGCCATCCAGTTTCCGCTGATTCGCTGATTATGCGCACTTTGTTTTTGATCGTCCTGCTGGCCAATATCGCGCTCCTGGCATTCGGCCAGGGGTTCTTCGGCATCCCGCCCAGCGAAGTGGGCCGCGAACCGCGCACCCTGTCTGAAAGAAACCAGCAAGCCATTGTCCTGGGCGCGCCGCAGGCGGAACTGCGGCAGGCCGCGCGCTGATTCATACAGGAAGCGTCGTTGCGCGCAAAACCGCTTTGACGGGTACTACGACGCGCTGCGGCATCACAAGCCCTGTTTCAATATGCTTGAGGATGATCGACACGGTCGCCTCGATCATGACTTCTGAATTTTGCTCGATGGTCGTAAGCTGGTATCCGCCCCACGAGGCCTGCGGTACGTTATCGAACCCAATTACTTGAACATCTTGGGGGATTCTAAGATTCAGATCGTTCCGCAGCGCGTCCATGGCCGAGAAGGCCATATGGTCGTTGGCGACGAAAACGGCGTCCGGCTTGCGTGGACGATTGAACAGCTGCAACGTGGCGGACCTGGCGATGTCATAATTGTATTCGCCGGAAGCGCGCGCGTACAGGCGCTTTCGATGCCTTGATAACTCGTCCCGGAACCCCCGCTCCCGATCCCGGCTCGTCGACGAATCCTCCAATCCGCTGATAAACCCGATCCGTTCCGCGCCGCGCTCCAGAAGCAGGCGCGCCGCTACGCGTCCCCCTTCGTAGTTGTCGGAAGTCACCGTACTGGCCTCTTCCACGGCCGCTGCGCGATTGAACAAGACTATGGGTATGCCCACTGCCTTGCATTGCGCCGCCAAACGTGAAGACATGGTCGTGCTGGCCAGGACGATGCCGTCGACTTGATACTGCAGGATGTCTAGAACCAGCGCATCCACGCCTTCGTCGCCGTCCTGTGGGTCGCTGTTAATGAAAAGCAGCACATGATAGCCGCGTGCCTGCAGCAGTTGTGACAAGCGCTCCAGTACGGTCGGATAGAACTGGTTATGCAGGTAGGAGACCACGACGCCGATTATTCGCGACTTGCGTGTCGATAATGTTCGCGCGATGGCGTTGGGGCGGTATCCAAGCTGGTTGGCGGCTTTCAGCACCAGCGCCCGCGTCTTTTTTGCAACGCTGGCGCCAGGCGTGAATGTGCGGCTTACGGCGGAGGTGCTCACGCCTGCCAGCGCCGCCACGTCCGCAAGCGTCACCCTTCCCACGCTCAGCGGCGCCGGATCAACGGAATCGGTCATGGTCTACATTAAAGTCGAGAGCTTTGCTGTTGTCACATTGCGGAGTGTAGCGCGCCGGAACTGAAACGGGTTCGCGAGGCCGGTATTCCCTTGAACCGCTGTGAGCGGGTTTCTTCTTGATTCAATGCGGCCTTGGGAAAAACCCTAAAATTTTTTGCAAGCGGTTGCAAAAAAACGGGGAAATATCCATAATAGGCTCCGTCCAGGTTCCGTTCGATGACGAGATTTACGCCTCGAGTGTCGACCTGCCTGAAGATCGAGGGCCGTATGCCGCCAGTACGCGATCCTCATTGCAAACCAGAAAAGGGGCAATAGTAATGAATGGGTCTTTTGTGCGCGCATCGAGTCATTCGACGATGAACGAACATCGAGAAGCGCCGATGCCGCTCTGCGATGCCCACCATCATTTTCTTGATGCGGATCGTTTTTACTACCCGCGGCTTTGCGATTACCCGCTGGGGACGTTCCGCAATGGCAGTTACGATGATTACCCCAGGAGTTATCTTCCCGATGACTTCAAGCGTGATTCACGGCGCCAGAATGTCGTTGCATCCGTTCATATGGAGTGCGAGTGGGATCCCGCCGATCCGGTGGGCGAGACTCGTTTTATTTCCGCTTTGGCAGCCGACCATGGCTTTCCGAATGGGTTGGTGGGGCGCGCTTTTCTCGATAGGGAAGACGTACAAGATGTACTCGAGGGGCACGCCGCCTTCCCCCTGACGCGAGGGGTTCGGCACAAGCCCAAAACCGCCTCCAGCGCCGATGGCATGC
This sequence comes from Pusillimonas sp. UBA6240, assembly GCA_002441445.1. Classification (GTDB taxonomy): domain Bacteria; phylum Pseudomonadota; class Gammaproteobacteria; order Burkholderiales; family Burkholderiaceae_B; genus UBA6240. The sequence goes on from DJWC01000006.1 coordinate 31,858, forward strand.
GCAGGAATCAGCCGGGGTCCATGGATGACAAGATCTGGCGCGACGGATATGCGCGGCTTGCCGCTTACGGTTTTTCGTTTGATCTGCAAGCGCCTTATTGGCATTTCCGCCAAGCCAGGGACCTTGCAAGAGACTTTCCGAATACGCCGCTAATCCTGAATCATTGCGGCCTGCCGGCCGATCGTTCGGCAACGGCACTGGAAGCATGGAGGAAAGAGCTGGAATATCTTGCGCAAGAACCGAACGTCAATGTCAAGGTCTCCGGCATAGGCGTGCTGGGCGCCGAATGGACCGCCGCGCTGAATCGGGACATTGTACTTAACACAATTTCCATATTTGGCGTCGACCGCTGCATGGTGGCGAGCAATTGGCCGGCCGACAGCCTGGTGGCGAGCTCCTATGACGCGATCATGAATGGGTTCAGGGAAATATGTGCGGAATTGCCGGTGGATGGGCAACGCAAGATCTTTTATGAAAACGCGATGCGAATCTACCGTATCGATCCATCCACCGTCGTCCGTACAAGCGAACAGTCGGCTACTGATATCTGAAAAGGGAAAACAACATGCAAGATCTGCGTCAGCGAATCGGAATCGACCTGAGAGAGCACGTAAAGATTGAAGATGGCATCCAGCTCGCGATAGAGCACGACATCCGTTTTCTTGATCTAAAGATAGATGTGCCGCCCAACGCGGCCCATGCCATGTCGCCGGAACGCATGGACATGATCAGAAGCGCCTGCGCCGAACATGGAATCCGGACGGGAGTGCACACCATGTCGGCGGTGAACACGGCTGAATTCGCCGCTCATGTGTCTGATGGCGTGGACCGGTATCTGATCAGCTACATGGATGCATGCAAACGCCTTGGCGGCGAGTGGATAGTCGTGCACGCGGGCTACCATTTCGGCTCGGACCGCAAGGCCAGAATGGAAGCGAGCCTTTCGCGCCTGGGCCGCATTTGCGAATATGCCGAAAAAATCGATCTGCCGGTGCTCCTGGAGAATATGAACCGGGAGCCCGATGATGCCGAAGTCCATTACCTGGCCTATGACATCGAGGAAACGCTTTTCTATTTCGACCGGTTGGACTCTGAACAGCTGCGATGGGCATTTACGGCTAATCACGCGCACCTGGTGCCTGAAGGCATAGGCGGCTTTATAGAGGCCATGGGGATGGATCGGTGCGATGAAATACGCCTGGCGGACTGCTTTGCCTGCGGCAAGGAAGAACACTTGCGGCCGGGAGAAGGAAACCTGGATTTCATCGATCTATTTAAACGCGTCGAGGCACTGGGCTACAAGGGCCGGTACATCAATGCCTTCGGCACGATGGACGACATGATCAGGGGCCGGGAATACCTGGCGGAGTTGTATTCGGACAGCAATCTTTAATATTTCAGACATAGATCAAGCTGCAAAGCTTTGACATCCAGGAGGCGACAAATGAGCAAGATAAAAAACCTGGTCAAATTCGTGACCATGATTCTCGCATTTACAGGCGCGGGCTCGACGATGGCGGCGCAACCCGCGGATATCGGCAATTATCCCGATCGCGCCATTCGCGTCATAGTGCCTTACGCTCCCGGGGGCGGGTTGGACGTGGTGGTGCGCATGGTCAGCGAGCGCCTGGCGGCCTCGCTGGGCCAGCCGATAGTGGTGGACAATCGTTCGGGGGCCAGCGGGCTGGTGGGGGCGGGGGCCGCGGCACAAGCCAAGCCGGACGGCTATACGCTTTTAGCGGGCTCGATGGGCAGCAATGTTCTATCGCCCCTGGTCCAGAAAGAAATTTCATTTCACCCGATGGACTCCTTCGTGCCCATCTCGAAGCTTGCGGATAGCCCATTCATGCTCTTGGTGCGCCCGGCATCCGGCATCGAAACCTTGTCCGACCTGGTATCGACGTTGAAGAAAAATGCCGGGAAAAATGCTTATGGCTCGGCGGGGGCGGGGTCGCCTGCCAGGCTTTTGGGCGTACTGCTTTTATCCGAGACCGGCACTCAAGCGCAACACATCGCTTATCGCGGGGAAACGCCCAACCTGCAGGATCTGATGGCGGGGCAGCTCCAGTTCGCGTTCGGTACCGCATCCGCCGCTGCGGGCCTGGTGCAGGGCGGCACATTGAGGGCGCTGGCTTCCACGGGGAAATCCCGCATGAAACAACTGCCGGACGTGCCTACGTTCCGGGAGCTCAATTATCCCAAGCTCGAAATAAGCACATGGTTCGGGTTGTTCGCGCCCGCGGGGACGCCCGCTGGAATCGTCAACCGGCTGGCCAAGGCTGTATCGGAAGCAGTGTCCGATCCCGCTTTGCAAGAAAGAGCGATCCAGATCGGGTTCAAACTGGAAGCGTCGCAACCCGCCGAGTTCAGGGCCGAGGTGAAGAACGATCTGGAACGCTTCGCCGAGCTGTTGAAACTTGCGGACGTGCAAAAGGAGTAGCCCAGTGCTGGATCCAAAATCGGACGAGCTTCGTGACTTGAAAATCGTTGACGCCCATCATCATTTTTGCGATCTGGAAGGGCCGGTTTCATATCCATGGCTGAGCCATCCTGAAGCCCACAGCTCGCGTCACGGGGACTATTCGAGAATATGCCGTAGCTATCTACCGGCCGAATACAAGCGGGACACCGCGCTCCACAATCTGGTCGCTTCCGTCCATGTGGAGGCGGAATGCGACCGGACCCAGCAACTGGAAGAAACGGACTGGCTGGTCTCCATGCATCGGCTGCACGGGCTGCCGTCGGCCATCGTGGCGCACGCATGGGTGGACACCCCCGATGCGGAAGAGCTTATCGCCCAGCAAGCTCAGCGCCCATTGGTGAAAGGCATAAGGACCAAACCGTTGACATCGCCGGGCCCCGATGCGAGTGTGCGGGGCATGCCCCGAAGCTTGCAGGACGAAAACTGGATCAGAGGGCTGGGCTTGCTGGAGAAGTACAAGCTTTCCTGGGATCTTCGCGTTCCATGGTGGCATCTGGAAGAAGCCGCGGTGGTTGCGCGGCGTTTTCCCAACCTGCCTATTGCGCTCAATCATGCCGGGTGCCCGTTCGACCGTAGCCCGGAAGCGCTGGCGGTTTGGCGCAGGGGAATGAAGGCGCTTGCGGCGTGTGAAAACGTAGTGTGTAAAATTTCCGGCCTGTTGGTTACCGGGCAGCCCTGGACCTTGAAGCTGAACGGCCCGATCATCAAAGAGACGTTCGATATTTTTGGCCCGGACAGATGCATGTTCGCATCCAATGTTTTCCCCGATACGCTGAAGGGAAGCTGGGACTACATATATTGCCAATTCAAGAAATCGGTCGCCCACGAGCCGCCGGAAGTATTGAACAAACTATTTTGCGATAACGCCCTTCGGTTTTATCGCATCCCGGCGCAATCGGCCTGATTGGCCGGAATCAGTATTTCGTGCAAGCGGATATCTAGCGGCATGTCGAACAAAAGGCAAAATACGTTTATGTATATTGCAAGCGGTTGCAAAATCAGGGGAGCTTGCATCGCAGGCGCAGGGTCGACTATGCCTGTATTTGGTTCGTTGCCGCGTTGGTTTCCCTATTATTCCCAGGAGTGAACATGGCTGTCAGGTTTTTGAAAAAAGGAAAGGACGAGCAAAGCATCGCTAACGCGGACGCACAGGTCCGCGCTATTGTGGAGACAATTCTAGAAGACATAGCAAAACGGGGAGACGATGCCGTTCGCGAAATGTCGCGCAAATTCGATGGATGGGCGCCGGACGATTTCCGGCTGTCCCAGGCCGAGATCGATGCGGCGATCGACAAGCTGACCGAAGTGGAAGTACAGGATATAAAGTTCGCCCAAAAACAGATCCGCGGATTTGCCGCCATACAGCGCGAGTCCATGAAGGATGTGGAAGTGGAAACGCTGCCGGGGGTGGTCCTGGGGCACAAGCATATTCCGGTCAATGCCGTTGGCTGCTATGTGCCTGGGGGAAAGTACCCGATGATCGCCTCCGCCCACATGAGCGTATTGACGGCCAAGGTCGCGGGAGTAAAGCGGATCGTATCTACGGCTCCGCCCTTCAAGGGCGCGCCGCATCCCGCGATTGTGGCGGCCATGCACTTCGCGGGAGCGGACGAAATACTCGTTCTGGGAGGCGTTCAGGCCATAGGCGCGATGGCGCTTGGAACCAGCAGCATTTCTCCGGTGGACATGCTGGTGGGCCCGGGCAATATGTATGTGGCGGAAGCCAAGCGCCAGCTGTATGGAAAAGTGGGCATCGATTTGTTCGCGGGCCCGACCGAAACACTGATCATCGCAGACCATACGGCGGACGCCGAAATGTGCGCGGTGGATCTATTGGGCCAGGCGGAACACGGGCCGACGTCTCCCGCGGTGCTCCTGACTACCGACGAAGGGCTCGCGCGCGATACGCTCACGGAAATTCAACGCCAATTGGAAATCCTGCCGACGGCCGACATCGCTCGCGTTTCCTGGGCGGACTATGGTCAGGTCATTGTTTGCGATACCGAGGACGAAATGATCGAGGTGGCTGATGCGCTCGCCTACGAACACGTGCAAGTATTGACGGAGAACCCGGATGTTTTCCTCGAGCGCATGACGAATTACGGGGCGTTGTTCCTCGGCCCGCGCACGAATGTCTCTTTTGGCGATAAAGTCATCGGAACGAACCATACCTTGCCGACGAAGCGCGCCGCGCGCTATACCGGCGGCTTGTGGGTAGGAAAGTTCATCAAAACTTGCACCTACCAACGGGTCATGACGGACGAAGCGGCTGCTCTTATAGGCGAATACGGCTCACGGTTGTGCCACATGGAGCATTTCGCCGGGCATGGGGAGCAGGCCAACTTGAGGGTGCGCCGTTACGGAAACCGCAAGGACGTTCCATGGTATCAACCAATACATCCAGAGAACACCCAATAGGGATAAGCAAACGAGAAAGGAACAAAACCATGCAAACGCCCAGCTTTCGTGTCGACGGCAGAAAGGCGCTGGTAACCGGGGGGAGCCGCGGAATAGGTCTGGCGGCGGCCTGCGCGCTCGCCCAGGCCGGCGCGCATGTCGTCCTGGCTGCCAGGACGGAAAGCGATTTGGCCGTTGCAAGACGGAAGGTGCTCGCAAGCCAGCCCGGCGCCGAGGTGTCGCTGTGGAATATAGATGTCACCGACTCCGCGGCTGTCAGAAGCACGATGCCGGAGCATGGCCCCTTCCATATCGTCGTCAATAATGCGGGGACGAACCGCCCTGCGCTGCTTTCCGAACTGGCCGATGGAGATTTGGACGCGGTCTTTGAATTGAATGTGAAGGCGGCGTTCTACGTGGCCCGCGAAGCCACGCGCATGATGCTCGAACATGGCATTCACGGAAGCATCATCAATGTGTCTTCCCAGATGGGCCATGTAGGCGGGCCGAAAAGAACGGTCTATTGCGCCAGCAAGCACGCCATCGAGGGTTTTACGAAGGCGCTGGCTCTCGAGCTGGGATCGTCCTCTATCCGTGTCAACACGGTATGCCCGACATTTATCGAAACCGAAATGACCAAAGCAATGCTGGAGGATCCCGCTTTTCGAGAATACGTGAAATCCAATATCGTGCTGGGCAGGATAGCCCGCCTCGAGGACATCATGGGGGCAGTGGTCTTTCTGGCCAGCGATGCATCCGCCATGGTTACCGGTTCCGCCATCATGATCGACGGAGGATGGACCGCTGCTTGAACGCCGGCGCCCATCGGGCCTGGCATGGGCGCTATGAGCAGAAGTCGCCGCCCGAGGCCAGCGCGGCCAGCCCGTCCAGTACCGGTGCGGGCAGCCATTCTATGTCTTGAATGGGCAGGCCCAGATCCTGTTGCGCTCGGGCCAGAACGCGCCTTGCTTCTTCTTCCACCAAGGGCCACGCGCCGCCGGTACTGAATACCTGGGGCGGCCGGCCGAAACGCTGCAGGCCTTCGCGCCATTGGCGCAGCAGGGCGCCCGCCTGGGCCGCCGCGATGCCGCTGCTGATGGCCTGGTGGGTATAGGTGGGGAAGGCGGCGATGGGCGCTTGGGCTTCCGGCAGGTTGGCGGTGCCGTTGGCCAGCGACGAGCGCATCAGCGCCGGCCCAGGGAAAATGAGCCCGCCATGGAAGCGGCACGGCGGCCGCCCCCGGGGGCCCGGCGCTCCATGGCCGGCCATGCCGCGCTCAGCGTGCTCCCGCGGCAGGCTGTCCATCGCAACGGCCGTATCCGCGGGTTCCGGCGCCAGGGTGTCTATCGTGGTGGCGGTGCCGAAACTGGCCAGCAGCAAAGGAGCGCGCTGCGCGCGGTGCGCCACGCCCAGCATGGACATCCAGCGGTCGGGGCCCAGCTGCGCGGGTATGTCGTAGCCATTGAGCACGCCGGCGGCATGGGGGTGCGACGCGATCCACTGCACCGAGATTGCGTAGCGCTGCTCCAGGATGCGGTTCAAAGCCTGCCCGGCGGCGGTTCCGGCCACATTGACGCCTATGGCGGCTTGCGGCGCCAGGTCCAGGCGCTCCAGCTGGGCGGCGAGTTCGCCGATATGCTCGTGGGCAAGGACCAGGGCGCGCTCTTCGCGCCGGCCGCTGCGCCGGTCCAGCCAGCCCAGCTTGACGCGGGTGTTGCCGGCGTCTACCAGCAAAATCGTCATGGATGCTCCCGCACGGGCCGGACTGAAACCTCGCCGATGGACACGGCTATTTCCCCGTCCGGCGTACGCAACAGCAACTGCCCATCATGATTGATGCCGCAGGCGATGCCGGCATGCAGGATGCGGCCGTCGTCCAGCACATGGACGTGCTGGCCGAGCAGGGCGTCGGCCTGGGCATAGCGCGCGGGCACGGAGTCGAAGCCAAAGGCGGTGACTTCGTTCAGGCTGTCGTACCAGGCTTGCGCCACCCGAGAGACCAGCGTCGCGGCGCCGGCCGTTGCGGCTTGCGCATCGTGGCTTGCGACTTCGGCCCAGTCGGACACTTGCCGGTTCAGCGATTGGCTGAGGCTGCGGGCGTCGTCCAGGTTCAGGCCCATGCCGATGATGATCACGTAATGGTCGGCGGCGGAACGCGCAATGCCGGCCCTTGTGGCTTCCACCAATATGCCTGCCAGCTTGGCGTTGCGCCACTGCACATCGTTGGGCCACTTCATGACGATGTCGCCGCGGTTGCCGGGTGCGAGCAGGCTGCGCAAAGCTTCGCAGGCGGCCAGGCCGGCCAGGGGCGACAGCGCGGCCAATTGCCGGGGCGGCAGGAATACATCGAATGCACAGGAGAACATCAGATTGGCGCCGGGCCGGTTCTGCCAGCGGCGCCCCGCGCGCCCACGGCCCCGTTCCTGCAAGTGCGCGCCCAGCAGCCAGGGGCGGGCCACCGGGCCGCTATCGGTGCGCGCCATGTGCAGCAGGTCCGCATTGGTGGAATCGGTCCTGTCCACCCATTGGATTTGCTTGAAACGTGGCAGGGCTGCCGCCAGTTCTTCTGCAAGAAGATCCGGCTCGGGAAGTGCGGTAATGAAGGTGGCGCGGGCGGTCATGGCGGTGCGTGGGACAATACGGAAGATGCGTAGCGTAGAATATGCCAGCCTGTGTTTATAACCTGAACTGTTGATTATGCTTGCTCGCACGGAAAAAGTCGTGTTTCAGGGGGCCGCCGGCGACATCGATTGCGCGCTGGACAGCCCCTCCGGGTCGCCGCGCGGCTGGGCGCTGGTGCTGCATCCGCATCCGCTGCATGGCGGCGCCCGCGACAATAAAATCGTTACGACCATAGCCCGCGCCTGTGTGCAGGCGGGCCTGCTTGCGCTGCGGCCCAATTTCCGCGGGGTGGGGGCGTCCGCCGGGCAGTTCGACGCGGCGGTCGGCGAAACCGCCGATATGGCCGCGCTGGTCCGGCAGTTTACAGAGGCCTATCCCGAAGCCGCCGCGGGCAAATGGGTGCTGGCGGGCTTTTCCTTCGGTACGTCGGTGGCGGCGCAGCTCCATTCCCAGTTGGGCGATGAACAGCGTGCCGTGCCCGATGCGCTGATGCTGGTGGGCTCGGCCGTCGGGCGTTTCAAATTCCGCGAGGTGTCCGTGCCCGACGACACTTTATTGATACACGGCGAGGCCGACGAAGTGGTGCCTTTGTCCGAGGCCATGGGGTTTGCGCGCGAACGCGGCCTGCCCATGGTGGTGATCCCCGACGCCAGCCACTTTTTTCACGGCAAGCTGCCGACGCTGAAGCTGTTGGTGCAGCAGAGACTGGCCGCGCTGGGCTTGTGACGCGCTCCATTTCTGTTGCGAAACTTTTTATAAAGTTTGGTTGCAAAGGTTTGCGCTTTTTGCTGATGAAACAGAAGATGCACGGCTGTAACCGTGCGATGCCTCTGCCTATAATGTTTTTTTCGCTCGTCAACCCGCCGACTTTTTGCAACGGGCTCCTTCAGACATGCCAATGACTTTCAAAAAAATCCATCTTTCGTTCGCCGGCTTGCGCCGCATGGCCGCAATATTGGCCCTTCTGCCCGCACTGGCCTTCGCCCAGGCTGCGTCCTCTCCCGATACCACGACGGTCGTCCCCGCCGGGGCCGGGGTGGTTGCCGCGGTCGGGGAATTGGCCACCGTGCCGCCGCCGACGCTTACCGCCAAGGCCTGGCTGACGCTGGACGCCAATAGCGGCCAGATCATCGCCGCGCAGAACCCGGACGAAAAAGTGGAGCCGGCGTCGCTGACCAAGCTGATGGCGGCTTATGTGGTGTTCGAAGCGCTGGAAAGCAAGCGGCTCAGCCTGGACCAGCAGGTGAATGTGTCCGAGAAGGCCTGGCGCACCGAAGGCTCGCGCATGTTCATCAAGCCTCATTCGCAGGTGTCGGTGGATGAGTTGCTGCAGGGGGTTATCGTGCAGTCCGGCAATGACGCCAGCGTCGCCCTGGCCGAGGCCGTGGCCGGCAGCGAAGGCGCTTTCGTCGCGCTGATGAACGAAGAGGCCGCCAGGCAGGGGCTGCGCGACACGCACTTCGTCAACTCCACCGGCCTGCCGGATCCCGCCCACCTGACCACCGCGCGCGATCTGGCCATCCTGGCGCGGAATCTGGTGACGCGCTTTCCGCAATACCTGCATTACTACAGCCAGAAAGAATTCACCTATAACAAGATCAAGCAGAACAACCGCAACCGCCTGCTCTGGACGGACGAGTCGGTGGACGGCCTGAAAACCGGCCATACCCAGTCGGCGGGCTATTGCCTGGTGGCCACGGCGCTGCGCGACGGCCGCCGGGTGGTGTCGGTCATCGTCGGCGCCGCCAGCGATTCGGCGCGCACCGAGAACAGCCTGAAGCTGTTGAACTGGAGCTTCCAGAATTTCGACACGATCAAGCTTTTCGACAACACCACGCCGGCCGTCATGGCCCGTGTGTGGGAAGGCCAGGCCGAAACCGTCGGTTTGGGGTCGGATCAGCCCACCTGGATCACGGTGCCGCGCGGCAAGGGGCCCGAGGTCAAGCCCTTGGCCCAGTACACCCAGCCGCTGATCGCGCCGCTGAAGAAGGGCGCCAAGGTGGGCACCGTGTCTTTGTCGCTGGATGGCAAGGTGCTGCGCGAAGAGCCTTTGTTCGTCATGAACGATGTGCCGGAGGCCGGTTTCTTCGGCCGCATGGTCGACAAAGTCAGGCTGTTGTTCGAGTAGGCTGGGCGCCGGGTGTATAGTTACAAAGAGGGCGGCGCGGGCCGCCCCTTATCTGTTCATGCAAGGCAAAAATAATGATTCCTGATGTCGATAACGACAGTATTGTGTACTTGAACGGCGAGTTCCTGCGGCTGGGCGACGCCAAAATCTCCGTGCTCGATCGCGGCTTTATTTTTGGCGACGGCATATACGACGTGGTGCCGGTTTACGGCGGCAAACCCTTCCGCATGGACGGCCATCTGGCGCGGCTGGAGCGCAGTCTGGCGGCCATAGACATCAAGGTGGATTTCAAGCGGGCCGACTGGGAAGCCCTGGTGGCCGAGGTATTGCGGCGCTCCGGCCTGGGCGACTGCATGGTCTACATACAAGTCACGCGCGGCGTTGCCAAGCGCGACCATGGCTTCCCGCGCAACGTCAAAGCCACGGTGTTCTGCATGGTTTCACCCTTCACCCGGCCCGGCGCGCAGGCGCGCGAAACCGGCTTGTCGGCGGTCGGCATGCCCGATACCCGCTGGCTGCGCTGCGAGATCAAATCGGTGTCGCTGCTGGGCAATGTGCTGGCCAAGCAGCATGCGATAGACGCCGGGGTGGACGAAGTCCTGCAGTTCCGCGACGGCTACCTGACGGAGGGTTCGTCCTGCAATATCTGGGTCGCCAAGGATGGAACCTTGCTGGCGCCGCCGCGCAGCAACATGATTCTGGAGGGCATACGCTACGGCTTGCTGGAAGAGTTGGCCGAGGCAAAAGGCATACCGTTCAATGCCCGGCCCATTTCCCGGCAGGAGGTGGACGAAGCCGACGAAATCATGCTGACGTCGGCCACCAAAGAAGTGCTGCCCATCACCACTTACAACGGCAAGCCTGTGGGCGCCGGCAAGCCGGGCGCAGTCTATGCGGCTTTGCGCGCCGGCTACGATCAGGCGATCGCCGCACTCTGACGAGGCTGCCCGCCGCGGCGCCGGGCGGGCTTACACATCATGCGAGACATACCGCCAGAAGAGTCGCTGATCCAATACCCTTGCGACTTTCCCATCAAGGTCATGGGCAAGTCGCATCCCGACTTCGCCCAGGTGCTTACCGAACTGGTGCTGGGCTTTGATCCCGGCTTCGATCCGGCCACCGTCGAGATGCGCCCCAGCAAGAGCGGCAAATATATAGGGCTTACCTTCACCGTCAGGGCGACCTCGCGCGAGCAGCTGGATGATCTGTACCGTGCGCTGCATGCGCACCACCTGGTGTCCATCGTCCTCTGAATCATGATGCAAGCCCGATGGCTGAAGCGCCCCAGCCCCTACCTGCCCGTATGGGAGGCGATGCGCGACTTCACTGAAGCCCGCGGGCCCGATACCCCGGATGCGATCTGGCTGACGGAACACGAGCCGGTCTACACGCTGGGCCAGGCCGGCAAGCCCGAGCATGTCTTGAACAGCGCCGGCATTCCCGTCGTGCGCTGCGACCGCGGCGGGCAGGTCACCTACCATGGGCCGGGCCAGGTCATGGTCTATTGCCTGATGGACCTGCGGCGCTTGAAAATCTTCGTCAAAGAATACGTGGCCTTGCTCGAGGACGCGATCATCGGCACGCTGGAGGAGCTCGGCCTGCCGGACGCCTGCCGCAAGCCGGGAGCGCCCGGCGTCTATGTGCCGGCGGCCTCCGCGGACGGTGGCGCCCAAGGCGAACTGGCGAAAATCGCCGCCTTGGGCATCAAGGTGCGCAACGGCTGCACCTATCACGGCCTGGCGCTGAATGTGGATATGGATCTGGCCCCTTTCCTGGGCATCAATCCCTGCGGCTACGAAGGTTTGAAGACGGTGGATTTGCGCACTTGCGGCATCGAGGCCACGATAGAGGATGCCGGCGAGCGGCTGGCCGCACGCCTGGGAGAAGCATTCGCTGGTGTGGCGCGGCCGGCATAGGGCGGCCGGCGTAGGCGCGGCCAGTGTAGTGCGGCCGGTGTGGCTGCGACTGGCGTACCTATAGCCGGCATGGGCGAGGCTTGACTCAGGTGTGGCTGGTACAGGCGTGTTTAGCATAGAGGCAGCCGGCGCAGGCCCTGTTAATATCTCAAAACTGGCAAGGCATACGCATCTAGAATATTCAATAGGGCCCAAGGAGACGAAAACATGTCGACGGACAACAGTGTGCTGGAGACGGCCAAGGACGATGGCGTGGTGACGCTGACCTTGAACAGGCCGGATCAATTCAATGCCTTGTCGGAAGAAATGCTGGATGCGCTGGAAGCGGCGCTGGCCGCGGTGGCGCAGGACGAGAGCGCGCGCTGCGTGGTGCTGGCCGCCAATGGGCGGGCGTTTTGCGCCGGGCATGACTTGAAGCAAATGCGCTCCAAGCCCGACCAGGGCTACTACGAGGCCCTGTTCGCGCAATGCGGCCGGGTCATGCAGAGCATCGTCGCGCTGCCTGTGCCCGTCATCGCCAAAGTGCAGGGCATGGCCACCGCGGCGGGCTGCCAGCTGGTCGCCACCTGCGACCTGGCGGTGGCCGCCGATACCGCCAAGTTCGCTGTCTCCGGCATCAATGTGGGCTTGTTCTGCTCCACCCCCGCCGTGGCGCTGACGCGCAGCATTCCCATCAAACAGGCTTTCGAGATGCTGGTCACGGGCCGGTTCATCAGCGCGCAGGACGCCGCCGCCCGGGGCCTGATCAATCATGCCGTGCCGCCCGATCAGCTCGATGCGCAGGTCGATGATCTGGTCCAGGCCATCTGCTCCAAGAGCCCCGTGGCGGTACGCACCGGCAAAAGCATGTACCAGCGCCAGCGCGCCATGGGCTTGGCCGAAGCCTATGACTACGCCGGCACGGTCATGGCCTGCAATATGATGGCGGAAGATGTGTGCGAAGGCATAGACGCTTTCATGCAGAAGCGCCACCCCGTCTGGAAGGGGCGCTGAAGGCCTGGCGTTGCTGCGTTCGCGGGCGCTCGTTCCGGCGTCCGGCTTGGGCATCCGCGAGTAAAACCGGATTGGATTCAGGGTGATTAGGCCGGCGGGGGTGGGGCGCGCTAAAATACCCGCAGCTTGGGCTAGACGCCGGCGCGCCTTGCAGGCGGCGCCCGGCTATTGCCCGTTCTTTTGAATGGCCCCAGGGGTGAAGCACCCCGGCCTTTAGCAAGCAGCCCCCGGGGCTGCGTTGCAGGAAACCGCATGACTACTCCCGTCGATGAGCAAGCAGTACGGAAACCCACCGTGCGCCCCGCAGCCTACGATCCCACGCAAAAGCAGAAGTCGGGCGACAAGACCTCCCGCATCCCCATCAAGGTGGTGCAGGCCGAGCGCCTGAAGAAGCCCGAATGGATACGCGTCAAGGCCGCCGCGCCCGGTTCGCGCTTTTACGACATCAAGCGCATCCTGCGCGAACACAATCTGCATACGGTGTGCGAAGAGGCCTCCTGTCCCAATATCGGCGAATGCTTCGGCAAGGGGACGGCCACTTTCATGATCATGGGCGACAAATGCACCCGGCGTTGCCCGTTTTGTGACGTCGGCCACGGTCGCCCCGACCCGCTGGATGGCAATGAGCCGGTGAATCTGGCCAACACCATTGCCCAGCTCAAGCTCAAGTACGTGGTGATCACCAGCGTCGANNGCGACGACCTGCGCGACGGCGGGGCGGCGCATTTCGTGGAATGCATACGCAAAGTGCGCGAACTGTCGCCGTCCACGCGCATCGAGGTCCTGGTGCCCGATTTCCGCGGCCGCCTGGACCGTGCACTGGGCATACTCAACGAAGGCCCGCCTGATGTCATGAACCACAACCTGGAAACCGTGCCGCGCCTGTACAAGCAGGCGCGTCCCGGCGCCGACTACCAGCATTCGCTGAAGCTGCTGTCGGAATTCAAGGCGCTGCATCCCGACGTACCCACCAAGTCCGGCCTGATGCTGGGCCTGGGCGAAACGGACGAGGAAATCCTCGATGTCATGCGCGACCTGCGCGCGCACAATGTGGATATGCTGACCATAGGCCAGTACCTGCAGCCGTCAGAGCACCACTTGCCGGTGCTGCGCTACGCGCCTCCGGACACCTTCGCCATGCTGGAGCGCGAAGCCTACGCCATGGGCTTCACCCATGCGGCCGTGGGCGCGATGGTACGCTCTTCCTACCACGCGGACGAGCAGGCGCACAAGGCGGGCGTCGCTTGAAGCCTCGAGGAGCCGTTGGCCAGGGGCGCCCCGGCCTCGCGCTCCTTTCTTTGCGTTCTCACGCCCGTTTCATCACACTTTCCTTCCTTATACCTGGGTCACGAATTTCGTGACCAGGTATCCGTCGAAGGTCTCCGTGCCGCCCTCGCTGCCGATGCCGCTGTCCTTGACGCCGCCGAAGGGTGTTTCGGGCAGGGCCACGCCGAAATGGTTGATATTGACCATGCCCGCTTCCAGCCCGGCGGCCGCCCGGTGGGCGGTTTTCAGCGATTCTGTGAACACATAGGACGATAGGCCGAAAGGCAGGCTGTTGGCGCGCTGCAAGCCTTCTTCCAGGGTGCTGAAGCGCGTTATGGGCGCCACGGGGCCGAAGGGCTCTTCCGTCATCAGGCGGGCGTGATCGGGCAGGTCCGTGATGACGGTGGGCGGGAAGAAGTGGCCCGGCCCTTCCGGCGCTTCGCCGCCGAGCGCTATGCGGCCTCCCTGGGCGACAGCGTCTTCGACGAAGGCGCGCATCACCGGCACGCGGCGCGCGTGCGCCAGCGGGCCCATTTGCGTGCCCTCCGCCAGGCCGTCGCCCACTCGGATGCCGGCCAGCGTATCGACGAAGCGCTCCAGGAAGCGATCGTAGGCGGCTTCCTGTACATAGAAGCGCGTGGGCGAAATGCATACTTGCCCGGCGTTGCGTATCTTGAAACGGGCGAGCATGTCGGCCGCCCGGTCGATGTCGGCATCGGCGAATACCAGTACGGGCGAGTGGCCGCCCAGTTCCATGGTGATGCGCTTCATGTGCGCGCCCGCCAGGGCGGCCAGCTGCTTGCCCACCGGCACCGAGCCGGTGAACGACACTTTGCGTACGATGGGCGAGCGGATCAGGTAGTCGGATACCTCGGCCGGCTCGCCCCAGACGATATTCAGCACCCCGGGCGGCAGGCCGGCCTCGTGGAACAGGCGGGCGATGGCCATCACGGCGCTGGGCGCGTCTTCGGGGCCTTTCAGGATGATGGTGCAGCCCGCCCCGATGGCCGCCGCGATTTTCCGGATGGCCTGGTTGTACGGAAAATTCCAGGGCGTGAAGGCGACGCATACGCCCACGGGCTCGCGCACGACCATCTGCCTGACCTCCGGGTTGCGCGCCGGGATGACTCTGCCGTAGATGCGGCGGCATTCCTCGGCATGCCAGTCGGTGTGGTCCGCGCATTGGGTGATCTCGGCGACGGCCTCGGCCAGCGGCTTGCCTTGGTCTCGCGTAAGGTTGCGGCCGATTTCCTGTGCGTGCTCGCGCGAAAGCTGTCCAACCTTGCGCAGGATCTGCGAGCGCTCCATGGGCGAGCTGTGGCGCCAGCTGCGGAAGGCGCTTTCCGCCGCGGCCAGGGCGCGGTCCAGGTCCGCCTTAGTAGCCATCGGCAACTGGCCCAGGACCTCCTGGTTGGCCGGATTGACCACCGGCCGTGTGGCCCGCCCTTCTCCGGCGAGGAACTCCCCATTGATATAGAGTGCAAGGTTTTCGTACATAACAATCTCTTTGAGTGATGGCGACACGCGCGGCGTCATGGCCGTACGGCGACAATGGCTTCCCGTTGATGACTTTGAAATGGTCCACGTAATCCGGCGTGGCGTTGACCAGGCCGAACACCTTGATGATACTCTGGACGCGGTCCAAGTCGCCCAACACCTCCTTCATCGCTGAAATCAGCAGCAGGCCGACCTGCCGGGCATGTTTATAGCCGTCTTCCAGGGACATGTCGGCGCCCAGCTTGCCCTTGGGACGCACGCCGTCCTGCAGCGGCCCCTTGCCGGACATGAACAATAAGCGCGGATGTCGGGCGGGTTTTGCCTGGGGGGATGCGTTCAATGCGGGGGGTTCTTTGCGCTGCAACAAAGACGGGGCGCATTGGCTGGAGTCCAATATAGGTGTAAACCCGGATTGCCGGCAAGTATTGAAGGTGTCGAACCATGCGCGCCCCGCACAGAGTCTTTTCAAAATCCGCCCTGGCCTTGTTGCTGCTGGCGGCGTTGGCCGGCTGCAAACTGGAGGCGGATCGAGCGCCGTCGGCGCAGCGCGGCGCCGAGGTGGCGGCGAGCTCGGGTCAGCCGGCGGCGGGTTCGGGCCAGCCCGCGGTGAGCCAGCCGGCGGTGAAGTCTGGCCAGCCGGCCGATACGGCGGATTCAGGGCTGTGGCTGTCTTTGCCGGCCGGCCAGGTGGAATATTATCCGCCGGGCGAGTTCCTGAAAGGCGGCTTCCCGGTGGTGCCCGAGCGTGCCGTGGCGCGGTTCGAGCCCGGTATTTCCATCATGAAGCGCCAGGTCAGCCAGGCTGAGTATGCCGCCTGCGTAAAGGCGCGCGCCTGCAAGCCGCTGGACAAGGCGCATCGCGATACCGTTTCCCCTGACCTGCCCGTCGTCGGCGTAAGCTGGCGCGATGCCGCGGCGTATGCCGAATGGCTGTCGAGCCAGACCGGGCGCGTCCATCGCCTGCCCGCCTATGAGGAATGGATATACGCAGCCGGGCCGGAATTCACGGAAGACATCGTCATGGAAGCCTTCGACCCGACCGACCCGGCCCAGCGCTGGCTCGCGGAATACAAGCTGGAGACCCAGCGTAAAGCGTCGGTGGACGCTACGCCCAGGCCTTTCGGCGGATTCGGCGTCAACTCGGCCGGCATGCAGGACATGGTGGGCAATGTCTGGGATTGGACCAGCAGCTGCCACACCCGCCACAATCTGGATTTTACGGACAAGGCGGACGCCTCGGCGAGCATGAGCCCCGATCCCGCCGCCAGTTTTGCGGCGGGCGCGCAGAATTGCGGCATACGCGTCGTGGCGGGGCCGCATCGCAGCTATATCGCCGATTTCATCCGCGACCCCAAGAGCGGGGCGTGTTCGGTGGGCGTGCCGCCCAGCAACCTGGGATTCCGATTGGTGCGTGAAGATATCGCCGCCTCCAGCCGCAAGCCGGCATCGTGATCAGCGAGCGCTGCGCTGCCTTGAGCGGGGCGTCCGCACGTCGGGTGTCCTTCTTGTCCAGAGCGTCCTGCGCCGAGCGTCCCTATCACGCTCGAAGGTCGCTACGCCGGGGAGCCGCCGCGCCGGGTATTTCCGCAAGGCGTCCTATATTAGGGGTTCCAACGCCAAATGCTTCTGCAGCCAAATGCCTCTACGCTGGAACATCCCTACGCCGGGCGCTCCACGCTGGGCACGCCGGCCACCGGGTTGTGCGGGCCTTCCGCCAGGCGGATGAGGTCGTTCAGCGAGCAAACCACGATGCGTTTGCGGCCGCTGACGACCAGGCCGCGGTCTTTCCAGGCGCTGAGCAGCCGGCTGACCGTATGCAGGGTGGTGCCGGTCATTTCGGCGATGTCCTGCCGGGTGATGGGGAATTTGATCAATATGCCTTCTTCCGTGCGTTCGCCGGATTGGTCCACCAGGCGCAACAGGGCGCGCGCCACGCGCTGCTCGACTTCTTCGGTGGACAGCTCTTGTATGCGGGTGTGGGCGTCCTGCAGCCGCTGACCCACGGTCTGCAGGGCGTTGGCGGCAAAGTAGGGGTTGCTGGCGATGAAATGGTCCCATTCCGATGACTGCCAGCTAAGCGCCAGGCTTTCTTCCACGGCCAGGGTGCTGGCCGGGTAGTGGGTGCGCCGCATGGCGCGCGCGATGCCGAAGACATCGCCGGGGCTGACGTAGCGCACTACCACCTGCTCGCCGTCGGGCGTGGTCTGCACGACTTTCAGGTGGCCGTGCAGCAGGACGAAGAAGCGGTTCGCCACTTCGCCTTGGCGGAAGGCGGCGTCGCCTTCGGCCAGCCGGCACACCTGGGCCTTTTCCAGCGCTGCGTCGAGTTCGGCGTCGGGCAGGGAGCGGAACAGATCGAGATTCTTGATGAGCGAACGGCTCAGTTGTGCGGGCGCCATCGTAAGTCCATGCGGAGAGTAATGTTTTGATTCTAGCATCGCGAAAACCAGCAAGCGATGTTCCACGCATCGCCTGTTCCAAGCGCAGCCTGCCGTCTGCGCCGTTATGGCCCCGCCTTTGCCGGCGTCCGGGTCGCGGAAGGCCGGTCGCGGCGATGGAGACGGACTGCGGGCTTATAGCAACATATAGGTAATAACCCTGAAAATTTGCGTCCAAGTTTGCGCTGCAACAAAGAAGCGCTCCCCCTTTGAGAGTGAAATGGAGCTGTCTAGATTTAGGACATAAAACTCAAAGGAGTTGCAAAATGAAAGCGTTCCGTCCAACCCTGTTAGCCGCCGTTATGAGCGCCGTTATGGCAGGTGTTCCGGCTTTCGCCGATACGGCCGACAAGCTGGACCGCGTTAAAGTAGACCTGGTGGCGCCCCCCATGGTGCACCCGCACGAGCAAAAAGCCACTTCGGGTCCGAAGGTTGTCGAATTCACGATGACGATAGAGGAAAAAAAGGTCGTCATCGATGACAAGGGCACCACGCTGCAAGCCATGACTTTCAATGGCTCCATGCCTGGCCCCACCATGGTCGTCCATGAAGGCGACTATGTAGAGCTTACCCTGATCAACCCGGCTACCAACGCCATGCCGCACAACGTGGACTTCCACGCCGCGACCGGCGCGCTGGGCGGCGCCAAGCTGACCAACGTGAACCCGGGCGAGCAGGCCGTCTTGCGCTTCAAGGCCGATCGCAGCGGCACCTTCGTGTATCACTGCGCGCCTGAAGGCATGGTGCCCTGGCACGTGGTATCGGGCATGAGCGGCACCTTGATGGTCTTGCCGCGCGACGGCCTGAAAGACCCCAAGGGCAATGAGCTGAAGTACGACCGTGCCTACACCATAGGCGAGTTCGACTTGTACATCCCCAAGGATGAAAACGGCAAGTACAAGGATTACAAGACGCTGGCCGACAGCTATGAAGAAACGATGGAAGTGATGCGCACGCTGACGCCCACCCATATCGTGTTCAACGGCAAGGTCGGCGCTTTGACCGGAGAGGGCGCGCTGAAGGCGAAAGTGGGCGAAACCGTGCTGATGATCCATTCGCAGGCCAACCGCGATACGCGTCCGCACTTGATCGGCGGCCACGGCGACTGGGTCTGGGAAACGGGCAAGTTCGCCAATCCGCCTGAAAAAGACCTGGAAACTTGGTTCATACGCGGCGGCTCGGCCGGTGCTGCGCTGTATACCTTCAAGCAGCCCGGCGTCTATGCCTACGTGAACCACAACCTGATCGAGGCCTTCGAAAAAGGCGCGGCGGGACACTTCGTGGTTGAAGGGAAATGGAACGACGACTACATGAAGCAGATCAAGGCTCCGGGTCCCATCACCAAGGAAAACCAGGCCATGATCGACGCCAAGGCGAAGAAGACCGCCGCAGCGGCGCCGGCCGCAGCAGCCAAGCAAGCGGCGGCGCCTGCAGCGAAGAAGGTGGCGTCGGTCCACCCCGAAGGCGAGAAGCTGTACAAGTCGGCCTGCGTGGCTTGCCATAGCACTGGCGTGGCCAACGCCCCCAAACTGGGCGACAAGGCCGCCTGGAGCCCGCTGATCGCCAAGGGCATGGACTCCCTGATGGAAGTCGCGCTGAAAGGCAAGGGCGCCATGCCTCCGCGCGGCGCATCCTCCGCCGACGACGCGACGCTGCGCAAGGCTGTGGAGTACATGGTCAGCGTTGTGCAATAAGGCGCCTCGGGCCGGGCGGGCCTCGCGGCCCGGCCTGGTCCGGCCGGCGGATCGGCAGGCCATCGCCGGACCGCCGGCCGCCGGATCGCCGGATCGCCGGCCGCTCATCCCTCAGCAGCATGATGCTCTGGGGGATTTTCATTTGTCCCGAACCTGCGCGCCGCCCTGCCGCGTTGCCATAGATTCATACATCTCATCGGGAAAACACCGATCATTCAAGCCCGCCGCGCTGGCTACACTGGCCTCATGTCCTTGGCGCGGAGTTTTGCCGCCGGATCGCCGGCCGACTGGGGCACAGGCGCCTCTTTGAAGGCGCGCGCCGCATGGCGGCGAGTGTGATGTGTGTTGTGTGTTATTGGCTTACCCATTTAAACGAATCATATAAAAAGGGCGGCATAACCATGAAATTGATACGCAAGACCATGCTGTTTTCCGTACTGGCCGCGGGGATGATTGCCGCGGCCGGCCCTGCGCAGGCCCGGGATCTGATCATCGCCCTGCGCTCCGAACCCAGTTCCATGGACCCGCAGTTCCATTCCCTGACGCCGAACACCCAGTTGTCGGAAACCTTGTTCGACCCCTTGGTGCGCACGGACGGCACGGCCAAGCCGGTGCCTTCGCTGGCGGAATCCTGGACGGTGGACGGCGATGTCTGGACGTTCAAGCTGCGCCCCAATGTGAAGTTCTCCGACGGCACGCCCTTCACCTCCGAAGATGTGCTCTTCACCTACGACCGGGTGCCCAAGGTGCCCAACAGCCCGTCGTCTTATTCCTTGTATCTGTCCACGGTCGACAAGGTCGAGGCGCCCGATGCGCATACCGTGAAGATCACCACCAAAGGGCCTTCGCCCGTACTGCTGGCCAATCTTTCCATGGTGCCCATCATGTCGAAGAAGGCGGCCTCGGGTCCGGCGCCCGAAGGCAAGACGACGGTGGAGCTGAACCGCGGGGACGGCCTGGTGGGCACCGGCCCCTACAAATTCGTGTCCTGGAAGCGCGGCGCCGAAATCGTCTTCGACCGCAACGAGCATTACTGGGGCGACAGGCCCGATTGGGACAAGGTCATTTACCGGCCCATTTCGAATTCCGCCGCGCGCGTGGCGGCCCTGCTGGCGGGCGACGTGGATGTCATCGAAGACCCCTCGACGGACGACCTGCCCAAGCTGAAGAAGGACAAGAACCTGCATGTGCAGGAAACGCCTTCGTTTCGCGTCATTTACATTGCGCTCAATCAGGGCAAGGAGCCGCCGGCGGGCATGACCGCGCCCGACGGCAAGAACCCGCTGACCGACCGCCGCGTGCGCGAGGCTCTGTCGCTGGCCATAGACCGCCAGGCCATCGTCGACCGCATCATGGACGGCGCGGGCATGCCGGCGGCCAACCTGCTGGCCTACCCGGCCTTCGGCGCATCGGAAAAGTATGCCAAAGTGCCCAAGGCCGACGCCGACAAGGCCAAGAAGCTGCTGGCCGAGGCCGGCTATCCCGACGGCTTCGCCATGTCGCTGGGTTCGCCCGATGGCCGCTACACCAACGACAAGCGCATCGCCCAGGTGGTGGCCTCCATGTGGGCGCGCATAGGCGTGAAAACAGCCGTCGAAACCATGGCGCCGCCGGTCTTTTTCAAGCAGCGCAATGCTTACGCCTTCAGCTCCTACCTGGCGGGCTGGGCGGTCAGCTCGGGCGAAATGCTCAATCCGCTGAATTCTCTGGTCGTCACCAAAGATCCGGCGCAGGGCCTGGGCACGACCAACTGGAGCAAATATTCCAATCCTGAAATGGACAAGCTGGTGATGCAGGCTTCCAAAACGCTGGATGACGGCCAGCGGGCCGCGCTGCTGCAGAAAGCCGCCGACATGGCCATGGACGACTACAGCATTTTGCCGCTGCAATTCGAGCTTTCGGTCTGGGCCATGAAAAAGGATATCCGCTATGGCGGGCGCGCCGACCAGATGACGCTGGCGCAGTACATGACACTGGCCAAGTAGGAGCGGCCGGGAGTGCTGTCCACGATAGTCCGCCGCCTGCTGCAGACGCTGCTGGTGGTGCTGGTGATGTCGGGACTGGTATTCGCCGGCCTGTACCTGATCGGCGATCCGGTGCTGATGCTGGCCAGTCCCGAGGCCACGGATGCCCAGCGCGAGGAGATACGCCGCGCGCTCGGGCTGGACCTGCCTCTGGGCAGGCAGTATCTGATTTTCTTGGGCAAGGCGGCGCAACTGGACTTCGGCAACAGCTTCCTGACGGGCGAGTCCGCCATGAGGCTGATCCTGGAGCGCATGCCCGCGACGCTGGAACTGGCCACGCTGGCCATGCTGCTGTCCGTATTGATCGGCGTGCCGCTGGGCATTTATGCGGGCTTGCGGCCCCGCGACGCGGGCGCGCGTTCCATCATGGCCGGCTCGGTGCTGGGTTTTTCCCTGCCCAATTTCTGGGTCGGGCTGATGCTGATCATGCTGTTCGCGGTGATGCTGGGATGGCTGCCCGCGGGCGGCCGCGGGCCAGTGGAATCCTTCGGACCGCTGAAGCTCAGCGCTTTCAATTGGGAAGGCCTGAAAAGCCTGATCCTGCCCGCCAGCACCATAGCCGTGGCCAAGTGCGCCCTGATCATCCGCGTCACGCGCGCGGCCACCCGCGAATGCCTGCCGCAGGACTACATCAAGTTCGCGCGCGCCAAGGGCCTGCGTGAAAAACGCGTGCTGGGCGTTCATCTGCTGAAGAACATCATGATCCCCATCGTAACCATAGGCGGGCTGGAATACGGGCAGGTGTTCGCTTTCGCGGTGGTGACGGAAACGGTGTTTTCCTGGCCGGGCATGGGCAAGCTGCTGATCGATTCCATCATCACCCTGGACCGCCCGGTGGTGGTGGCCTATTTGATGCTGACGGTCGTGTTCCTGGCCATGCTCAACCTGCTGGTGGATATCGCCTACACGGTCCTGGACCCGCGCGTGCGCCTGGAGGCGGCATGAGCGCCCGCCACGATGCAAGCATGGCGGCCGGCGCGCCGCCCGTCCTTCCCGCGCGCGAAAGCCTGTGGCGCGTGTTCGCGGCGCAGTTCTTCTCCAGCAGGCTGGCGGTCTTCGGTTTGATTCTGTTGATCATCTGCCTGGCCATGGCCCTGGGCGCGCCCTGGATATCGCCGCAGAATCCCTACGACATCGCATCGCTGGACATCATGGATTCGAAGATGCCGCCTGGCAGCGCCAATATGGACGGCTCGCTGACCTACTGGCTGGGCACGGACGGGCAGGCGCGCGACATCTTTTCCGCCATCCTGTACGGCATGCGCACCAGCCTGTTCGTGGGCTTCGTGTCCGTTTCCGCGGCCTTTCTGATCGGCGCGGCGGTGGGCCTGGTATCCGCCTATTTCGGCGGGCGCATCGACGCCTTGCTGATGCGGCTGGTGGATATCCAGTTGTCATTCCCGTCCATATTGGTGGCGCTGGTGCTGTTGGCCGTGCTGGGCAAAGGCGTGGACAAGGTGATCTATGCCCTGATCGCCGTGCAATGGGCTTATTTCGCGCGGGCGGCGCGCGGGGCGGCGATCGTCGAGCGCAACAAAGAATACGTCGAGGCCGCGCGCTGCATGGCGCTGCCCTGGCATCGCATCTTGCGGCGCCATGTCTTCCCCAACTGCATGCCGCCGCTGATGGTGATCGCCACCATCGATCTGGCGCATGCCATTGCGCTGGAAGCCACGCTGTCCTTTCTCGGCGTGGGGGTGCCGGTTACCGAGCCTTCGCTGGGCATGCTGATCTCCAACGGTTTTGAATTCCTGTTGTCGGGCAATTACTGGATATCCTTCTTTCCCGGCATCGCGCTGGCGCTGGTCGTGGTGGCCATCAATCTCGTGGGCGACCATCTGCGCGATATCCTCAATCCGCGCAATGAAATCCAGGGGTGAGGATGAGCGTACCGGACTTCCCGCCTCGCCCCGCAGCCATGCCGGCCAACGCCGGCCGGCAGCCGCTGCTGGATGTGCAGAACCTGCGCACCTGGTTCCATACGCGCGAGGGCGTCGTCAAAGCCGTGGACGGCGTGTCTCTGCAACTGGAGCAGGGCGAGATCCTCGGCCTGGTGGGCGAATCGGGTTCGGGCAAGAGCATCACCGGCTTTTCGCTGATGCGCCTCGTCGATGAGCCGGGCCGCATGCGGGCCAGGCGCCTGATGTTCGATGGCCGCGACCTGTTGTCCCTGTCCGCCGAAAGCTACCGGCAATTGCGCGGCCGGGACATGGCCATGATCTTCCAGGATCCGATGATGACCTTGAACCCCACGCTGAGGGTGGATACGCAGATGGTGGAAGCGTTGCGGGCCCATGGCCGCTACAGCCGCAAGGCGGCCCGGGAACGCGCCCTGCGGGTGCTGGACATGGTCGGCATCCCGGCGCCCGCCGAGCGGCTGCGGGCCTATCCGCATCAACTGTCGGGCGGCATGCGCCAGCGTATCGCGATCGCCATCGCCTTGCTCAATGCGCCCAAGCTCATCATCGCCGACGAGCCCACCACCGCGCTGGACGTGACCATACAGGGGCAAATCCTGTACGAGGTGCAGAAGCTTTGCCAGGAGCTGGGCACGGCGCTGATCTGGATCACCCATGACCTGGCCATCGTCTCCGGCCTGGCCGACCGCCTGGCTGTCATGTATGCGGGGCGCATCGTTGAGACCGGCGCCACGGCCGATATTGTCGGGGCCGCCCAGCATCCCTATACCCACGGCTTGATCGCATCGATTCCATCCATCCGGACGCGCGGCGGGGACTTGTTCCAGATCCCCGGCTCCACGCCTTCTTTGATGGATCTGCCGGCGGGCTGTCCGTTCCAGGCGCGTTGTCATCGGGCCTCGGATCAATGCCTTGCGGACCCGCCGCTGGAGGAGGTCGCGCCCGGGCATTGGGTGCGTTGCTGGCACAAGGGGCTGCAGCCATGACCAGCGAGATCATCCTCAGCCTGCGGGATGTGCGGCGCGATTATCGGCAATCCTCCGATTTCGTGGACCGCGCGGGCCGGCTGCTGCGCGGCGCCGGCAAGCCGCCCGTCGTGCGGGCCGTGGCCGGCGTGGACCTGGATGTGGCCGCGGGCGAAGTCATAGGCATCGTGGGGGAGTCGGGCTGCGGCAAGTCCACGCTGGGCCGCATGGTGTCGGGCATACTGGAGCCCACCGCCGGCCATATCCGTTACAAGGGCCAGCCGGTGCATACGCTCAAGGGCAAGGCGCGGCGCGACTACGAACTGGGCGTGCAGATGATCTTCCAGGATCCGTTTTCATCCCTGAACCCGCGCATGCGGGTGCTGGACATCATCAGTGAGGGGCCGGCGGCGCACGGCATGCTGCGCCGGGCCGACAAGGAAGCCTGCGCGGTCGAACTGATGCGCAAGGTCGGCCTGGACCCTGCCTCCCGCTGGCGCTATCCGCATCAGTTTTCGGGCGGCCAGCGCCAGCGCATCGGCATTGCCCGCGCACTGGCGCTGAAGCCCAGCGTGATCGTGTGCGATGAAGCGGTGGCGGCGCTGGACGTATCCATACAGGCGCAAGTCCTGAACCTGTTCATGGCCCTGCGCCGCGAATTCGACTTGACCTATTTCTTCATCAGCCACAACCTGGGCGTGGTCAGCCATATCTCGGATCGCGTGGCCATCATGTATTTGGGGCGCATTGTGGAAATCGCCGACACGGAAACCATTTTCGGCCATGCCCGGCACCCTTATACGCAAGCGCTGATCAAAGAGCTGCCCGCGCTGCGGCGCGACAGGCGCGCCTTCGAACCCATACGCGGCGAATTGCCGTCGCCCATCGCGCCGCCGTCGGGTTGCGCCTTCCATCCCCGCTGCCCATACGCCATGGACCGCTGCAGGGTGGAACGCCCTTTGCTGAGGAAAGTGAGCGGCGGGTCGGCGCACGCCAGCGCTTGCCATTTGAACGACGGAAGCTGAACATGTGCGATATCCGCTGTGCGCCGCCCATCGATCGGCATGCCGACAAGAACAAACCCAACCAGGAGAGGACATGAAATTCGCCGATTCGGAATTCGAGCCCTATGTGCTGACTCCGCCCGCCGCCAGCGCGATTCCGCTGGTGTGCGATTCGCCGCATAGCGGCGTGATCTACCCCGCCGACTTCCAGGCCTGCCTGCCGACTTCGATCTTGCGTTCGGGCGAAGACACCTATGTGGAGGAACTATGGCAGGCCATTCCCATGGTGGGCGGCACTTTGCTGGCCGCCAATTTTCCGCGCACTTACATCGACCCCAACCGCGAGGTCGACGACATCGATCCCAACATCCTGGCCGAACCGTGGACGACGGAATTGCGTCCGACGGAAA
Organism: Pusillimonas sp. UBA6240; assembly: GCA_002441445.1. Lineage (GTDB taxonomy): Bacteria > Pseudomonadota > Gammaproteobacteria > Burkholderiales > Burkholderiaceae_B > UBA6240. The sequence goes on from DJWC01000006.1 coordinate 57,613, forward strand.
AGTCGCGGCTCGGACATGGGCTGATCTGGAGCAGGGTGCGCGACCAGCCCATCTATGACCGCAAGCTATGGGTGGGCGAAGTCGAGAACCGCATAGGCAATTATCATCAACCCTATCACGAGGCGCTGATCCGGCAGATCGAAGCCGCCCACGAACGCTTCGGCGTGGTCTGGCACTTGAACCTGCATTCCATGCCTTCCGACTCCTACGAAGTGCTGGGCATCGATACCGACAAGCCGCTGGCGAATTTTGTGCTGGGGGATCGCGACGGCACGACCTGCGACCCTACGCTGACGGGCATCGTCGAGGATTTCCTGCTGGATTGCGGCTATACCGTGGCGCGCAACGACCCCTTCAAGGGGGTGGCGTTGATCGCGCGCATAGGACGGCCCGAAGAGAACCGCCACAGCCTGCAGATAGAAGTCGATCGCAGCCTTTACATGGATGAGGAAAGCTACGAAAAGACGGCCAATTTCGGCAATCTGCAGCGCGACTTGTCGGAGCTGTCCGTGAAGGTGGCCGATTTCATCAGGACCATGTTGTAGCGTTGGCCGTTTTTAGCGTCGACTGCTTGGGATGAGCGCAGCCTTGCCGTTCGGTACGGAGCCAGGCGAGGCGGGGCCAAGGCGGCGCGCCCATTGAGCCGGCCGCCACCCTGTCACGCCAGATCGGCATCCGCCAGACGGAAACGGGCGCTTTGCCCGGGGCGCTCGTAGACCGCCCAATCCACTTTGTCGGCGCCCACGCGGATGTCGGCCGTCGCCAGGGTGTTTTCATTGTCGCTGTCGTCGGGCGCGTCGCGGTAAATGGGGAAGCGCGCATCGCCGCGGTCCGCCAGTATGGCCAGCGGGTCGGTGGCGTCGCCGTTCAGCAAGGCTGCGCCGCGCGCCTGGCGATGGCGCGAAGAATCCGTGATGACCTGCGGATAGTCCGCCAGCTCCGCATGCACGATATGGTTGGCGTGCACGGACGCCTGGCGGATGCCGTGCACGGAGACGCCCATGGCGTTGAACTCCACGCTCAGCAGGTCGGGCCGGCCGCGTTGCGCCAGGCTTAGATGGAAGCCGCCGGAGCGCGGCGCGTCCCGCAGGACTTGTACGGCCGCGTCCAGGCCGGCCTGGTTCAACAGGGCGCGCGTCAGCACCATGCGGGGCACGCCTTCCGTGACCTCGCGCGAGCGCAGGTTGTTCACGGTCATCGCCAGCCCCGCTTCGTTGACGGCGAAAGTATGGCCGGGAATGGATGCGGGATACACGAAAGAGGCGAAACGCGGGCCGTTGCGAGGCGTAAACAGGCCCAGGCCGCAATAGCCGGCGAAGCCGGGGTCGCCGTCTTCGTTGTGGGTGATGCGCGGGCCGCTGCTCGAAGGCAGTTGCACGGTGGTGCAGCCGTCGGGCGGCATGGACCAGAGGTCGCCGCGGCAATTCCACAGGAAGACATCGGCGGGCGCCAGTTCCAGCCCGGCGGCCAGGCCCAATAGTTCCTGATGGATGTCCGGATAGCCTTGCCGCACCCGCGCCTCCATGGCGCGCGCCGCGGCGCTGCAGCGCCAGACCATCACGCTGTCCCAGGACGGCGATTTGACCAGATAGGCGTGCGCCGCCGCGGCGCCGAACTTGCCCAGTTCGCGGCCGATTTCAAAAGGAGCGCCTGAAGGTTCAATGAGTGACAACATACGCGATCTTCAATAGTGTAGGAGCAACTGGATGCCGCGCTCGTGCTTTACCAGTACCACGCTTTGCGTCTGCATGGCCCGGCATCCTGGGCGCCGTAACGCTGAAAAACAGGCGGCGCCGGCTATTTCGCGCTTAGATAAGCGCCCGTCTGGTGCAATTCGTCTTCCGCGCGCGCGATGCCGTCGACGGCTTCCTTGCCGGCTTTGGCCAGTAGTTGCTCGATAAGGATTTCGACCAGTGCGGACGCGGCCGTGCTGGAGGGGAAAAAAGAAGGCGTTTCCGTCGAAAACACCAGGACGCAGTCGGCTTCCAGTGCGATGGGCGCCACCACGCTGTCGCACAGCGCTACTACGCGCGCTCCGGCGTGGCGAGCGGCCTGCGCGACCAGCAGCGCTTCCCGGGAATAGGGCGCGAAGCCGATGATCACTACGGCGTCGCCCTTTTGAATCGCCCGCAGTTCCATTTCCAGCGTGCCGGCGTCGCCGCGCAAGGCCGTGACGCTGGCGCGGAACAAGCGGTACAGGTACTGGAACGTATAAGCGGGGGAAAAAGAAGCGCGGAATCCCGCGATATGCACATGCCTGGCCCTGGAAAGCAGTTTGACCGCAAGCGGCATGCGCTCGGCGTTCATGTGCTCCAGCAGGCGGATGTTGTCGGCCTGAGCCGTTATGGCGCGGCCCAGGGCATCGCGCGGGTTATTGCCCTGGATCAGCTTGCGCGCCTGATCGGCGTAGCGCTTGGGTATCTGCCGCAGGGACTGCACGAATACGCTTTTCAGGTCGTCCCAGCCCGCATAGCCCAGCGACTGCGCCAGGCGCACCAGCGTCGCCGGCTGCACGCCGGCCTGCGAGGCGATCTTGCGCATCGAAGTGATGGGCACTTCGGCCGGGAAGTCCAGCAGGTACTTAGCGCCGATCTGGAATTGCCGCGTCATGGTTGGGAATTCGCCCTGCAGGCGCTCGGTCAGCGCTTCCATGCTGCGCGGCGGCGAAGGGGGAGGCATCCGGGCGGGTGTCATACGAGGGCGTCTTCGCCGCGCAGAGCCCGGCATGTGGGCCGCAAGCAACAGCATGACAAGCGTCCGGAGCTGGAGGCGCGCAGCGTGCGCGCGGCGATTCGTGTGTGCGGCATCATGGCGGTATTGATTTATTTGTTGAATACTATATCATATAAGAAACATTTGTTGAATCATTCTTCGATCGAATCATTCTTTGCAGGCTTACGCCATGACCCATGTATTTCATCGCAACCCCCATCAGCAACTGGCCTTTGCCGTGCGCGGCGAAGGCATACGCCTGTACGACCAAAGCGGCAAGGCTTATATCGATGCATCCGGCGGAGCGGCGGTGTCCTGCCTGGGCCACGGGCACCCGGTGGTCATCCAGGCCATCAAAGACCAGCTGGATCAGATCGCCTATGCGCATTCGTCGTTTTTTACCACGAAAGCCGCGGAAGATCTGGCCGACTTCCTGCAACAGCGTTCGCCGGGGGACCTGAACCACGTCTACTTCGTATCGGGCGGTTCGGAAGCCGTCGAGGCCGCGCTGAAGCTGGCGCGCCAGTATTTCGTCGAGGTCGGCCAGCCCGCCCGCCGCCATTTCATTGCGCGGCGCCAAAGCTATCATGGCAATACGCTGGGTGCGCTGGCCATCGGCGGCAACGCCTGGCGCCGCGAGCCCTTCCTGCCGCTGCTGGTTCCGGCGCATCATGTAGCGCCGTGCTATGCGTACCGCGACCAGCTTGCGGGCGAGACGGAAGAACAATACGCCGAACGCCTGGCGCAGGAACTGGACCAGAAAATCCGCGAACTCGGTCCGGAAACCGTGGCGGCCTTCGTCGCTGAAACCGTGGTCGGGGCCACGGCGGGCGCCCTGGCGCCGGTGGGCGGCTATCTGCAGCGCATTCGCGAAGTCTGCGACCGCCACGGCGTGCTGCTGATCCTGGACGAGGTCATGTCGGGCATGGGGCGCACCGGCCATTTGTTCGCCTGCGCGGAATACGGCGTGACGCCCGACATCATGGCCATCGCCAAGGGCCTGGGGGCGGGCTACCAGCCCATCGGCGCCATGATCGCCAGCGACAGGATATACGACGCCATCGTGGGCGGCAGCGGCTTTTTCCAGCACGGCCACACCTATATGGGTCATGCCACGGCGTGCGCCGCGGCGCTGGCGGTGCAGCAGGTCATCGAGCGCGACGGGCTGCTGAACAATGTGCTGGAACGCGGCGAGCAGCTGCGCGCCGAGCTGCGCGACACGCTGGGCGCGCATCCGAATGTGGGCGACATCCGCGGCCGCGGCCTGTTCGTGGGCGTGGAATTCGTGCAGGACAAGGCCAGCAAGGCGACGCTGGATCCGGCGGCCAAGACGCACGCCAGGCTGAAGAAGCAAGCCATGCAGAACGGGCTGATGATGTACCCTATGGGCGGCACGGTGGATGGCGTGCGCGGCGATCACGTATTGCTGGCGCCGCCTTTCATTTGCTCGCCCGCCGACATCAGCGACATTGTCGCGCGCTTCGCCCAGACAGTGGCGCAAGTACTGCCGGCGTGAGCCCCCCAGGCCGCGGCGCTCCGCAAGGGCGGGCGCTGCCTCCCCGCATTCGACTGAAGGAATTTCGATGGCCCGTTTACCGTATGCCGACCTGACGCACCCCGAAGTCAGCCCTTTGGTGGAACAAATCGTCGCCGAGCGCGGCAGTGTTCTTCACCTTTACCAGATGCTGCTGCAAAGCCCGCCGGTTGCGCAGGGCTGGCTGAACCACCTGACCGGCATCCGCCAGCGCAGCTCGCTGCCCGGCGACGTACGTGAAATGGTCATCATGCGCATTGCGCTGATCAATGGCGCTCCCTACGAAGCCCATCAACATGCGCCGATCGCCTTGAAGGAAGGCATGTCGCAGGCCCAGCTGGACGAGCTGGGCGACTGGGAAAGCTCCGCGCTTTTCGGCGACAGGGACCGCGCGGTGCTGGCTTATACGGACGCCATGACGCGGCACGTGCAGGTGCCCGACGCGGTATTCGATGCGCTGCGCCCCTTCTTTGACGCGCGCCAATTGGTGGAGCTGACCGCCACCATCGCCACCTACAATATGGTGTCGCGCTTCCTCGAGGCCCTGCAAATCCATGCGGACGACGAGCGCAAGCTGTAGCCCGGCGCGCCGCCGTCCATGCTGTGCCATCGGGGCGGACCGGATTCGTATCGTTTAATGCTGGCGGGCCGCTTGCGCCCGTCTTTTATGGCCTAAGCCGGATCGCGCTGCCACAGAATGTCCGGCTTGCCGGCCGCGCGGTTCAGGGCGCGCGCCAGGACAAAGCATAGGTCCGACAGCCGGTTCAGGTATTGCCTGACCGGGTCGCTGACGGCATTTTCGGCGCCGCTGTTGGCCAGCGCCACCACCGAGCGTTCCACTCTGCGGCAGATGGTGCGCGCCATGTGGGCCAGCGCCGCGGCGCGCGTGCCGCCGGGAAGAATGAATTCCTGCAGCTTGCCCAGGTCCGCGTTGTATTTGGCCAATGCCGCATCGAGCGCCAGCACGTGTTCGGCCTTGACGGCCGTATGGCCGGGTATGCAGAGCTCCGCGCCCATGTCGAACAAGTCGTGCTGTATGTGCGACAGCAGGGCATCGATGGGCGCCGGCAGGTCTTCGGTGCGCAGCAAGCCGATGGCGCTGTTCAATTCGTCGACGTTGCCCAGCGCGTCGATGCGCGGCGCGTCCTTGGGGACGCGGCTGCCGTCGCCCAGGCCCGTGGTGCCCTTGTCGCCTCCGCGAGTGGTGATGACGGATAAACGTGTTGCCATGAATGATCTCCTTGCGGTGGTGGGTCCGGCCTTGCCGGCCGTGCGCGGCGAACCTGCGCCGCGGCGCGCGCTTCCTGGATTTTGGCGTTATGCTGGCAGGGTGCTCGAATTCAGAGCTGCTATGGACATTAGAGGAGTTTAGCGCATGCCTTCCAACGACAGACAACTGCTGCAGGCCTTGGCGGCCGCGCTGGCATTGACTTCGTTCTATTCGACGGCCGCCATGGCGCAAGAGGCCTCGGCATCGGGCGAGGTGCGCCGGGTGGATGCCGCGGCCGGCAAGGTGACCATCAAGCACGGGGAGATTTCGGAACTGCAGCTACCCGCCATGACGCTGGTCTATCATGCCGCCCCGGCGCTGCTGGCCGGCATACAGCCCGGCGACAAGGTGAAATTCACCGCCAAGCGCGAAGGCGGCCAGTACGTCATCACCGCAATATCCAAGTAGAGGCGGGGCGCCTGGCCGGGCACGCCTAGTAGGGGGAGCGTCTGGCCGGCGCACCCGGTTTTACAGCACGTAGCGGGCCAGGTCCTGGCTGCTGGCGGCTTCTTCCAGCTTGGCGTTCACATAGCCGGCATCGATGGTGACGGTCTGGCTTCCGGCGGCCGTGGCGTCGAAGGAAAGGTCTTCCAGCAGTTTTTCCATCACGGTGTACAGCCGGCGGGCGCCGATGTTTTCGGTGCGCTCATTGACATCGTAAGCTATTTCGGCCAGCCGGCGTATGCCTTCCTGCGTAAAGTCCAGCGTGACGTCTTCGGTGCCCAGCAGGGCGCTGTATTGCTTGGTCAGCGAGGCATCCGTTTCGGACAATATGCGCACGAAGTCGTCCGCCGTCAAAGAGTCCAGTTCCACGCGGATGGGAAAGCGGCCTTGCAGCTCGGGTATCAGGTCGGACGGGCGCGATAGGTGGAAGGCGCCCGATGCGATGAACAGAATGTGGTCGGTGCGCACGACGCCGTACTTGGTGTTGACGGTCGTGCCTTCCACCAGCGGCAGCAGGTCGCG
>DJWC01000119.1:0-16252 GCA_002441445.1 Pusillimonas sp. UBA6240
AGCGTGGACACCCGCACGTCGATGGGGCGGCCGCCCACGCGCAGGGCGATGCGCCCGTCCTGGGGCAGGCGTTTTTCGGCGATATCCAGGCTGGCCATAATCTTGATGCGCGACACCAGGGCGTTGTGCAAAGCGCGCCGCGGGCTGACGATGTCGCGCAAAGTCCCGTCCACCCTGTAGCGCACCACCGAGTGGGTTTCAAACGCTTCGAGATGGATATCGCTGGCGCCGTCGCGCGCCGCCTGGGTGAAGAGCGCATTGATCATGCGGATGACGGGCGCATCGTCGTGGGCTTCCAGCAGGTCTTCGACCTCCGGAATGTCCTGCATCAAGCGGTCCAGGTCGATCTCGCTGGCGGCGGCGTCCACCACGGCGGCGGCGTCGCCGGTTTGCGCGTAGGCCGCCGCCAGCAGGGTATCCAATTCGGCATCCTGCACCTGGCGGGTGGCGAGCTCGCCGTACCTTCGGCGGATCTCGGCCAGCGCCCAGGCCGGCGTCCGCTCGGATGTCGTCAGCAGCGCGCCTGCAGAGCCGGTCTGGATCAGCGCCCTGTGGGCGCGCGCCCAGGCGTACGGAAGCCGGATAGTCATAGTTCGCCGGCAGAGCCCGATGGCCTGGCCCTGGCCGGCGCTGGCGGCTTCTGCGGCGCGGGCGCCTGCATGAGCAGATCGCCCTCCGGTTCGCGCAGGTCCAGCAGACCGGTGCTGGGGTTGCGCTGGATATTGGGCAGCGGCGCCATGCCGGTGCTGGAGGACTGCCAGGCGGAGGAGACCGGCAGGCGCGCCTGCACCGCGCGCATGTAGTTGTAGCGGTCCAGCGTCACGCTGGCGCCGTCCTGGGCGTTGCGCACGATGTGCGGGCGCAGGAAAACCATCAGGTTGGTTTTGATGCGGGCGCGCGTGTCGTAGCGGAACAGGTTGCCGAGCACGGGGATGTCGCCCAGGAAGGGCACCGACTGCTTGCTGTCGGTAATCTCGTCTTCCAGCAGGCCGCCCAGCACGATGATCTGGCCGTCATCCACCAGCACATTGGTTTCCAGCGCGCGCTTGCGCGTAACCGTCCCCGTCCGCTCGTTGGACAGCGCGGTGTCGATGCTGCTGACTTCCTGGTACAGGGCCAGCTTGACGGTGCCCCCCTCGGAGATTTGCGGGCGGATGCGCAAAGTCAGGCCGATGTCTTCGCGGGAGATGGTCTGGAAGGGGTTGCCGGCGCCATCGGCGGAGGTCGTGTACCGCCCGGTGACGAAAGGCACCGTCCGCCCGACCATGATGCTGGCCTCTTCGTTGTCCAGGGTCATCAGGTTCGGCGTGGACAGCACATTGGCGCCGCCCTTGGATTCCAGGGCGCGGGCCAGCACACCGAGGTTGAGGATTTCATTGCCCAGCACATTGATCGTGCCTTTGACTACGCCCAGGCTCAAGCCCTGCGCCAGCGCATCGATGGTGGTTCTGCCGTCGCGGTTGATGCCGCTGCCGCCCAGGTTCTGGCCGCCTATGAACGAAGTCCTGCCGCTGCCGATGTCGCTGCCCCCGGCCATCCATTGAATGCCGAATTCCGCGGCGTTCTGGGCGTTGACTTCGACGATCAGGCTTTCCACCAGGACTTGCGCGCGGCGTTGGTCCAGTTGATCGATGACCTCGCGCAGACTGCGGTACAGCGGGGCGGGCGCGGAAATGATCAGCGTGTTGGTGGCGGGATCGGCCTGTATGGTGGCGCCGCCGGCGCTGAACGACACGGGCTGCATGGAGTTGTCGCCGGCGCTGCTCAATGGGGATCGGGCCGCCCCGCCCAAGGCGCCGCCGGCAGCGATACCGGATGCCGCTGTCGGGATGGAATCGGCGCCGAGCCTGGATGCCGCCATCGGCCCCGAGTTTCCGCCCATGCCGCCTGTTCCGCCCGACAAACCGCCCGACAGGCCGCCCGATGACAGGGCGGGCGCCGCGGCGCCGGTGCCGGCGCCGGCGCCCTGGCCGCTGTGGCCGCCCAGCGCGCCGCGCAGCACTTCGGCCAGGCGCGTCGCCTGAGCGTTGCGCAAGTACACCACATGCAGGCTGCCTGCCTGGGAATCGGGGCTGTCGATGCGCTCGATCAGGTCGCGCGCCAGCGCCAGCCTGTCGGGGCTGCTGGCGCGCAGCAGAATGGCATTGCTGCGCGGGTCCGCCACCACCACGGTCTGGCGGGAAGGATCGCCGCCGGCGCGGCTGTCCAGCAACTGGGTCGCCAGCGCCGCCACGTCCAGCGCAACGCCATACTCGATGGGCACCACGTCGGTGCTGATGGAATCGGGCGTATCGATGTCGGCGATGACTTCGGCGATGCGGTCCAGGTTGTCCGCGTAATCGGTGATGACCAGCGTATTGTTGCCCGCATAGGCGTTGATGGGATTATTGGGCGCGATCATGGGCCGCAATATCGGCACCAGGTTCGCGGCGTTTTCATAGCGCAGGGAAAAGACGCGCGTCATCAATTCCCCGCCGCGGGCGCCGGCGGCCTTGCCGCCGCTGCTGACCGCGGCGCCTTGCAGCTTGGCGTCGGCTTCGGGCAGGACGCGGCTCACGCCGTCGACATCGACCACCGCATAGCCTTGCATGCGCAGGGCGCTCAGCAGCATGGAATAAGCGGTGTCCGGATCGACCGGCGCTTCGGAGACCAGCGTGAGCTGCCCTTTGACCCGCGGGTCGACGACGAAATTACGGCCGGTGAACCGCGCCAGCGCGCGTATGACGCCCTGCAGATCCGCTTCCACGAAATTGAGCATGGTGTTGTCGCCCGATGTGCCGCCGCTGTCGGACGCGCGCGCCGGACGGGCCGGAGGGCCGGCGCTTTCGCCGCCGCGGCGCGCGATCGGGCGGGCCGACCGCGCGCGCGGGGCGGACTCCGGCAGCGGCGAAGTCGTGGCGCCCGGAGGGCCCTCGAGGCGCCAACCGTGGCCCGTCGAGGTGTGTACGATGAGCTGTGAAGGTCCGCCGTCGTCGGGCGGCGTAGGCGCGGCGCAACCCGCCAATATCAGGGACAGGGCCAGCACCGGCAGGGCGGGGCGGAGTTCTTCTCTGTGGCTCGCTGATTTATGGAGGTATTTCATGAGTGTTGACTAGCCTGTTTTGAGTTGCGCTATTGAAAGCGCAAAAGAGTCTGATTGTTTTGGCGCGGGCCGAGGGCGGCCAGCACATCCCGCAGGGCGGCCTGCACCTCGGCGCCGGCCTTGGGATCCGCCTGCGCCGTGCCTTCGAATCGAAAGCCATGGTTGCGGTCCAGCACGCCCGAGCCGCTCAATATCAAGGGGCCCTGCCGGGTGCTGAGCGTGAGATCCGCTGTGCCGGGGCCGCGCTGCTTCAAGGCCAGGGCATAGTCCCCCAGCGGGCGTATGGGCGTCAATGCCGACACCGCATTGCGCCACTGGACGTCCAGCAGCGTTGCGCCGGCGGGGCGGCCGGACCAGCCGAAAAACGCCGCCGGCCATTTGACCACGAGTTCGCCGTCGGGGCCGATGGCCGCGATGCGCGCGTCCAGCGTGGCCAGCGCCGCGGCGGGCAGCCGCAAAGTCTGCGCCGACACGCTCACCCCGCGCCAGCCCGGGGCCACGTCCAGCGTACCGCCCATCCAGGGATGGGACAGCTGCAGCCGCGGACCGCCGGACGCCGACAGCCGCCAGCGCAGCGGCTCGGGCAGCGTGCGCCGTTGCGCGGCGGCGCCGACCGCGATGGTGGCGCTGCCGGACCACAGGGTCCCGGTGGCGTCGACGACCGCCAAGGGCCAGGAGCCGGGCAGCACGGCCAGGATCCAGCGCGCCGGCAGCACCGCCGCGGCGGCGGCGCAAGCCAGCAGCACGAAGCCGGCGGCGAGAAATAATCGGCGGCGGCTCATGGCGCCTGCCTCGCGGCGGCTTGGAGCACGATGCGCCCGGACACATGGCCCGGCCTGTCGCGGCCGTCGATGTTGGCGCGTTTCAGGTCGACGATGCGCGCATGCAACGGCCCGAGATGGGGCAGGCCGGCCAGCCATTCCATGACCCGCGTGGCGTTGGCATCGTGCAGCGCAACTTCCCATTGCCCTGCAGCCTTGTCATGGTTGGCTTCGGAAATTTCGCTCAAGGCCGCGGACGCTTCCAGCCCGGCCCGGCGCAGGCCGGCGCGCAGCGCCTCGGACAGTTCGGCGGGGTCGATACGGGCTGATTGGCCGCGCTGCAAGGCGCGCGCTTCCAGGATCAAGGCGTCCACCTGCGCCGCCTGTGCACGCAGCCGCGGCAGCAGCTCGCGCGACAGGGCGATGGTATCGAGCGCCGGCTGCAGGACTTGCGTCCAGATGAGCGCCGCGCCGATGACCGCGGCGCCCGCGGCCAGCAGACGGCGTTCGCGCGCGCTGCGCTCCTTCCACCAGGCAAGCATCCGCAGCTTCAGCTCGTCGGCCTGCCGGCGCCAGACGGCGGTTTCCGGAGCATTGAAAAAGGGACGGCGGGCGCTCATGGGCGGGCCTCGCCGGAGGATCGCGCGCCGGCGCGCTGGAAGCGCCATGTATGAGGCGCTTGCTCGTCTTTTACGAGCGCCAGCGACTGGACTGCGGCCGCCTGGTGCAGGGCGGTTTCGTTGGAGGGCGGGGTATAGCCTTCGGTCAGGACCAGGGTCAGTTTGCCCTGTTCATAATGCAGCGAGGACACGTGGCCGGCGGCGAAGTCAAGGACTTTGGCGGCTCCCAGGGCCAGCGGCAGGAAGTCGTCCCCGCCCGCCGCGCCGGCGCCCCGTCGCAGCATATCGCGCTGGCTGCGCGCCTGCTGGACCGGATCGATGACGATGGGGATGGAAGGGAAGGCTGCGAGCACGGCCTGTTCTGTCGCGCTCTGCAGCCGCTGCGCTTCGCTGCGCAATTGGGCGGCATGGATGTGCAGGCCGGCCGTCCACAGCAGGGCGGCGGCGCCGGCCCATAAGGCGGCGCTATGCCAGCGCCGCGTTTGCGTGGCGGNNGCGCATGCCAGGCCCGTCCATGCCAGCGGGCGACGCCAGGCCCCCAGGCCGCTGGCCGGACGCAGGCCTTCCTCGGCCAGGGACCAGCGCGGCAGGGGCGCATGCCAGAGCGCATCCACGGGCAGCGCCAGCGCCTTGCCGGCGCGCGGGTCGCCTTCGGGCAGCGCCAGGGCCAGCGGCGCAATGGCGGCGAGCTTCAACCCGGCTGCGTCGATCCGCCGCCACGCTTCCAGCAGCGCGCGGCGCTCCGCCCAGACAACAGTGACGCGGCCATCGGGGCCGCGCGGCCCATGGGCGATGCACAGGTCGGCGACATCGCTGAGCGCCAGGGGTTCGACACTGGCTTGCACGGCCTCGCCCAAGCGCTTCGCAGGCAGCGGCGGAAGCTCGATGGCGAGCACGACGGCATCGTCGGGATGCAGAATGGCTTGCGCCTCGTCGGCGGAAACGGCGGCGGCAAGCTGTGCGAGAGGCAGTTCGCCGCTGCGCAACAGGCGGTCGGCGCGATCGAACACAGCGAAGGGAACGGCGGATTCGGGACCAATTGCGGCGAGAGGAGGCAAGGCCAGGCGCAGTCTGGTTTTCATGTCAGTCTTTGATCCAGCGTATGAGAGGCGGCCCATCGCCCTGGCGCTGCAGCAGGGCCTGCATGCGCGCCGAGGCGCGATCCAGCGTCACCTCGCCGGTGACCTTGAACCATTCGCTATTGACGCCTATCTGGTTCCCCGGCGTGATGCGGCGCTCGCTCAGGCGGTTGAAGAAATCCGCACGGCTGTTGAACCATTGCCCGCGGTCGCGCTGCTCGGTCAGCGCGCGCGCCTGGGCCAGATCCAGGCCCGGCACGCTGGCGCTCAGCACCTCGGCGCTGGCGGTATTCGCGTTGACGGGGGTCATTTGCGGCAGTATGGTCAGGTAGGCCGAAAGCGTGGCCAGGATGTCGGCCGACATGCCTTCGACAGACAGCAGATCGTCCAGCGTCCTCAAACCAGGAGCCGCCTGGCCGGCGGGCCGGGCTTGGCCTGATCCGGCCTGGCTGGGCTTGACCTGGCTGGGCTGGGCCGCCGCCACGCGCAGCGAAATGCCGGCGGCCAGGGCGGCAGGGAGGCCCAGGCGCGTCATCAGGCGCTCCAGCGTGGCGAGTTCCTGGGGCTGAACCATGCCGTCCGCCGCCAGGCGCCAGATGTTGTATTTGCTTTGCTCGTCTTCGATCTGCCCGGAAAAATAGGCTTTACGCGCGTCGCCGGGCGGGCTGATCTCCAGCTCCACGATGGGTTGGGCCCAAATCGCGTCTTTCAGGGTTACGGCGCTGCGCCGCGCATCATTCGATAGGATGACGCGCGCCCAATCCAGCCCGCCGCGCAACAGCCACTTCGCCTGGCTGCGGTCGCGCTCGCCGGCTAGCGTGTCGGCAAGCAGCGTCTGCCGCTCGACGATGGCGGCCGTCGCGACGGCGGCCGCCGCCACGACCACCAGGGCGGCGATGACCGCCATGCCTTCTTGCCGGTATGCTCTCGACCGGGCCGTCATGGCAGCAGCACCACTTTGCGGTAAGTCTCGCCGGCGCCGTTGTGCATGCGATCGATAACGATCTCCAGCCCCGTGGCGGCGGCCTGCGGGCCGGACGGATTCAAAGAGGACCAGCCGCGTCCCGGCACCCAGGCGCGCACCATGAAGCGCCGCACTTGCCCGAGCATGGCTACGCCCGGCCCCGCGGCGGGCAGCGGCAGGGATCGCCCGGCCGCGCCGGCGGCGCGGCGCAGGGTATCGCCATCCAGGCCCCAAGCCACTTGCTGCCACGCGCCATCGTAGGCGGAGCGGACTATGGTCAACACCGGCTCGGTCCAGAGGATGCCCGCGGGCAAGCCGGCGTTCGCGGACGCCGCGGGCTGGGCCGGCGAGGACGCAGGGCCCGCGGCCTGCGGAGGCAGGATGTCCGCATTGGCATACCGGCGGATATCGCTCTCGATCTGGCCCAGTACCCGCAGCAGGGCCTGCGTGTCGTCGGTGCTGGCGTTCAAGCGCCCGCTGGAGCGCTCGACCAGATCGAGCGCCTGCCAGGAAATGACGCTGAGCAGTGCCATCAAGGCCAGGGCGACCAGGACTTCGATCAGGGTGAAACCCTGCTGGCTCGTCTGCGCGCGCATCATGGCAGCAGGGACAGCAGGCCATAGAGCTCCGCCAGCACCGGACCCTGGCCCAGGCGCACGCGCACCGCAGCCAGGCGAAAATTATTATTGACCGTATTCTGAAACTGCTGTTCGCACACCAGCGCAAGCGGGCCCTGGGGGCAGGGCTCGCTGCTGCGGCCGGGCGGAGGGAAGGCGCGCTGCAGGCGCAATTCGGCCAGGCGGTTTTCCGCCGCCTGCAGCGCCAGGCTGCGTTGCTGCATGGCCTGGGCGCCGCCGGCGCTCAATCCCAATGCGCGCATGCTGGCCGCCATGGCGACGCCCACTATGGCCAGCGCCACCAGGACTTCGATCAGGGTGAAACCGGCATGCGTCTGCGGGGCGTTCATGGCTGTACCCTGTATTGGCCGTTGCCGGAACGCAGGATACGGACGGTGTTTTGCCCGTCATGCAGTTCGACGGCGAGAGGCCCCGAAATCCATTCAGTGCTGAACACATTGGCGGCGGGCGGGTCGACGCGCACCTGTATGGAACGGTCCGCCGTCCAGGACCGGGGACGCAAAGAGCTGCCGTCGCCAAAGGGCTCGGCCGGAGCAAAGCTGGCGCGCCGGGCCATGCCCGCGGGCAGGAACAGCTCGCGCGGAGCGCGCGCAAAGCGGTAGCCGCCGCCATCGTATTCCCAAACGATGGGCCGCCCGCCATTGCGGGCCTCGGCCTGGGCGACCGAAAACAGCTGCGCGAGCCGCGTAGCGTCCTGGCGCAAGGCGCGGGCGTCGCCGCCGGAAAATGCGCCGATGCTGACGGTCGTGGCGGCGATGCCTATGATGGCGAGGACGACCAGGACTTCCAGCAGCGAAAACCCCTGCTCGCGGGCCGCCCGCGCAATAGTCCCTGCAGCCTCGCGCCGGGCGCCGGCGCCGCCGGCTGTGGGGCTATTTGGACCAGGAACCAATATCGGCATCGTTGCCTTCGCCTCCCGCCCGCGCGTCGGCGCCCAATGAAAACACATCGATTTCCCCATGCACGCCGGGGTTCAGATATTGATAGGGCGTCCCCCAAGGGTCGTTCGGCAGGCGGTCCATGTAAGTTTGCCGGCTATTCTGGGGCTGGCCCGGGGCCTGCGGACCCCCGACCAGGGATTGCAGCCCTTCTTCGGCGGTGGGGTAGCGGCCGTTGTCCAGCCGATACAGCTTCAGCGCCTGCATCAAGGCGCCGATATCCTGGCGCGCCGCGACGACGCGCGCCTGGTCGGGGCGGCCCATGACATTGGGCACGATCAGGGCGGCTAGAACGCCCATGATGACGACCACCACCATGATCTCTATCAGGGAAAAGCCAAGCTGGCCTTCGGCACGGGCGGCGCCTTGCATGGCGGCGTTGGGGTAAGGGTTCATCGAATGTGTCTGCTGTGATTGCGCGGAACTGGAGCGGCTGAGTAGGCGGCGCGAAAAAAACAGCGGCATGGCGCCGCCGTTCATGCGAACAGCAACCAGGATTAAGTATATTTTGCTGAGCTTTCCCGCCGGGGCTCCGCCGTCGGCATCTTTTTTAGCATTAAAAATCAAGGAACGACAATGGTATCCTCGGAATTCGAACGGAACTATACTGGTTTTCCACGTTTTCAGGCGCGAAACCCTTTGTTACCCTGCGTCAGGGCGCATATTCCATGGTCAAGTTTTCTTCTCTGCTTCGTTTCGACGGCCCCGTCATGCTGCGCAATCTGGCCTGGCTGGCGCTTGCGGCCGGGGCCGGCGTATGGGGCGCGCTCCTTTTCGCCCCGGTTCCGCAGCCGCTGCCTCCCATGCTGGAATCCGCCGCGGCAAGCAGGCAAGACACCGAGCCGGTCGCGCGCTGGTTCGGCGGCGGGGCTCTGCGCGTACGCGTGAACGCCATGGGGCTCATCACCGCCGGCGACGGCCGCGGCGCGGCCTTGCTTGCGGTCAATGGCGGTCCGCCGCAAGCCTATAGGGTGGGACAGGCGCTGGCGCCCGGCGTGACCCTGGCAGCCGTCGGCCCGGGCGCGGTGTCCATAGACCAGGATGGGGTGGTGGAAGAGGTCGCCCTGCGCGCCAACCCCGCCCATCTGGTGCAGGGCTTCATTCCCGTTCCAGCCGCCGCATCGCCTGCCCGGCGCTGACCGCCGCCATGTGGGCTGCATGGGATCTCGGGCCCGCGGTCGCGTTCGCGGCGGCGGCGATGTTCGCGCTCTTCCTGGCGGCCTTGCTGGACCGCGCCGCCTACCGCCTGCCGCGCGCGCTGGATGCGCGGATTCCGGGCGGGCGCTCTCGCAGCCATCAGCGCTACCGCGCCTGTTTCTGGGTTGCGGGCCCTTTGCTGGCCATGCTGTACGCCTGGCATTTCGGTCCGACGCCCGCGGCCGCGGCGGCCATCGTCTATACCGCGGCGCTGCTGGCGCTGGCGTGGATAGACGCCGAGACCGGGCTGTTGCCCGACATGCTGACGCAGCCGCTGCTGTGGCTGGGCTTGCTGGTCAACCTGAACGGCGCCTTCGCCCCGCTGCCCGATGCGGTTCTGGGCGCGGTGGCGGGGTATATCACGCCTTGGTGCATCTGCAGGCTGTTTTTGCTGGCCACGGGCCGCGTCGGCATGGGGCAGGGCGACTTCAAGCTATTGGCGGCCTTGGGCGCATGGCTGGGCTGGATGTCTTTGCCGTGGGTGATGCTGGTGTCGTCATCCCTGGCCTTGGCGGCCGCGCTGGGGCTGCGCCGGGCGGGGCGCATGAAGGCGGGGGACCCTTTGCGTTTCGGTCCTTACCTGGCCACGGCGGGCATAGTGGCGCTGCTGCGGTTCTAAGCACCAGGCCGTCACAGCCAGTGGTGCTGCAAGTTTGTTACAAATGAATTCTTAAATTTTCTTGATGTATGTGAAAGAATACGGGGCATTGCACCGCCCGCCGGCGCTCCATTCATAGAAAAGCAGCTCCATAGAACCCTGGGCCGGAGGCATGAACAATAATATCAAAGGAAGGTAATGCATGCGTCTTGACAACGCTTTCCATGGACGTCCCGCGCGCGCATGGCGCAACTGGCTGCTAGCTCCCGTATTGATGGTTCTATTGCTATTGGCCGCCTGCGGCGATGGCGGTACATCGGGATCCTCCTCTGCTCCTCCTCCTTCGCCAACCCCGCCTTCTCCATCCGCCAAGGCGAAAGCCACGGTCCTCGTGTACATGGTGGGGTCGGATCTCGAAAGCAAAGACGATTCCGCCACCGAGAACATCGAGGAAATGATGAAAGTCGGCTCCAGCCGGGACTTGAACATCATCCTCGAGACAGGCGGCGCCAAGAAGGAAGGCTGGACCACCGTGCGGCGCCAGCGCATCGTCAAGGGCGGCGCCGAGATGATCGCCGAATTGGGCGCGCAGCGCATGACCGACGCCGCGAACCTGCGCAAGTTCATCGAATGGGGCGTGCAGACCTATCCGGCCCAGTCCTACCATCTTGTATTCTGGGACCATGGCGGGGGCCCATTGGGCGGTTTCGGCATCGACGAGAACTATACGCCGGCTGTAACGATGCAGATGCCCGACCTGGCCGCCGCCATGGACGGCGCGCAGCGCACCACGGGCGTGAAGTTCGACCTGATCGGCTTTGACGCCTGCCTGATGGCGAGCGCCGAAGTGGCGTACATGCTGAGCCCTCATGGACGCTATATGGTGGCCTCCCAAGAAGTCGAACCTGGCGGCGGATGGGATTGGGAAGCCTATCTGCGCCACTTGGCCGACCATGCCGATGCCACGCCTGTTTCAGCAGGCAAAGTCATCGTGGACAGCTTTCTGGACAAAATGGAACGCGAGGACGAAATCATGGTCACGATGTCGCTGACCGATCTGTCCAAAGTGCCGCCGCTGATGAATAGCCTGAACGACCTGGCGGCCACCATAGTGGGCCAGCTGGACGATCCCGATCCAGCCCGGCGCCACGACGCCTGGGCCGAGCTGGCCTATGCGCGGCGCTACACGCACGACTTCCAGACCTCCTGGATCTTCGGCAATGCCTATGACCTGGTGGACCTGGCCGATTTCGTCACCATGCCCAAGCTGGGCGGCCTGGGTGTCTCGGAAGCGCAGATCGATGCCGTGCAAAAAGCACTGGAAGAGGCCGTCGTCTACAGCAAGCATGGCCGGCGCCTGTGGGCCGCCGGCGGCTTGACCCTGTATTCCCCGCTGGTCTCCGTAAAGAAGGACAGCGCCTCGCCCTACACGAAATATGCCGCGATGACGGTGCCCGACGGGATCAAGGCCATGGTCCAGCGCTATGGGGACATCGCCAATAGCCCCGGTCTGCCGCAGCCGGATGTGGGAACCCTGCAATTCGATGGCGACATCGTGTACGCCACCCTGGAGAACCCCAAATATTCCGCTACCGAATACGCCGCCTTGCGGCAGGGCACGGAGCGCCTGGCCATCAAGCCGCTGGACGCCGTGGCGCCGCAAGGCCCGCCGGATGAAGTGCGCATCGCCGCCACGCAGAGCGACTGGTTCCAGATTCCCAGCGCCGACGGCTCGGATGTGCTGGTCAGCGTGCTGCCCGACGACATACCGCGCTACGCCGTCGGCCACGCCCAATACACCGTCCCGGTCTCGCTCGGAGGTAACGAGGGCGTGCTGCTGGTCGACTACGAAGAAGATGCGGGCGGGGAAAAAACCTATCGGATCGTCGGCTACCTGGATTCCGAGAGCGCCAGCCCTTATGCGGCGCGCCCCGACTCGAAGAGCCTGACGACGGGCACCGTGCTCTACCCCATGGTGTGGACGGGAGGAAAGTGGGAAGAAGACAAATCGCGCATGATCATCAGCCAGGCGATCGGCGACGAGAACACGCCGCGCGATCAGTGGTGGCAATTGAAAACCGTGACCAGCGCGTCTATATGCGGCGGCGCATGCAATGTCGGCCTCGAGGCCATGGACTTCAAAGGAGAGGTGGTGCAGTGATTATCCCTCTCCATAAACGTCTTCTGCGCGCATGGCGCAGTGTGCTGCTGGCTCCCGCATTGATGGTTCTGTCGCTGCTGGCCGCCTGCGGCGACGGCGGCACGACGGGCTCGTCCCCTGCGCCCTCCGCCAAGGCTGGAACCACGGTATTGGTGTATCTCGTCGGTTCAGACCTGGAAACCAGGGACGGTCTGGCCACCGGCAATCTGCAGGAAATGATGAAAGTCGGCTCCGGCCAGGACTTGAACATCATTCTCGAGACGGGCGGCGCCAGGAAAGAGGGCTGGACCACTGTGCGGCGCCAGCGCGTCGTCAAGGGCGGCGCCGAAGTGATTGCCGAACTGGGCGCGCAGCGCATGACCGACGCCGCGAACCTGCGCAAATTCATCGAGTGGGGCGTGCAGGCCTACCCGGCCCAGTCCTACCACCTTGTATTCTGGGACCATGGCGGAGGCCCATTGGGCGGTTTCGGCATCGACGAGAACTATAGGGAGCAGGGCACGATGTCGATGCCCGACCTGGTTGCGGCGCTGGACGGCGCGCAGCGCACCACGGGCGTGAAATTCGACCTGATCGGCTTTGACGCCTGCCTGATGGGGAATGCCGAAGTAGCCCACATGCTGAGCCCGTACGGGCGCTACCTGGTCGCTTCCGAGGATATCGAGCCCGGCTATGGATGGGACTGGGAGGCCTATGTGGGCCATCTGGCCGCCAATGCCGGCGCCACGGCGCTGTCGGCCGGCAAGACCATTGTCGACGGCTATGTCGCCAAAATGCAGAAGAACGGCAGCAATATGGTCACGATGTCGCTGGTCGACCTATCCAAGATGGCCCCCCTGATGAACAACCTGAACGACGTGGCGGCCACCATAGTGGCCAAGCTGGACGATCCCGATCCGGCCCGGCGCCACGACGCCTGGGCCGACCTCGCTTATGCGCGGCGCTATACGCACGACTTCCAGACCTCCTGGATCTACGGCAACGCCTATGACCTGGTGGACCTGGCCGACTTCATCACCATGCCCAAACTGGGCGGCCTGGACGTCTCGGAAGCGCAGATCGATGCCGTGCAAAAGGCCCTGGAAGAGGCCGTCGTTTACAGTCAGCACGGCCGGCAGCTATGGTCCACCGGCGGCTTGACCCTGTATTCCCCGCTGGTCACCGTAAAGAAGGACAGCCCCTCGCCCTACACCAGCTATGCCGCCATGGCGGTGCCCGACAAGCTGAAGGCAATGGTCCAGCGCTATGGGGACATCGCCAACAGCCCTGATCTGCCGCAACCGATTCTAAAGCCGCCGCAAACCGATGGCGACATCCTGTATGCCACACTGGAGAACCCAAAATATTCCGCTACCGAATACGCCGCCTTGTGGCAGGGTGCGGAGCGCCTGGCCCTCAAGCCGCTGGACGCCGTGGCGCCGCAAGACCCGGGGGTGGACGACGTGCGCATCGCCGCCGACATGCAAAACGGCTGGTTCCAGGTTCCCAGCGCCGACGGCTCGGATGTGCTGGTCAGCGTGCTGCCCGACGATATACCGCGCTACGCCGTCGGCCACGCACAATACAGCATCCCGGTCTCGCGCGACGAGCCGGGTGCGGATAGCAATACGCGGGGCGTGCTCTTGGTTGAATATAACGAGGACCTGGACGGCGACAAAACCTATCGCATCACCGGCTTCCTTTCCTCTACGGATGCCAGCCCCTACGCGGCCCGCGCTGATGCGGAAAGCCTGCCGGCGGACATGGTGTTCTATCCGATGATATGGACGCCGGACTCCGGCTGGCAAGAAGACAAAAGCCGCAAGATCATCAGCTACGCCGCCGGCGACCAGGACACGCCGCCCGGCGAATGGTGGCAACTGAAAACCGTGACGGCCCAATCCCTGTGCGGCAACGCCTGCGGCGTGACCCTTGGGATCATGAACTTCAAGGGCGAAGTGGTGCAGTGACGCGGCTGCTTCGCCGTTTCCATATGGCATGCAGCATGCGACATGCACGGCAGCCCGCGGGCGCGCGCCGGATGGGTACTGGCTGATGGGCGCTGCTGAAAGGCAATGCTGAGAGGTACTGGCTGATAGGCAATGGTTGATGGGCAATGGCTTGTTGTTACGCCAGGTGTCCGCCGCCCGCCCTTGCTTTTGCTCTTGAGCTTGCGGCTACTCTTGCCCTTGCGCGCCCAGCCGCGCGGCCAGTTCGCGGGCAAAGGCGCGCCGCCGCGTTACGGTCAGATAACCGCCTATGCGCAGCCGCCGGCCGGGCGCGCACAACCATAGGGCGTCGCGCTCGTCCCACTCCAGATGGGTGCATGCCGCCTCGAATCGATGCTGCGTGACCCGGTCGGACGCCACCACCTCCACCAGCAGGCGTCCGCGATGCAGCCGCACGCATTCGCGATCCATCGCATGCCTGGCGTAATAGAGCAGGGCAGCGCCCAGAACCAAACTTTCGAGCACGGAAAAAGGCAGCACCACCCACAGGCCGCGCACGGCGAATACCACGGCAAAAGCCAGCGACAGGCTGGATACCGACGCATAGAAGCCCAGAACCTGGCGCGGCGTAGCGGAGCAGTTCTTGCGCATCATCCATACGCAGGCGCCGCCCTGCTCGCGCATGAGCGGTTCGGGCGGCACGTATTCCAGGCCTTGAAAAGGCTCTGGCAGTTCGGAGACGCGGCTGGACATGATCGTCGTCGAGCTCGAGGAATTAGGGGTTGCCGAGGTTGCTGTGCTCGCATCTTAATGCCAAGCGCTTGCACCCTAATATTATGGCAAACCACCGCAGCCGTGCAGCCGCTGCGTTTTCAACCATGCCGCGGCACGCTCGATCACCGAGGCGCCTCATCCAACGGCCGGGTCGGTAAAGAATATAATCAGCCCCTTTCGCTTCGACGATCAAGAGATCGGCCACCATGCTCCGCCGCCCTTGCTGGGGCAGCATACCGCTGAAGTTCTCGGCGGTACCATTGGGCTGGCGCAAGATCAGTTGACCGATTTACACGCAAGGGGAGTATTGAAAATTCTGTCCCCGGTCACTTCAGGAGAGGCGGCTCATGGATGAGCATGCGGCAGCATCAGCGTTCAAACTTGCAATGGAAACCCAAAAGCCGGTCTTCGAGGAATTTTTCCTGGCGCGGCTTCTGGACTTGAAATTCGACTACGCCGACGAGCGGTGCACCATCACGTTCGGGCTGAAAGACTTCATGTTCAACCCGCAGGGTTCTTTGCATGGCGGCGTTATCGCCATGGTGCTCGACATTGCGATGGGCCACCTGCTCAACCATCTACAGGGGCCGGGCACGACCCTGGAAATGAAAACCCAGTACGTCAAGGCCGCTCGCCAGGGCACAATCCGGTGCTGCGGCGAATTCATTCGCCGCGGCCGCAATATTTCGTTCCTGAAGGCCACGATGACGGACGAGGACGGAGCGACGGTCGCTTTCGCGACAGCCACATGGGCGCAATTGAAAAAGCCGCGTGATGGATGAGAAGTTGAAGGGCATATTGCCATTGAGGGTTTGCCTGCATCATCGAGCCCGCTACGCTGCCGCCATGCCCTTCGCCGAATGACGGGCCCGCAGCTCGTCGAACCATCCCAGCCGGCGCAGGAGCGCCTTTTCCAGCTCCAGGATCGCCAGCAGAGCCACGCCGCAACCGATAATGACCAGGCCTTCCAGCAGAGGAACGGCCCGGGTATCGAAGAGCCGCTGCATCCAGGGCGTATAGGTGAACATGAGCTGCGCGACGACGACGGCGGCGACCGCGGCGAGCACCGCGGGCGTTCCCTTCAGCCCCTGCAGCGAGAACGACGGGCCGTGCAGATAGCGCACGCTGAAAAGATAAAAGATTTCCAGCACGCATAGCGTATTGACGACCATGGTGCGGGCCGTCGCCACGTCGAGGCCGCGTTCCAGCGCCCAAGTGAACACGCCGATGACGGCGATGACGAAGAGCAGCGCCACGAAGACGATGCGCCACAGCATGAACGGGCTCAGCAGGGGAGCGCTGGCCCGCCGCGGCGGGCGCGCCATGACGCCGGGTTCGGAGGGCTCGAAAGCCAGCACCAGCCCCAGCGTAATGGTAAGTATCATGTTCACCCACAGGATTTGCGCGGTCGTCATGGGCAGCGTCATGCTGAAAGCCATCGCCATGATGATCGCCAGCGCCTCGCCGCCATTGGTGGGGATCGTCCAGGCGATGACCTTGCGGATGTTGTCG
>DJWC01000119.1:16259-57950 GCA_002441445.1 Pusillimonas sp. UBA6240
CCCATGGCGATGCCCACGTCGGCCTGCTTCAGGGACGGCGCATCGTTCACCCCGTCGCCCGTCATGGCCACCACGGCGCCGCGGGATTGCAATGCGCGCACCACCCGCAGCTTGTGTTCCGGGCTGGTGCGGGCGAATACCGTGGCGCGTTCGGCGACATCCGGCAATTCGGAATCAGCCACCGTATCCAGCTGGGCGCCGGTGATGACTTCCGGCCGGTCCGCCAGGCCGAGCTGGGCGGCGATCGCGGTGGCCGTGGCGGCATGATCGCCGGTCATCATCTTGACCGCTATCCCGGCGGAGCGGCAGTCGGCGACCGCCTTGACGGCTTCGGCGCGCGGAGGGTCGATGAAGCCGACCAGCCCCAGGAAGACCAGGCCCTGCACATCCGAAAACGCCAACCGTTCAGGGGGCTCGCCGCCGTCGGACCAGGCGAAGCCCAGCACTCTTTCGCCCTCCGAGCCGGCCAGATCGATCGCCGCTTGCCAGTATGCCGTATCGAGCGGAGCCAGGCCCGATTCCGTGATCTGATGCGTGCACATCGACAGCACGCGTTCCGGCGCGCCCTTGACCATCAGCATGGCGCTTCCGTCCTGCTTCCGGTGCAGGGTGGCCATGTAGCGGTGTTGCGCGTCGAAGGGAATCTCGTCTAGGCGCGGAGTTTCCGAGCGCAGCGCATCCGCCTGCAGGCCGGCGCGCGCCGCGAGAGCCAGCAAGGCGACTTCCATGGGATCGCCGTCCATCCGCGGTTTGCCGGCCGAGATATGCAGGCGGGCGTCATTGCAGAGCAGGGCGCTCAGCACCAGCCTGCGCGCCGGCCCGGATATCTGCACGGGGCTTCCCATGGTATCGGTAACGCGTCCCCACGGCGTATAGCCTTCGCCCTCGACGAAATAGGTATCCGCGGCCGTGACGAGGCGGCGGGCGGACATTTCGTTGCGTGTCAGCGTGCCCGTCTTGTCGGAGCAAATGATGGAGGTCGCGCCCAGGGTTTCGACCGCCGGCAGGCGGCGCACGATGGCATTGCGGCTGGCCATGCGGCGCACGCCGATCGCCAGGGTGATGGTAATGACGGCTGGAAGGCTTTCCGGCACCAGGCTGACCGCCAGGGCCACCACGACCATCAAGGCGTCCAGCCAGGCGTAGCCGCGGAACACAATGGCGAAGAACAACAACACCGCCGCGCCCGACATGGAAAACAGGGTGAAGCGCCTGCCGAACGCATTGATCTGGCGCAGTAGCGGGGTGGTCAGCGGCTCAACGGAACCGAGCAGGGAACTGATTTTTCCTATTTCGCTGCGGGCGCCCGTCGCCACCACCACCCCCACGCCCTGGCCCGCCGTGACCAGCGTGCCGGACCATGCCATGGAATGGCGGTCGCCCAGCGCTGACGATGGCGGCGCCGGGCTTTCCTGCTTTTCCGCAGCCACGGATTCGCCGGTCAGGATGGCTTCGTCGATCAGCATTCCCCGGGTGCGCAGCAGGCGCAGGTCGGCGGGCACCCGATCGCCCGCCTCGAGCAGGACAATATCGCCCGGAACCAGATCCTGCACCGCCACAATACGGCGCTGTCCATCGCGCAGGATGCGGGCTGTGGGAGCGAGCACGGCGCGCAAGGCCGCCAGCGCCTGCTCGGCGCGCCCTTCCTGGATGAAGCCCACGATGGCATTCACGAACACCACCAGCACGATCACGCCGGCATCGACGCCATGCCCGAGAAAGGCCGCCAATACGGCCGCGGCGAGCAGAAAATAGATCAGGGCATTGTTGAACTGGGCGGCGAAGCGTAACAAGGCCGAGGGCGGCTTGGCGGCCGGAAGCTCGTTCCTGCCGTATTCGCTCAATCGGGATGCCGCATCCGTGCCGCTCAGACCCTGGGCGGAGGCATCGAATGCGCGCAGCACATCCTCGGCCGTCGAGGCGTGCCATGGCGGGTCAGTCTGGTCGTCGAGCGAAGGAGGTGTCTGCATCCAAAAAGTCCAGGCGACGCGGGAAGTTTTTTCGTTGCGGGCTTTCAGCCGCGCCAGTGGCGCACTCTCCCGGTATCGATGTGCACGAACTGCTCGCGGGGGTAATACCCGACACCGCCCGCTTTCAGGGATAAGGCCGCATCGCGCAGTTGCGTGAGCGGAACGGCCGGCAAGCGAATGTCGATCGCCTTGCCGTCCATGTGCAGGCTGCGTTTGGCGACGCCCCCGCCGCCGGTGGCGCGCAGCCTGTCGTTGGTGGCGGGGCAGCGGTAGCAGGAAATCACATGGAAGGGCTGCCGCGGCGCATCCAGCGCCAGCGCGAGGCGATGCAGGATATCGAAGAGCCCGGGATCGATAGCGCCCACATCGCCGGTGTAGTGGTCGCGCAAGAAATGGTTCAGGCGATCGAGCGCCTGCGGCACGTAACGGCCATGCGTGGAATAGATGAGGGAAATATGCTCGTTGGTGTGGGTATGGCTGAAAGACAGGCTGCGCGCCTGCACGGCGCCCGCCCATGCCGGGGAAGCATGGGCCGCGCCCAGCCCGCACGCGGCGAGTCCCGCGGAAGAATAAAGAAACCGGCGTCGTGAAGGAGAAAATGAATTCGTCATGATGGCGCTATGGGAGAGGCATGTGCATTAATTGCGTTGCTGTGTCGGACCAGGCGGCGGGCCCGCGCGAACCCGATGTTTCAACGCGTTATCCAGCAGTTGATCCTGGGCGTACAGGTCGGGAAAGAAATAAACTTTATCATTCTTGACGATCACCGTACTGTAGGTGATCAACACCGGCAAGGGTTGTTTCAAACGGATGGTTTTTGAAATGCCGCTCGCCATGGCTTCGCGAATACGCGTTTCCGTCCATTCAGGGTCATCGTACAGAACGAATTTCGCGAGGCTCACCGGGTCTTCGATGCGTATGCAGCCATGGCTGAAATCGCGCCGGTGGCGGTCGAACAACTGCGGCGCGGGCGTGTGATGCAGATAGATATTCTTGTCGTTGGGAAAAACGAACTTGATGTCCCCCAAGGCATTGCGGGGGCCCGGCCTTTGGCGAATGCGCAATTCGCCGCGCAGCACCGCCTGCAAATTCGCTTCCGAAAGGGTATTGACGGCCTGGCCGCCGCTTGTGACGAATTCCAGGCCTTGCTGCTGGAAATACCCCGGGTCGCGTCGCAGCCGCGGAATGGTCTCCGCACGGGCAATCGAAATGGGTATGTTCCAATAAGGGCTGAATTCAATGAAGCGCATATCTTCTTCGAACACCGGCGTCCGTTTGTCGAGCGCGCTTCCAACGATGATTTTCATTTCCACCTTGACGGTGGCTTTATCGTCCTTGACTTCATAAGCCCGCAGTATGAACTCGGGAATATTGACGGCTATCATGCGCGGCGCCCGCAGCAGCGGCGTCCAGCGCAGGCGCTCCAGCGTCAGCTCTATCTGTCGTATGCGGCGGTCCGGCGCCACTTGCAATTGCGCGAATGTGGCGCTGCCGATGATGCCGTCTGGCAGCAAGCCGTGGCGCTCCTGGAATGCCTTGACGCCGTCGACCAGTGCGCCTTCATAGCGCGCGGGCGCCGGCGTGTTTGCCGGCAGATCGCCCAATGCCGCCAGGCGTTCAGCCAAGGCCGCCATCCCCGCGTAACTCTGCCCCGGCTCCAGCTTTTTGCCGGGCAGCGCGGGCAAGCCGGTGTTCCAGGCTGGATGCCCGCTCAAGCGGCGATAATCGGCCAGGACCTGCCGCAATCTTGCGTACAAAGGGATGCGCGGAGCGACCAGCCGCACCGCCTCGGGCAGCCGGTTGGACTTTACGGCTCCCTGCAGATAAGCCGCCGCATCGAAGGAGGAAGGCAGGGCGGGCGCCTTGAAATATTGATGGATCACCCGAGGATCGAGCCGGCCGCGATGCAGATCGAGCAGATAGCGCTCCATGGCGGCGCTCAATGCCGCATCCAGTTCGGCCATGGCGGCGGGGGCCGGCGCCGCGCCCTGGCCGGCCTGGCTCAGCGCCCTGCGCAAGGGCTCGGCGTCGTAGTCCGACGGCGCCAAGCCATCCGCATCCGCGGAGGCCAGAAACCCCGCCGCCTGGATGGCTTGCGGCGTGGGGCGGCCATGCTCGAACCATAGCAAGGCTTCTTGCGCCGAGGCATGCCCAAGGTGTAAGCCCAGCGCCCATGTCAAAAACAGGCAGTACAGTGTTCTTTCAAGTTTTCCTTTGTTCAAAATCATTCCCATTCTGTGGCCAGGCGAGACGCCTAGAGCCTCAAATCCCTCAAAGCCGGCAGGCACAATTCAACCGATCTGCGGCCCGCCTCGATCGCCTGTTGCGCCTGGTGAAAATCCAGCAAACCCAAGTGCGCCAGCTTCGGACTGATGATGATATCCGGAGGCTCGCCCGCCATGCGGCTGCGGGTGATGCGCACCTGCATGATATTCAGGCTCGACGCCACGACATCTAGCATCGAAGGCAATTGCCGGCCGGCTTTATCGTCCGCGGACAAGAAAACCCCGAAATCCGATTTCATTTTCCGGACCCATTCATAACCCGGGGAGCCCGGCCTGGATGCATGGGCGGATTCTTGAACCAAGTGACGGCCCAGCGTGTCGGCGCTGAGGTCGACGGCTATCAGGATATCAGCCCCCATTGCGCGCGCAAGCGACACCGGCACGGGGTTCACCAGGCCGCCGTCGACGAGCAAGCGCCCCGAATGCCAGACCGGCGAAAACAGACCCGGCAAGGCAATGGAAGCGCGCACCGCATCCAGCGTCGAGCCGCTGCGCAGCCAGACCTCGGCGCCGGTGTGCAGCTCCGTTGCAACCGCCCCGAAAGGAAGCTTCATGTCCTCGATAGGGCAGTCGATGAAATTCTGGCGGAAAAAACCCATCAAGCGCTCGCCTTTCAGCATACCGCCATTGAGCGCGATATCCATGAACGAGATGACATTCTTGATGGTGAGCCCGACCGCCCATTCTTTGAACTGGCCTATCTTGCCCGCCGAATAGGCGGCTCCGACCAGGGCGCCGATGGAGGTTCCGCAGACGATGTCGGGCTTGATGCCGTATTCTTCGAGCGCCAGTATCACCCCTATGTGCGCCCAGCCGCGTGCGGCGCCTCCGCCCAGGGCCAAGCCAATCGAAGGTCTGGAATCCGGCTTCATGGTAGAACGGCTCCTGCTTGCCTTACAGAGTACTCCGCAGCATTATACGGACTTAATCTTCTTGTGTTGATCATCATCAATAGGGCCTCTTCGCAGCTCGTTTAGCCTTGTACTGTTGTTCCCCGCAAACGCAATACAACCTCAAGGAGTCAGATATGAGCCGTCCATCGACCATGAAAGCAATTGTCTACGTCGAGCCCCAGAAAATAGTGTGGGACACTGTTCCGACTCCGGCGATACTCGAACCGACCGATGCGATCATCAAGATAGTCAAGACCACGATCTGCGGTACGGATCTGCATATCCTGAAAGGAGACGTACCGGCCGTCACCGGCGGCAGGATACTGGGCCACGAGGGCGTGGGCATAGTCGAGGAAGTCGGCAGCGCCGTCCGCTCCTTCAAGCCAGGCGATCATGTACTGATTTCATGCATTACCTCTTGCGGAAGATGCGAATATTGTAAAAAACGGATGTACGCGCACTGCGAAGACGGCGGCTGGATACTCGGCCATTTGATCGATGGCACCCAGGCGGAATATGTCCGTATCCCGCATGCGGACAATAGCCTGTACGCCGTACCGCCCGGCAGCGACGAAGAAGCCCTGGTCATGCTCAGCGACATCCTTCCGACCGGGTTCGAGATCGGGGTCTTGTACGGCGCCGTCAAGCCGGGAGACACAGTAGCCATCGTTGGCGCGGGGCCCGTAGGCCTGGCGGCGCTGCTGACCGCCCAATTCTATTCGCCCGGCGCCATCATCATGGTGGATGTCGATCCCTCGCGCCTTGAGGTGGCGAAGAAGCTGGGGGCCACGCACGTCGTCAACAGCGCCGATACCGGCGCCGTCGAGGCGATTCTGGCCCACACAAGGGATGGGGTGGATGTCGCCATCGAAGCGGTCGGCATACCGGCAACCTTCGACATTTGCCAGAAGATACTCCGCCCCGGAGGCCATCTTGCGAATGTCGGCGTCCATGGCGAAAGCGTGAATTTTGAGATTCAAAATCTTTGGATTAAAAATATCACATTGACCACCGGCCTGGTCAACACGGATACCACGCCGATGCTGCTCAAGACCGTCGAGTCGAAAAAAATCAATCCCAGTGATTTGATCACCCATCGCTTCGCCTTCGACCAGTTCCTGAAGGCATATGAAGTATTCGGCAAAGCCGCCGCGGAAGGCGCCTTGAAGGTGATTCTCAGCAACACCTGAACTGCGCCAGGCTCGGCGGCATACTCATGGATTCGCGCAGGCACAGCCGCCATGCGCGGATCGCGGAACAGGAGAAAAATTGTGGCCGCCGAGCAATTGATAAAGCATGAACCGAATGGGCGCGTCGCCTATTTCTCCATGGAAATCGCGCTGGAGCGCGGGATGGCTACCTACGCCGGGGGGCTGGGGGTACTGGCCGGCGATGTAATGCGCTCGGCCGCCGATCTCGGGCTGCCCATGATAGGCGTCACGCTCGTCAGCCGTTCGGGTTATTTCAAGCAAGTGATCCAGGAAGGCGGCCGGCAGCTCGAGCTGCCGGATATATGGCGGCCGGACGCGTACACGCATCCCCTGGGAGCCAAAGTAGTCGTCCACCTCGAGGGCCGGCCGGTATGGGTCGGCGCCTGGCTTTATCTCGTTTCCAGCAGTCGGGGAACGTCCGTGCCCGTCATACTGCTCGACACGAATCTGGCGGAAAATCACGCCGAGGACCGCGGCCTGACCGACAGCCTGTATGGCGGAGACGCATCCTACAGGCTCAAGCAGGAGGCCGTCCTGGGCATCGGCGGCGTGCGCATGCTGCGCGCACTGGCGATCCGGGTGCGCTGCTACCATATGAATGAAGGGCATTCGGCGCTGCTTGGGCTGGAATCGCACCGCGGCGGCGAACAAGCCCGCCGGATCTTCACCACGCACACTCCGGTGGAAGCGGGGCACGACCAGTTCCCGTATCCATTGGTAATGCAGGTGCTCGGCGACTATTGCCCATTGGACGAGCTGAAGGATTTGGCCGGTGCCGAGAAATTGAATATGACGCGCCTGGCGCTGTCGCTGGCCGACTACATCAACGGGGTCGCGCGCAGGCATGCCGATGTCTCGCAGCGCATGTTCCCGGAATACAAAATCCGCGCCGTGACCAACGGCGTGCATCCCATGACCTGGACCAGCGAACCCATGCGGGAACTCTATAACCGGCATTGGCCGGGCTGGCATCATAGCCCCGAGCTGCTCATGCGCGTGGAATACATTCCGTCGGCCGATATCTGGAATGCGCATTTGTCGGCGAAGGGCGCGTTGATCCGGCTGGTGCGCGAGCTCGGCGGCCCGCTGCTGGATATGCATGTACCGATACTCGGGTACGCGCGCCGCATGACGGCATACAAGAGGGCCAATCTGCTTTTTTCCGATTTGAACCGTTTGAAAAGCATCGCCGGCGTGCAGCCATTCCAGATCGTTCTGGCGGGCAAGGCGCATCCTCAAGACAAAGAGGGCAAGCGCATCATCGAGCAATTGCATCAACACGCGCAAGCCTTGTCCGGCGCGGTGAATGTGGCCTTCATACCGGATTACGACATGGAGATAGCCCTGGCCATGGTGTCGGGATCCGACGTATGGCTCAATACCCCGATGCCGCCGCAAGAAGCATCGGGCACCAGCGGCATGAAAGCGGCTTTCAACGGGGTGCCGAACCTGAGCATTCTCGATGGATGGTGGCTCGAGGGCTGTATTGAAGGCATCACCGGCTGGGCGATCGGCGCCGATGCGCAAGCGACCGACGAGGTCCATGCCGCCAGCCTCTACGACAAGCTGGAAAAGCTTGTGCTGCCGCTCTGGCACGGCGACCGCGACGGCTGGATCAACCTGATGAAAGGCGCCATCGGCCGCAACGCCAACTATTTCAACAGCCAGCGCATGATGCGCCACTATGCCGCCGAAGCCTATCTGCTGTAGACAGCGCCAAGCCGGCCGCCGGCGCTCCGCGGACGGCGGGGCGGGGGCGCTTCCAGTTCCCTGATCCCCGCCTAGGCGGACTCATCAACCGCGCCGAGGGCGCATCGAGGCGCAAGCCGCCCGCCACCAAGCGCCCAACGACCGGAGCGATGATGGCAAAGGCCACGTAGACCGGCACGGCGCGCAAGGCCGCGCTTTGCGCCAGCCCGATTTGCGGCATGACGGAAGCCAGCACGATGAACAAGACCAGCGCCGTGGCCGGGACTGGCAGCAGGTTCAACACCGTGAGCAGGCACGCTATACTCCTGCGTGCCCGGGCACGAAATCGTGGGCCGCGTATCGGCAGTGGGGGCGCAGGTCTCGGGCTTCAAGGTGGGCGACCTGGCCGGCGTAGGCTGCATCGTCGATAGCTGCAAGCACTGCGCGGATTGCGCCGACGGCCTGGAGAACTACTGCGACCACATGACAGGCACCTACAACTTTCCTACGCCGGATGCGCCGGGCCATACTTTGGGCGGCTATTCACAGCGGATCGTCGTGCACGAGCGATACGTATTGCATATCCGCCATCCCGAGGAGCAACTGGCCGCCGTGGCGCCGCTGCTGTGCGCGGGCATCACCACNNTGCGCCACTGGAAGGTGGGGCCGGGCCACAAGGTCGGCGTGGTAGGCATCGGCGGTCTGGGGCACATGGGCATCAAGCTTGCGCATGCGATGGGCGCCCAGGTGGTCGCATTCACCACATCCGAGTCCAAGCGCGCAGCGGCCAGAGCGCTGGGTGCGCAAGAGGCGGTGGTATCGCGCAACGCCGGCGAGATGGCCGCACACGCGCAGAGCTTCGATTTCATCCTCAATACGGTAGCGGCGCCGCACGATCTGGATGCGTATTTCGCGCTGCTGAAGCGCGACGGCACGATGGCGCTGGTGGGCGCCCCGGCTACGCCGCATCCCTCGCCGGATGTATTCAGCCTGATCATGAAGCGCCGCAGCCTGGCGGGATCCATGATCGGCGGCATTCCCGAGACGCAGGANNAGGAAATGCTGGATTTCTGCGCCGAACACGGCATCGTCGCCGATATCGAGATGATCCGTGCCGACCAGATCAACGCAGCCTACGAACGCATGCTCAAGGGCGACGTGAAATATCGCTTCGTGATCGATAGCGCAAGCCTGACCGCTTGATTGCTTCGATGGCCGGGCCGGGTTCCGGCGGCCCGGCGTTCCGGCGGCCCGGCGCCCCGGCAACTCGATTCGACTCGACATCGAGCCGCGGGATCCCGCGCTGCGCCGATTGCCTGTGATGCCGCTTGCGGCGTGTTGGACAAATTCGAACGCCGCCACCGAAAACTTCGACTGGCCATGCATTGGCTCCCGCCTTAGACTTTCCGTCATCATTGCATCGAGGCGGGTATATGTTGAGTGCGGCATTGAAGGGCGTCAAAGTGGTCGATTTATCGCGCATATTGGCCGGCCCCTGGTGCACTCAGAATCTTGCCGACCTGGGTGCGGAAGTCATCAAGATCGAAAGGCCCGGCAGCGGCGACGATACCCGCGGCTGGGGCCCGCCTTATCTGGAGCCTGTGGACGGGGCAACCTTGTCCGCCTACTTTACTTGCTGCAATCGCGGCAAGAAATCCGTTGCGCTGGATTTCACCCAGGAGGCCGACAGGCGGCAATTGCTGGCGCTGATTCGCGACGCCGACGTGCTGGTAGAGAACTTCCGCGTCGGGACATTGAAAAAATACGGGCTGGATTACGACAGCCTCAAGGCCGTGAATCCGCGGCTGATCTACGCATCCATTACCGGATACGGGCAAACCGGGCCCAAGGCGCAGCGCCCCGGCTATGACTACATTTTCCAGGGACTGGGCGGCTTGATGAGCTATACGGGCCCGGCCGATGGCGAGCCGGGCGCCGGGCCTTTGCGCACCGGCGTCGCCGTGGTGGACATCACCACCGGCATGTACGCGACTTCCGCGGTCTTGGCGGCCTTGTTTCAACGCGCGCAAACAGGCGAGGGCGCCTGGCTGGATCTGGCGCTGCTGGACGTGGCGGTCGCCATGAATGCCAACCAGGGCGCCAACTTCCTGGTGTCGGGCGCGAGCCCGCAGCGCAGCGGCAATGCGCATCCCAACCTGGCCCCCTACGAGGTTTTCCGGGCCAGCGACGGCTTTTTCATCCTGGCCATCGGCAACGACACGCAATTTGCGCGCTTCTGCGATTTCTGCCGGCGGCCCGAGCTTGCACGGGATGCGCGCTTCAAGACGAACAGCGACCGGATCACCCATTTGGCGGCGTTGCGCGCCATCCTTGGCGAAATACTGGCGACGCAGCCGCGCCGATACTGGACCGAGGCGCTCGATAGGCTGGGCATATCCTGGGGCTCGGTCAATACGCTCGAAGAGGTGTTTCAGGACGAACAAGTCCTGCACCGCCAGATGCTTCAAAGAATCACCCATCCCAAGCTGGGCGAAATC
Organism: Pusillimonas sp. UBA6240; assembly: GCA_002441445.1. GTDB lineage: Bacteria > Pseudomonadota > Gammaproteobacteria > Burkholderiales > Burkholderiaceae_B > UBA6240. Next base: position 26,806 of record DJWC01000119.1, read on the forward strand.
AAGCTGGTCAAAAACCCCATGTTGGCCGGAAGACAAGAAAACGGCGCCGACCCTGCCGCTCCGCCTTTGCTGGGCGAGCATACAGAGTCGGTGCTCGGGTCCTTGAATTTGAATACAAACACTGGAGAGATAAAACATGCGTAAGCACCTCAAAGCCGGCATCGCCGCATGCCTGGTTTCATTGTCGACCGCCGCGGCCGCGGCCTATCCCGACCGCACGGTCGAATTCATCGTTCCCTACGCGCCGGGCGGCACCACGGATTTGATCGCCCGTATCGTGGCGACGAAACTCGGCGATGTCCTGGGCCAATCCGTCGTGGTCGTCAACAAGCCCGGTGCCGGCGGCGCGGTGGGCAGCGCCTACGCCGCGCGCCAGAAGCCCGATGGCTATACCCTGGTCATGGCCGTGGAAAGCTCGCATGCCGTCAACCCCAGCGTGCAGAAGAAGGCCCAGTACGATCCCGTCAAGGATTTCACGCCCATCAGCAATCTTGCCAACGTGCTGGGCGTTCTCGACGTCAACGCCAAATCGGACATCAAGACCTTCCAGCAATTGCTCGATGCCTTGAAGGCGGAGCCCGGCAAGCTCGCCTTTGGTTCGTCGGGGCTCGGAGGCTATAGCCATCTGTTCGGCGAACGCTTCCTGAGCGTCACGAAAACCAATATGCTCCACGTGCCCTACAACGGCCTGGGGCCGGCCTTGGCCGGCCTGCTGGGCGGCCAGATCGATGTGGTTTTCGACAACCTCCCATCATCCGCCGGCCAAATCGCCGCCGGCAATTTTCGCCCGCTGGCAGTGGCCGCGCCTGCCCGCGTAAAAAGCATGCCGGACGTGCCCACCTATGCGGAGGTTGGATATCCCGAACTGAATACTCCTTCGTGGTTCGGCATAGCGGCGCCGGCCAATATTCCCGCCGATGTGCTCAAAACGCTCAACAAAGCGGTGGGCGAGGTCCTGGCCGATCCCAAAGTGATCGAGCTGATCGAGAAGCAGGGCGCCGTTCCCGACCACACCACTCCGGAGCAATTCAAGAAAATCATCCAGGAGTCCAACGAAAGATGGCAGGGCGTCGTGCAGTCCATTGGCTTTGAAAAGCTCTGAGGTGAACCATGAATACGAACGCCTGGTCTGAATATGCCGGCCTGTCGGTGGATGGCGGCATCGGGACGCTGCATATCCAGAATGCGGGGAAACTGAATATCCTCGGTACGCCGGTCATCCGCGCGCTGACCGACGCGCTGGCCCATGTCGCCGCTCGCGACGATATCCGCGTGCTGGTGGTACGGGGCGAGGGCGATCGGGCATTCATCGCCGGCGCCGACATCAAGGAAATGGCGCAGTTCGACATGCAGCGCGCCGCAGCCTTCATCGATGGCCTGCGCAAGCTGTCCGACGCGGTGCGCCTGCTTCCCAAGCCGGTGATCGCCCGCATTCCGGGCTGGTGCCTGGGCGGCGGCATGGAATTCGCGCTGGCCTGCGATTTCCGCATCGGCGCGGATCAGGCCAAAATGGGCATGCCGGAAGTGAAGGTAGGCATTCCGTCCATCATCCAGGCGGCATTGCTTCCCAGACTGATCGGCACGGCGCGTTCCAACTGGATGCTGTTGACGGGCGAGATCGTGGACGCCGGCAAGGCCCTGAGCTGGGGGCTGCTCGACAGCGTCGTGCCGTTGGCCGATCTGGACGAAGAGGTCGCGCGCGTCGCCCGGATGATGACGGATCTCGGTCCGGCGGCCCTGGCCCAGCAGAAAAGACTGCTGCGCGAATGGGAAAACGAGCCGCTCGAAACATCCATTTTGAATGGCGTGCGCGAATTTGCGCAGGCATTCAATACCGGTGAGCCGCAGAAGTACATGGGCGAATTCATCAGGGCGAAACAGAAGTCCTCTTGATCGAAGGGCCATCGCCGCCTGATGTCCCCCTCAAATACACCCTGGTTCCCCGGCGCGGGAACCAGGCGTTTTCGTTTGCGCAGCGAATAAGCCTATCATTATCATTGACAGGCTCTGGCTGGGCCGCGCTGCTTGCGTAAAACGATCAATGGGGCGTCAAATTGCGCTACGAATTAAAAGACCTGAGGCTCTTTCTTGCCATCGTCCAGGCGCAGAACCTTTCGGCCGGGGCGGCCGCGATGCACATGACGGCGTCGTCGGCCAGCTATCGGCTGAAGAACCTGGAATACACGGTGGGCAGCGAGCTATTCGTCAGAACCTCGAAAGGGATGACGCCGACCCCGGCGGGCGAAGTCCTGGCCCGCCACGCCAAGAAGCTGCTGGCGGGCGTCGAGACCATGCACACCGAGCTCAGCGACTATTCCAGCAACTTGCGCGGCTCCATCCGGGTGCTCGCCAATAGCAGCTCGCTCAATGGCTTTTTGATACCCAGCCTCGCCAGATTCCTGACCGGCAATACGGGAATCAATGTCGACCTGAAAGAGAAAGAAAGCCTGAAAATCAGCAGCGCGATCGAGGAGGGCGTCGCCGACATCGGAATCGGCGCGGACCTGGAGCCGCTGCCCAGCCTTGAGCGCCGGCTTTATGCGCTGGACCGGCTGGTGTGCGTGGCGCCGCCGGACCACCCCCTGGCGCGCAAGCCCCGCACAGCCTTCGAAGACATCCTCAACCATGACCTGGTGTCCATGCAGCGCGCGAGCAGCAACTTCCTGTTCCTGTCCAACCAGGCGCGTCTGGCGGGAAAATCCATGAAAGTGCGCGTGCATGTCCATAATTTCAGCGCGGCGCTGCACATGGTCGAAGCCGGCGTGGGCGTCGCTATCGTCCCGGCCAGCATCGCCGCCGCGGCTGCCTCGCAAGGGCAGCTCACCGCGCTGCCCATTACCGACCCCTGGGCCGAACGAACGCTATACCTGGTGCTGCGCGCCGAAACAGGCGATCAGCCCACCCTGGTCCGGCAATTTGCCGACATCCTGCTGAACGACCCCCTGGTCGTGGAAGCGCGAGCACGAGAATAGGGCTTTCAGATACGGTAAGACTCATCGCCGGCCGCCGCCTCCCACATCTCTGCCGGCAAACTGCAAACGGCGGTGCTGCGTGATGCTGTAGAAGCACGCATCTTCCCACTAGGGTTAATACCAACATAGCTTTCGCCTAAGCGTCTATCAATAAACAGTATTTGATCCGCTCGGCGGACGATCTATACACTCCTCTGCGATGAGTACACCGCATTCAGCGCACAAATACTGAGGTAGATCGACATGTCCGAAAGCGTCAAAACTATTTTCATCAACGGCAAATGGTCCGAGTCTCACAACCGCGACACGATAGACGTGGTTGCGCCCAGCCACGGCGGGTCGATAGGCAAGATGTCCCGCGGAGGGCGCGAGGATATCGACGCCGCGGTCGCCGCGGCCCGTCAGGCGTTCGAAGGCGTGTGGGGCAATACAGCGGCGGTGGACCGCGGCCGCCTGCTGTCGCGGCTGGGCCTGAAGATCGCCGAACACGCCGAGGAGCTGGCCCAGCTGGAAGCCCTGGATACCGGCAAGGCCATGAAGCTGGCCCGCAATGATATTGCCGCCACCGCGCGCTATTTCGAATACTACGGCGGCGCAGCCGACAAGCTGCATGGCGAAACGATTCCCTTCCTGGAAGGCTACCAGGTGCTCATTGTGCGCGAGCCCCGGGGCGTGGCCGGGCATATTATCCCCTGGAACTATCCGGCCCAGATGTTCGGCCGCACGATTGCCGCCGCGCTCGCCGCCGGCAACACCACAGTGCTGAAACCCGCCGAAGAGGCTTGCCTGAGCATTATTCGTCTTACTGAACTGGCGGAAGAAGTCGGCATCCCCGCCGGCGTGCTGAATGTGGTGACGGGCTACGGCGAGGAAGCCGGCGCGGCGCTGTCGGCGCATAAAGGCGTTGACTTCCTGTCGTTCACGGGTTCGCCCGAAGTGGGCACCCTGATCCAGAAGGCGGCCGCCGACAACCATGTGCCTTGCGTGCTGGAATTGGGCGGCAAGTCGCCGCAAATCGTATTCGATGATGCCGATGTGGAAAAAGCGCTGCCGGTTATTGTGTCCGCCATCATCCAGAATACCGGGCAGACCTGCTCGGCCGGCAGCCGCGTGCTGATCCAGCGGTCGATTTACGAAGAGTTTGTTGCTGCGCTGGCCAAGCGCATCAATACAGTGCGCGTGGGTTCGCACGATGCCGACCTGGACTGCGGTCCGGTCATCAGCGCGGTGCAATGCGAGCGGGTCAAGGGCTTCCTGGAACGCGCCCACGCGGACGGCATTACGATAATCGGCCAAGGCAAGCTGGACGCCAGCGCGGTAAGCAGCGGTTTCTACGTCACGCCTACTTTGCTCGGACCGGTGGAGGAAACGCATGAACTGGCGCAGGATGAGGTCTTTGGACCCGTGCTGGTGGCTATTCCTTTTGACGACGAAGAAGACGCCATTCGTATCGCAAACGGCACGGATTTCGGCCTGATTGCCGGCGTGTGGTCGGAAAATGGCGGCCGGCAAATACGCATGGCCAAGAAGCTTCGCGTCGGTCAGGTGTACATCAACGGCTATGGCGCCGGCGGCGGCATTGAATTGCCATTTGGCGGTTTCAAGCGCAGTGGCCATGGCCGCGAGAAGGGGTTCGAAGCGCTGCGCGAATACACCGTTGCCAAGACTATCGTCATCAACCATAAATAAACCATAAAACCCCCATAACGGAGATAAAACTCATGTTCAGGAATTTGAAGAAATCGAAACTGGCGGCCTTTCTGGGCGCCGCCGCTGTAGCCATGTCCCTGCAGGCGGCGCCGGCCGGCGCCGCAACGAAACTGCGCCTGGGCCATGTGTTTGCAATCAACAGCCCGGTGGACCAGGCCAGCCAGGATTTCGCCAAGCTGGTGAAAGAGCGTACCAAAGGCGAAGTGGAAGTCACGGTTTTCCCGAACAGCCAGATAGGCGGAGATGAGTCCCTGGCGCGCGACCTGGCGCGCGGATCTTTGGATCTGGCATTCATCAATCCGGGTTCTTTGTCGGGCCTGGATCCGCTGCTGGATATCCACTATCTGCCCTATATCGTGACCAGCTTCGATGAGGCTGACAAAATCTTCTACAACCCCAATGGCATCTTGCAGAAAACCTTGCGTGAAACGATGGCCAAGCATCGCATGCAACCCTTGGGATTCTTCGAACTGGAATTCCGCGCTGTAACCAATTCCAAGCATGCTGTGGAAAAGCCGGCCGATTTGCAAGGGCTGAAGCTGCGCGTACCGGGATCGGCCGGCATACGCGACTTCTTTATTGCGGCCGGCGCTCAGGCTGTGGCCATGCCTTTCCCTGAATTATTCACGGCGCTGCAGCAAGGCACGGTGGATGGGCAGGATAACGGCGCAAGCATCACCTACAACTCGCGTTTGTTCGAAGCGCAGAAGTTCATGACCGAAACCAACCACGTGTATGCCATGGGCGCCATCGCGGCAAGCCAGCGCATGTGGGCCAAGCTTAGCGACGCGCAGAAGAAGATCATGCAGGACACGGCCAATGAGGTGGCTGCCAAAGAGATCGCTGCCAATCGCAAGCTGAATGGCGAGTACATGGAAAAGATCGCGGCGGGCGGCGTGAAGGTGACCAAGCTGACGCCCGAAGCCAGAGCGGAATTCCGCAAGGTGGCCGATGGCGTATGGACCAAGCTGGAACCGGTGTACGGCAAAGACCGCGTTGCAGCATTGCGCAAAGAAGTCCAGGCGCTGGGCAAGTGATGCGCAGACGGGGAGACGGGCATGGCTGAATGGGCAAATGCATTTGAAAGACGTCTTTATTCATTGGAAAACCTCATATGTTCCATAAGCCTGCTGGTCATGCTCTTTACTGTGGCGTTCGGGGTTTGCATCCGGTTCTTTGATTGGCCGATCGCCAACGTTGCCGAATGGGCCATTGTCGCGATGTCTCCTTTGACCTTCGTCGGGTCGGCCATGTGTTCGCGCATGCAAATGCATATATCGGTGGACTTCATCGAGCAGGCGCGCTCCGTGCTGTTGAAGCGCGCCGCACAGCTGGTGGTGGCGGTGCTGATGCTGGGGTTTTCAGCCATCTACGCCTGGCTGGGCTGGAGCCTGTTCGACGATGCCATGCTGTCCGGCGAGCGCATGCTGGACATGGGTACGCCCTTATACATACCGGTGTTCTTCTTTTTCGCAGGAATGGTGTTCATGGGCATACATGGTGTGTTTGATTTGCTGAGGGCTGTATGCGCCAGGCGGCCCTCGGCCCGCATTGCGGAGGCGGCCCGATGATCGTTTCATCTTTATTGTTGCTGCTGGTTTTGGGTGTACCGATAGCCGTCGCCTTTGCGCTGGTGGTCATAGCCAATGCCGAGGCATGGAATATCGACCCGTTCTCCCTGGCAGCCATGCCGTTCGATACTGTGTCGAATTTTTCCCTGCTGGCGATCCCACTCTTTCTTCTGGTGGGCGAGCTGATGAATCGCGGTGGGCTGGTCCGCCAGCTTACAGCGGTTTGCGATCTGTTCATGTCGCGCATTCGGGCTCCTATGGGCCATATCATGGTGCTGGCCAGTGCATTGATGGGGGCCATTACCGGATCGTCGGTGGCGACCGTGGCCGCCATTGGCGGTACGGTGGGAGTGGAAATGCGCCAGCGCGGTTATCCCCGCGGGTATACGGCGGCGCTGAATGCGGCAACCGGCTTGCTGGGTGTGCTGATTCCACCTTCGATTCCGCTGATTCTGTACGGCGCAATTGTCGGCGTGTCGATCACCAATCTGTTCATTGCCTCTATCGTGCCGGGTATTTTGACCATTATTGTCTTTTCGTTGATCCATGCAGTCATTTCCCGGCGGGTATTGACGGGCGGGCAGGAATCGTTGCCGCAGGCGCCTGTGATTGCAAAAAGCGCGGGACCAACCAGGAAACTGCGAGTACTGGTGCGCGCGATACCGGCCCTGATGCTGCCGGTACTGGTGCTGGGTGGCATCTATTCCGGCGTATTCACCGCCACCGAGGCGGCGGCAGTAGCCGGCATCTACGCGTTGGCGGTCACAATGCTGACGCGTCAGGCTTCAACCAGCGACCTGAAGAAAATACTGGAGCATGCCGCACTGGCGTCTGCCGCGATTCTGGCCATCATTGCGTTCACCAGCATTTTCAACAGGGCAATGATTCTGGAACGGGTGCCGCAATCCATTACCGAGATCGCGACCAGCTTCACAGGCAGCCCCATCCTGTTTTTGCTGGCGGTGAATGTCGCTCTGCTGCTGATCGGCATGTTCATGGAGACTAACGCCGCGACCTTGCTGATGGGACCTTTGCTGGCGCCTGCCGCTGTCAATTATGGAATAGACCCGGTGCATTTCGGAGTGATGCTGGTCACCAATATCGAGATCGGGCTGTTGACGCCGCCGCTGGCCGCCAATCTGTATGTCGCCCAGCGCACCAACGAAGCGAAACTGACGGAAATGTTCGGCTTTGTGATGTGGTTCCTGGGCGGATCGCTGGTTGTTCTGGCCCTGATTACTTTCGTACCTGCGTTGACGACGTGGTATCAATTTCTTTGAAATAGGTTTGATTAAATGTCTGCTATACCTGAATTCGCCCGGGCTGCCGTTTTAAGGAAGTTCAAGGATCCGCTGAAAATCGAAGATGTTCCCATCCCAAAATATGTGGAGCCGCGCGCCGCGCTGGTCAAGATGGAGGCCTGCTCGATTTGCGGCACCGATGTTCACCTGTGGCAGGGATCGCTATCGCTCAAGGTAGATCTGCCGGTGATCATCGGCCATGAAATGGTCGGACGCATTGTGACCCTGGGCGAAGGCGTGCGCAATGATTCGGTGGGGCAGGAGCTGAAGGTGGGCGACCGCATTGTTTATACCCATACGTCCTGCGGAAGCTGCTTTTACTGCACAACGGCGCGCCAGCCCACATTGTGCTCGCACCGCCGCGCCTACATGTACGAAACCATGGAAAAATCGCCGTATCTGATGGGAGGTTTCTCGGAGTACGGATATGTGCTGCCCGAGTCCGGCCGGCTGAAGGTGCCCGATAGCGTGTCCAGCGAGCTGGCCAGCCTGTCCAGCTGCGCCTTGCGTTCGGTTATGAATGCCATGTCGCAGATCGGGAAGATCGAGCCCTATGAGACCGTGGTCGTCCAGGGAGCAGGACCCTTGGGGCTGCTGGCGACGGCCAATGCCAAAGTGCGCGGGGCGCGCAGGATCATCGTCATTGGGTCGCCCGCCGCCCGCCTGGAAATGGCGCGCGAATTCGGCGCCGATGAATGCATTCCCGTGGAAGGCACGACGGCGGACGAGCGCCTGGAACGCGTGCTGGCCTTGACCGACGGGCGCGGCGCCGACATTGTCATGGAGTTTACCGGCGTTCCGGCCGCCTTCAATGAGGGTCTGCAATTGGCGCGCAAGGGAGCGAAATATCTGATCGTGGGGCAGCTGGGCGAAGGCAGGACTGAAATACAGCCCTCGATGATCGTGAAGAAGAATATCAATGTCATCGGTTCGTTCTCGGGCGATGCGCGCAGCTACTCACTGGCGCTGCAGTTCATCGAGAAGCACCAGAAACAGTTCCCTTTTGAAAAGATGATTACCGGGCGCTACAAACTGGACGATGTGAACCTGGCGATGGAACGCATGAAGAACTATCAGGAAATCAAGCCTGTCATCAGTTTTTAAAAGCCAGGATTCGTAATGAAAAAATTTGACCCTAGGCTGGATGGGCCGCTGAAGGACGTGCGGGTGCTGGATTTATCGCGCCTGGTGGCGGGCAATATGCTCACCTTGTTCCTGGCGGATTTCGGGGCCGACGTCATCAAGATCGAACGCGACGGCAAGGGCGACGATCTGCGCAATTGGCGCGAAGCGGATGAGCCCATCTACTGGAAGGTATATGGGCGCAACAAACGGTCGGTCGTACTGGACCTGAAGTCGGACGAGGGTTTGTCGGTATTGAAGCGCCTCGTCCGCCACTCCGACGTGCTGGTCGAGAATTTCGTACCGGGCGGCCTGGAAAAAATGGGTCTCGCGCCCGAACTGCTGCTGGAGCTGAATCCCCGGCTGGTCATCGTGCGGGTATCGGGCTGGGGGCAGACCGGGCCGTATAGCCGCAAGCCTGGTTTTGGCACCTTGGTGGAGGCGATGTCGGGCTTCGCTTATCTGAATGGCTATGCCGATAAACCACCGGTGTTGCCGCCTCTGGCCCTGGCCGACATGATCGCAGGCATTTACGGCGCGGCCGGCGTCATGACCGCGTTACGGGTGGCGGAAAAAGAAGGGAAGGGCCAGGTGGTGGATCTTTCCCTGTTCGAGCCTATCTTCTCCTTTATTTCGTCGGAAGCCCTAAAGTTCCAGTTGGTGGGCGAACCGACGTTACGGTCGGGAAACCAGTCGTCGCACACGGCGCCGCGCAACGTCTATTTATGCAGCGATGGCAAGTACGTGGCGATGTCCGGCTCGATGCAGTCGATGGCCATGCGCATTTTCGATACCATAGGGCGCCCCGAGCTAAAGACGCACGAGAAGTTCCGCGATAATGATGCGCGGGTAAAACATAGGGATGAGCTGGACGAGATCATTGGCGCTTTCATAGCGCAGCGCACGCAGCAGGAAAACCTGGCGATCTTCGAGGCGGCCGGCGTGACTGTCGGGCCGGTCTGCTCGGTCGCCGATCTGGTTGATCATCCCTACGTAGTGGGCCGCGAGGCGGTAGTAGCGGTAGAAGATACCGATCTGGGCCACATCACCACCCATAATATTATCCCGCGCCTTAGCGCGACCCCTGGCGGTTTCCGCCGTCCCGCCCCAAAGCTGGGCGAGCATACGGCGCAGGTCCTGCAGGAACTCGAGCAACTGGATGCAGTTCAACAAGACGAGCGTAGCCATGTCTGATATTCACCTTTGGCGGTCCATATTGTTCGTGCCCGCCACCAATGACCGTTTCGTGGAAAGCGCGCTGCGCCGGCCGGCCGATGTGCTGCAAATCGATCTCGAAGACAGTGTTGCGCCGGACGATAAGGCGCTCGCCCGCAGCCGCGTGCGCGACATCGCCCGCAAGTTCGTTGCGGCCGGCTACGATGTGACGGTGCGCATCAATCGGCCATGGCGCCTGGCGCTGCCCGATATCGAGCAGTCTGTCAGCGCCGACGTCGCAGCGCTGACCCTGCCTAAAGTGCCTGACGCTTCATATGTTCGCTTCATCGGCGAAATCCTCGACGAATGCGAAGCGGAGCAGGGCCTGGCGCCAGGGCATACCCGGCTGATCGCCATGGTGGAGGATGCGGAAGGGCTGGCCAACATGGCCGAAATCGCCGCAGCCGGCCCGCGGATCTGTGGCATGATCGTGGGCGCTGAAGATTTGGCCGCCAACATGCGGATGGCCGTTACCGACGATGCGCTGTACATTCCCAATGCGATGGCTGTGGCGTCATGCAGGCGCGCTGGTATCGTTCCCATCGGCTTTGTCGGGTCGGTGGCCGATTTCAAGGACGAGAACGAGTTCCGCGACAGGATCAGGCGCGCGCGCGGCCTGGGTTTCGATGCTGCATTTTGCATACATCCCAGGCAGGTCGACATTGTGAACGAAGAATTCGCACCCAAGCCCGCCGATGTTGAAATCGCCAATCAATTGATCGCCGAGTTCGAAAAGCAGAAGGCGCTGGGCAGAGCGGCATGCACTTTCAATGGCCGCATGGTGGACCTGCCGGTGGTGCTGCAGGCACGCCAGCTGGTAGAGCGATATGACGCCTACCGGCAGCTAAAAAGCCGAAGAGGGGGTCGGACACCTCACGCAGTATGAACCTACGTCAGCTATCGTACTTTATCGCAGTCGCCGAACATCGCTCTATCATCAAGGCAGCGCAACTGCTGCACATATCGCAGCCGGCCATCAGTACGCAGATCAAACTCCTGGAAGAGGAACTGGAGGTCCAATTGTTCGAGCGGCGCCAGGACGGCACTATCCTGACGCCCGAGGGCAAAGAGTTTTTTAGTTATGCGCGCGTGGCGCTGGACACGCTGGATGCCGGCAAGGCCAATTTGCGTTCTCACAAGGTTACCGAAGTCGGAACCGTGACCGTAGGCATCCCTGGGTCCCTAAGCCCCTTGCTGACCCTGTCCTTGATCGAGCAGGTGCGCCAGCGTTGTCCCAACATCAAAATAAAGGTCGTAACCGGCCTGTCCGGCCACGTGGCGAAATGGATCATGGATGGCACCATCGATTTTGGCTTGGTGTACAGCAGTTCCGATGTCATGGGCCTGGATTTCGAACTGCTGATGACCGAGCATCTGTTTTTGGCGGTGCACAGAAAGAATGCCGCAGCGGTGCGGGATATGTGCGTGAATGGCGGTATTTCCGTCGCCAATCTGCGTCATGTTCCATTGGTGATGCCCAGCCGCGAACACGGCCTGCGGGCGCTTGTCGAAAAAGTGTCATCCGCCGTCGGCGTAAAGCTGCATGTACACACTGAATTGGATGCGCCCGAACTGCTGCTGGAGTGCGTGCTGCGAAGCACCGACGCCACCATACTGTCGTTAGCGGCATTGAGGAACATACGCATCCCGCAAGAAGATATCGTCACCGCCCATATTATCGATCCCGTTATCGAACGTCGGGTATGCGTAGCCTATGCCTCTGACAGACCGTTGACCCGCACCGCCCGCCGGGTAGAAGTTATCCTGCGAGACCTGCTGAAGGCCGAATCCGCCGCAGGCTGGTGGCGATTCGCCACCTTCAACGAGTGATTCTTATTCGGCTATCGGCTGGCGTTTGTCGCGTTCTGTAACATCGACGGGCCTGGCGACAGGCGAGGGGATTCCCGCTCGGACATTTCACAAAACGCAGCAGTTGCAGAGTTCATGGCTCCAGCCGCAGTATAAACCTGGCGCCCGGCGCCGAAGGACCATGCGGATCAATAGGCACGTCAGGTGCTGAGCCCCTGGCGACTCCAATCGCTCAGGTACAGGCAGGCGCCATGGAACTCTTCAACAAATTACCCGGCTTCGTTCGCAGTCCGCCCGGATTGGAGCGCATCTTGCTCCGGCGCATGCCGGCCATCTTCGCCATCGGCGCGGCCTTGCTGACGGCGCCGTCGGTGCTGCTGCGTATGCTCGATTGGGTATGGGGCATGCGGGAGCAGGGTGCGCCGCCGCTGGCGGCGCTCATACACATCGTGGACATTTACGCAATGAGCGCGCTCTTGCTCCATTTCAATCTGGTGCTGGTCACGACCATCGGAGCCTTCATCGTGATGGTGATGAAAGGTCCGGCCTACGTCGCCGACGCGTATCCGCTCATAGAAGCCGACAGTCCGGCAAGGACGCAGGAATAGAGGCATGTGCGCCGGCATTTCTATTACTTTACATAATACACATTATGCGTAATTTAAACCGGCTAAACAGCCCATTCGAAATTATCGCGCGGCTCTGTTTCAGCGCTCCGAACTAAAGCCACTCCCCGCTCTTGCCTCCCAGCGGAACACGCGGCGCGCTGTCCTGCCAAGAATCCACTCCTTGTCGCCCGGGGAAAGCGCGGGGTTGTCTTGAATGAAGGACAGCAACTGTAGCCACGAAGCCCCGGTTTCTTCATGAGTAACATCGCTTGCCCAGAGAACGCGCTCAACGCCATATGTATCCAGCGCACGTAGAAGTTCACGCTGGATGCATTCGCGAGGCTCCCCAAAATTGCCGAATGCCCTGTGAGCATGGCTCCATTTCAAGAAGGTGTTCGGATAGCGGGCCAGATCCAGGACAGCATTCCAATCCGCTTCGGTCTTGCCCCAACCACAATGGTCGATGATGAACTGCAGATCGGGAAAGCGTGGCACAAGGTTGCGCATTACTGATCCCGAATCTTTGCTCAACACGCTCAGGGGCAACGAATAGGCTTGTGCCATGCCCAGCATTTCGTCATACGCACCGGCTGCTAACTCCTGACGCTGCTGCCTATCGCGAAGAACCAGGCGCAAGGATCGGCAGCCTGGAGAGGATGCAAGGATGGGAATCAAAGAACGCAGATCCGGATCATGGGGGGTAACGCGCTGCAGAAAGGAATATCTCTGCGGATCGTGAATAGCTGCAGCTTGCGCATAGGGGCTCAACGGGCGATAGGCTCCGTTCTGGAATTGGATGCAGGGAGTTCCCTGATCGTTATCATTTCTACCCCAAAGCTCATCCAGCATGACGCTGCGAATGCCCAAGGCATCCATCGCAGCGGCTATCTCTTTCGCTCCCGCGTCCAATGACAGATGCAATTGCGCATCCACGATATCCATGCCGCCGCGCCGCACCGGGCGCGGTCCAAATATGACGCTCATGTTCCAGACTCCGGGCATCCCCTCGGCTGCTGAAATGGCTGCAGGCTGTCCCATGCATCGATTATGGATGTGTCCGCGAGCAAAGCGTGACGTTCAATCTTTGCCGAGCCTGTCTTAGGCAGGTGGCTACGAAACTCGATATAACGCGGCACCATGAACTTCGGCAGCTTGGACGCCAGCCACGTATGCAACTGCGCGGCGGAGATCGCGTCCTCGTTTCGAAGCACGGCGATAAGGTAGACGTCATCTTCGAAGTCCCCCGCCGGAACACCCAGTACGGCGCACTCGACGATTTCAGGATGCCGGGCGGCGATGATCTCGACCTCATGTGCGGAAATATTCTCCCCCCGGCGCCGAATCCGTTCCTTCATGCGTCCAGCGTAGAAATAGTATCCATCTTCACCAACCCGCATTAAGTCACCGGTATGAAACCACAGCCCACGGAAAGCAGACAATGTCGCTTCAGGCTTGTTGAAGTAGCCATCCATCATCAGGCCCGGCTTCCTGGGCCGCAATAGGAGCTCGCCAACAGAACCAGCGGGAACCGCCAGCCCCCTGTCATCAACCAACATGGCCTCCCATTCATCGCCCGGTTTTCCCGAGGCGCCCAGCACCCGCTGCGGGTATACCGTACTTATCGGCAAGCTGACTTCCGTCATGCCATAGGCCTCGACCAACCGGACACCGAAGCGTTCTTCGAACTCCAGATCATGATGTGCGTTGAACATGACCCGAACCTTGTGATTCCTGTCATCATCAGTGTGCGGCCGGCTCTTGAGAATAGGAGGTATGGTGAAAATTGTGGTGCTGATGGTTGCGTCAGCGTTGCGTACATCCGCCCAGAATGACGAGGCGCTGAATCGGGCGGCCAGATGCACCTGCGCCCCCAGGAAAAGCGCCGGCAGCACAGCCATTGAGCGTGACATGCCATGAAAGAGTGGCAGCGGCGAGAAAATCGTATCCTCGGGGGTCATACCCACCGCGTTAATGAAGGTCTGAACCGTCTGAAGAACTTGCGAATGGGGCACTATGACCCCCTTGGATGGGCCCGTCGAACCCGAGGTATAGCAAATGAATGCCCTATCGCCGGGGTGGGCGCTGGCCTGTACCGGAGCCCCCGAGGTAATCATTAGATCTTCCCATGCCAGGATGTCCAGGGCGGACGGCCCGGCGCAGCCGTTACTGACTATCATGGTAGTCAACTCGCCCCGCTGCTCGGCGGACAAGCCGGAAATCGCAGGAGCCAGATCCACACTGGTAATGACGATGCGAGCCTTTACATCACCCACCACATACGCAAGCATCTCCCCGACATACGCTGTATTCACTGGCACACATGTGGCATTGAGCAGCATAAGCGCAAACCATGAAAACACGAACTCAGCCGAGTTGTTCAGCATCAACAGCACGGGCTCGCCGGGCGCAACGCCCAGCCGTTTCAGGCCGCGCGCGAAAGCCTGACTGATTTCATAGGCTTCGGTGAAGGTATAGCATCGTCCTCCCACCGTCAGAAACGGTTGCTCTGCATAGCGTGATGCCCGGTCAGCCAAAATGTTTCCAAGCACGCGCTGTTCGTAGGGAATATCGAGAATCATGGTGTTGCTTCGCTCTTGAGTGAGTAGTTTTCCGGCCTGCTTTACTTCGGCTTTTGCACACTGTATAAAGAGTGCTGCTATTTCGCTAGACTGGTCTTAATATCGCGGGCATACCGAAATCACATGACAGACATTTTCCTTCCAGCTGATCTTGATGTCCTGGAAACCGACTTGCTCCATGTCTTCTGCTGGGTGGCAAAAAAGCGCAACTTCTCTCGAGCGGCGGACTACCTGGAAACCGCGCAACCTGTAATCACCCGCAAGATCAATCGTTTGGAAGCGCAACTTGGCGTCCAGCTTTTCATACGCACAAACCGCGGCTGTGAGCTGACGCAATCGGGCGAGCTGCTCGCCTCAAAAGCGCCTGGCATCCTCATGCAGCTTGCCATGCTTAAAGAGGAAGTCGGCCACGCCGCCCATCTGGTTGCAGGGCCGATTTCCTTTGGAATCACGCAATCGGCGGGGGCCGTAATGGTGCCTTACCTGCTGCCAGCCATTGCCTCGCGCTGGCCCCTGCTGCGAGTAAATATCGTGGAGGCATTGAGCAAAGGCCTGTGCGAGAAGGTGCTGAACAGGGAACTATCGTTTGCGGTCCTGTATGATCCACCACCAGACCCGGACCTGATTTCCACGCCGCTGCTGATGGAACGGCTTTGCCTCGTCGGAGCGCCAGCGTCGGGGCTGCCGAAACGGCCACAAATAGCTGATCTGGTCGACCTGCCCCTTGTGCTGCCCAGCGGGCAGCAAACAGTTCGCATATTGCTGGAGGATGCATTCGCCGAGATCAATGCTCCGCTGACTCCGGTGTACGAAACGAACAGCATCAACATGCTCAGGTCAATGGCACTGCAGGGGCTGGGTTACACGGTGCTGACGCTTTGCAGCGTTGCGGATGATGTAGCTGCGGGCAAGCTGGAGGCTGTTCCCTTTGCGGATCAAGGCATGTCCATCGCCCTCTCGCTGATTTCCACTCGGGAGCATACGCGCCTGCGCAATGTGCAGTTGCTGTCTTCATTCGTCGCGGCCGAAATCAGAAAGGTCGCCAAGAACGGGCTGTGGCCAGGCAATCCCGTTGTTGTACGCCCTTCCGACTCCTGAGGAATCAGTCTGCGCTCAATGTTCAGCCCGTCCGAGTATGAGAGCGCTCTTGTGTCCGGTGCCTCCCCCGCTCGTCACCAGGCTATGGCGGACGTTGGGTACCTGCAGGGTAGAATCGCCACGGGCCTGCCTGACTGCTTCGATGACCAGATTCAGCCCATGCAGATAAGCTTCGGAATGCAAGCCGCCCGCCGTGTTGATCGGCAGCCTGCCGCCCTGCCGCAGCGCACCAGACGCTATCAGTGCGGCGGCGCCTCCTCGCTCGCATAAGCCGTAGTCTTCGAGCCCCATAGGAATAAGGCCTGTAAAAGCATCGTAGATTTGAGCCACATCGATATCTGACGGCGCCAATCCCGATTGCGCATAAATCGCCTTGGCGACTTCGCGGGAATTGATGGATGCGTAATCGTCCAGCGGCATATTGTGTGAACCCATGGGCCCGAGCGACCAACGAGGACCGCTTGCTTGCGCAGCCGCCAGAATCGGCACCGCTGGCCGATTCAATCGATCGGCTATCCCCCGCGTTGTCACAATCACGGCGCAGGCTCCGTCCGTCTCGAGGCAGCAATCATATAGATGGAACGGATCGGCGATCATGCGCGATGCGAAATACTGCTCGCGGGTCAATGGCTTGTCACGCATGACGGCGCGCGGGTTATGTTGAGCGTTGGCCCGTAGCATCACTGCTATATCAGCCAAATGCTCCGGCGTGGCGCCGGTTTCGTGCATAAAGCGCCGATAGGCCAGCGCCATCATGAGGCCCGGCGACATCAGCCCATAAGGCGCAACGTACGAACCCCATAGCAGGCGTTCGCGATGCTGGCCGTAGCGCTCATATTGTCCCTGGCACAACGATCGGTAAGCTACTGCGTAACGGGACTGCCCTGTCGCCACGGCAGACGCTGCCAGCATAACCGATCCCGAACAGCCACCGCCGCCGCCGCCCCATACCAGCGAGGCATAGCGCAGCGAAGGCGCTGCAAGAGCGGTTTGCACTACCGCAGGTTCATGTCGCTCAAATCCAAAGGACGTGAAGCCATCTATCTCTCGCGCATCAATGCCAGCATCATCGGCGGCATTATGGATAGCCTCTATGCACAGAGCAAGTTCGCTTTTATCTTGATGTCCACCGCGCTTCGTATAGGCAGTCTCGCCTACGCCGACAATGCAAGGCTGAAGCTCGCGCGGCCAGTTCGGCATGGGGAAGGTCATGATCGCTCCCCTCTCGCCGAAGTGTCGAGTCCCCGGCGCCGAAAGCGAGGTATAAGCGTCCCGTCGCCGCTCGGCTCAAAACACACCTGGACGGGCAACCCTATTTCCAGCGCCTCCGGCGCCACATCCACCACATTGGTTACCAAGCGCACATCGTCCGCATCATCCAAAAGCACTACGCAGACATTATATGGAGGGTGCCCCTTGAGCGACGGATGCACAGCATAGTGGCCTACCGTATAGGTATAAATTGTGCCTCGTCCAGATACCTGTTTCCAGGTTAGCTGCGTGGAGCTGCATCGGGGACAGTTAGGTAGCGGTGGATGAAAGAAATGCGCGCATTGCTCGCAGTAGCGAATCACCAGGCGGCGCTCCTGGCAGGCTTGCCAATATGGCGCATCGTCCAGCGTCGGACGGGGCGAGGGCATGTTCTCGGGAAGGTAACTCACGCATTGTCTCCTGTTCAGCGCAGCGGCGTCAGGCATGAGCCGCGTTCACTAGACTTTAGGAGCATGATGGCTTCTTGGCTAGCACATGGCAGGCATGGTTGCCCATCGTTTTTAGTATGAGTGGATATGGCTGCCCAGCCATACCTCTTCAGTATGTCGGCTATGTTTCTTTGCTGCTAGTAGCGGCGGTTCGAGCCTTGCTAAGATGCAACGCAATAACTCAGGAGACATTGGAATGAAAATGCACTCTTCTATGCAAGCTGGCCCGAAAGCGGATTTCAAAAGCAGTGCCAAGACACGACCGGAACCGGGCGCCACAAAAATAGGGAGGGGTCTATTTGCCAGAATAGCCAAAATTGTTCGCATGGCTATGTTCGCACCTCTCTTCATATTAATGGGCGCCGCCAGCCTGAATGCTTCGGCGCAGGATGCATGGCCAAAACATCCGGTAAGAATCATTGTCGCCGCTGGAGGAGGAAGCAGCGTGGAAATTTTTGCACGAGTACTCGGTGACAGGCTCTCGAGGGCTCTGGGCCAGTCTTTCATCATTGAACCAATGCCAGGGGGCAACGGCACCATTGGAACTCGAGCCGTTGTCAACGCAAAGCCTGATGGCTACACATTTCTGTTCGCTGGCAACTCGGTATTGGTCATCAATCCACTGATGACCAAAGCGCTTCCATATGACATAGAGAAGGATCTGACTCCTGTCGCCCCTGTCGTGTATGTGCCGCTTGCCATCGCCGTACCAGCCAATAGCCCTGCACACACACTAAAGGAACTTCTGGACCAGTCACGAGAGAAGGAAAGCTTTTTTGCCACGCCGGGAGCGGCATCGTTATCGCGCTTGATAGGTGAAAATCTGAACGAAAAGGCCGGAACAAAGTTCGTCAATGTTGCATATCCTACTGGAACCGCTGCGGAAATGGATGTCATCGCAGGACGCGTCCCTGTATTGATAGATGGGCTTGGCGGGGCCGCTCCACACGTAAAATCAGGCAAGCTGCGCCTGCTGGCGGTATCTACGGCAACCCGCTCGAAAGACTTCCCCGACGTGCCCACTATCAGCGAGGTCATACCCAATTTCGTAGTGCCTGGCATCAATTCTCTGGTCGCGCCGGCGGGGACCCCTCCACAGATCCTTGATTTGCTAAACAAGGCTATCAATGATGTCTTGAAAGATCCGGACCTGCAGCAACGCTTTATATCCATGGGCGGCGAAGCGGCTTCCGGATCGCGACAGGACCTGGACCTAATTCTGCGCGATCAACGCGTTACCTTTTCAAAACTGATCGAACAGGCGGGAATTCCAATCAATTGATGCCCTCGGGAGGCGGGCAAGCAGTCCTGAAGCGACTCTTCCGCTCTTGGACGCTCTTGGACATTTCGCGAGGAGGCCCCTATACCGGCGCCTCCGTTCGCGGGCTTTCTGCGCTAAGCGACGCTGATCCGCTTGTTTTCCGGGTCGATCGTAATCGTATCGCCGGTCTTGAGCAACTGAACCAGATCTTGGTCCCAACCTTCCGTGATGGGCATATTGGCCAGCACCGCGCCCTGTACCATTACCGGATTGAGCTTTCCGAATACCAGAGCCAATGGCGCGATCCCTTTATGCAGCAGGTCGAAGAACGCCCAGCCGCCGGCGACGCCGCCTTTCGAGGTCGGGATTACCAGGATTTTCCCCTTCACCGATACGCCTTCCGCACTGTGGCCGATCCGGGAAATAATGCCTGTCACACGGTCCAGGTCGTAGCGTGGGCTAAAGCCTTCGCGCATGACGAGCGCCTGTCCCGTCACCTTGGGCCCCCACGCCCGGTCTACTTGCACGATGGTGGTCACTTCAGGTCTCCCGTGCAGGCTATGTCAACGCATGCGGCGGTACGGCGCAGCACCGTATTGAATCGATGGGCGGTAATGGTGTTGACGATTTTGGCGGAATTGGAAACCAGGTTGGCCCATGCGTTTTCTTCCCGGATCTGTGTCAGCCGCTGCAAAATATAGAAGCAGACGCCCTGGAGCAAGGTAACACCCGCTTTCTCCAGGATATCGACATATCCCAGGCGCTTCGCGTCGCTGTAGACGGCGTGGTTGGTGGTGATCACCGCCGTCATGTCAGGCGCGACACTACGCCCTTCAAACAAGCGCGCCAGGGTCTGCATTTCGAACAGGGATTGCTGCGGCCCGGAGAACACCACGATATTCTTGCGCGCGTCCACGTAGCGATATGCATCGTAGATTGCCTGAATGTTTTGATCGCTGACCTTGATGATGCTGCGCGGCGCTTGGCCGCCCATGGCCTGTTCCGCCGACGGCGCCTCGGGCGTCACGCCGACCATATGGAACATGGCCATGGAGCCGTAACTGGCCAGCGATGCGCCCAGATGCTTGAGGGCGTCGGGCGGCGGCGTTGTGTCGATGCCGGTGAATACGGGAACCGCAAAATAATCTTGATTGGGGTGGCCGACAATTTTTCCCAATGCGCCCCAGTCCGCGAGATCTTCCATGCGGGCATCGACATTGACCAGTATATTGCCGCGCCGCACTTCGTCCAGATGGAAGCCGTAAGCCGGAGTGCGGCCAGTGAGGGCGGCCGCGAAACTGGATTTTCCCGCTTCGAAATTGGTACGCGCCCCGAACACGGAGTTGGCATAGATGACTGTGCCGGTATCCCCCCAGGCCACATGCTCGCCCAGCTTGGGCTGATACACCGTCTGGTAGTTGATACAGGTGTCTGTCGTATTGATATCCATCTTGCGCAGCTGGATCAGCAGCTTGCGTTCCTTTTTTTCCTCGCCCTCGTCGGGCCGCAGCGCGGGCTCGTCGCTGAAGTGCATGCAGCGCGCATTGCTGGTGGACGGCACGGCGCATTTCGCCCCCTCCTCGGCAATTTGCGTCATCATGTCCAAACCGCCGTCGCCCATGACTTCGATATCGCCCATGACGTGGGCGTTGGTGATCGGCACGAAGCGTTCGGCATTGAAGAACTTCCCAACCTCGATCTGGAACTTGATTGCTTCCTGTACCGCCCTGCCTTTGTCGCCATTGAGCATGGCGAGTTCTTCCTGGTTCAGTTTCATGCTTCTCCTCATAGCCCCTTGTTCGGGCGTGCCGCATCCCGCTTAGTTGATTGATACATGCGCCGCTTTGATGATGTCGGCATATTTTCGGCGCTCGTTATCGACAAACGCCTTGAAGTCGTTCGGGCTGCTGGGCGCCGCCGAAATGCCCTGGCCCGCCAGGGTTTTTCTCACCGCCTCGCTGCTCAGCGCCGTGGCGATATCGGCGGAAATTTTGTTTATGACCGTTTGCGGCGTACCGGCCGGCGCAAAGACGCCCTGCCAGTTCTGGATATCGAACCCATGCAGGCCGCTCTCTTCCAGCGATGGGATCTCGGGCGCGAGTTCCGACCTGGATTTGGTCGTGACCGCCAGGGCGTTTGCCTTGCCCGACTTGACGAACGGCAAGGCGGGCGGCAATCCGGCAAAGAATATCTGCACCTGGCCGCCGACCAAATCAGTGATCGCCGGTGCGCCGCCTTTGTAAGGCACGTGCAGAATCTTGGTGTTCGTCATGAGCTTGAACAGCTCCGCCGCGAGGTGCTGGGGGCCGCCCGTTCCAGATGATGCATAGGATACCTTTCCGCTGTTTTTCCGGATGTAATCAATCAGCCCCCGCGCATCCTTGGCGGGCACCGAGGGGTGCGCCACCAGCAGCAAAGGCGCGCTGCCGGCTTGAGACACGGGCGCCAAATCCTTCTGCGCATCGTATTGCATCTCGGGATACAGCAAGGGATTGATGACGGTTTCGGCCGGCGAGCTCATCAGCAGCGTATAGCCGTCCTTGTTCGCCTTGGCCACATAAGCGGCGGCGATATTGCCGCCCGCCCCCGTGCGGTTTTCCACCACCACTGTCTGGTCCCAGATTTTCGACAGCTCGGCGCCCAGGACGCGGGCGATGACATCGGTTGCGCCGCCCGCCGGAAACCCGACAATGATTTTCACCGCCTGTTCGGGGTAAGCGGCCCCGGCGGAGGCGGATACTGCAGACAGCGCCGCAATAGCGGCAAACAGCATGCTGCGCTTGATTTGATGTAGTGTGCGCATTGTCTCGGGTCTCCTCTCGAGTGTTGGTCATTCCACCTTGCGTAGCGATGAAGCGATTTGCATCGGGCCCGATACATTGAGCTCGAACGCAAAAATTTCGGGCTGGATATGGAAGCGCGTTTGCTCCAGAACCATGCCCTCACTGTCGAATGATGTGCGGTCCATCCGCAGCACGACGCCTTCGCCGTCCAGACCCATCAGCTCGGCGATGCGAGGCGGCGCCTGGGCGGCGCGAATGGCTGTCGTGGCGCGCTCGACCTTGCGCTGTATGACGTTGTGCAGCAGGGTGTAGACGGGATATTGCTCGATCATTTGCCTGGATATCGCTTTGCCGAAGCACGAGACCGTGGCTTCGGCAATCGCGACGATGGCATCGCTGACGCGGTAAATGCGCGTAAATGCGGCCGTCTCGCTATAGTCCCCGAACGGGGCCTTGCGGGCCATCGGGCCGGATGCGGCGAAATGGACCACTTCGGTTTCCGGCGTGTGGCCCTGCGCGATCAGGCTGTCGTAAAAGCCGCGCAGCGCATTCAGGTCCTGGCTGACCTGCGGCCCCGACACAAACACCCCTTTTCCTTGCCGGCTGACCACCAGCCCGCGCTCGGCCAATACACGCAGCGCCTGTCTGACCGTCACGCGGCTGACATCGAATAGCCGAGTCAATTCGTATTCCGAGGGAAGCTTTTCCAGAGGCAGCAAGCGCTTCGCAGCGATGTCTTCCATCAGCTTTTCGGCCAGTTGCAGGTATAGCGCCTTCTGTGTGTTACGGCTCAGAGTGGTGTTCATGCAGGGATTCCTTGTGACGGGCAAATTCTATTGCTTGTATTAACACAAGTCAATACAAGTTGTGGCGCTACATCTCGAGCGGCCATATGTCTCAATGCTTATTGGACGCCGCGGCCACGAAGTGGGACACAAGCAGGGGCGATCTTCCTGGAATGAAGCGATCTTCTTGGAGCCATGGCTGAACGCAATGCTCATGCTCCTGGCCGCCGTCTGCATGGCAAATTCGGAGGGCTATGTGCGCGTGCCCATGGGCCGCGACGCGCGCCACGGCGGCGCGGCGCGTCGGATGGAGTTACGGCTTCCCGGGAATCAGAAGCACCGGGCGAGTGGATAAGCGCAGGAAGGTTTCCGCCACGCTGCCCAGCAGCAGGCGTTTGAAGCCGCCGCGGCCGTGCGTGCCGAGGACGACGAGATCGGCCTGGCACTCATCGGCAAGCTTCTGCAGTTGCTCGGCGATCGAGTCAGTGGTGTCCCGATTGTTGACGAGTATCGATCCGCAGGCGATCCGCCTGTTTTTTACCAGGGATTCGGCCTTTGCAAGCACATCCCTGCCGTCGTTCAAAAGCGCTTCTGTAATGGGCGGCGGGTCATATCCCAGGTCCTGCACATAGATGTGGGGATACTCGACGGCATAGGCCAATATCAGCTCCGCCCCTTGGCTCTTTGCCATCCGCATGGCCTCGTCGAGCGCATGCATGGCCACCGGGCTGCCGTCTATCGCCACCATGATCTTCCTATACACTTATTCTTCCTTTCTCTTCAAGAAGCTTCATGCCCCGGCCCCGAGCCGGCTGCCGCGCTTTGCGCCGACGGCTATCGGTTCAAAGCGCGGCAGGGACGCCGCTAGGCGCACGCCCGTCAGCCGATTTCAAGCACTTTACTGCCGCCGTCGCCGGCTTTCTTCGGCAAGGACAGCTCCAGCACGCCATCCTCATACTTGGCAACGGCTTTCGCATCGTCTATTTCGTGAGCCAGGGCGAAGCTGCGCGACTGGTGGCCGATGTAACGCTCGCGGCGCACCACAGTTTCGCCCTCTTTCTCTTCCGTCTCGCGTTTGGTTTCCGCGGCAATCGTAATTCTATTGCCTTCGACGGTTATTTTTATATCCTCTTTCTTGGCCCCGGGTATTTCAGCCTTCACGGTGTAGCCCTGGTCTGTTTCAGCCACATCCATCTTGATGCGCGGCTCAGTGTCGAGATTGCCGAAAGGGGTCGTCTCAGAAAACGGAAAATTAAGCACGTTAAGCTCCAATTTCGCGCAGGTACTGGTACAACGTTTCGCGGCTGATGCCAAATTCACGGGCCAGCTTTGCCTTTTGTTCGCCGGCCTTGACGCGTTGCAGAAGTTCAGCGGCGCGTTCGGGCGAAAGCGCTTTCTTGCGGCCCCTGTAAGCTCCGCGCTGTTTGGCGAGCGCGATGCCTTCCCTCTGCCGTTCGCGGATCAATGCTCGCTCGAACTCGGCGAACGCGCCCATGACCGACAACATCAAGTTCGCCATCGGCGAATCCTCACCGGTGAAGGTCAGGCATTCTTTGACGAACTCGATGCGCACACCGCGCCTGGTCAGCTTTTGCACAAGGCGGCGCAGGTCATCGAGGTTGCGGGCCAAGCGATCCATGCTGTGCACCACCACCGTATCTCCTTCGCGCACGAAGGCCAGCAGCGAGTCAAGTTCCGGGCGCTGGGTGTCCTTGCCCGATGCCTTGTCGGTGAATACCTTTCCGACTTCGACCTGTTCCAGTTGCCGCTCCGGGTTTTGGTCGAAGCTGCTGACCCGGACGTAGCCGATACGTTGACCTTGCAAGATGCCCCCAAACAGAAAAGTGTCAGGAATAAATCTATGACCTTGCGCAGCTTGTGTCAATAAATTAAGCGATGGAGTCTATCCGGACGTTTCTGGGTAGGCTGTCCTGACGTCCGGTTAGGGCATAGTCTAAGCAGACAGGTCAACGCACTTGCATCATTTTGATGGTTGTAGTATTATTTAAATATGGAAAAGCAAGCCGCAACATCAATTTTCGAATCCCTCTCATCGGGCCTGCGCTTGGACGTGTTCAGGCTGTTGGTCAAGAAGGGGCCGGACGGCATGGTGGCAGGCGCGATTGCTAACGCGCTGGATATACCGCCGGCCAACCTCTCCTTTCACCTGAAGGCGTTGTCACAAGCTCGCCTGGTGACGGTTGAGCAAGAGGGCCGTTTCCAGCGTTACCGAGCGGACATCCCGTTGATGTTGGATCTGATCGCGTACCTCACGGATGAGTGTTGCACTGGCAGTCCCGCTAAATGCGTAGAAATGGTTGCTGCCTCGAACTGCGCCAAGGAACTGTTGCCCGCCCTGTCACCCACTCCAACGAAAGCGATAACATGAATATCCTGTTTCTTTGTACCGGTAACTCCTGCCGTTCTATATTGGCGGAAGCGACCTTTAACCACTTGGCTCCGACAGGATGGAAAGCGATGAGTGCGGGAAGTCAGCCGACCGGGACCGTCCATCCGCGTTCCCTGGCGCTCTTGGCGCGTGAAGGTATCGACACGAACGGACTGCACAGTAAATCGTGGGACAACCTGCCGCTGGCTCCGGATGTGGTCATCACCGTGTGCTCGAATGCTGCTGGGGAAACCTGTCCGGCGTATCTTGGCTCGGTACTGCGTGCGCATTGGGGTGTTGACGATCCCGCTCATGCCACAGGGACCGAAGCGGAAATCGAAGCCGCGTTCACGACGGCCTACCGTATCTTGCGGCGTCGCATCGAAGCCTTCCACGCGCTGCCGTTGGCGCAACTTGCGCACGACCGGACACGCTTGAAGGCGGAACTGGATCGGATTGGGGTGCTTTCGGCGTAGTTTTTTTGACTTATATTTGAATACTTGATGGAGAGTTTAAATGAAGAAGATCGAAGTGTTTGACCCATCGCTGTGTTGCAGCACCGGCGTCTGCGGCGTGGAGGTTGACCAAGCCTTGGTGACTTTTGCTGCTGATGTTGATTGGGCGAAGCAGAACGGCGCGCACATCGAACGCTACAACCTGGCGCAGCAGCCACAGATGTTTGCCGAAAATGCGACCGTAAAAGGTTTTTTGCAGCGCTCCGGTCAGGATGCGCTGCCACTGATCCTGGTCGATGGTGAAGTGGCCCTCGCAGGGCGTTACCCCACCCGCGATGAGCTGGTCCGCTGGGCTGGGTTGGCGGCTGCGCCGTCCATGAAAACCCCGTCTGGCGGCTGCTGCGGTGGCGGCAGCCGCACCTGCTGACCCCGTTCATCATTGGTTCATTATTTAAAAGGACTTCATCATGCTTTTTCTACAAAACCCACCCGCTTTCCTGTTTTTTACTGGCAAAGGCGGCGTCGGCAAGACCTCGCTGTCCTGCGCCACCGCCATTCATCTGGCCGGGCAGGGCAAGAAAATACTGCTGGTCAGCACTGATCCGGCGTCCAACGTCGGTCAGGTATTCAGCCAGGAAATCGGCAACAAAATCACCACCATTTCCACCGTAGCGGGGCTATCAGCCCTGGAAATCGACCCACAGCAGGCAGCGCAGCAATACCGCGAACGCATCGTTGGCCCGGTGCGCGGCGCTCTGCCAGACGACGTGGTCAAAGGTATCGAAGAACAGCTCTCCGGAGCCTGCACCACCGAAATCGCGGCCTTCGACGAGTTCACCGCGTTGCTGACCGATGCGACACTGATTGCCGACTACGATCACATCATCTTCGACACGGCGCCGACCGGTCATACCATCCGTCTGCTGCAACTTCCGGGCGCGTGGAGCGGCTTCATCGAGAAGAATCCGGAAGGAGCGTCCTGCCTGGGACCGCTGGCAGGTCTTGAAAAGCAACGCCAGCGTTACGCTGAAGCGGTCAAGGCGCTGTCCGACCCTGAGCGCACGCGCCTGATATTGGTCGCCCGCGCGCAGAAAACCACGCTGGACGAGGTCGCACGCACGCACGAGGAACTGGCCGCCATCGGCCTGTCCAGGCAGAACCTGGTCATCAACGGTGTGCTGCCGGAAAGCGAAGCCGTTCACGACGCGCTGGCCGCTGCCATCCATCGCCGTGAACAGGAGGCCATCGCCAACATGCCCGCCGTGCTGCGCGACCTGCCCCTCGATCAACTGCCGCTCAAGGCATTCAACCTGGTCGGTGTCGAGGCGCTGAGCAGCCTCTTCTCCGATCGAGACGAGGCTGCGCCCGTCGTCGCCGGTGCGCCTGCCAAACCCGTTGACCTTCCGCCGTTGTCGACGCTGGTTGATGAGATCGCTGAAACGGGCCATGGCCTGATCATGATGATGGGCAAGGGCGGCGTCGGCAAAACCACCCTGGCGGCTGCGGTGGCGGTGGCGCTGGCCGAACGCGGCCTGCCCGTGCATCTGACAACCTCTGACCCCGCCGCACACCTGACCGACACGCTGGCCGGTTCGCTGGACAACCTGGAAGTCAGCCGCATCGACCCCCAGGCGGAGACCGAACGTTATCGCCAGCATGTGCTGGTCACCAAAGGCAAGGATCTCGATGCCGAAGGCCGTGCCATGCTGGAAGAAGACTTGCGCTCGCCCTGCACCGAAGAAATCGCGGTGTTCCAGGCGTTCTCGCGCGTCATCCGCGAGGCCGGTAAAAAGTTCGTGGTGATGGACACCGCACCAACCGGCCACACCCTGCTACTGCTCGACGCCACCGGGGCTTATCACCGCGAAGTGGCCCGTCACGCCGAGTCGAACGTGCGCTACACCACGCCGATGATGCAGTTGCAGGACCCGGCGCGCACCAAGGTGATGATTGTGACCTTGGCGGAAACCACGCCGGTGCTGGAAGCAGCCAATTTACAGGAAGACCTGCGCCGCGCTGGCATTGAGCCGTGGGCCTGGCTGATCAACAACAGCCTGTCCGCCGCACCAACCGCGTCACCCTTGCTGAAGCGGCGGGCCGCGTTTGAGCTGACCCAGATCGAGGCGGTTCGCACCCGCTACACCAAACGCGTCGCCCTGGTGCCGATGCAGGCGGAAGAACCGATTGGCATCGAACCCTTGCTAGCCTTGGTCGAGCCGCGGAACGGGTTCGGCCTTGGCGGCGCGAAACATCAAAAGGTGGCGCTATGACGCGTCTGCTCATCATCGGCGGCAGCGATGCGGGCATCAGCGCGGCGCTGCGGGCTCACGAGCTCGATCCCCAAACCGAGGTATCGGTTCTACTGGCCGACGAGTACCCGAATTACAGCATCTGCGGCCTGCCCTTTTACCTCAGCGGCGAGACGCCGGATCACCGGCAGCTTGCCCATCGCACCGCGTTCGACGGAATCGAAATCCTGACGAACCATCGGGCCGTATCGGTTCATCCAGCGGCCAAGACGGTCGATGTCGTGCGCGGGGCGAACGGCAGTGTGAAGACGTTGCGCTATGACCACCTGGTCATCGCGACCGGTGCCGTCCCAGTCCGTCCCCAAGGGTTGCCCGGCCTCGATCTCCCCGGCGTTTATCTCCTGCACACCATGGGAGATGGCTTCGCTGTCCATAGCCGTCTCATGGGCGGCGAGACACGCTCGGCCATCATTATTGGCGCTGGCTACATCGGCGTGGAGATGGCCGACGCGCTGCGGCATCGAGGGATCGATGTCACACTCGTAAGCCATACCGATCCCGTGTTCCCAAGCGTCGATCCGTCGTTCGGTAGGCTGATCGGGGAGGAGCTGTCACGGCATGGCGTGCGCGTCGTGGTCGGTTGCACCGTGGAACGAATCGAAGCCGCCGATAACCGGCGTGGTCTCACGGTATCGGGTTCGGGCGGGTTTACCGCCTCTGCCGATCTGGTGCTGGTCGCCACCGGCGCGCGACCCGACACCACCCTAGCCGCCGCTGCGGGGATTGCGCTGGGGCCCTCTGGCGCCATCCGCGTCACGCAGCGCATGGAAACCACGCTACCCGGCATTTGGGCCGCCGGCGACTGCGCCGAGACCTGGCATCGGATACTCCAGCGGCCAGCGTACCTGCCACTCGGGACGACCGCGCACAAACAGGGCCGTGTGGCCGGCGAGAACGCGGTAGGCGGGGAGCGTCTGTTCGCGGGCTCGGTCGGCACCCAAACCGTGAAAGTGTTCGAGTTGGCAATCGCACGGACGGGCTTGCGCGAAGCCGAGGCGCGCACGGCCGACTTTGATCCCGTCACCATCGAGACTGAAACCTGGGATCACAAGGCCTACTACCCTGGAGCGCAGAAGCTCCGCGTCCGGGTGACCGGTGATCGCCGGACTGGCCGGCTCCTGGGCGCGCAGATCCTCGGCCCCTGGCGCTCGGAGGTGTCGAAACGCATCGACGTGTTCGCAACGGCACTGTTCCACGGCATGGGCGTCGAAGACTTGAACGATCTCGATCTCAGCTACACACCGCCCTTCGGCAGCCCGTGGGACGCGGTGCAGATGGGCGCGCAGGCCTGGACGAGCGTGATGAAAAACGAAGTGGCAAGTTGTTCACCGCCCATCGACCCACAAATTTTAGGAAGGAGCACACCATGAAAGTTCGCGACCTGATGACCCCAAACCCGATACAAATCGCGCCCGAGACGGCTGTGGCGGAAATCGCCCGCATCTTGATTGAACACCGCATCAACGGCGTTCCGGTGGTCGACGGCGCTGGTCGGCTGATCGGCGTTGTGACTGCGGAGGACTTGATTCACCGGGGAGCGGACGAACGGCTTGAACCCCGTGAATCGATTTGGAAGGAGAACTTCTGGGTTTCCTTTCTTGGCCCAAAGGGGACGCAGCGCGACAAGGCCGAGGGGCGTACTGCCGCAGAGGTAATGACCACGGAAGTGCACAGCGTCGCGCCTGCCATGCATTCCTCCGTTGCAGCCCGGCTGATGGTGGACCATCACTTAACGTCCCTTCCTGTCGTGGAGGATGGGAAAGTGATCGGCGTCATTTCCCGGATTGACCTCTTAAGCCTTCTTAAAGAACTAGAAAACCCGCTGGAAAGAGAGAATTGACGTGATTGCTGCCCTACTGATTTTTCTTGCCACTATCGTCCTGGTGATCTGGCAACCGCGCGGGCTGGGCATTGGCTGGAGTGCGACGCTTGGCGCTGTCGTGGCGTTACTGTCCGGTGTCGTTCACATCGGTGACATTCCTGTCGTCTGGCAGATCGTCTGGAACGCCACAGCCGCATTCATTGCCATCATCATCATTAGCCTGTTACTCGATGAGGCCGGGTTTTTCGAATGGGCAGCCTTGCACGTCGCACGCTGGGGCGGAGGGAAAGGACGTCTGCTGTTTGCGCTGATCATCTTGCTTGGTGCAGCCGTCGCCGCGCTTTTTGCCAACGATGGCGCAGCGCTGATTCTCACGCCAATCGTCATGGCCATGTTGTTGGCACTGGGTTTCACTCCGGCCGGAACGCTCGCCTTTGTCATGGCAGCCGGTTTCATCGCAGATGCCGCCAGCCTGCCGCTTGTCGTATCCAACCTGGTCAACATCGTCTCTGCCGACTTTTTCAATATCGGGTTCAATGACTACGCTGCGGTGATGGTTCCAGTGAATATTGTCGCCATCATTGCCTCTCTGGCCGTGCTGTCGATCTATTTCCGCCGCAGCATCCCCGCACGCTACGACGTGAATCAGTTGAAACAGCCGAATGAGGCCATTCGCGATGTGGCTACGTTTCGTTTCGGCTGGGTGGTTCTGGCCCTGCTGCTGGTCGGATTCTTCGGCCTTGAGCCGCTAGGCGTGCCGGTTAGCGCCGTGGCTGCCGCAGGCGCCCTGCTGTTGCTCGTCGTCGCTGCGCGCGGGCATGTCATCAGCACCCGCAAGGTGATCCGTGAAGCGCCTTGGCAAATTGTCGTTTTCTCGCTGGGAATGTATCTCGTGGTCTATGGGTTGCGTAACCAAGGCCTGACGGAGCATATCGCAAGGCTGCTGGATTACTTCGCACAAGGCGGTGTATGGGGCGCCGCCTTTGGAACTGGCTTCCTCACAGCGCTGCTGTCCTCGGCCATGAACAACATGCCGACGGTACTGGTGGGCGCCCTGTCCATTGATGCCACAAGCGCAACGGGCGTGGTAAAGGACGCGATGATCTACGCCAATGTGATCGGTAGTGACCTGGGGCCAAAGGTCACCCCGATCGGCTCGCTGGCGACGTTGCTTTGGCTGCATGTGCTGGCGCGCAAGGGAATGACAATCACATGGGGGTATTACTTCAAGGTGGGCATTGTGCTAACCGTCCCCGTACTTGCGGCGACCCTGGCAGCGCTGGCACTGCGCCTGAGTCTCGCTTAATGCGAGCGGAGCGCTGTTTGCGGACATGCATGCAGTATTGGAGTAAAGAAGGGTGAGCGGCTTGGCGTATGGCTATTCTTTTGAGTGCGGTCATCGGGATACCGCTCTATATCGCCTTTTTTAGCGGAACTGCATTTACTCGGCCATAGAAAGAAAAAGAGCATCCATGCCACGCCGTTCGATCCTGTCCGCCGCCGAGCGTGACAACCTGCTGGCATTGCCGGACGCCAAGGAAGAACTGATCCGTCACTACACGTTCAGCGACACCGACCTGTCCATCATCCGGCAGAGGCGCGGTCCGGTCAACCGGCTGGGCTTCGCCGTGCAGCTCTGCTACCTGCGCTTTCCCG
>DJWC01000112.1 GCA_002441445.1 Pusillimonas sp. UBA6240
AACCTGCAAACGGCCTTCCTGTCGCCGCCGGTGGCCATGTCGGCCTTCTACCTGAAGGGCGTCGCGCCGCCGCACGTCACGCTGAACCAGATCTTCGCCGGCATGCTGCCTTTCATGGGCATACAGATCATCGCCATCGTGCTGCTGTACCTGTTCCCGGACATCGGCATGTGGCTGCCCAGGGTTCTGTACTGACACGACATACCAACAGCCGGAATACCGGCAACTCACCGGCCCCTTCGGGGGCCGTTTTTTTTGCCGGACCGCAGGCCGCCTCCGCGTGGCGGCGAGCGCATGGGCCCCGTCATGCTCGAGCTCTGGTATAAACATGATCCAGATCAAGACTAAGGGACAGGCTGGGCTCTACCATCCAGCCATACCTATCACAAGAACCGGGCGAAGCACATCGCCCAAACCCTTTGAGGCTATCCATCCTTCCCATGCGCACCAATCTGCCCGTCAACAATATTGAGACCAAGCTTCGAGCCGATCAGTACCTCATCTCGAAAACCGACAAGAAAGGCCGCATCACCTATGCCAATCCGGCCTTTATAGAAATCAGCGGCTATACCCGCGAAGAGCTGATCGGCAAACCGCATAACCTGATCCGCCACCCCGACATGCCGCCCGCGGCCTTCCAGGATTTGTGGGATTCCTTGCATGCCCGCAGGCCCTGGCTGGGCATGGTCAAGAACCGCCGCAAAGACGGCGGCTATTACTGGGTGCTGGCCAATGCCGCGCCCATCTACGAGCATGGCGAAGTCACCGGATACGCCTCGGTGCGCATCAAGCCCACGCAGGAACAGATCGACGCCGCGCAAGCCTTCTATGACGATATCAAGGCCGGCAACAGCCGGGGCTACGCGATCAGGCAAGGCCGACGCGTGCGGGTCGGCTGGCGGCGCGTCTTTGACGCCGCCAGATTACCTTTTGAAAAAACCCTGCGGGCGGGCATGTTCCGCATGGCGGCCCTGTCCACAGCCACCATCGTCGCCGCCACCTGGTTCGCCTTCGCTGGAGGCATTCCCGCGGCTTACCAGGCTTGGGTGCTGGCCGGCATCGGTGTCGCCACTTTGGCCAACCTGGCCTATGGCTGGCGGGTCGCGCAGCGGGTCATCAACCCGCTGGAAGGAGCGTCCAGGATCGCGCGCCAGATTGCCGCCGGCAATCTGCAAATCAATATCGACGCGGATAAAGAAGGCGAAGTCGGCGACTTGTATTTTTATCTGGACCTGATGCGCAAAAGCCTGCTTGGCATCGCCCATGACGTGCATGCCAGCGCCCATGCCACCGCGCGCATGGCCCAGGTGCTGGACGCCAGCAACACCCATTTGTCGGCCCGCACCGAGGACCAGGCCGCATCCCTGCAGCAAACCGCCGCCAGCATGGAAGAGCTGACGGTCACCGTCAAGCAGAATGCCGACAACGCCCACCTGGCCAGCCAGTTGGCCGACGCCAGCATGCAGACCGCGCAGCGCGGCGGCGCCGTGGTCAGCGATGTGGTCGCCACCATGCGCGACATCCACGGCAGTTCGCGCAAAATCGGCGATATCGTCGCCTTGATAGAAGAAATCGCCTTCCAGACCAATATCCTGGCGCTGAATGCGGCGGTGGAGTCCGCGCGCGCCGGCCAGGCCGGCAAGGGCTTTGCCGTGGTCGCCGGAGAGGTGCGCAGCCTAGCCCAGAAAAGCGCGCAGGCGGCCAAGGAAATCAAGGCGCTGATCGATGATTCCGTACAGCGCATGGCGATGGGGTCGGAGCAAGCCGAGCTCGCCGGACGAACCATGCAAGACATCGTCGAATCCGTGCGGCGCGTCACCGACATCATGAGCGAGATTTCCGTTGCATCGGTCCAGCAATCCAGCGGACTGGAGCAGATCAATCAGGCCATCGCGCAAATGGATGAGGTCACCCATCGCAACGCCGGCCTGGTTCAGGACCTGGGCGACACCGTAAAACTGCTGGCCGAAGAGTCCGCCGGCCTGCGGCTGTCCATCGAGGTATTGAATATAGGCGGGAAAACCGGGGCGGAGCGTGCCCACCGCGCAGCGGCCAGCGCCGCCGCGCCCATCGGCACCGCCAACGCGCCCCTTGCCATTGCTGCTTCTTGAGAACCGGGGGCTGCCGGCGCTAAAGGCCAAAGGGCCGCCGGCGTTAAAAGGGCCTGTCCCTTTTAGCGCCGACAAGCCCTAATCGACTTCCCTGATTTCCTTTATTTCTGATTTGTTCGTCCTGACCGTCTGCCCGTCCTTCTTGTAAGTCACGAAACCGTCATCGTCGATTTCCGGCTTGTCCGGCGCGACCGTAGTCTGGCCGTCGCGCGTGGTTACCTGAGTGGGCGTCGAGCAGGCGGCCAATGCGGCGCATCCCGCCAGTGTCAGCATCAATACAGGCTTCTTGAACATCATGGCGTAGTCCTTGTAATGGATGAACGACCACGGTAACAAGCGAGCGCCGATGATGCTGTAAAGGGATGTCAGCACCGGCCACAGGGTCTTACGGCGGCCGGGCGGCGTCAAAGCCGCGCTGGCGTAAGCCCTTTGCCGTATTCAACGGTTGATGTCCACAACGACGCGGCCGCGCACCTTGCCCGCCAGCAGCTCGCTCGCCAGAGGGATTGCGTCGCGCAGCGCGATGGTCTGCTTCCCTATCGCGGCAAGCTTCGCCGGATCCAGATGGCGGGCGATCGAGCTCCATGCCCGCTGGCGGCGCTCGCGCGGGCAATACACGCTGTCTATGCCCGCCAAGGTGACGCCGCGCAAGATGAACGGCGCAACGGTTGCCGGAAAGTCCATGCCCTGCGCCAAACCGCAAGCCGCCACGACACCGCCATATCGCACGCCAGCGCACACATTGGCCAGGGTATGGCTGCCCACGCTATCGACGGCGCCCGCCCAGCGCTCTTTGGCCAAGGGCTTGCCCGGCCCGCTCAAGGTGTTGCGGTCGATGATGTCGGCTGCGCCCAGGCTTCCAAGGTAATCGGCTTCTTCCGCACGGCCCGTCGACGCGACCACCCGGTATCCCAGCGAACTGAGCAGGGACACCGCTACGCTGCCGACGCCGCCCGCGGCGCCGGTGACCAAGATATCGCCGCCGTCGGGCGCAATCCCATGTTCCTGCAGCGCCATGACGCACAGCATGGCCGTGTAGCCCGCCGTGCCGATGGCCATGGCCTGCTCGGACGTCAGACCGTCCGGCAGGCGGATCAGCCAGTCCGCGCGCACCCGCGCCACTTGCGACAGCCCGCCCCAATGCGTCTCGCCCACGCCCCAGCCATTCAGGATGACGGCGTCGCCGCGCTTGAAATCAGCATGGGCGCTTTCCCGGACGACGCCAGACAGATCGATGCCCGGCACCATGGGAAACGTACGAACCACCGGACCTTTGCCGGTGATGGCCAAGGCGTCCTTGTAGTTCAGGGTGGAGTGGGATATGTCGATCAGGACGTCCCCTTCGGGAAGCCGGTCTTCCTGGATTCCCGTACAAACAGTACGGTAGCCCGACTCATCTTTCTCTATCAGCAATGCGTTGAACACTGTGCCTCCATGCGTTTGCAGTTATCTTACAGAGCCAGCCCTTTTACGCTGACGGGCCCTAATCCACTTTCAATGCCGCCTGACGCACTCCCTCGCCCCAGCGCTTGTATTCCGCTTCCACGAAAGCGCGGAACTGCGGCGTGGGCATGGTGCGCGGCACCGCGCCCAGCGCGGCGTACTTGCTTTGCACCTCCGGCGACTGCACCACCTTCAGCGCCGCGGCATTCAATTCAGCCACCCGCGCCGGCGGCGTGCCCTTGGGCATGATAATGCCTAACCACGCGCTGAGCCTGAAATCCTTCACCCCCAGCTCGGCGACAGTGGGCGTATCCGGAAATGCGGGCAGGCGTTCGGAATAAGTCGTGGCCAGCAGCCGCAGCTTGCCGCCGCGTATCTGCGATTGCGTGGCGGCGACCGTATCTATCGCCACCTGCACCCCGCCGCCGACCACATCCATCATCGAGCGCGCGCTGCCGGAATACGGGATATGCGCGATCTGCGTGCCGGTATGCCGCTTGAGCTCTTCCATGCCCAGATGAGACAGCGTGCCATTGCCCGACGAAGCATAGTTGAGCTTGCCCGGATGCGCCTTGGCATAGGAAATAAGTTCGGAATAGGACTGCGCCGGCACCTCGGGGTTGACGACCAGCAGCATGGGCAGATCGGCGACCAATGACACCAGTTCAAAATCACTGAGCGTCGCATAACCTACATTCTTGTATAGATGCGGGTTCACCACCAGCGACGCCAGCGCAGCCAGCACCATGGTATTGCCGTCCGGCTCGCTGCGCGCGAGCGCAGCCAAGGCCACGCTGCCGCCCTGCCCTGGCCGGTTCTCCACGATAAAGTTCTCGTTCAGTTCGCGGGACAATTGCTGAGCCAGCAGCCGAGCCACCTGATCGGTCGCCTGCCCCGGGGGAAAGCCGACAATAATCTTGTTGACTTTGTCGCCCTGGGCATAAGCGCAAGAAACCGCCATGGCCATCAATAAAGAAAGCATCATCCTTTTCATTGTTTATCTCCTCCGGTTTGTTTCACTGTCTATATATATGAGGCTGTATAGGGCGCCTCGCGGCGCCGCCTTATATCGCGCCTTGGCGGCGCATCTCTTCCATGTCGCGATCGCTGAAGCCCAGCGACCGGTACACTT
Organism: Pusillimonas sp. UBA6240; assembly: GCA_002441445.1. Classification (GTDB taxonomy): domain Bacteria; phylum Pseudomonadota; class Gammaproteobacteria; order Burkholderiales; family Burkholderiaceae_B; genus UBA6240. The sequence goes on from DJWC01000112.1 coordinate 4,687, forward strand.
GCTCGTTGTCCTGGCCGATGCCGGGCCCCGCATTGCGCACCCGGCCCGGCGTTTCGGCAAACCGCGGCACGACGCACTGCATGCGCACCGGCCCCAGTTCGCTGTCGTCAACCGTCACGATCGCTTCGCGGGCCTGGAAATGAGGATCGGCCATGACATCCGCGGCGTCATAAATGGGCGAAAAGCCCACGTGGCTGCTGTCCAGCCGCCGCTGCAGCTCTTGCAGCGGCAATTCGGCGATGCGCTCCGCCAGTATCCGGTCCAGGGCCTCACGATTCGCCACGCGCGATGGGTTGTCCGCAAACCGCGCATCCTGCAGCAGTTCCTGCAGATCCAGGGCCTGGCAAAGCCGCTCATAGATGCTTTGGGTGGATGCGGCAATGGACGCCCATTTGCCGTCGCGCGTCCGATAGACATTGCCGGGCGCGGCGTACTGGCTCAGGTTGCCGGAACCTACGCGCGTGGCGCCCAACTGGTCGTACTCGATGGCCAGGAAATCCAGCGTGCGCAGCATGGCTTCGGTCACCGACACATCGATCTCCTGGCCGCAGCTATCGGGCTGCGCCCGCAGCCGGCTCAGCTCCGCAAGGATGCCGATCGCTCCGAACAACCCACCCACCGCATCGGAAATCGGGTAGCCCAGATGCAGCGGGCTGCCGCCCGCCTCGCCGCACATGCGGGTGAAGCCGCTCATCGACTCGAAGACACGCGCAAAACCGGGGCGGTTCCGGTAAGGCCCCGTTTGCCCGAACCCGGTCACGCGCAGAATGATGAGGCGCCGGTTGATGCCGTGCATCCATGCCTTGGTCAGGCCCCAGGCATCCAGCGTGCCCGGCCGGAAATTTTCCACGACCACGTCGCAGTCCGGCAGCAGGCGCTCCAGCACTGCCCTCGCCTGCGGCTTGCGCAGGTCCAGCGTAATGCCGCGCTTGTTGCGGTTCGTGACTTTCCACCACAGCGGAATGCCATCCTTGTGCGGCGCCAGGGCGCGCAGGCCATCCCCCTTGCCCGGCAGCTCCACCTTGATGACATCCGCCCCCAGGTCTGCCAGCAGCGTGGACGCATAAGGTCCTGCAATGACCGTGGACAGATCGAGGATGCGTAAGCCATGCAGCGGGCCATGCGATTGTTCGGCAGTCACGATTCCCATCTCCCAGTTGATCGTGTGGACTCTTGTGGACGATTCTAGGGACTTGAATCTATGATGGATGCGCGGCTTTCGGATATCAGCTATGCATGTTATGCAATTCTTGGATAAACTTCGATTTTGGCGAAAGCAGCGGCGTGCGGCGTTCGGGGAGTGTGCGATCAGCGTTATCGGGCTGGCGGTATGCGGCCACAAGCGCGTGGCAGCGGTATGAAGAGCGTAATTTTTTGCGGGTGGGCGGTTGGTATCAACTAGTCTGGGAAACCTGGTTCTAGGCGAGACTAACGGTATTCATCAATGAGGCATTGAGATGGCTGAACTTCCCACCGCGTCCGTCGCCATTCCAGGCCTGAAGGCGGCCATCATGGTCGCCAGCCATGGCAGCTTTCTGCGTGCGGCGATTTCCATGGGGATGTCGCAATCCCAGCTCAGCCGGCAGGTCGCCGCCCTTGAAGCGCACCTGCAGCAGAAACTCTTCCACCGTCACGGCCGCGGTGTCGCCCTCACCGACTTCGGGCAGCGCATCATGCCGCGCATCCAGTCACTGATCGCGGAACTGGAAGCCTTCGAAGCGCTCGCCCGCGATGCCCGCGCGCAACTGTCGGGCGACGTCGCGGTCGGCGTCATCCCTCTGGTTTCGCGCCACTTGGCGTCCAGCCTGGTGCGCCGGCTGCAATCCACCCACCCCGGCATCCGGCTCAGGATGCTCGAGGCCTATAGCGGCCAGATCGAGGAATGGCTGAGCTCAGGGCGTATCGACATCGGCGTGTTCAACCGCTATGGCCGGGCCCGGCCGGCGCAGGCCGATTCCCTGATGCGCGGCCATGTATCCGTCATCGGCGCCCCCGACCATGCCCTGTTCCGGCAAAAAGACATCACCTTCGATGCCTTGAAGCATGTGCCCATCGCCATGCCCGCGAGGCCCAACAGCCTGACCGACCACATGCTCGCCACGGCGGCCAACCGCAACATCACGCTCAATATCGCGCTGGAAGCCGGCACCTCGTCGCTCATCCAGGAAGCCATGCTGGCCTCCGGCATGGTCACCCTATCCCCCGCCGGCACCTATGCCCAGGCCATCAATGACAACCGCCTCACAGCACGCCGTCTGCGCAACCCGGGCGTCGAACAAACCACCTGGATCGCCACCTCCACCCAGCACCCCATGTCATCCGCCGCCCGCGCAGTCGAAAAGCTGATCAAGGAAATTCTCTACAGCTCGGCGCGTTGATATCCAGAAAATTCTTTATAGTCCAGCGCATTGATATCGAGATAGGAACACAGATTCAGCTTCCAAGGTACGCGGCTATAGGCCAGCGGGGATCACGAACCATATCCTCGGAACACATAGAAGACACCAAGCCTGTGGCGGTTACCCGCCATGGGCAAACTGTCGGCTACTTCATTCCTGCGCGCGGCCAGAACGAAGCGGAACTGGCAGCGCTAAAGCAAGCCGCCCAAACCCTGGATGCCCTGCTTACCCAGCACGATGTAGACGTAGACGCGGTCGTGGCGGAATACAAACAAAAGCGAAAAAAGGCGCGTAGTTAATGCGCCGTGAAATTACGTATCCAACGTCAGATATACCAAAAAATTTATCGCCATATCTGGAAAGTACGGCATAGACAGCGTCGACGAGAAACCACCCAGTCAACGCGTCAAGGATGGTGGCTGTCTCGAGGACAATCATCGATCCGAGAGTCGTCAAAATACAATCCCACGGCAAAAAGACATTTCAGAACCTCTTAAAGTACCGACGCTCCCGGCAAGCGCAATCCATATCGCCCATATGCGCAAGCAAATCCCGATGAAGAGCCGAAAAGAGGATGGCGACACCCCACGCCCTAAAGTTATTCAGCCCCAGTCCGTTAATGCCAGTGAACAGGGAGAAACTGGCCTTGCTTTAGCACGGTTCAGCCGGACACGGCACAAGACAGGCTAGTTCTTCTTGGCAACCAGGCGGAGCCAGATTCGCCGAAATTATTCCTCTCAGGAGTTATACATGTCTGTCATCAACACCAACTCGCTTTCCTTGGTTGCCCAAGGTAACCTGCACAAGTCGCAGACGGCATTGGGCACCTCCATCGAGCGCCTGTCCTCCGGCCTGCGCATCAACAGNNCAGCGCAACGCCAACGACGGCATCTCCATTGCTCAAACGACTGAAGGTGCTCTAAACGAAATAAATAACAACCTACAACGCATCCGCGAACTTTCTGTACAAGCAGCTAACGGCTCGAACTCCTCCAGCGACTTGGACTCCATCCAAGCGGAAATCACTCAACGCCTATCCGAAATTGACCGGGTTTCTCAGCAAACACAATTTAACGGCGTGAAAGTGCTTGGTGCAGAAGCTAAGGGATTGACCGTCCAAGTTGGGGCAAAGGACAATGAAACCATTTCTATTGGCCTCCGCGAAATCAGTTCTAGCACATTGGGCCTATCTGGCTTCAACATCAACGGGGCGCCTACGGCAAATGCTAAAGCGTCTATTGACGATGTGAAGGCTCAAGCAGGCTCAAGCATCAAGACGGGTACCGATCCGGTAGATTATGTTCTAACTACCCAAAATACCAAATTGACTGGTAGCGAAGCGATCAGTCGTTTAGCCGATAACACGGTGGTAACTTTTGCAGGCAATAGCCCATTTGGTGTAGCGGCTACCGGCAATAACTATGTTTATGACAAAGACACAAATACATTCTCATATAGCGCTACAGTCGCAACCGGGAACGTTGGAACAATAGACAATGTAATTAAGCCGAGCACTGGCACTGTTAGTGCGACCTATACGTTCGCTAGTGGCTCAATAGATATTAATATTGACAGCCAAGGTACCATCACTCGCGCTGGCGATGGTGCCGCACTTTATGTCACTGTAACTGGGGAACTATCTGAAAATAATGGGGCCGGTTCTAACGTCGCTACAGTCGACAACCTTATGACCGCGGTTGAAGGCCTCACTGACGGTGACGACGCCGCATTGGTTCTCGCCAATGGCACTACCCTTAAGGGCACTAGCGCCGGCGGAGCGGGAATTGAAATTACCAATGCAAAAATTAGCGCACAAGATTTGATCGCTGCTGCTCAGGCAGATGGCACAAATAAGATCAACATTGCGGCCAATGCTTTTGGTACTGGTTCTCAAGCCATTGAAATTGGTGGCGAGAATGCTGTTATTGACAACAGCGGTACTTCTGACGATGGTAAGGCAATATATATCAAAGGCGATGCAACCGCTGGTAATTCGACTATTACTGCAGCAGAAAGCTACGACACGTCTCTTTATGTTGGCGAAGATGGGTCTATCACCGATTCTCCTACAAACAATGGGAAGACTCTATACGTCAAGGCAGATGGTACTCTAACTTTTGACACAAAGAATGCTGGTGGAGCTACAGAGAACCCTCTTGCTGCAATCGACACAGCTCTACAACGGGTTGATGATCTGCGCTCCGAACTCGGTGCTGTTCAAAATCGCTTTGAATCCACGATCACTAACCTGAACAACACCGTCACCAACCTCTCCGCCGCCCGTTCGCNNGCAGATCCTGCAGCAGGCCGGCACCTCGGTTCTGGCTCAAGCCAACCAGGTTCCGCAAACCGTGCTGTCGCTGCTGCGTTAATCGCAGTAACCCGGCGAGCGAGCCAGCTTCATAGGATTGCTCGCTGGCTGATCGGCCCATGCCGACGCAGTATAAAGATCGCCGGGGGCGTGATGCCGCTGGCGGTCTTTTTTTTGTTCACTCAACTCTGTTGATATCAGCGCAGCGCCGCTGCGCTTTAAGAAATCAGGTATCGACTTCGCTCTGCTTTTACGATATGGCAATAGCGCTACCCTTAGGCGCAAGGTTGCAAGGCTCTGGCTGACCTATGCGTGCGCCTTCGCATCCCAGCGCTTGATACCGGCCAGGATATCGCGCATCTTTTCCTTTGCCGCTTCCGTATCGTACGCAGCCTGAGCGCGCAGCCAATAACCGTCGGACAACCCGAAGAACCGGAATAGACGCAAATCCGTATCGGCCGTGATCGCCCTCTTGCCTTTGACGATTTCGTTGATACGCCGTGGCGGCACACCGATCTCTTTGGCAAGCCGACACTGGCTGATGCCCATCGGCAGCAGAAACTCTTCCGACAGAAGTTCTCCGGGGGTCACCGGAGCAATTCCGCGTACCATGGCTACTCCCTCTAGTGATAATCCACGTCTCTACATCGTGGACACCCCATCGTGCCACACGAAGCACACTCTCCATTGATCGTTGACGCGGATACTATACTGCCCCTTGCAGTTTCCTTTAAGGTAACGCATCACGTTAATAACGCCAAGCGTTACTACCATCCTCGGTACTGTCACCAATCGCGCCATCTTTGCGGCTATCACCCCATCGCGTCTATCGGAAAAGCGCCTTGCTAAGCCAGCAGCCCGAGACGGCCCAGCAGGGCCAGCAGCTTGTTCAGGGCTTCCTGTGCCTTGGCGTCCAGGTTGCGTTGGCCGGTCAGCATCGCGCCGTCCGGCCCGGGTGTCCTGCCCTGCTGCCATGCGTCGCGCAGCCGCGTCTTGAGCTGGGCCGCCGACTCCCGGCCGTTCAAATGAGGCAGCAGCCAAGCCTCGGCTGGCTTCAGGTTCAGTTTGATGACCTCGTGCCATAAATTGGACGTGCCTACGCTCGAATCAGGATGCTGGCTTGCTTCCCATAAATATGCGAAGCCGGGAACCAAGGCTGGGTTGCCTGCCTGCCGCCCATCATGAGGACCGTCTCCCAAGCTGAATCGCAACTGCTGCAGCTTGAACAGCGTTTCCAAGGCCTCTTGCACGGCCTGAGTCTGTGCTTGACCGTCTCCCTCAATGCGGCCTGTCGCCCGGACGCCTTCCAGCAATTGATCGAAAGACAGTGTTCTGGGCCAAGCTTGGGTCAGCGTTTCGATCACGGCCATGACCTTGGTTTCCGAGGTATGCAAGGACATGCCCCGGTGATTGGTATAGAAGTGCCGGCCGGCGGGTGCGTCTGTGGGTTTGTCGCTCGGAATGAAATGCTCGGCCCAGCGCAGTTCTCGCAAACGCTCCAGCGCCGGACTGACGGCGATCTGCGATTCGCGCTCTTGATGGACCAGCAGGCTTTTGCGGAAGTTGCGGCCCACGGCAAAATCCAGATATTGCTGACGCAGCACCTTGGGCTGCCCCATGGCGATCAGGCTGTGGTTCAGTTGAACATTTTGGCCATAGCTTGCGCCAAGCTCTGAATGCGGCTCGGCATCACCGACGTAGGCCAGGCCCGCCTGCTGCGCCATGTCGGCGAACTCCAGGAAATAGCATGGCGCGTTGAAGGTTTCCAGGTGCTCGTGGGCGATGTAGTAGTCCGACTGTTTGCGCAATTGGGCTACCGCCCCTCGCAGCGAAGGCGCCAAGGGATTGGTGGCTGCCAAGCCGTCGGACAGCAGCGTCAGCATGGCTTTGGCGCTGGCCAGCTTTTCTTCGTCGCTGCCCGCGCCATGGCTGTGCAGCAGCATGGCGTCGCGCACGATGTCACCCGCTTTCCAGCCCGGGTAGGTGTTGTAGCTGATGTAGGCGATGCCCAGGGGGGACAGGTTTTCCCGGCAGATGCGCAGGATGGCCTGGCGGACCTCGGGCGGCACCCAGCTGAAAACACCATGCACGATGATGTAGTCGAATTCGCCGAACTCCTTGCCGATGTCCGTCAGGCTCATCGCTCGCAGGTCCAGGTTCTCCACGCCGAGCTCGCTAACGATCTTCCGCCCCTGCTCGATCTGCGCTGAAGAAAGGTCGACGCCCACGGCTTTCGCGTTCGGATAAGCCAAGGCGAAAGGCAATAGATTGCCGCCGGCTGCGCAACCCAGCTCCAGCACCCGGGCCGATTCCACGGGGATTGTTTCCACCCCATATAAATGGGCGGCCGCCCGCAAATGCGTCGGTGATGAATAGTAAAACGCATTGGACGTGTACAGCGTGCGGTCGTAGCTTTCAGCGATATGCTGGTTGATGAGGTCGGGCGAGTTCAAGCCGCGCTCCTGAAGAAGACTGGAAACGCTACGATAACCGCGGCCGCAGTCAGGCAATGGCTCGAATAAAGGCGATTATCAGGGCGGTTCGTCCAGATTCGGCAGTACAGCAACGCGCTCCTGGCGCCGCCAGAATGGAGCCTGCGCCTCTAGTGCATCGGCCGCCGTATTAGGTGCGGCAGCGTGGCGTTCTCGTCTAATCCGACCAATCATCCGCAAGACACGATCAGCCGTTTGTTGGAAGCGCTCATCCACAGCGTCCAACCGGAAACGTCAGCCCGACATCCCATAACTACGCGCCCCGGCAAGCTCTGGGACAGCGTCCATCCGCGCAGCGGTTTCCTGTATCAGGCGGATGATCACAAGGCGGCAGCGGCCATGGCTCAAAGGAATGGCGATGTATCTCCGCCCCATGGAGCCCCCCGCTCCTATTCTTAAAGACATGCTTTAATAAGTGCGCATATTGCAGCGGAGCGGAATCCAGCCTCCGCTCTGCCCGCATCACACTGACATGAGAACAGGAACTCGTCAATGAAGCTTTTGCCCGCCGTACTGGTCGCCGCCCTACTGTCAGGTGGCGGGCCCGTATTCGCCGAGACGGTATTTTCCTGCCTGACGGCCAAGAACAATAAGCAGCTACGGTTGATGCAAGAAGGCGAGGAGTTGATCTACACCTACGGCAAGCCAAGCGCCGCGCCGGAGCTGTCCCTGAAAGTGCCGTTGCGGAAGGTGGAGTTTTATGCCTGGGAGGGGGTGGGCCGGGCGCAGAACTATATCGCGTCGCTACCCAATGGGGATTATTGGTATCGCGTCTATCAATCGTACGACAGCCTGACACGGGAACGGTCGCACGGCGTCTTGGTGGAAAAGGCGGACAAACTGCTGGCCGAGATTCGCTGCAAGCCGGACAGCGTCTCGGGTGATCTGATGGATTATGTTTTGAAGACCAAGTGACGGCGCGGCTGCGCTACGCCATTACACCTAAATACCGGGCAGCGCCGAGGAGCCGGTGACAGTCGACGTGGCGGATAGCCGGCGTCGCATCTGGAGCCGTCTACAGGAAAGCGCAATCAGTCATAATCCCCCCATATCCGCAGCATGTTTCATATGTGGCCGGATTCGCTTGACGCCTTTTGCTTCTTGCTCGTACGCCTTATGGCGAACGTCCCAGATTTCGACGGCGTGCTGGATATTCAGCCAGAACTCAGGCGTATTGCCAAGCGCTGCGGCCAGTTTGATGGCCATAGGGGTGGTCAGGGCGCCCTTGTCGTGCACAATTCTGCCGAGGGTGTTTCTATGGACGCTCATCGCGTCGGCCAGCTCGCTGATCTCGATATGCATAGGCTCCAGAAACTCGCTCGTCAGCATTTGGCCCACCGTTATGGGGCGGCGTTGCGTTTTTCTCATGGTTTTTAACCTTCGTTAGCCTCTATAGGTGTGCGAGTCCAGATACGTTTCCAAGGCAATGCCGTTTTCCCAACGAAAAATAAGCCGGTACTGTCTGTTTACGCGGATAGAACGCCATTCAGACAAATGTCCACGAAGATGCTCAAAATGGTTTCCGGGCGGAGCCCGTAGGTCTGCCTCTCGCGTAGCGGCATCCAAAATCTGAAGTTTTCGATACAGCGCGGCTTCAATGGTGCTGGGTATGCTCTTATGGCTTAAATCTGCTTCATAGAAAGCTTCGAGCCATTTATCTCTGAATTCAATGGCCATAAGGATATGTGTATTATATGCACAATGGGGTTGTGCGTAAATTATGTTCACTGATAAATACCGCCAGGTGCGAGGGGAAATATAAACTCGCTACCCCTGTCAGCATGCCCCAGGACACCCGCGAAAGCAGCTTCGGAAACTACGTGGATGCAGGTATCGACACCAGCAATCGGATCGAGGAGGAACACCCAGTGGCCTACGTTAATACCATTGAACGCTTCGCGCTTCGGCGGGAGAGGCAGAAGGGCGTTGCCGAGATCCTGGCCGTACAAGTCAACCGAAAATTCGGCGAACTACCCGGCTGGGCGAAAGTCCGCATAGACGAAGCCGATGAAGCGACGTTAAACCGTTGGGCCATGCAGATCCTCGACGCCGCACGCATCGAGGATGTGTTCGTCTAAGGCTGCACAGCGTTCGGATTCGGGCTGCTTGCACCCGCAAGCCGTAGCCTGGATGGTGCACGATCAGCATTTCGAAGGGTACGGCACTTTACAAGGCGCCGCCCTGCCACGGTGTATCTGCTGCGGCGCGATCTAAAAACTAAAACGCCTCGATGGCGGGATAGAACTCTTTGTTCTCTTTCTGCATGCGCTGGTGCAGGGTTTTGAGCACCTGGTTGGCCTCGGCGCGGAATTGTTCGGCTTTTTCGGCCACGGCGGCCGACGAGTTCCAGCGGCGCGCAAAGGCGATGTAGGCGTTGGCGATGCCTTTCATGTCTTCCTGGTAGGCCCTGCCCATCTGGACCAACAAGCTGTCCTGACTGGCTTGCAGGGCCGGATACAGGATGCGGTCTTCGATGGCCAGGTGCAGCTTGACCACCGCGCTCAAGTCGGCGATGCCGCGAACGATTTCAGCGGCGTTGCGGGTTATTCCCCCATGCGCCCACTCGCGCAGTTGGGCGATGCCTCGCAGGATTTCTACATGCTGTTGCTTGAAGCGGTCTATGTCCATGGCTGATATGCTGGTTCAAGAGAGGGGCGGCTTTCGCCCGACTACGCTGTTTCAGCGCTGCTTGATTCAAGGCTCGGCGTCCTTGAATACGTCCATGTAAATATACTTTTGTTTAAGCAACCGCGGCTGAATACCCATACGCCGCGCGGGCGTATGCGGCGGTTGTCGACTGGCAAGGATCACTCGCTTGCTGGCCATTCGGCTCGCCGCCGGGCGCGAACAAGCGGGCCGGCACGCACCATGTCCCGGGTGCTGCGCATAGCCCTCCTCGAACCATTTCGAAGTGCAAACGACCCGCTACCGCGCTTGCATCGTCGGGCGCCGCGGCAACGCCTTATGGCGGATCTACAGCAATGCCTGCAGTTCGGCTTCCCCGGGGTTTTCGTGCCAGTCGTCGCGCGCCAGCGCCGCTCTTATCCGCGCAACGGCCTGGGATCGCAGTTGCGATACCCTGCCCTCGGTGATGCCCATGACCGCGCCGATCTCTTTCTGGTTCAGATCCTGTTCGAACTGCAGGGACAGGAGCAGTTTTTCGCGCTCGGGCAATGACTCGATGGCGGAGATCAGGGCCTTGCGCAAGCCCTGGGATACCAGCTGGTTCAGCGGATTGACCCAATGGGCGGCCTGGGCGCCGTCGCCGGCTTGCTCGGGCTCTTGCTGCGGACCGCCATCGCCGCCATGGCGGATCAGGTCTTCATAGTGAATGACCTGGACGCCGCGGGCCTCTTCCAGCAGTTCGCGATATTCGGCCAGGGTCATGCCCAGCTCTTCCGCGATCTCGGCTTCGGTGGCGGGCCGCAACAGACGATGGCTCAGCTTGTGCATGGCCTGCTCTATGCTTTTCGTTTTGCTGCGCACGCTGCGCGGCAGCCAGTCCTGGCTGCGCAGCTCGTCCAGCATCGCTCCGCGTATGCGCGTGATGGCATAGGTCTCGAATTGGGCGGCCGCCGTCTGCTGATAGCGCCGGACCGCATCCAGCAAGCCCATCATGCCGGCTTGCAGCAGATCGTCCAGCTCCACGCTGGCAGGCAGCTTGGCGACCATTTGCAGGGCCAGGCGGCGAACCAGGGGGGCGTACTGCCCGACAAGACGGTCTTCGGAACTCAGCATGCGAGCATTTATGTATACAGGAAGAACTTTTTGCGTCCGAGGGAATCCGGCCCGCGAGCCGCAAGCCGCGCGGCCCACCGACGCGGAGTCCAAGGCAACCGGGCCCTGCGTCCGGGGCTGGTACTCGGCCCGAGGCGCCCAGCCGGGACCCGCCCGGCGGGGACTGGCCCACATGCTTATTTTGGCGCTCCGAGGGATGCGCCGTTGGGCCGATCAGCCCGGCATTTCATCGCTTATTCGCCGAATTAAAGATTTGCGCCAACCGGCCGTTAAAGTACCAGCGAGGCGCCATGCCCAGGAAATACATCTCAGGAGCCGCAGCAAAATGGTAAACCCGATCACATCCAATCCCGCGGCAGCGCCATTCGGCCTGGTTGCAGTGGACGTCGAACGGCCGGCATCCCTGCCCGAGCCGGCCGTACAGGTCACGGCCGCCGCAGAAACAGGCGTCGGGCGCGATGCCGCGGCGCGGACCCGGGCCGGCGGGCCATGGGAGGTCGAGCATCCTCTGGACAAGGCATTGGAAGCCGTCAATGCCAGCATGAAGGCGTGGTCCACAGGCATGCGTTTCGATGTCGACCCCGAAGCGCAGCGCATTGTCGTGTCCATCGTGGACAGCGAAAGCGGCGAAGTGCTGCGCACAGTGCCCACCGACGCCGTCATCCGCGTCGCCAGGATGATAGTCCAGCTGCAGGGCAAGAGTGTGGATACCCGTGCATGACGGCCGGCCGAAAAACGCCGCCCCGGGCAAGACCGCCCAGGCCAAACCCATGAACTATCAAGGCGAACAGGCGTTTACACAGGCATTGAAAGGGGCGGGATTGCGGGACAATGCCCCCCACAGGAGTATAGAAAAATGGCTATTTCATCTATCGGCGTCGGATCGGGCCTTCCTCTGGATGACCTGCTGGCAAAGCTGCGCGCAAGCGAGAACCAGTCGCTGACTCTGATCGAGTCGCGCGCCAATACGGTTCAAAGCCGCTTATCGGCCTATGGAACCATCAAAAGCTCCATCGAAGCGCTCAAAACCGCCGGCGACGCGCTGGGCAAGGCCGAGACCTTCGGTGCGTTGAAAGCGAGCGTCGGAGGCGACGCCTTCACCGCCACCGCGACCAGCAAGGCCATTGCCGGTCAATACAGCATCAAGGTGGAACAGCTCGCCACGGCGCAGACACTGACCACCGTCGGCCAGGCCGACCGCAAGACCGCGCTGTCCAGCGATACGGTGGACATCACCGTTACGCTGGAAAACGGCTCGTCCAAGACCATCACACTGGGCAAGGCCGACACCAGCATGGAAGGCATCGTCAAAGCCATCAATGCGGAAACGGGGCTGGGCATCAGCGCCACGCTGGTCAACAGCGGCAAGGGCGATACGCCCCATCACATGCTGCTGACCGCAAAGCAAACCGGTACGCAAGCCGCGGTGGCGTCCATCACGGTCAGCGGCGCCGATGCAGGCGCCGTGCAGAACCTGCTCGGCTACGACGCGGAACATCCCGGCAGCAACTTCACTGAAGATCCGGCCAAAATGGCCAAGCTGTCCATCAACGGCATCGAAGTCGAAAGCTCAAGCAATACGGTGGAAAACGCCATCGAAGGCGTCACGCTGACCCTGGCCAAGGAAAACGAAGACGGCAAGGCCGGCACCCTGACGCTGACACGCAATGACGAAGTCACGTCCAAAGCCATCAACACCTTCGTCACGGCCTACAACAATCTTCAGAACATCATCAAGACTCTGACCTCTTATGATGTCGACAACCAGAAGGGCAGCGCCCTGACCGGCGACAACCTGGCGCGCAGCGTGCAGACCCAGGTGCGCGCCGCGTTGAATACAGTGGAATCATCCGGCGCATTGCGCAGCCTGTCTCAAATGGGCATCAGCACCAATCCCAGCGACGGCATCCTGAAGGTCGACAACGACAAGCTCGCCGCCGCCCTGAAAGACAATATGGCGAACGTGCAGAAGCTCTTCGCCGGCGAGCAAGGCATCAGCGCCAACATCGCCGCGGTGGCGGACCGCTACGTCAAAAGCGGCGGCCTGATCAGCCATGCTTCCGACAGCATGACCGACACCCTCAAGGATCTGCAAAGCCAGTACACCGCGATGTCGGAACGCATCGACGCCAAGATGGAAAGCTACCGCCAGCAATTTGTTCAACTGGACACCATGATGGTCCAGATGAATTCCGTCAGCTCCTACCTGACCCAGCAACTGTCCATGCTAAGCAATATAGGCAAGGAAAAATGAGCTACTCTCTTTCGCAAGGCGCCCGCCGCCGTCTATCGGTTCAAGCCTACGCCAATATCGGCCTGGAAACCCAGGTACTCAGCGCCAGCCCGGAACATCTGATCACGCTGCTCTTCGACGGCGCGCGCGCCGCCATGATGAAAGCCCGCCTGCATATGGAAAACGGCAATATCGAAGGGCGCGGCATGGCCTTGTCCAAAGCCATCGACATCGTCGACTCGGGCCTGAAGGCCAGCGTCGATCAGGAAACAGGGGGCGAGCTGGCCAGGAACCTGGTCGCCACCTATGAACTGGTGATACGCAACCTGCTGCTGGCCAATCTGCATGCGGATATGGAAAAGCTGGCGCTGGCCGAGCAACTGCTAGGCACCGTGGCGCAGGCCTGGCGCGAGGCGGTGGACCCCGTCCGCGCCGAAGCGGTAGGCTGAATGGCCCAGGCTATTCAACCAGGTGGTAAATACAGGATTTTATTAATGATTTTCAGGCGCCTGCCGTATACTGGCTCAATCGACTGACACGGTGGCGCCGCCGGAAATCAAGCAACAGGCCTTGCTGCCAAACGACCCTATCATGAGCGAACCCTCATCCATCCTGCGCCAATACGAAGCCATCGCCGGCATAACCCGCCGCATGCTGGTTGAGGCGCGCGCCAACAACTGGGATCAGGTCGTGATGCTGGGCCGGGACTACCAGCAGGCGGTCGAAGCCCTGCGCGGCATAGATACGCTATCCACCGAAGACCGCCAAGCCCGGCTCGCGCTGCTTACCCAAATCCTGGATGACGACGCCCGCATACGGCATCTAGCCGCTCCGGAACTGACCCGGTTGGGCGCACTGCTGGGCGACATGAAACGCCAGCACACCGTGCTGCAGGCCTACTGCACACCCACGCTGACGTTATGAGCGTAGGCGGTTCCTCGCCGCTGGGCACCCTGCTGCTGCAGCGGGTCGACGCCGCCCTGGGTGTGACGCTATCGCAGCAGGCCAATATCGTTTCAGGCGCTCATCCTCATGCAGTCACGCAGCCGGGCCACCCCGAACGCGCCGAGGCCCCGCGCCTCGATACTCATTCCCATCCCCGCGAGGCGGTCGACCGCGCGGCGCAGGGCGATAGACAGGGACGCGGCGCAATCGACAAGGCTCGCCTGGACGCCAGGACCGCGGCATGGCTGACCTCGAGCGCGGCTGCCGACACCTCCACCACACCATCCGCTCCCACGACCTTGGGCCATGCGGCTAGAACCATACTGGCCTTGCTGGCCAACTACCCCGACCACGCCCCTCCTGTGCTCGGCCGGCAAGCCTTGCTGAACCCGCAAAGCCAGGTCCAATCCACTGAATACGCCGGCCAGCCGGCGGCCGCATCCGGCCCGGCGGGAGCCTCCCCGAGCCCTGCCGGCCAGGGCAATGCAGCAGGCGGCGGCCCTGCCGCCGGCCACAATCCCGCGTCGGCGGCAACGGAACGGCCAGCGCTCGCGGGCGCTTCCTTTTCGCCGGGAGGCGGCACGCCTGTGGTCCAGGCATTGACCCAAGCCTTGGCTCAGGCCCTGCAAGGCAGCGGCCTGTTCTATGAGTCGCACCTGGACCTGATGATGCGGGGCAGGCTCAGCGTGGCGCAACTGATGCAGGAGCCTCAGGCGCAGCTCGGCCGCATGGAGGCCCATTCTTCCCCGGCCGGCGCCGGACCCCATGCCGAAACTGGCGATGCCGCCGGCACGCGGACGAACCCGAACACGCCCCAGCAAGCGGCTTCCGCCGCGCGCGGCGGCGGCGAAGCTGCCGGGCAGCCTGCCAGTCTGCATGGCATGCAGGCGTGGAGCCCGCCCGGCAGCGGCATCGATCCTCAGGCCGGCATGCTGGTCAGGCAGCAACTGGATGTGCTGGCCCACCAGGCCTTTTCATGGCGCGGAGAAGCATGGCCGGAAGCTCCCATGGAATGGGAAGTCAGCCGGCATCCCGCCTGGCAAGGGGACGGCCAGCCTGGCGAGCCGGAGCACTGGGCGACGCAGATCGCGATCCAGTTGCCGGCTCTGGGCCAGGTCCGGGCGCGGCTGACGCTATCAGGACAGGAAATCGTCATGCACCTGGTAGCGCCGGACGCGGCTCCCCTGCTCAAAGAGCATACGGAGGCTTTGCGCGCCCGCTATGCGGCCAGCGGGCTGCAACTGAGCCGGCTATCGCTCGCCGCCCAGGAAGCGGATGCGGCTGAAACCACGGACCGGACTGAGCCGACATGACGGCGCCCCTGTCCACGCCGGACGAGCGCGCCAGCGCAGTCGCCATCGCCTACGACAAGCAGGACAGCGCTCCGCGCGTCGTGGCCAAAGGCTATGGCACCGTGGCGGAAAACATCATACGCATGGCGCAAGACCATGGGCTGTATGTGCATGAATCACCCGAACTGGTCGGCCTGCTGATGCAGGTAGATCTGGACGCCCACATTCCGCCGCAGCTTTATCTGGCCATCGCCGAGCTGCTGGCCTGGCTGTATGCGCTGGAAGGCGAAAGCAAGGGGCGGGACTTGCGCCTGCGCCAGGGCCGGCCCGTTGATGGCGCATAGCTTGAACTCAACGCGGTATCCTTAATGCGGCGCCGGCCAATTAAATAGATATCTACTTTGTAGATACTTCAAATCAGCACTGTAATATAGAGATAGAGCTTCTTCTACACCGGCATGCTGGCGATTTCCTGATAGGCCGCCACCAGGCGGTTGCGCATCTGCACCGTGGCCTGGAAGGCGATGCCGGCTTTTTGCATGTCTATCATGACATCGTTCAGCGACACATCCGGCGCGCCCAACTGGAAAGCGCGCGCCTGGGACGCCGAATTGGTTTGCAGGGCGGACACACGCTCCAGCGAGCGGGACAGCTCGGCCGCGAAGCCGCCGTTTTGCGTGGCGGTGCCCTCCTGAATGCGGGACGGCCCCGCCGAGGCCGCCTGGGCGACGGCGCGCATCTGCGCCAGCATGTTCTCGATCGCGGATAGATGTTGTATGGCCATGGTTGTCGTCGCGCATCATGCGCATCGTGGAACTCACGAGCAGTAATGTACTGAATTCCCACCGCGGGCAAGCGGCGCATCTAGCCCCAAATGACCCTTCTTTTCCAACGATACGGGGCCCGCCTCCAGGGGCTATAGTCCCACGGCGCAAACTGCGGCGCCGCTGTCTTGCATAAGACCTAAGTGGCGCCCAAAAGCCGCGCTTTTCGAGGCTTGCCCTCCGGGCCATACGCGCAATAATTCACGCACTGTTTCCCTAGTCTCGCCGCATGTACACCTTGCTTCCTGATTGCCCGACCGCCGGACCAAGCGCAAGCCGCCCTTGCCACAGAGGCCGTCAATGAGCCAAATGGCCCAACTGGCGGAGCGCTTTCCGGCCGCGGGAAAAATCGCGGCCTGGCCCAAACCCGTGCAGCTGGCCGCAGCGGCCGCCGCCGTTGCTGTGTTTGTCGCCCTGCTGCTATGGGCGCGCACGCCGGAATACCGCACCCTGTTCGCCAATCTGGAAGACCGCGACGGCGGCGCCATCGTGGCCGCGCTGACGCAGATGAATGTTCCATACAAGCTGTCGGACTCGGGCAACGCCATTCTGGTGCCCAGCGACAAGGTGCACGAAGCCCGCCTGCAATTGGCGCAGCAGGGCCTGCCGCGCAGCGGCGAAGCCGGCTTCGAACTGATGGACCAGACGCGTTTCGGCGCTAGCCAATTTACCGAGCAGATCAATTACCAGCGGGCGCTGGAAGGCGAGCTGGTCAGCTCCATACAAGGCCTGCACGCCGTGCAGCACGCCCGTGTGCATCTGGCCATTCCGCGCGAGTCCCTGTTCGTGCGGGACCGCCAGCCGCCCACGGCGTCCGTGCTGCTGACGCTCTACCCGGGACGCAGCCTGAGCGAATCCCAGGTTTCGGCCATTACCTGGCTGGTATCGTCCAGCGTGCCGCACTTGACCGCCGATAAAGTATCGGTGGTGGACCAGAACGGGCGCCTGCTGACGGCGCCCACGGGCGAAGCCGGAGCCGACGGCAGCCGCCGCAGCCTGGTGGACGACATCGAACAGCGGACGGTGCAGCGCATACTGACCTTATTGAATCCGCTGGTCGGCGCCGGCAATGTCCGCGCCCAGGTCAGCGCGGATGTGGATTTCGCCCAGCGCGAACAGACATCCGAAGTCTACCGTCCCAATCGCAAGCCCGGCGAAGCCGCCGTGCGCAGCGAACAGACCAGCTCATCGGTGCAGAACAATGTCCTGCCCCCCGAAGGCGTGCCCGGCGCGCTCACCAATCAGCCTCCCTTGAACGCTACGGCGCCCATCGTCGCCGCGCCGGCCAACGCCAACCAGAATCCGGCCGCTCCCAATGCCGCCAATCAGGCGAACCAGGCCCAGGGCGCCGCGCCCCAGAATAATTTGAGCACAGCCCAAACGGGCCAGAACCCGGCCGCGACGCCCTCGGGCAGTTCGCGCAGCGATGCGACCATCAATTACGAAGTCGACCGCACCATCAGCCATATCAAGGATCCCTTGGGCACCCTGCGGCGCCTGTCGGTCGCCGTCGTGGTGAACTACCGCGACAACGACGGCACGCCGGAAGCCTTGCCGGCCGCCGAGCTGGAAAAACTGAACGATCTGGTGAAACAGGCCATGGGATATTCGGCGGAACGGGGCGACACGCTGAGCGTGATCAACAGCCGGTTCAGCGACGAGCGCGCTGCCAAGACGCCCATTTGGGAAAACCCGGTCTATCTGGATTACGCCATACGCCTGGTCAAATACCTGTTGATCGCACTGGCCGCCTTGTTCCTGTGGCGCGGCATCATCAAGCCTTTGGTGGCGGACAATGCCCAGCTCAAGCTCAAACGCCAGGAAGAGGCGCAGGAAAAGGAAAAGAATCGCGAACAACTGGCCGCGGCGGAAAAACTGGCCGCGGAAATGAGCCGCTACGAAGAAAACCTGAACACAGCCCGCAACATGGCCGAGAAAGACCCTCGCGCCGTCGCCATGGTGCTGCGCTCCTGGATGGAAAAGAAAGATGCCAATCGTTGACGCCGATCTGGGCCGCTGCGCGATCCTGGTAATGTCCCTGGGCGAGGACGCCGCGGCGGAAGTCTTCAAGTATCTGTCGGCCCGCGAGGTGCAGCAGATCGGCGGGGCGATGGCCAACCTGAAGCAAATCACCCGCGCCGACGTGGACAAGGTGCTGGAAGACTTTCGGCAGGAAGCGGATCAGTTCATGGCCGTCACCCTGGGCTCGGACGAATACATACGCTCGGTGCTGACCAAAGCGCTGGGCACCGACCGCGCCGCGGGGCTGATCGAAGACATCCTGGAAGCCGGGGACAGCGGCAACGGCATAGACGCCCTGAACTGGCTGGATCCGAACAGCGTGGCCGAGCTCATCTGCGACGAACATCCTCAGATCATCGCCACCATACTGGTGCATCTGGAGCGCGACCGCGCATCGGCGGTGCTGGCGCTGCTGAACGACAGGCTGCGCAATGACGTCATGCTGCGCATCGCCACCTTCGGCGGGGTGCAGCCGGCGGCCCTGCATGAGCTGACCGACGTGCTGAACAATATGCTCTCGGGCCAGGGCGCCAAGCGCAGCAAGATGGGAGGGGTGCGCACGGCCGCCGAAATCCTGAACTTCATGAGTTCCGCCGAGGAGGAAGCAGTCGTCGCCAGCCTGCGGGAACTGGACGCCGACCTGGCCCAGCGCATCGTCGACGAGATGTTCGTGTTCGAGAACCTGGTGGATGTCGAGGACACGGCCATACAGCTCATACTCAAGGAAATCGAGACCACCTCGCTGACCGTCGCGCTGAAAGGCGCGCCCGAGGAATTGCGCGAAAAATTCTTCAAGAATATGTCGAACCGCGCCGCCGAAATGCTGCGCGACGACCTGGACGCGCAAGGGCCGGTGCGCATGTCCAAGGTCGAGCAAGAGCAGAAGAATATCCTGCAGGTCGCCCGCAAGCTGGCCGAAGCGGGACAGTTCTCGCTGGGGGGCATGGGAAAAGACGAATATGTCTGAGAGAAAAGCCACGCTCTATCGCGACGCGCAGGACTGGCGGCGCTGGGAAATGGCGTCCTTCGATGCGCCATCCCCGGACAAGACCGGCGCCGGCCTTCCGCCCGCGCCCGACATCCTGCGCAGGGAAATCCAGCGCCTGCGGGATGCCGCCCGGGAAGGCGGCCACGCCGAAGGCTATGCGGCGGGCCGCGAGCAGGGCCTGCGCGAGGGCCGGGAGGAAGGCCTGGCCGCCGGACGCCGCGATGGCTATGACGCGGGCATGGCGGCGGGCATGGCGGCCGGACGTGAACAGGCGCAGCAGGAGGCGGCGCAGCTGCGCGCCCTGGCCGAAGCCTGCGCCGGGTCGATCGCCTCGTTCGAGGCCGAAATGGGGCAGGCCCTGATCGGCCTGTCCATAAGCATCGCCGAACAGGTCTTGCGCAGCGCGCTGGATGCGCATCCCGAGAAGATACTGGACCTGCTGCGCGATGTGCTGCAGGTGGACAGCGGCGACGACGCCACGCTTACGCTGCGCATGCATCCGGCCGATCTCGAGCTGGCGCGCAATTACTTACGCGAAGAGGCCGGCGCGCGGCGCTATCGCCTGCTGCCGGACACGGCCATCGAGCGCGGCGGCTGCATCGCCGAAACCGCACTGGGCAGCATAGACGCCACCTTGCAAACACGCTGGCAGCGGGTCACTTCCGCCCTGGGTCACCAAACCGCGCTGGCGGGCCGGGTCTGACCATGGGCGCGCCCGAACTGCTATCGACTCCGGCCGCCCGCTGGCGCGCCCTGCTCGAAGCCGGGGCGCGGCGCGTAGCGGCTACGGAATCCTGGCATGCCAGCGGGCGCATCACGCGCGCGACCGGCCTGGTGCTGGAGGCGACCGGCTTGCGGCTGGCGGTGGGCGCCGCCTGCCGCATAGAGATAGCCCCCGGCCAGAACCATTGGGCGGAAGCCGAAGTGGTGGGCTTCCATGGCCATACGCTGTACCTGATGCCGCAAAGCGATATTTCCGGTTTGCCGCCCGGCGCCCGCGTCGTGCCGATCGAGCCTTCGGTGCAGAGCCGCATCCCGCTGCCCGTGCATGCCGACGAGAGCGCCGGGCCGCCTCCGGTCCTGTCGCGCCACCTGCCGGTGGGCGATGCCTTGCTGGGCCGCGTGCTGGACGGAGCCGGCCGGCCGCTGGACGGACGGCCGCTGGAAGGCGTGCAATCCGCCCGGCTGACGGCGCCGGTCATCAATCCTCTGGCGCGCGCGCCCATCGATACCGTGCTGGATGTCGGGGTGCGCGCCATCAATGGCTTGCTGACCGTGGGGCGCGGCCAGCGCATGGGCCTGTTTGCCGGCAGCGGCGTGGGCAAGAGTGTGTTGCTCGGCATGATGACGCGTTTCACCACGGCGGATGTCATCGTGGTGGGGCTTATCGGTGAGCGTGGCCGCGAGGTGAAGGAATTCATCGAGAATATCCTGGGTGAAGAGGGGATGGCGCGTGCCGTCGTGGTGGCGGCACCTGCAGATGCCACTCCGGTGATGCGGTTGCACGGTGCCTCTTTGGCCACCAGTGTGGCTGAATATTTTCGTGATCAGGGGCGTGATGTGTTGCTGCTGATGGATTCTCTCACCCGCTATGCCCAGGCGCAGCGTG
>DJWC01000109.1 GCA_002441445.1 Pusillimonas sp. UBA6240
CACGCGCGAGCTGGCCGACCAGGTGTCCGGCAGCGTAGAGGAATACAGCAAATTCACGCCTTTGCGTTCCACGGTGGTCTTCGGCGGCGTGGACATCGGACCGCAGCGCGACGCCTTGCGGCGGGGCTGCGAAATCCTCATCGCCACGCCGGGCCGCCNNGACCGCATGCTGGACATGGGCTTCCTGCCCGATCTGGACCGCATCGTGCGTCTGCTGCCGCCCACCCGCCAGGGGCTGCTGTTTTCGGCGACCTTCAGCAATGAGATCCGGAAACTCGGCCGCAGCTACCTGAAAAATGCCGCCGAAATCGAAGTCGCGGCGCGCAACGCCACCGCCGACACGGTCTCGCAGATCGCCTATCCGATGGCCGGCAGCGAAAAGCGCGCGGCGGTGGTGCACCTGGTCAAGTCGCGCGGCTTCAATCAAGTCATCGTGTTCTCCAACACCAAGATAGGGACCAGCCGCCTGGCGCGCGAGCTCGTGCGCGACGGTGTGAAGGCCGAGTCCATCCATGGCGATAAAAGCCAGCTCGACCGCATGAAGGCGCTCGAAGCCTTCAAGGCGGGCGAACTCGAGGTGCTGGTGGCGACCGATGTGGCCGCCCGGGGCCTGGATGTGGCGGGCGTGCCCTGCGTCATCAACTACGATCTGCCCTACAACGCCGAAGACTATGTGCACCGCATAGGCCGTACCGGCCGGGCCGGCAACACGGGCGAGGCGATCGCCTTCTTCACGCCGGAAGAAGAGCGTTATCTGCTGGATATCGAAAAACTCATCAAGGCCAAGATACCGCGCGGCCAGCTGGCATTGCCGCCCACCGCCCGCCGTCCCGGCCGCAGCGACCGCGGCGAGCGCTATAGCCGCGGCGGCGGCTATGCTTCCGCCGCTTCCAAGCCGGTCGACGATTTCTTCTATAAGCCGTATGTGCCGTCGCCGAAGGCGATCTCTCCCGAGCCGCCCAAGCCCAATGCTCCGGCGCATGCGCAGCGGAAATCCGTGGGCGTGCTGCTGGGCGGCGGCCGCCATTAAGGCCGCGGACCCCGCGCCGGTCCCGCTCTGCCGGGACGCGGGCTAGCCAGCTTCCGCGGGGGCGATCGATTTACGGATTATCTTTGCACCAGGCCCAATAAAGGGCCGGGCCCGTCGCTTACCGCGGGCGAGGCTGCACCTGCGCGGCTGAGCAACCGCTCCAGATGGCTGATATAAGGCTGCAGAGGGCCGAAGAACAGATTGCCCTGTGGCCCCTGTATCAGCAGGGTGGGAAAATTCTCTACGTCCTCGTCGCCCAGCAATTCCGGATTTTCTTCGATGTCTATCCAGACGAAAGCGGCGTCCGGCCACTTTTCGGACAAGGCCTCGAAGTCGGGCCGGTATTGCTTGCAGGTATCGCACCAGGCGGCGCAATAGCAGGCCACCGCCAGGCCGCCTTGTTCCAGGCGCTCGCGCAAAGCCTGCATTTGATGTTGGGGATCGAGTACTGCCATACAGCAAAAGTAAAAAACGGCGCCGTTGTTTACAGCGGCCAGAATCACTATGATAGTCGTGTCTTGAATTCAAGGTTGATTGATGAGCGAATACAACATTGCCGTACACAACCGGCAGGCCGGCATTACAGGTTTGGCCGCGGTCGGGCTGGCCTTCAAGCGCGCACTGGTGTCGCAGTGCCATCCGAAAATGCTGGCGGCCCTGTTCCTGCCCTTCTTCATCGCCTTGCTCGGCGCCATTATATTGCTTTGGGCGTTCTGGACGCCGCTTACGCAATGGCTGAACATGCAGATGGCGGACTGGGGCATCGTCAACCAGGTGGATCAATGGATGCTGGCCATCGGCCTGTTCTCCATCAAGCTGTATCTCATTCCCTTGCTGGCCGCGGGCATACTGCTGCCCATATCCGGCATACTGGGGCTGGTCATCGCGGCCATCTTCGTCATGCCCATCGTCCTGCGCCATCTAGAAAAAAAAGACTATCCCGGGCTTTCCCGCCAAGGCGAGTTTTCCATGGCCGTGGGCACATGGAATGCCATCTGGGTGGGCGTCTTGTTCTCCCTGGGCTGGGTGGTCACCATGCCTTTGTGGCTGCTTCCGCCGTTCCCGGTGCTGCTGCCCATATTCTGGTGGGCCTTCGCCTTCACCCGCATGCTGCGCGTCGATGCCATCATCGAACATGCCAGCACGCAGGAAAGACGCTTGCTGTGGCGCCGGCATAACCGGCAGCTATGGCTGATAGGCGGCCTGCTCGCGCTGATCAACCTCTTCCCGCCGGCATGGCTGTTCCTGCCGGTCTTCTCCGCCCTGGTCTTCGCGCACTTCAGCCTCGAGGCGCTGCGCCAGTTGCGGGCTCAAACCGTCATAGACGCCTGAACCCCAGTGCGATCCGGCGATCCAGCGATCCGGCGATCCGGGCGCAGGGCGGCAAATGCATCGGCTGCGGCCTCTGGCGTGGGGCCGCAGGCATAACCTAATGCTTTTATTTTATTTTGATATGTGATGTGCGCTCTATAGAATCAATGGGCATATATTTGGAGCCCACATTCATTATGAGTCGTATCAGCATACTAAATACCGAGACCGCGGCCCCCGAGGCAAAAGAACGCGTCGCCGCGGCTGAAAAGAACAATGGCTTTCTGCCCAACCTGATAGGCGTGCTGGCCAACGCGCCCACCGCCCTGGAAACCTACCAGGTGGTCGGGGTCATCAACGGCCGCAGCGGCCTGAATGCCGCCGAGCGCGAAGTCGTGCAGATCACCGCCGCCACCCGCAATGGCTGTGGCTTTTGCGTGGCCGGCCACACTGCGCTCACGCGCAAAAAACAATTATTGCCGGATGAACTGATCGAAGCCCTGCGCAATACGCAAGCGCTGAGCGACCCCAAGCTCAACATCCTGGCGCGGTTTACGCTGTCGGTCATGGAGCACAAGGGCGGCGTTCCGGACGCCGACTTCGAAGCCTTCCTGGCGGCGGGCTACACGCAAGCCAATGCGCTTGAGGTGGTTCTGGGGGTCAGTCTGGCGACCTTGTGCAATTACGCCAACAATCTTGCCCGGACCCCCATCAATCCGGAACTGCAACCCTACGCCTGATCGTTCCATCGCCGGCCGGTTGCGCCGATGCGGTGGCCGGCCCTATTCCAGGATGTTCCCGTGACTTCGCCTTCCATCCCCCAAGATTATGTTTCTCCTATCGCCGCGCTGGTCAAGGCCGAATTGGCGCCCCAGGTTCAGGCGATCGACCGGGAGGGCGCGTATCCCGCCGCCTTCCTGCGGAAGCTGGGGGCATTGGGCGGGCTGGGCGCAGCCATACCGGCGCAGCATGGCGGAGCCGGCTTGGGCCTGGCCGAACAGATCGAAGTCATGGCGCAGGTCGGTCGCGAGTGCGGCTCCACGGCCTTCCTGGTCTGGTGCCAGGCCGCCTGCGGCTGGTATTTGCTGCGCACGCCCAATGACGCGGTGCGCGAACGCTATTTGCCGCCTGTCGCGCAGGGCGCGTTGATGGCCGGCTCCGGCATGTCCAATACCATGAAGCATTTGGCGGGCATCGAGAAAATGCATGTCAAGGCGGTGCGCGACGGCAATGGATATGTCCTCAACGGCTCGCTGCCCTGGGTATCCAATGTGGGCGAGGACCACTTGCTGATCGCCGCCGCGGAAGTCCCGGGAACAGGCTATGTCATGTTCGCCGTCGAAGGCGGGACCGCCGGGCTTGAGTTCAAGGCCTGCCCCGAATTCGCCGGGCTGGAAGGCACCCGGACCCTCAATGTGCGCTTTCACGATGTAAGGCTTGCCGCCGCGGATGTGCTGGCTCATCCGGATCAATTCCCGGATTACATCCAGCGCATCAAGGCGGGCTTCGTGCTGCTGCAGACCGGCATGGGCATAGGCATCACGGACGCATGCCTGAAGATCATTCAGGAAAGCAATCTCATGAGCGCCCATGTCAACGCCTTTCTCGACGATCAGGGCGCGGATCTGGCCGATGAGCTCGCCGCGCTGAAAGGCGCTGTCCACACTCTTGCGCGCCAGGCCGGGGGCAGGCCAGCGGAAGGCGGCGACGCGCCGGCTACGGCCGCTCCCGTGGCGCCCGTGCAGGTCTTGAAGCTGCGCTTGCGGACTTCCGAACTGGCGTTGAAAGCCGCCAATTCAGCGGTATTGCATGCGGGGGCGAAAGGCTATCTGATGCGCCATCCGGCCCAGCGCCGCCTGCGTGAAGCGGTGTTCGTGGCGATCGTGACCCCGGCGCTCAAGCATCTGCGCAAGGAAATACACCGGCTTGAACGGCTTGCGGCCGAGCCGGCGCTTGCGGTGGAACAGGCTTTTGCAGCCGAGGCGGCGTCCGTGCGGGCGGAGATGGCTTGATGCAGCAATGGATGTGCGGCCCTTGCGGCTTGATTTACGACGAAGCCGCCGGCATGCCGGACGAAGGCATAGCGCCCGGCACGCGTTTCGAGGACATACCGGATGACTGGGTATGTCCGGATTGCGGCGTGGGCAAAGCCGATTTCGTTTTGATTCCCGGCTGACGCCCATGCATATGGCTCCAGCAACCACCGGCGCGGCCGTGCTCGGCGCGCGCGATATCGCACTCGGCTACCAAGTGGCAGGCAATCCGGTGGCCGGCAATCCGGTGGCCGGCACCCCGGTGGCCGGCACCCCGGCGGCCGGCAAGGCGCGCAATCAGGTATTGCGGGATTTTTCGCTGCAATTGTCGGACGGCGAGATCGTCGCCATACTCGGCCCCAGCGGCGTCGGCAAGTCTTCGCTGTTGCGCGTGCTTGCCGGCCTGCAGGCGGCCGATGCCGGCACGGTGCATCTGCGCGGCGAACCCTTGCGCGGACCGCATCCGCGCTTGGGCTTCGTATTCCAGGACCCTTGCCTGCTGCCATGGCTCACCCTGGAAGACAACGTCGGCTTCGGCCTGGATTTCAAGCACCAGCCGGCGATGTCCAAAGCGGAAAAGCAGCGCCGCATCGATGCGGCCATCGCAGAGGTGGATTTGCGGAACGCCAGGCTGCGCTATCCCGCCGAACTGTCCGGCGGCATGGCGCAGCGCGCCGCCTTGGCGCGCACCCTGGCGCGCCAGCCGGAAATATTGTTGCTGGATGAACCTTTCAGCGCGCTGGATGAAGTCACGCGCGCCGAGATGCAGGCGCTGCTGTTGCAGATCACCGCGAGGCATCATACTTCCACGATACTGGTGACCCACGACATCGATGAAGCGCTCGTGCTGGCGGACCGCATCCTGCTCATCGGCGGCCGGCCCGGACGTCTTTGGCGCGAATGGCGCATGGCCGCCGCGCGGCCACGGGATATTCTGGCCGACGAGTCGGCCGGCTTTCGCCTGGAGATCATGAAAACCATGCGCGAAGCCCGCGATCCCGCTACGGCGGCCGCCTCGTAGGCGAGACCCGTTACAACATAGAGAGAACAACTCATGAGCACATCGGATGAATTCGCCGCAACGCTGCGGACGCGGCGCCAGTTCCTTAAACTGTCGGGCCTGTTTACGGCCATGGGGGCGCTGCCCCTGCTGCAGATGCACCGCGCGGCGCGGGCGGCCGAACCCGACGCTCCCTTGCGCATCGGCTATTTGCCGATCACCGATTCCACGCCGCTGCTGGTCGCCCATCACAACAAGCTCTTCGAACAGCAAGGGCTGCGGGTGGAAAAACCGCGTCTGTTCCGCAGCTGGGCGCAGATCGTCGAAGCGTTCCTGGCGGGGCAGGTCAACGCCGTGCACCTATTGTCGCCCATGACTGTATGGGCCCGTTACGGCAGCCAGTCCAAGGCCAAGGTGGTGGCGTGGAATCATATGTCCGGCTCCGGCCTGACGGTGCAGCCGCATATCAATGAGCTCAGCGATCTGGGCGGCACGACCGTAGCCATTCCGTTTTGGTATTCGCTGCACAACATCGTGCTGCAGCATATCCTGCGCAGCAAAGGGCTGGAATCCATCAGTACTGGCGAGCCCAATCCGCGGCAGGTGAAGCTGGTCGTCATGGCGCCGTCGGACATGGTTCCGGCGCTGGCCAACAAGCAGGTCGCGGGCTACATCGTGGCAGAGCCCTTCAACGCCAACGCCGAAGCCATGAAGATCGGCAAGATTCTGCGCTTCACCGGCGATGTATGGAAGGATCACGCCTGTTGCGTCGTCATGATGCACGAGGAAGACCTGAACCAGCGCCCGGAATGGGCGCAGAAAGTGGTGAACAGCCTGGTCCAGGCCCAGGCCTGGATCCTCGATCATCGCGATGAGACGGCGCGTATTCTTTCCAAGGACAATCCGCAGCGCTATACGCCGCATACTTATGAAGCATTGGCCCAGGTGCTGGTTCCCGAAAAGATGGACCTGCCGCTGTATCTGAAGGACGGCGCCATCGTCAACGAGGCCTGGAACGAAAAGCGCATCGACTTTCAGCCATATCCCTTCCCCAGCTATACCGAAGAACTGATACGCAAGCTCAAGGAGACGGTGGTCCTGGGGCGCAACGAGTTTCTGGCCGAGCTCGACCCGGCGTTTGTGGCCTCGGACCTGGTCGATGATCGCTTTGTGAAGCAGGCCATCATCGACGCGGGCGGGATGTCGATATTCGGCCTGCCGGATACATTCACCCGCCAGGAAACCATCACGGCCTGATCCTGGCCACAGACGCCGGCAGCGCCGGGCAGAAGGACACGCATGAGCACTTACTCCCACCAACGCATCGTTTTTCGTCTTTCGCTGGGCCTGGCGGGTTTGCTGGTTCTCGTCCTGTCGTGGGGGCTGGGCACTTATGTACTTGGCCAGCGGCTGCCCATGGCCGCGGCGCTCAGTCCGCCCGAGACCTTCGCCAGCCTGTACGAGCTGCTGGCGCGGAACGAACTGACCGTCCATACCCTGATCAGCCTGAAACGCGTGCTGATCGGGCTGGCCCTGGCGCTGGCCATAGGGGTGCCCGTGGGCCTGGCTGTGGGCACCACGCGCCCGCTGGATGCCGCCACCAGCAGCGCATTCCAGTTCCTGCGCATGATTTCGCCCTTGTCCTGGATGCCTATCGCGGTCATGGTGTTCGGCATAGGCGACGCGCCCATCTACTTCCTGCTCAGCTTCGCGGCGGTCTGGCCCATCATCCTGAATACGGCGGCGGGCGTGCGCCAATTGGACCGGCGCTGGCTCATGCTGGCGAAAAGCATGAGCGCCACGCGCGTCGAGGTGCTGTTCAGGGTGGTGCTGCCCGGCGTCCTGGCGCACATCCTGACCGGCATACGCCTGGCCATAGGCATCATCTGGATATTGATCGTCCCCTGTGAGATGCTGGGCGTCAGTTCGGGCCTGGGCTATTTCATCCTGGATACGCGCGACCGGCTGGCCTATTCAGAGCTGATGGCGGTCATCATGCTTATCGGCGGCCTGGGCTATATGCTGGATGCCTGCGCGCAAAGGCTGTACCGGCGCTGGGCGCCCGCGCGCCAGGACGCCTGACCCCCGGAGGCTGGAGCGTCCGCCGCCGGAGCGCCGGTCGCCGGGTCGCCGGGGCGCCGGCCGCGCCATTTCCCTGTAAACTTCCGCATCATCGGTCCGCGATATAACCGGACCGGATGCGGCGTGCCGGTGTCTTGCCGCGCGCCGCATGCATCGAACATCCGGGACTAGCGCCACTCAACCAGAAGGAGCCACGCCGTGGGTACGACTGCTGCGCGCAAAGTAAGGCTGATCATCATTGGCGATGAAATCCTGTCGGGCCGCCGCCAGGACAAGCATTTTTCCAAGCTCGTCGAACTGTTGTCGCAGCGCGGCATGCGCCTGTTCGCCGCCGAGTTCATTTCCGATGACAGGGATGTCATCGCCGGGGTCCTGGCCCGCAGTTTCGCCACCAATGACGTGGTCTTCTGCTGCGGCGGC
This sequence comes from Pusillimonas sp. UBA6240, assembly GCA_002441445.1. GTDB lineage: Bacteria > Pseudomonadota > Gammaproteobacteria > Burkholderiales > Burkholderiaceae_B > UBA6240. The sequence goes on from DJWC01000109.1 coordinate 7,877, forward strand.
ATAGGCGCGACGCCCGACGACCAGACTCGACAGGCGGCGGCCCAGGCCTTGGGCGTGGAGCTGCGCCTGCATCCCGAGGCCGCGCGGCTGATCGCCGAACGCTGCGCCGACAACGAAAGGCGTGGCCAGGGCAGCAGCGATATGTCCCTGCCTGAAAACCAGCAGCGCTTGCAAATGGGGGTGTTTCCCGTGGGGGCGGAAATCGTTCCCAATCCTTATAACAAGATCCCGGGGTTTTTCATCCGCGACCATACTTTCATGCCGGGCTTTCCCGTCATGGCCTGGCCCATGATGGAATGGACGCTGGACACCCGATATCGCGAACTGCACCATCAAATCACCCAGGTGGAGCATTCCTTTCTGGTGTTCAAGCTGCCGGAATCGCGCATCACGCCCGCGCTCGAAGAACTGGAAAAAAGATGGCAGGGCGTCAAGGCCTTCAGCCTGCCCAGCATGGGCGCGACGGGCCAGCCCCATATCGACCTGGGGGTGAAGGGGGAGCCCGCCGCCGCGGCGGAAGCCCTGGCCTACCTGCGGTCGGAGGCCCTGCGCCTGGGAGGGCAGCTTACGCCTCCGGAAAAATAATGCTTGCAGGCGGAAGGGTTTTTTCATATTATGGAATTGTTGCGTTGCGTCAAAAAAGACTATGCCACGATCCACACTTCTCGTCTCATATCCCAACGGCGCCCAGTCCGCCGGCGATACATCCATCACCATACAGGTGCTCGAACGCGCCATGCTGCTGCTCGACGTGCTGGCCAAGCACGCCGATCCGGTGCCGCTCAAAGACCTGGCGAGCGCCACCGGCCTGCATACCTCCACCGCCCACCGCATCTTGAACGACCTAGTCGTGGGGCGTTACGTGGAAAGGGTGGACAGCGGCCTGTATCAATTGGGCATGCGTCTGCTTGAGTTGGGCTCGCTCGTGAAAGGCCGCCTGAATGTCCGCGAAGTCGCCCTGGAGCCCATGCGGGAACTGCACAAGCTCACGGGGCAAACCGTCAATCTATCGCTGCAGCAGGGCGACGAAATCGTCTATATCGAACGCGCCTGGAGCGAGCGCTCCGGCATGCAGGTGGTGCGCGCCATCGGCGGACGCGCGCCGCTGCATCTTACTTCCACCGGCAAGCTCTTTCTTTCCGTCAGCGATCCGCGGCAGGTCAGGGCCTATGCCATGCGCACCGGCCTGGCGGGCACCACCCGCAACAGCATCACCCAGACGGATCAGCTCGAACGCGACCTGGCTCAGGTCAGGCGCCTGGGTTATTCGCGCGACAACGAAGAGCTGGAGCTAGGCGTGCGCTGCATCGCCGCCGGCATCTACGACGACAGCGGCAAGCTGCAGGCGGGGCTTTCCATTTCCGCGCCCTCGGAGCGCCTGCGCGATGAATGGATCCCCATACTGATGCGCACCGCGGCGCAAATATCCGAAGCCCTGGGCTACGAAGCCAAGCATTGACAAGGCCGCGGCCCGGCGGTCCGGCGGCTCGGCGGCCCGGCAACCCATCGCCCGGCAACTCGTCGATGCTGCGACATCACGGCAAAAACAAACAGCCCCCGCATATGCGGGGGCCGGCTTAGCTGACGCCGCAGCGGCCTCGCGGCCCGGCGGCTGCATGGGCGGGTTTACTGAGCTTCCACGCCCGCTTTCTTGAAGAGTTCGGCCCACTGCGGGACCTGCTGCTTCACTTTCTTGGTCAACGCTTCAGGATTGGCTTCGGATGTCAGCACGTTGGCGCCCAGGCCGGCCATGCGTTTCTGGAAATCGGCATCCGCCAGGCCGGCCTGCAAGGCCGAAATAAGCTTGTCCGTGACAGGCTTGGGGGTGCCTTTGGGAGCCCACATGCCATGCCAGATACCCACTTCGAAGCCCTTGAAACCGGATTCTTCCATGGTCGGCAGATCGGGCAGCGTCGGGACGCGCTGCTTGCTGGTCACCGCATAGGCCTTGACCGTGCCGGCCTTGATGTGCTGGCTGGTGTTCGTGGTCTGGTCGCACATGACGTCCACCTGCTTGCCCAGCAAGTCGTTCATGGCGGGACCGGTGCCCTTGTAAGGCACGGTGAGCAGATCCACGCCGATGGCGCTGCTGAACATGGTGCCGCAAAGGTGGCTGGCCGCGCCTATGCCGGCGTTGGCCAGCGAGACTTTGTCTTTGTTCTTTTTCAGGTATTCGACCAGTTCCTTGATGTTGTTGGGCGGGAAATCGGAACGCGCGATGATGGTCATCGGAACGTCCACCACCAGCCCCAGCGGCTCGAAGCTGTCATAGGGATCGTAGCCCGGCTTCTTGTACAGGGAAGGCGCGGTCGAGAAGCCTATGTGCATGAGCAGGATGTTGTAGCCGTCCGGCTTGGCGCGCGCCACCTGCGAAGTCCCTATCGTGCCGCCGGCGCCGCCTTTGTTTTCGATCACCACGGTCTGCCCCAGGGAAGGCCGCATGGCTTCAGCCAGCGAGCGGGCCACGTTGTCGGTGGGGCCGCCTGCCGAAAAGGGCACGACCATATTGATGGGGTGATCGGGGAAGCTGTCGGCGTGGGCGCCGGCGCAGAGCAGGGTACTGAGAAACAAGGTGGAACCGAGCTTCAAGGTAAAAGCTTTCATTGAATCTCCGCTGAGTTCGGGTTGGCCGAACAAAAGAGTTTATCGAGTTGTAAAAACAACGTTGCCCATCCTAGGACAATTGGCGGAGTTTGTCGCCTAGGTATACCCCTTATAAAAACCCTTATGCCATGCGCGGTTTTTATTCCCTCGCGCCGTTCTTCGCTCGATTATTCCCGCCGCGCCGCAGCGGTGGCGCGAGGTCTCCCGTTATTCTGTTGCAATGCAACAAAAAATCCTTGACACCCCTGCCCGATCCGGTACAATTTCGATTGTGCGATGCAGCATGGAAGGTTTTCACGTGTTAGGTGATTTGCTTAGCCTTCTTTATTCATAGGTCCCGGAATGCCGGGCAACACGAACCCGCATTACGGTTCACTTATAAAGGAAACATCATGAGCGCAATCCCTCAACAAGTCCTGGCCAGCCAGAAAGCTTCGCTGGAAAATCTGCTGGCCGTGCAAGGTGCAGTATTCGGCGGTTTTGAAAAGCTGGTCGATTTGAACATCAAGGTCATCAAGGCGACGATGGACGAAGTCGCTGAAAAATCGCAGCAAGCCATCGAAGTCAAGGACGCCCAGGAAGCCCTGGCCTTCACCTCGGGCCTGGTGCAGCCCAGCGCCGAAAAAGCCCTGGCATACGGCAAGCATGTCTACGACATCTTCTCGGGCGTACAGGTGAACCTGTCCAAGCTGACCGAAGAGCAAATCGCCCTGGGCCAGCAACAAGTGTCCGAAGCCATAGAACAGCTCGCCAAAAGCGCCCCCACCGGTTCGGAAGGCGCCGTCGCCCTGCTGAAGTCTTCGCTGGCCACCGCCAACAGCGCGTACGAGTCGGTCGCCAAAGCCGCTCGCCAGGCCGCCGAGGCTGCTGAATCCAACATAACCGCCGCGACCAACGCCACGTTCAAGGCCGCGTCCGACGCCGCTGAAGCGGCTTCCAAGGCGGCCCCGCGCGCCCGCCGCGCGCCTGCCGCCTAACGGCCGGTTCGCAGCCGCCTGCCGCGAGGCAGGCCGGCGGCAAAAGGCCGGCGGCGGTAGCCCGTAGCCGGCACATGAATCCCTGCACGCGCCATGCGCCGCAGGGATTTTTTCATTTACGAGGGCCGATTGGCGGTTTGCAGGGCGCGCACGCATTCGCCGATCAAGGCCGGGCCCCGGTAGATCAGCCCGGTGTATAGCTGCACGGCATTGGCGCCCGCCGCGAATTTTTCCAGGGCCTGCTTGCCGCTGAGTATGCCGCCCACGCCGATGATGGCGAAGTCGGCGCCCAATTGCTGCCGTAGCCGGGCAATGACGCGCAGCGACAATTCGTGCACCGGCGGACCCGACAGGCCGCCGGCTTCCTGCGCATGAGGCAGGCCCTGTACGGCATCGCGCGACAAGGTGGTGTTGGTGGCGATGACGCCGTCCACGCCATGGCGCGGCAGCAGGTCGGCGATGATGTCGATCTGTTCCTGCGTCAGGTCGGGGGCGATCTTGACCACCATGGGGACTCGCCGCCCGTGCCGATCGGCGAGCTCTTTGCGTTTTTCCCGCAAGGGCTGCAACAGGCCGGTCAGCTCGTCCTGGCCTTGCAAGGCGCGCAGATTCGCGGTGTTTGGCGAAGATATATTGACGGTGACGTAGTCGGCGTGCGGGTATACGCCTTCCAGGCCCAGCATATAGTCATCCACGGCGCGCTCGATGGGCGTGGCGGCATTCTTCCCTATGTTCAGGCCCAGTATTCCGCCCTGGCTGCGCCATTGGCTATTGCGCACATTGGCGATAAAGGCGTCCAGCCCCAGGTTGTTGAAGCCCAGGCGGTTGATCAGCGCGTGGGCGCGCGGCAGCCTGAACATGCGCGGCTTGGGATTGCCAGGCTGGGGCAGGGGCGTGACCGTGCCCACCTCGACGAAGCCGAAGCCCAGGTTGCCCAGGGCGTCGATGTGCGCGCCATTCTTATCCAGCCCCGCCGCCAGGCCGACGGGATTGCGCAGCGACAAGCCCATCAAGCTGGCCGGCCAGACCGGACGATCGCCCAGCAGCCCGCGCGTCAAGCGGCAATCGTAGGCCTTTTGCAAAGAAGCGAGAGTCAGTTCGTGGGCGGTTTCGGCGTCCAGCGAAAAGAGCGCGCTGCGGGCAAGCGGGTAAGTATTGAATAGCAGTGACATGGCTGGGGCTTGATTGCAGACTCGGGCTGATGAGCGGGCTTGCCCCGCACGGGCGGCGCAGGCGCTATCGAGCAGGCGGCGCCGCGGCGTCGGGCACGGGTTCCGACCAGCTTCCGTTGCGCAGAATCTGATAAGGTTGAAAGCGCGATTTATACGACATTTTACGGCTTTCTTCTATCCAGTAGCCCAGATAGAGCCAGGGCAGGCCATGGCTGCGGCATTGCTCCAGCTGCCACAATACCCCGTAGGTGCCCAGGCTGCCCCGGGTCTCGGGATCGAAAAACGTGTATACGGCGGACAAGCCGGTTTCCAGCACGTCTATGATGGCAACCATTTGCAGCGCGCCCGTCGGCAGCCTGAATTCCACCATCTGCGTTTCCACGCGGCTGGTCAGCAAGAATTGCGTGTACTGCGTCCGGCTGTCTTCGTCCATGCCGGCGCCCGGATGGCGCCCCTGCTGGTAGCGCCGATACAGATCGAAGTGTTCGTCGCTCCAGTGCAGCGGTAGGGAGCGCGCGGACAGCCGGCCATGGCGGGCCCATATTTTGCGGTGCGTGCGGCCGCGCTGGAAGCGCTGGGCGTCCACCCTGATGGGCAGGCAGGCCCCGCAGTTGTCGCAGTGAGGCCGGTATGTGAACAGGCCGCTGCGGCGGAAACCCTGTTCGACCAGCCTGGAATACGTGGCTGTATCGATCAGGTGGGTGGGCGCCGCGACCTGGGAGCGCGCATTCAGCCCGGGTAGATAGCTGCATGGATAGACTGCGGTCGAATAAAACTGCAGGGTGGCGAAGCCTGGCTCGTTCGGGTGGCTCATGGCGGACTCGGGGATGCGATGCTGGACCATTATGGCTTTATTCAAGCCATCGTTGCAAGTTCGCCCGTATGCAGGATGCGGCCCGCGCTCCACACCGGCGCGGGATGCTGCAAAGCCTGGTCCAGCAAGGCCATGAACGCGCGGCGGCTGATGGGCCTCGCGCCCATGCTGGCCAGGTGGCGGGTTTGCTGCTGGCAGTCTATATGCCGTATGCCATGCCGTTGAAGAAAAGCCACCAGATAGGACAGCGCGATCTTGCTGGCGTCGCTGGCGCGGCTGAACATGGATTCGCCGAAAAAAAAGCGGCCCAGGCAGACGCCGTACAGGCCGCCGACCAATTGTCCGTCCAGCCATGTTTCCACACTATGGGCCGCACCGGCCTTGTGCCAGGCAAGGTAGGCGCTTTGCACCGCGGGCGATATCCAGGTGTTGCGTTCGCTGGCGCGCGGTGCGGCGCAGGCCGCGATCACGGACGCGAAGGCGGCGTCCGTCGTCACGCGTATCCGGGCCTCGGGATCGGATTCGTTGCGGGCGATCTGCCGCAGCTTCTTGCCCAGCGAGTGCGAAATGATCAAATCCTCGCAGGCGAGCACCATGCGGGGATCGGGGCTCCACCACAATACCGGGTCGCCCTGGTTGAACCAGGGGAATATTCCCTTGCTGTAGGCATCGGTAAGACGCTGTATGGACAACCGCGAACCCGCGGCCAGCAGGCCTTCCGGCAAAGCCATGTCGGGATCCGGAAACGGTGTCGTGTCGTCTAGCCAGGTCAAGCTTGCCACGATGGCCTTCTATTTCGGCGGAGGATGGGGGATGTCATAGTGATGCACGGGGAAGCGGCCGGTCTTGCGGTCTTCCACATAATGCCTCAGCGTTGTGATGACCGTGCGGAAGGATAGATCCTGCCAGGGGATGTCCTGTACATCGAAAAAGGCGGCTTCCAGGCTTTCCGGGCCCGGGTACAGCTCGGCGCTGAGCACCTCGGCCAGGAAAAAAAAATGCACCTGCTCCGCATGCGGCACGTCGATGATGGTGTATAGCGGCCCCAGCTTGATTTGCGCGCCCGCCTCTTCCTGGGTTTCCCGCATGGCGCCCTGGGCGGTGGTTTCGCCCAGCTCCATGAAGCCGGCGGGCAAGGTCCAGGTGTTGTACCGGGGGGCTATGGCGCGCCGGCAAAGCAGTATCTTTTCATTCCAGATGGGCAATACCCCTACGACGTTGCGGGGGTTCTGGTAGTGCACCGCGCCGCAATGGTCGCACACGTCGCGCACGCGGTTGTCGTCAGGCGGGATGCGGTGGGTAATGGGCGTCGCGCACTGGCTGCAGAACTTTTGAAGGCGCGGGGCGGGAAAGTAGAAATTCGGAGCATCGGCTGTCATGGAAAGATTCTACCCAAAGCGCGCAAGAGTGTGCGTAGTGTGCGACAGAAATGATTCTAGCTTGTTATGCGTCTTTGCCGGGGCCGCCTTTGGCCGGCCCGTTCCGGTCTGGCGCGACGCGGTCTGGCGCGACCCGATCCGGCTGCGGATATCTCTCGAAGCCCAGCACTGCGGGAATGTCCTTCGCCGGGCAGAAGTTTAGCGGCGCGCCGTCGGCTCCCACCGGGATCGCGTCCGCGGCGACCGGCCCCTGCGCCAACCTGTCCATGATGTCGGGACCGTCCGGCGTCTGCAGCATGGCCATGACCGCCGCCAGGTCGCGCCCCGCGACCAATGCCGGACCGTGCTCGGTGCGCGCATACAAATAGCCCTCGCTGTCCAGCCACCATCCCGACACAGCGGTCACGGCCAAGCCATTGTGAGTGCGCAAGCCTCCGCCGTCCGCGGGCTCGCTGGTCGTGTGCAGGATGTAAGGCGCGGCGTCCAGCCGCACATAGACTCTTTGCGGGCCGTTCTGGAAATACCAGCGGCCTTTTTCATCGCCGGCATAGTTGCGCCCGATGAATTGCAGTATGGGCGGACTGGTAATGGCTTCGCCCGGGCTGCCCGAATCGTTCAGCGCCTCGCCGCGCGGATGCAGGCGCCACTCTCCGCGCGCGGTCAGGGACAGCCAGCCATATACGGCCGGCACATTGGGCCACCGCGCCATCGCGGCTATTACTTGGTCATCCATGGTGAGGCATCCATCCGGGCCGAGACTTGCACCCGGATAGTCTACCGCGGCGGCAGCCGGTGCGCTGCGGGCCGGTGGGCGATGCCGGGCCCGCTCTGAAGGCGCGCCGCCAACAGATTTCCCATGGCTTGCGCTGTTTCCGCCAGCGCCACCGATGCGATCGCCGCCGACAGCATGACCATGGGCTGGAATTGCTGATAGCCTTGGCGCAGCGCGAGATCGCCCAGGCCCAGGCCCAACAGCGCTCCCGCGATGCTCGAATAGCCCACCAGGGCCGCCAGCATCAGGCCCAGCGCCCGGACGATGGATGGGAACGCCTGCGGCAACGGCGCTGGGAGAAGCAGCCTTTGTTTCGCGGCGCCCCGGCGGCGCGCCGTTTCCATGTCGCGGCGATCCGCGGCGTTGAGCGCGTTCCGCACCCGCAAGGCAAGAAAGGGAGTGGCGATGACGGTCAGCGACGCAATGGCCGCGCCCAGGCCGGCTTCCCCGCTCAAGGCATGCTGCGCCAGCGGCGCGGCGATCGCCAGCGCCATGACGACCGGGCCCGAGCGCAGCGCGGCGCATACCACGGCGAACATGCGGCCGGAGGACAGCGTGTTCGACAGCGCGCGATCGCCGGCATGCAGCAGCAGACCCAAGGGCAGGCCCAGCAAAGCGGCGAGCAGGCCGGCCGCGCCCACCATCAACAGGCTCTGGCCAAACGCGGCGATGAACAAATCCAGGATGGTAGGCGGCATGGCATGCTTTCGGGATGGGACCTGCAGATTGTAGACAGCGGTCCGTGCAGGCCGAACTATCTTTTTGACAGGTCGACATAGCGTCCGGTCATAACGGCGCTTGCCGTGCCTGCGGCGGGCTGCCGGCCGGGCGCGGCTTATCTGAACTCGGCATATGGTTCCAGCGTGCTGGGCGGCAGCGGCAGGTTGCCGCTCCATGGCTCGAATGAATAACGCAGATAGAGCATGGCACGACTGGGCGCGTAGTCGTCCGAGCGCTGTATGTCTATGCCCGCGCCCAGCACGAGATGCCGGCTGATGCGCCGCTCCGCCTGGAAGAACAGCGAATAGCCGGTGCCGTTGCTGCTGCCCGCGGAAGACGTCCCGTCCACCCCGGATCCTTGCAAGCCCGCCAGCTTGTTTTTCAAGGGATAGTCCGGGCTGGCCTTGCTCTTGGCATGGGACACCGACACCGAGCCGCCCAGGGTGTATGTCCAGTTTTCATTGCGCCAGGAATAGCGCAGCGGCAGCGACAGCGAGTAATAGCGCTGCGGGCTGTAATAGCCGCCCTGGCCCAGGGTGTAGCCGCCCAGATCCTTGTCATAGTGCCAGGCCATGACATTGACGCCGGCGGTCAGCCGCCGGTCGGGCGTGTCGATGAGGCGCCGGTAATAACCCGCCATCAAGCGGACGCGCTGGTTGCTTGCCACATTCTTGCCGGTCAGGCGCTGGTAGCCCAGGTTGGCCCAGACTCCGTTCGGCCCCCCCTGGTCCCAGCTGAGGCCCAGGTTGACGCCCGTGGCGCGCACGCCGCCCCAAACCAGCCCTGTGTTGGGATCTTGCGTGCCGGCGTATGACAGCAGGGAATTGGACATGGGCCGGCGCGAGGCGGTCAGCGACCATCCCACCGAGCCCAGCTTGCCGCGGTAGGTCAGGCCGCCCACCACGTCCACGACCTTGAAGCCCAGGGGCGTCACACCGATGTCGGCTTCTATTTTGTCATTGCGCCAACCCAGCGCCAGCCCCACGCCCTGGGCGCGTTGCGAACCTCCGGGACAGGCCTGCAGCGCACAGGTGCCGAAATATTCGTCGTGCCTGCCGTCGCTGCCGGTGCTGAAGCGGCCGGCGTCCATGATCACATGCTCGACGCGGAAAAACGCCTGGCCGCCTTTGTAGGGCAGTTCGCCTTGCAGAATCGTGGTATTGGCCTTGAGATCGGAATAGCCCGCCGTTCCGTCGGTCCTGCCCCAGAACTCATTATGCAGCGTGATGCTCGGGTTCTGGCGCTGATAAAGCGTTTCGACGTCGCGGCGCAGGCTGCGCCTCAGCCAGTCGTCCGCCGGGTCGGCGCGGGTGGCGCGGGTGTAGGCGTCGCTGTCCGGACCCGCGCCCGCCGGCAGTATGCCGTTGTCCTGCATGGCTTGCGCATAGAGCCGCAAGGCCTGCTGCGGATCCTGATCGCTCATCAGGCGGGCGGCGTCGCGCTTGAGCAGGGCATCGGGCTCTTGCTGCGTCGAGACCAGGCGATGCATGAGGGCGCGGGCCTTGGCCAGGTCGCCCGCGGCGGCCAGCGCATTGGCATAGCGGCGCCGCTGATTCACGCTGGCGTCCGCGGCCCGGTCCAGCGGCCCGGCGCCCAGCGCCTGTGCGGCCTTGTCCTTGCGACCCTCGTCCAGCCATGCCTCTATCTGGCCGAGCCGGGCGTCCAGGTCGTCGGGATCGCGGCTCAGTATCCGCTCGTAGGCGGCGTGGGCTTGGGGATAATCGCCGCGCTGCTGGGCCCAGTCGGCCAGGCGGTGATCGACGGCGCTGTCGGCCGGCTGCCGGCGCAGGAAGGCGACCGCCTGGGCTTCGTCGCCCGCCGCGCGCAGCGCATCCGCATGCGCCAGCCGCCGCTGCCGTTCCAGGCGCGCGGCAAGCTCGCGCATGTTATCCGTCCATTGCCGCTCGGGTATGGCGTGCAGGCTTTGCAGCGCCTGCCCATGCTGATCGCGCGAGGAAAGAAAAAGCGCGTGCGCATAGCGCGCCTCCGCCGATTGCGCATGACGGCGCAGAATATCCTCGAACACCGCCAGCGCGCCGGCGCCATCGCCCAGTTGCTGCCTGGTCGTGGCCAGCCTATAGCCCGTCCAGACATCGTCGGGATCGATTTCGCGGGCGCGGCTGAGCAGCTCAGCAGCCTGGCGCAACCTGTTTTCCGCCAGCGCCGTCTTGGCTGCTTCAGTCAGGCGGTCCAGCTCGAGGCGGCGGCGCAGGCCGGCAAACGGCTGGCGCGCGGCCGGCGGCAGGCTGTCGATGAAGCTTGTCACCTTTTCCGGCTCGGCCTCATACAGATTGATGAGCCGGCGCGCGGGCCGCGCGCTGCTTGGGTCCAGGCGCAGCGCCTGCCGGTAATAGCGCTCCGCCTGCGCTGTGTCGCCCAAGCCTTGCGCGGCATCTCCCAGGCCCAGCAACGCTTCCAGATTGCTCGCATCCTGGCGGTGGGCTTGCAGATACAGCTCTTGCGCCCGGGCCCACAGGCCCCGCTGCGCGCTGGCTTCCGCCTGATCCAGGATCAGCCAGAAACGGGTCGAGTTGATCAGCGCGGCCCACTTGTCCGCATGGAAGCCGTTGCTTTCTTTGTCGCGGGCTTGCTCGAAGTAACGCAGCGCCAACGCCCTTTGGCCCTTGCGCATGTAGACCAGCCCCAAGGCGCCCAGGAGCTTGGCGTCGCCGGGGTAGGCCTGCAGTCCGCGCTTCAGTTCGATCTCGGCTTCCTGGTTCTTCCCTGCTTCGACCAGCGCAAGCCCCCGCTGGCCCGCCTGCCATGCGGGGTCGTCCAGCAAACGCTGCAGCGCCGCCTGCAAGCGCAGCGCCGAATCATAGCTGGAGGTGCCGGCATAAAGCGCCATATAGTCCCGCCAGCGCCGGGCGGTGAGTTCGCTGGGGGGCTGGGCGCTGAGAAACTCCAGCTCTCTTTGGGCCGCTGCGCTGCGCGCCAGAGGCTCGCGCGCCAATTCGTGCAGAACCGCCAGCGCTTCGTCGTCGCGGTCCAGCGCAAACAACAGGTTCACCAGCGTTTGCCGCAAGGGCGTGTGGCGGGGATATTCTTTGTCCGTTTCCAGCAGGGCGGCCAAGGCGGGCGCGGCGCCGCCCGGCAGCCGGCTGCGCAGCTTCCAGTATTCCAGCGTCAATTCCAGGGTGGGAATCAGGCCGTTGAACAGGCCGTCGTAAATGGCCAGGGCTTGGTCCAGGCGCCCTGCGGAAGCCAGCAGCCGCGCCTGTTGCAGGGCGCTGCGCTGTGTTTCGCCTTGCAATTCAACCAGCAGTTTCGCGCGACGGTAGGGCAAGGATCCCGGAGCGCGCTTGCCCAGTTCCGCCAGCAAGGCCGTCGCGGCCGATTGTTCCCCAAGGCGGATCGCGCGGCGTATTTCGGCCTCCAGGCCCATGGGATCGCGCGGCGATATCTGATACAGGCGCGCCAGCGCATCGCGGGCCAGCTCGTCGCGATGCAGGGCCTCGCCGAGACGGATCTGCTGCACCAGCCATAGGCGCGGGTCCACGCCGGGGGGCGGTTCATTCTGGGCCGGCGCCGCTCCCGCCCAGCAGAAGAGCAGCGCCAAGGCCAGCAGACGCAGCCTTCTCATGCCCGGTCTTCGGGCTGCCGCCGCAGCCGCCGCTGCGAGATGCGGCGCAGCCCCCGCCAGGCGGCGCCGGCCAGTATCAGCATCAGCAAGAAGGACGCGGCGACGGGCCACCATGGACTATCCGACATATGGAACCACAGGCGCGTCCACCATGGGAGGCTGCCGACATAGTAAACGGGGCCCACCATGTCGCTGGATACGCCCGAGTCGCGGACGATGGCCACCGAGCCTTTCATGGCCAGGCGCTGCCCCGGATCGGCCAGGGCTTGCCGCAGCAAGGCATAGTCTTCCGATGTGCTCGCCAGCAGGCTGACCACGCTGCGCTTGGCATGGAAAGGCGATTCGGAGCCGACGATCGCCGCGATGGGCGCCGCTGACGCCATGAACGCCTGCGGCATCGCAGGAGGCGGCTCGGACGGGACATCGGCCGCATGCGCCGACATGAAGCCATAGATGCGCGATTGCTTCAGCCAGCGCTTGGTGATGTCGAACAAGCTGTGGCTGTCGGGCTGCCCGCGCAGTTCCGCCGGCATGGGGCCCAGGGCCAGCACATCGGCGTCGGCGGCCACCGCCTGGCTCCAATCGCTGGTCAGTTGAAAGTGCGTGGCGGGATAGCCGGTGCGCGCGCCGATGCCCGCCAGCATGTCCAGAAGCAGGCCTACCTGATCGGGATTTGCCTCCGCGGGTACGACCACCATGGTTTCGGACAAATCGGCCAGGCGGCTGAAAGGGAAGCCCGCGCTGCCGAAGGCGTGCAAATCCGGCAAGGCCATGTAATGCTTGAAGCCGGAAAAATCAAAGGTCGAATCGCCGTCTATGGCGGCATGCGCCGACTGCGGCAGGCGCGTGCTGCACTGCCCCTGCTGCACTATCGTGCCCGGCGCATTGGCATATGAGAAATCCAGCCGCAGTTGATTGCGCGCCCCCACTTTGATGGCGGGTATCTCGATATCGTCGCTGGCGCCGGGATCGCCTCCCCCCGGCTTGAGCGCCAGGCGCAGGAAGCGGCCATCGCCGGCCGATCCCGACGCATTCAAAGGCAGGCTGGCAATGAACTGCGCATTCAGGCTGACGTCCAGACGCGATGCGCCCGCATCGGGCAGCGCCGTGCTGCGATACTTCAGGTTCAGCGGGATGCCCGCGTTGCGCCAGACGAACAAATCGGGGGGCAGATTCAGATTGAGTTCCACCGGGCGCGGCCGCAGGCCGGAGACCTGAAACTGATCGGAAAATTCCTGCAGATCCGAGAAATGCACGGGCCGGTCGGTGCGTGTCCAATTGGGCGCATCGTAGGGCCGGCGCGCCTGCAGCGGCGGCGTCGACTTGATGGTCACCCTGTCACCGCGCAGCAACTGGCTGTTGGTGGCCAAAGCCAGCGCCGCCTGGATCAGGTCGCTTTCGTCCCTGCCCAGGACCAGCAGCAACTTCACATAAGGATTGCCGGGATGGCTGACCATGGCGACCGTTGGCGCCTCCACCTTGGGGTAGCCTTGCAGGAAATCGGGGCGCTGATCGTTGCTCGCGAATACCACCGCATTGCTTTGCGGCAGCTCGTTGAAGCGCACCGGAAAATTCGCCCCCCGCCATCCCGCGCGCGCGCCGAAGTAAGACGCCAATATGCCGGCCGCCTTCTGTATGTTGATATTCGGCGCCGAGCCGAAGACGAAGGGCAGCGACAGCCGCTCGCGCGCGCGGTAATCGAAGAATGGTTCGGGGAAGTAGGCCAGGTCGTCTTTCACCAGCAGGGTCTGCTCCTCCAGCACCAGCCCGCTGCGGCGGCTGATGTCCAGCCACAGCGAGGAGTGCGACAGATCTTCGCAAGTGGCGGTGTAATGGCCCACGAACTCCAGCCGCAGCCGGTTGAAATCGGCGATGTGGCGGGCGTCCAGTTGCACGCTGCGGCGCACTTGCTCGCCCGCCTGATCCGCGGTGATGGGCAGCACCGCCATCAATTCCTCGTTCAGCAGCACGCGCAGCTGGGACACCGTGGGCAGCAGGGCGGGCGAGGGCGTATAAACGAGGTCGAGGGTGGCCTTGGTCGCGATGCGGTCGCGGCGCATCGGGAATTCGATGAGCTCCGCGTTGTGGATGCCCAATAGCGTCAGGTTGCTGGGCTGGCCCAGTTGCTCGAATGTATAACTATGCCTGTGCGTGGGCGCGTTCGGGTCGGGAACGCCGCGCTGGCCATGCGATTGCAGGGGCGCCAGGAAAAACAGCAGGCCCGCGGCGAGGCCGCGCATGATATTCGCATTCATGGTTGTGTCACCTCCACCCATGCTGCATGGGAAGGAATGGGGCGGGGAGCGAACGAGGCCGCCCAATACGCCGTTGTTCTGGTCAGCCGCAGGACGCGTTGCGCCGGCTCGGGGGCGTGCCGGGCGAGCTGCGCGTAGCCGCGGCCGCACATGGACACCAGGCCGAAGAAACTGCGCAGCGGGCGGTCTTCGGGAAAGCCATCGGTCCAGTCCAGCCAGGCATGCGCGCGGCCGAATGTGCAGCGCATATAGTCGCGGTGCCGCCCGGCATCCATCGGCGCCAGCGCCAGATCCACCGCGTCGCCCTGGGCGCGCTGCACCATGGCGGGAAAGAGATACTCGCCGCCGCCATGCAGCAGTGTCAGCATCACGGCATCGTCCTGTCGCACCAGCCCGGGCCGCGGCAGACGCAGTCCGGCGCCGTCATCGGCGTAGTCCAGCAGGACCGCCGGGTAGCTGCTGCCGTCCCGCAGCGCCAGGTTGCAGGGCAGCTCTGTGGCGACGCGGCTGCGGCGCCGCGCCTGGCCGGCTTCGGTGGCCACGGCGATGGCGACTCCTATGATGGTCAGGTTATAGAGCACCCATGCCATCGTGATCAGCACGGTGAACGTCTCATCCGCGGGCCCCGTGGCGAGGCGCCAGAAGCCGAAGCCCAGGCCGGCGCAGTTCAGGGCGGCCAGCAGCAGATAGGGGCTGGCCATTTTCCAGTCGAAGTATGTTTTTTCGATCTGGCCGCCTTTGGCGGTGACGTTGAAGCGCCCCTTGCTGGGCATGATCAGGGCCGCCGTCGTGGGCCAGGCTATATACCAGGCCAGCACGGTTTCATAGACTTCGCTCCAGAAAGAATGCCGGTATCTGCCCTGCAGGCGCGAATTGGTGATGGCTGCCAGCGCCATGTGGGGCAGCACATAGAGCGCTATGGCGATGGCGGGCGCATAGATGATGTAGGCATGCAGCAGCAGGAAGGCCAGCGGCGCAAGCAGATAGACCAGCCGCGGCACGCCGGCGAGGAAGTGCAGGGTGGAGTTCAGGTAGCAAAGCCGCTGGGCCAGCGACAGGCCTTTGCCCAGCATGGGGTTGTCGCGGCGGAATATTTGCACCATGCCGCGCGCCCAGCGCATGCGCTGGCCGATGTGCGCCGCCAGGCTTTCAGTCGCCAGGCCCGCCGCCTGCGGTATGCGCAAGTAGGCCGAGGCATAGCCCGCGCGGTGCAGGCGCAGGGCGGTATGCGCGTCCTCGGTCACGGTTTCGACCGCGAAGCCGCCGATCTCTTCGACGGCGGAACGCCGCAGGACGGCGCAAGAGCCGCAGAAGAATGTGGCGTCCCAGGTGTCGTTGCCGTCCTGTATCAGCCCGTAGAAAAGTATGTTCTCGTTGGGCAGCGAACGGAAAATCCCGAGATTGCGCTCGAAAGGGTCGGGGGAGAAGAAGTGGTGCGGCGTCTGTACCAGGGCCAGCCTGCGGTCCTTCAGGAAGCCGCCCACGGTCAATTGCAGGAACGAGCGGGCGGGCACATGGTCGCAATCGAACAGCGCCAGCAGCTCGCCGTCCGTCCGGGCCAGGGCGTGGTTCAGGTTGCCCGCCTTGGCATGGCGATTGTCGGGGCGCGTCAGGTAGCCGGCGCCGCAAGCGGCGGCGAACTCGCGGAACGCTTCGCGTTTGCCGTCATCCAGGATGTAGACCTTCAGCTTGCCCTTGGGCCAGTCCATGTTCAATGCCGCGTGCACGGTCGGCGCCACCACGCTCAAGTCCTCGTTATAAGTGGGAATGAACAGGTCGACGCTGGGCCAGGAACCGGTGTCCGCCGGCAGGGGGGTGGGTTCGCGGCGCAGCGGCCAGGCGGTCTGAATATAGCCCAGCATCAGCACGAGCCATGAATGGGTTTCCGCCACGACCAGCGCTATGCCGAAACCGGCATCCAGCGGGTCGTCCCAATGCAGGGTGCTCGTATATCGCCACCATAGGTAGCGGCAGGACACGATCACGGACAAGGCGATCAGCATCAGCGCCGGCATGCGGCCGGGCAGGCGGCGTATCACCAGGGCCAGGCACCATAAGGCCAGGACGAAGATGAACAGGCTGTTCCAGTTCAAAGGCTGGGTAATGCACCAGGCGGCCAACGGCGCCGACAGCGCCAGGCCCGCAACCATGGCGGCGCGCCGGGCGACGGTCAGGCGGTGTCCCGCGGCGCGCGCGGAGGCGTCTTGCCATGGCGTCGCCTGCCGCACGGCATGGCTGTCCATGAACCCGGCGTAACGGGCTGCGAGCCAGGACTGGCCGCGCCGCAGCCCGCCATCCAGCATGGCGGCGAATCGCGCAAGCCGCCGCGATAGCCGGGCCCAGGCCGCGGGCCGCACGCATAGCAGCCACAAGGCCTGGATGGCATAACGCAATGGATCTCCCGGCCGCAGAGCGCGCCGGTTCAAATGATCGAAGGCGGCGCGCTCCGGTCCCAGGATCTGCTGCCATGCGGGCGATTCCAGGCGCAGCAGGCTGCGCGCCAGCACCAGGCAGGCCACATACAGGCAAGCGGCGGGCTCCGAAGCCTGGCGTTCCCGGAAATAGCGGTAGTCGCGCGACAAGGCGGATTGCGCCAGAGGGGTAAGCAGGGCGGCATAGCCGCGCGCGGCGATCATTCCAGCGAGCGCAGCCGGCTTTGACACCAGGCCGCGATATGCTGGGCATCCTGCGCCGCCAGGCTTTCCGGGCGGTAGCGGCCGACGGGCGCCTTGCTGCATAGGGCTTCGACCATCGAGGCATCGCGATGCATGACTTGCGGCAGCAGGTTCGGGCCCAGGCGGCTTTGCCAGAGCAGGCGTATGTCGCGCTGGACCCGGCTCACGGGGTCATAGCGCGTGATCAGGTAATGCCTGCGCTTGTCCGGCGGCAGCTTGGCCAGTAACGCGCAACTGGCCGGGTCGGCCTCGGTCGTCACGATCTGCAGATCGCTGCGCAGCATGACCGAGGAATTCGTCACTTCGGTGCTGGGCAGGTCGAACAGGACGACGCTGTATTGCGCCCGCAGGGCGGCCATGCGGGCGGCGTCCGATTGCCACAGCAAACGCGGCAGTTGTGGCGCTCTCAGGCGTTCGGTCTGATTCAGCAGGCCGAAGGGCAGCACATGCAATCCGGGCTGCAATTCCGTGGCGGCTTCATGCCAGGGGCGCCCATCGACCAGCGCGCGCGCCCAGCCTTTGGTCTCGGTCGGCGATCCCCCGAAGTGCAGGTTCAGCAAGTTGCTGGGAGCCAGATCTATCATCAGGACCTTTTCGTCGAGCGCGTGCAAGGCCTGGCCGATCGCCGCCATGGTCGACGTGGTGCCGGTCCCCCCGCGCACGCCGCAGAACACGATGCTTTTCATAAGGATGGGTCCTCAGCGGGGTGGGGATAAAGTTCGCGCAGCAAGGGCCAGCTGTCCAGCACAGCCTGCCGTTCCGCCTCCAGGGAGAAGTCCACATAGGGCAGCTCCGGCAGGCGCAGGCACTCTTGCAGCGCGGCGATATCGTCTTGCGCAAGTGCAGAAGGGGCATAGAACATGGGCGTCACCTCGCTGTGAGACGGTTTATTGGGGATAGGGCTGCCAGCCGGAATCGGCCAGCCGGATATACGGCCGGTCGCGGTAGCGCATGACGATAGCGGCCTGGTTTTCCGATACCTCGGCGGTCTGGGGCAGGCCGGCCGCCAGCGTTTCCAGGTCCAGGCCCTCGGTGGAGAAAGCACGCTCGCGCAGCAGGCGGGCGACCAGTTCCGACAGGGCCAGATAGCTGCTGCTTTGGCTGATATAGACGGGGCCCTTGTGCGGCCTGGTTTTCGCGCCGATCAGCTTGATGGCGACGGGCACGTGGGTGATGTCGGGGCTCGGTATTTCACGCAGGCCGGAAATCTGGATCCGGTCGCCATGCAGCGCGGCGCCGTGTTCGGGGACCAGCATGAGCAGCGTGGGCCGGCCCTCGCGCTCGAGCTGGCCGACGAAGCTCGCCAGCTCGTCGAGCAGCATCTGGGCGCGGCTGCGATAGTCGGCCCGCAAAGTGCCGCCGTCGGGCTTGATATAGCGGTTGCCGTCATGCAAGGTGACGGTGTTGTAGAACATGGCCGCCCGGGAGGCGCCGGTTTTTTCCCTGATTTGCCGCCACTGGGTCAGCACGTCGATGTCGCGCCTGATCGGCGATCCGTCGAACGCGACCAAGGCGCGCGGCAATGCATCCTGGTCGCCGGCCGGCGGCGGCATCTGGCCCTGGCCGCGCACGGCTTCCAGAAACCCCTGGTAGTCGCCGGTATGGTTGAGCGCCAGGTCGACCGTATAGCCGAGCGCTTTCAGGTTCTCGAACAGATAGCAATGCGCCGACGGTTCCTGGTACAGCGATGCATGCGAGGTCTGGCCGCAGCTGGCCCGCAGCAGCCGCAAGCTGGCCGGTCCGCTGTACGAGGTGGCTGAATTGAAGTTCTTGAAGATGATGTCCATCTTGCCGAACAAGGGATGGTCGCGCAGTTGGACCGCGTCCAGGTCCGACCAGGACAGGGAACAGATATTCAGCACCAGGATATCGAAGGCGTCCATATTCTGCGCGTCCCCGGGGAAGTCCGTCTGGCGTTTTTCCTGTTGGCGGTAAAAGGCCTGTAGATAGGCATTCAGGTTTTCGTCCGTTGGCGGCGCCGACTGGTCCAGCAGGTCCGCGCTTGCCGCCACGGGCACGGGTTCGGGCGACGCCCGGACCGATGGCGCGGGAGCGGCTGGCAGGGGCCTTGGGCCGGTTGCCGCCGCCTGGGCAACGTTGCCGGTATCGACATACACAGGCACGTCGGGCAGCGCGATGTAAGCCAGCGCCAGGACCGTGAAGACGCTGAGCCGCAGCCACTGCGATAGAAACAGATAGGCCACCCACAAGGCCAGCGCAGCCGCCGCCATGTTCCAGTCCACTGTCCGCGCGGCGAACTCCATGAGATAGTCCGCGGACAAGCCGGCGATGTCATGCATGGCCTCGGCCAGGCGGCCAATGGGCGGCAGCCAGGTGTCGTAATAAAAAAGGCCGGCCCCGATGGGGATTGCCACGACTTGGCGCAAGCGTGGCAGCCATTTTCCAGGCAGCGGTAAAAGCAGGCCGGCGGCAAAGGCGATATTGGGCAGCGGGTGGAAGTTCAGCACTCCCGCCCACAGCAGCCCCAATTTCGCTAAGAAATACAGGTTCCATGCACCGAGGCCGCGCCATGGCAGGCGCCGCGCCGGTGCTTCCGGCTTTCCTTCAGTTTGCATAACCCCGTCCCACGCGGCATTCAGACTGCTATCCGCAACCTCGTTTTTGCATAGCGCCCGCGTCTGCGGCGCGGCGGCTCGCCCTGCATCGCCGCCGCGGCCATCGACAGGCTCTCTTGAAGAAAATGATAAATACATTGCAGATTTGTTACATCGGTCGAACGTATAGCCGGCCAAGGGCTCTACGCCCCCCGCTGTATGGCCCAACCAACAGGCGTATAGCCGTTCGGAGGCAGGAAGTTTTTATTCTGTATGGCGGATAACAGCCCGCTCGTTTTGAAGGGGGTTTAATCAATAAGGTCGATAAAGACTGCCGGTAAAGACCGCCGGCCGGCGGTCCGGGGCTATCATGCTCCGGCTCAGCGCCTGTTCGATGGGTAGCGGTCAGCGCCGCATGGCGGCACTATCGATTACTGCAGACTGGCCCATATGCTTCGGACCACAGGTTTTGGGTTCTGCCTGGATCGGTACAGGCGAATGTCCATGTCGATGTCGGACGCTGTCGAATCCGCGCGCACCATGATGCCGTGCTCCAGGTCGCTGCGCACCAGAGACAGCGGCAGCCATGCCAGGCCGACGCCTTCGCGCGCCATGGCATGAATCGCTTCCGCCAGATCCGACTCGTACACGACATTCAGCTTTTCCCCTGGGCAAATCGTGTAGAGCCTGCTGCGCAGGATGCGCCCGAGCGACATTGCCGGCGCAAAATCAAGAAAGGGCACTGCGGCATCGTTGGGCGTGCGGGGAACCTGGTAGCGGGGGTGTGTTCCTGACAAGGGGGCGCTGACGGCCACCAGTTTGTCGCGCCCGACGCCCAAGTGCATATAGTCGCGGCTGTCGATTTTATCCGGCAGCGACTCATGGGCATGGCAAAGGAGGAAATCGGCCTCTCCGTCCGTCAGCATCTCGATGCCATACTGCAGGCTGGTCGTCGTGACCTGCGACTGGAATGGAGGAATAGCGTCGCGCAGCCGGGACAGCAGCCGTGGCAGGACGGAATGCGACAGTGTGCGGCCCGAAGCAAAGCGTACCTTATGCATCCGTTCGTAGCCGGGCTGCTGAAGCGTCTTGTGAGTCTCGCGCAATATATCCAGTATTTCCAACGCGGACACCAGGAATGCGCGGCCTGCCGGATTCAACGATACGCCGCTGGATTTCCGCTCGAGCAGCGGCACCCCTGCCCAGTCCTCCAGCGCCCGGATTCGGCGCCCGAAAGCCGGGTGAGTGACATTGCGCATTTCAGCCGCCTGGATGAGCGAAGGCGATTTCGCCAATGCGGCGAAATCTTCGAGCCACTTTATCTGCATAGCGTCCTCCTCTCCCTTCGGACGGCATGCTGTGCTGTTCCGGCACAGCATGGTAGACAATTGCACGCAAGCCCTAGTTTAGTGGAATAGCATTCCCTTATTCGAGCGATGGGCTTTCGGCAATGGGCTTCAAACGATGGGATTCCGTTGCTCTGGAACACATCAGGCCTACAGAAGGATACAAGAAACCAGTGCAAGAAGGAACAGTTACCCTGCGCTCGGTCAAGAGCTATTACGTCGGCGGAACCAGTGTCACGATGAGCGGGCTGCCTGTGCTGAATCGGCAAATCGTGCCGGCAGCGGCTGCACGCATCGTGGATATGAATGGAAGCTATATCGTCGGGCAACTCTATGTGCAGGAGTATCGCCTTGCGGAGCCGCGTTGCCCCTACCCAATATTGCTCTGGCATGGCGGCGGCATGTGCGGGAGTCAATGGGAGGCGACGCCGGATGGCCGTGACGGCTGGCTCTGGCATTTCTTGCGGATGGGCTTCGATGTGCTGGTGTCCGACGGTCCCGAAAGGGGGCGCTCTCCGTGGTTGGTGAGAGACGGGGAAAGGGGCGATCCGCCTGTGTACCGCAGCCGGGAAGAAGCCTGGTCGATTTTCAGAATCGGAGAGCCTGGGACATACGCGGACGAGCCGGCGGCGCGCAAGCCCTACGGCGGGCAGCAGTTTCCGGTGGATGCCTTCGATCTGTTTGCGAAGCAGTTCGTGCCCCGATGGCTGGGCCATATGGACCTGGAGCTAAGCGCTTACATGGCCTTGGTGCGCGAGGTCGGCCCTTGCATCATTGTCGGGCATAGCCAGGGGGGCGGTTATGCCCTGCAACTGGCGCAGAAATGCCCTGAGCTGGTCCAGGCCGTCGTTGCGATAGAGCCCACCGGCATGCCCGATCGCGCCGACGGCGCCAAGGCGCCGCAGCTGTTTTTATGGGGCGACTATATCGCTTGCAGCGAGATCTGGAGCTCGTACCGCCACACGGCGCAGGCGTTTCTCTCTGAGCTGGGACAGCATGTGCAGACCTCGGAAATTGATTTGCCCGGCCTGGGCATTCGAGGGAATTCCCACTTCATGATGCTCGATCGCAATAGCAAAGACATAGCCGGTTTAGTGGGACAGTGGTTGCAGCACCGTTTTCAAATCCATACCAATTGAAGGAGTTCAATATGTTATCCAAGCCTTTACGCGCATTGCTCGCCGGCAGTCTCGCCGTCTTGAGTTTCTCTCTGTCCGCCGCGGCCGATGCGGCCTATCCGGATAAGCCGATACGCATGATCGTGCCTTTTGCTCCCGGCGGAACGGCCGACATCATTGGCCGCTTGTTTGCCGATCGCCTCGGTGCCGAGCTGGGGCAAAGCATCGTGGTCGAAAACAAGGCGGGCGCGGGCGGCTCGATCGGCACCCGCTATGTCGCCGATTCAGCGCCTGATGGATACACCCTGTTGCTCGCGTCATCGAGCACACATGGGTCGAACGCGGCCGTCTACAAAAAATTGTCTTACGATCCCGTCTCCGATTTCACCCCGATTACGCTGATCGAGACCGTTCCCGGCGTTCTGAGCGTGACGAAATCATTTCCGGCGAACGACATGGCAGGCCTCATTGCAGAGCTGAAGGCCAAGCCCGACACTTATACCTACGCATCATCGGGTACGGGCGGGCTGGGGAATCTTGCCATGGAATTGTTCAAATCCATCGCCAAGGTCGATGTGCTGCATGTTCCGTACAAGGGAGCCGGCCCCGCATTCACCGATGTGATCAGCGGCCAGGTGGCCATGATTTGGGAGCCCATCGCCGCGGAACTGCCTTTCATTCGCAACGGGCAGCTCAAGCCGATTGCTATCGCCGCCGAAACGCGGTCCAGCGAACTGCCTGAAGTTCCGACCTTCAAAGAGGCCGGCATCGAGAACTATAACGCTCAGGCCTGGAACGGCCTGCTCGGTCCCAAAGGC
This sequence comes from Pusillimonas sp. UBA6240, assembly GCA_002441445.1. Lineage (GTDB taxonomy): Bacteria > Pseudomonadota > Gammaproteobacteria > Burkholderiales > Burkholderiaceae_B > UBA6240. The sequence goes on from DJWC01000109.1 coordinate 30,665, forward strand.
ATGCCGGATGAGGTTGTGGCAAAGCTGCACGGCGCTTCCGTCAAAGCCCTGAAAGACCCCGCCATGGTGCAGAAGCTCGCCCAGCTCGGGGGCGCGGTGGTGGCCAGCTCGCCACAGGAATTCCATAAAGTGATCGTCGACGATATCGCCAAATGGAAGAGAGTGGCGAAGGAGTCCAATATCCAGCTGGATTGATACGAATCCGCCAGGGGGCCGGTAGCATCCTTGGCCTTTCGGCGAGCCGGCTGGCTGTTCCGGGCCTGGCGTTGCACCACAGGCTTACTTGCGGCCGGCGCCGGGCCCCGGCTTCTTTTCCAGGAAGGCGGGCGTATCATCCTTTGGACCCAGCACGCCTGTTTCCTCGCCTTTCGGGTTCGGGTTGCCGTCGAACCGGGTCGCCTTATTTCCCGTAGCTTCCGCGCGTGAGGCGTTGGGCGGAGCCGGCCGCTTCAATCCCAGCTCGGGCAATAAATCCCTTTCCGTGCCGGTGTCGCTGTGTTCCCCGCGCAGCGGCTTGGGCGTTGCGGGTTTGGTGGAAGAAGGGCTGGCTCCGCCTTGATGGGATTTATCCTGGGTCATTGCTGCTCTCCGGTGAGGTGTCTTGCGTCGCGTGTTGCGTGGGAGGGGAGCAAGCGGCATGCCGAAGGGCGGGTGTTGCGGGCCGGTATCGCCCGAAGAGACTGCGCTACGATGCGGCCGGGAACAGTCTGTGAGAATATAGCGATTCTCTCTAAATGATACGTCCGCCTCCGGATGTATCGGAAATCTGCCTTGGATACCAGAACGATACTCATTGCCGCGGCGCTAACCATTCTTGCCAATGGCGGGGTCTTCATCCTGATCCAGCGCTGGCTGCCGAGTACCGACGTCGCGGCGGCCAAGGCCTGGCAATTGGGCACGCTGCTGATCGCGGCCGGCTGTATTGTTTTCTTTGCCAAGACTGGTCTGCCGCAAGAGCTGGAACTTACCGTGCCCAATGCGCTGATCATGCTCGGGCTGGCGATGTACTGGTGTTCGACCAGACTGCTGTGCGGGCTTTCAGCGGGGCTCGCGCCGGCGCTGGCGCCGGTATTGATCGCAACGGTGGGGGTGTATGTTTTCCACATTCATTATCCCGACCCCTGGATTCGTATCCTGCTGGTCGCGATCGCGTGGATTTCCTTGATGTTCGGCAGCGCCACGACCTTGCTCATGAATATGGGCCAGGATGCACGCGGCAGCCAGCGTGCAATGGCCTGGCTGTTCTATGCCGTTGGTTTCTGCACGGTGCTGCGGCTTCTGTATTATTCGCAGCTCGATCTGTCCGTGGATTTTGACGCGACGGACAACCGGTACTGGGTCACCCGGCTCACGCCCTTGCTGGCGCTGGCATTGCCTGTGCTCGGATCGACTATTTTTGCACTGTTGTGCTACGACAGGGCGCGGTGCCGCGCCCGTCGGCAGACGGAAGCCCTGGGCTATATCAGCCACGATCTGAGGGCGCCCGCCGCCACCATAAAAGGCTATGTCGATCTGCTGCGGCCCGTGATTCCGTCCGGCCATGCGTCCCATCTAAGTGCGATTCAACGCAGCACGGATTACCAGATATCACTGATCGACGAGTTGCTGGAATATGCCGCGCAGGATCTCAAGCCGCTGGATATCCACCCCGACCCGCTCGACATGCAGGCTTTCATCGAAGGGCTGGCGGAGCAGGGGCGGGCATTGTGCCGGCAGCATGGGAATCATTTCGCCATCGAAGCGGGCTCGCCTTTGCCGGTGCGCGTGTGGGCGGACGGCCGGCGCTTGTCCCAGGTGTTGCTGAACCTGATCGCCAATGCCGCGGCATTCACTAGGCAGGGCAAGGTGGTCCTGGCGCTGGCGAGCGCGCCCCAAGGCAAGCATGCCGCGCTCGATTTCGCGGTGCAGGACAATGGGCCCGGTATTTCCGCCAATCGCCAGGCCGGGGTGTTCGGCGCATTCCAGCAGGACCACCGGCGCCAGGGGAGCGTCGGATTGGGTTTGCATATTGCCCGCAACATCGTGCAGAACATGGATGCGGAGCTGCGGCTGGACAGCGCTCCCGGCAGGGGGGCGCGCTTCAGTTTCCAGGTCGTTGTGCCCGCCCTGTCGGCGGAGACCTTCCAGCCGGCATGCGAACCTCGAGTTGTTCCTGAAGCGGCCGAAGGCGCTCTCGTCGCCGCGCCGCTTTCCATCCAGCCGTTTTTGCAAGACCTGGCGCAATACGCCAAGTCGGGGGAAATCACCCGGATCGAGCAATGGCTGGCCGAGCACCTGCGCCTATATCCGGATGCCGCAGCCTTCCTTCGGCAAATCGAGCGCGCAGTTGCGCAATTGGATCTTGCCTGTATCGAGCGCTTGGCTTCCGCCGCGGCGGTTGAAGAGCAGCCGGAAGCTCCTTAGCTTGCCGCATCGGATCAAGCCTGGTTCGCGCATGCCCAAGCCCGCAGTGTCCGCTGCGCGTATTGCCAAGGCCCGCAGCTTTCGCTGTGCGCACTGCCAAGCTGTGCATTGCCGGTTGGGACGGCTCCAAAGGCTTGCTATAAAATGGACTACCGCAGCTCTGTAAGGCCAGAGTGAAATGTCTATTCAAACGTTGAGCCGATGCGGCCTGGCGCTATTGATTGCCGTCATTGTTTCCGGATGCTCTTCGGCCGGTCCGGGCGAACCCGATCGCCGCGTTAGCCGGGTAAGCGACGAATGCAAATGGAACCGGAGCAAATGCCTTTACGAGGGGGCGTATGAACCGGGAGAACGGGACTACGCTGAGCAGGAAGCGGCGCGGCTGAATCGCGCGCAAGCCGTACGGATCCGCCGCATGTGATCATGCGCCGCGTTCCGGCTATGCCGCGCATGCCGCCGCGAGCGCTGCCATGCCGGCGCAAAAGCGGCTAAATGGCCAGCCCGCTTTGGTAGGCGAACAGGGCCGGCGTGCCGCCGGTATGGATGAAGACGACGTCCTCGTCCGCGCGCCAGCGCCCGGCGCGCACGAGCGCCAGCAAGCCGGCCAGGCCCTTGCCCGAATACACCGGATCCAGAATCAGCGCTTCAAGGGAGCCGGCCAGTTTGATCGCTTCGATCGTCGCCTGGTGTGGAATGCCGTAAGCGGGGCCGGCGTGGCCCGCCACGACGTCGACATTCGATTCATCGAACAAGGTATCGAGCAGTTTGGCCGCGGCTCGTGCATGTTTAATGACGTCCGCGCGCACCCGCTCCGGCTCCGCGTCGATGTCGATCCCGATCACCTGCGTGTCCTCGAGCGCCATCGACGCCCCGATCACGAGGCCGGCCTGCGTCGCGCCGCTGCCGGTGCAATGCACGATGGCGGATGGACGGAAACCGGCCACTGACGATTGCGCGGCGATCTCGGCTATCGCCGACGCATAGCCTGCGGCGCCCAGCGCGTTCGAGACGCCGTACGGAACGACATAGGGCCGCCTGCCCTGTTGGCGTAGTTGTTCTCCCAGGGATTCGATGGCGCCATTGCGGTCTCCCGTCCAGGGCACATCATGCATGTAGGCGCCGAACAGTCGATTCAGCAACGCATTGCCCGATGTGCCGTACTCCCGCGTTGGCGCCGCAAGCCGGCCGTGGTAGACAGCCAGATGGCATTGCATCCCGAGCTTGGCCGCGGCCGCGGCGACCTGCCGCTGGCTGTTCGACTGCACCACGCCGCCCGATACCAGCGTGTCCGCGCCGGCGGCGACGGCCTCGTGCAGCACATAGTCCAGCTTGCGCAGCTTGTTCCCGCCCATGCCCACGCCCGAAGCATCCTCCCGTTTCACCCACAGCCGCGGCCCGCCCAGATAAGCGCTCAGCCGCTTCATCGGCTCCAGCGGCGTGGGCGGGTGGACGAGACCAAGCCGCGGAAAACCTGCGAGCCTGGCGGACAGCGTAGCGGCATCTTTTTGCATGAATGCAAGCATATCGGCGTCAGGCGCGTTCGGCAATGCCGCGCGGCCCTCCATGCGGCATGCTCCAGGCATGATAAATGCCTTCTATATTTTTTTCTGGGAGGATAGCAATGGCAAAGCATGCATTCGACTACAAGGGCCATACCGTCGAAGTCGTGCCCACCGATCTTGCCGGGGGCGGCCATGGGTTCGGCGTGAAAATCGATGGCGACGCAATCAATCGCGGCGGCTACGATCCCCTGAAATCCATAGCCGCAGCCATCGCCGAAGGCGTGCGCTGGGCGAAAGAATACATCGATTCGCTGCCTTGATGCGTGCCGGCATCACGCCAAAAGCCCGCATGTACACTGGAGGCGCAACTCGGAATCGAACCGGGGTAGACGGATTTGCAGTCCGTTGCATGACCACTCTGCCATTGCGCCCTACGCGGCAACCCTGGGCGCGAAGCCCGATGCTGTAACCCGAAACCGGATGTTGCGATTGCTGCGAATCAAGCATTCTACCTTATTTGTCATAAACGTGCAGAGGTATAGGCAAAGCTCCCGAAGGGTGATACAATGACATGTTCACTGGTGGTTTAGCAGTCCAATAACACCTACAGGCTCCCGCCGCCAGTACCAGTGCTGTCTCCTTCCTTTGCCAGATCCTTCTGGCCGCTACGGCGGCATTTGTTTTCTGGCAGCTTCTCGCTTGCAGCGGATACTCCTGCAAGCCAGCCGCCGGACAGAGCCCGCCGTTCGTCTGCGACTTGTGCGTAGTTATGTTGTCAAGCCGGTCCCTGGTTTTCCAGCCCGGGCCCCTGAAGGAATCCCCCCCTCTAGTGCAGTTACCCCTACAGTTCGGGAAGTTCTTAATTTCCCCATTGATCCGCCGCAATGAACAGGGACGCTACCTCGCGTCCGTATCGATCCGCAGCGGACAGGCCAGCATGACGCAGGATCGCCTGATGCGATTCATTCCGTGCTTTGCCACCGCCGACGCCGCCGCCCGTTTCGCCAGGAAGGAAGCCATACGCTACATCCGGTCGCGTGCGATGCCCGTCGTTCCGATATTCATCAAGCAGGAGTAGGGTTTTGGCCAAAGAAGAACTGATCGAAAT
>DJWC01000116.1:0-511 GCA_002441445.1 Pusillimonas sp. UBA6240
CACAACGAGCAGGACACGCCTTCGCTGACCCAGCCGCTGATGTACAAAAGCATAGGCAAGCATCCGGGCACCCGCAAAGTCTACGCCGACAAGCTGGTGGCGCAGGGCGTGCTGGCCGAGGACGAGCCCGACCAAATGGTCAAGTCCTACCGCCAGCTCATGGAAGACGGCCAGCGCACCATCGAGCCCGTGCTGACCGACTACAAGAACAAGTACGCCACCGACTGGTCGCCCTTCCTGGGCGCCAAATGGACGGACCAGGCCGATACGGCGGTGCCGCTGGCCGAGCTGACCCGCATCGGCGAAAAGCTTACGGTCGTGCCCGAGAACTTCACCGTCCACCCCCTGGTCAACAAGCTGCTGAACGACCGCCGCGCCATGGCGCGCGGCGAGCAGAACCTGGACTGGGGCATGGGCGAACACCTGGCCTTCGCCACCTTGGTGGCCAGCGGGTACGCCGTCCGCATTACCGGCCAGGATTCGGGGCGCGGCACGTTCACGCACCGCCACG
>DJWC01000116.1:606-3961 GCA_002441445.1 Pusillimonas sp. UBA6240
TTCGGCGACTTCGTCAACGGCGCCCAGGTGGTGATCGACCAGTTCATCACGTCCGGCGAAGCCAAATGGGGCCGCCAGTGCGGCCTGACCATGATGCTGCCGCACGGCTACGAAGGGCAGGGGCCGGAACACTCGTCGGCCCGCATCGAGCGTTTCCTGCAGCTATGCGCCGACAACAACATCCAGGTCGTGCAGCCCACCAACGGCGCGCAGATCTTCCACGTGCTGCGGCGCCAGATGATCCGGCCCTTCCGCAAGCCGCTGGTCCTCTTCACGCCCAAATCGCTGCTGCGCAACAAGGACGCCACCTCGCCGCTGTCCGACCTGGCCACCGGCCGGTTCCTGCCCGTCATCGGCGAACAGGACGAAAGCATCGATCCGGCGGGCGTCAAGCGTGTGCTGATCTGCTCGGGCAAGGTGTACTATGACCTGGTCCACGCGCGCAAGGATGCGGGCCGTTCGGATGTCGCCATTCTGCGCATAGAGCAGCTTTATCCTTTTGCGCACAAGTCCTTCCAGGCCGAACTGCAGAAATACGCCAACGCCAAGGAACTCGTCTGGACCCAGGACGAACCGCAGAACCAGGGCCCGTGGTTTTATATTCAACACCATTTGTACGAGAATATGGCTGAAGGCCAGAAGCTGGGGTACGCGGGCCGCGCCGCATCGGCGTCGCCGGCGGTCGGCTACCTGGCCAAGCACCAGGAACAGCAGAAAGCCTTGCTCGAGCAGGCCTTGGCGCCTAAGTTCAAAGGCTTCATGCTGACCAAATAACGAATACTTTCTCACGGAATAAACACTATGGCTATTACTGAAGTTCTCGTACCCCAGCTTTCCGAATCGGTTTCCGAGGCGACTCTGCTCAATTGGAAGAAGCAGCCCGGCGAGGCGGTCGAAGCCGACGAGATACTCATCGAGGTCGAAACCGACAAGGTCGTGCTGGAGGTCCCAGCGCCGGCCGGCGGCGTCCTGAAGGAAATCGTCAAGGGCGACGGCAGCACCGTCACCTCGGGCGAAGTCCTGGCCCGCATAGACACGGAAGCCAAGGCTGCGGCCGGCGCCCCGGCGGCCGGCGCCCCGGCGGCGCCTAGCGCGGAACCCGCGGCGGCGGCACCCGCAGCCGCCGCTCCCGCCGCGACGGCCATCGCGTCGCCCGCGGCGGGCAAGATCCTGGCTGAAAAAGGTGTGGATCCGGCCGCCGTGGAAGGCACGGGCCGTGGCGGCCGCATCACCAAGGGCGACGCCCTGGAAGCCGGCAGCGCACCCGCCAAGAAGGCGCCTGCGCCGGCGCCCGCTCCCACCCTGTCGCTGGACGGCCGCCCGGAACAGCGTGTGCCCATGAGCCGCCTGCGCGCCCGCGTGGCCGAGCGCCTGCTGCAGTCGCAGGCGGAAAACGCCATTCTCACGACCTTCAACGAAGTGAGCATGCAGGGCATCATGGACCTGCGCAAGAAATACAAAGACCAGTTCGAAAAAGAGCACGGCGTAAAGCTGGGCTTTACCTCGTTCTTCGTCAAGGCGGCCGTGGCGGCGCTGAAGAAATACCCGATAGTCAATGCCTCCGTCGACGGCAAGGACATCATCTACCACGGCTATTTCGACATCGGCATTGCCGTCGGCAGCCCGCGCGGTCTGGTGGTGCCCATCCTGCGCAATGCGGATCAACTGTCCATCGCCGAAATCGAAAAGCAGATCGCCGACTTCGGCGCCCGCGCCCGCGACGGCAAGCTGAGCCTGGAAGAGCTTACCGGCGGCACTTTCTCGATCTCCAATGGCGGCGTGTTCGGTTCCATGCTGTCGACGCCGATCATCAATCCGCCGCAATCGGCNNTTCGGCTCCATGCTGTCCACGCCCATCATCAATCCCCCGCAATCGGCCATTCTGGGCATACACGCCACCAAGGATCGCCCGGTCGTGGAGAACGGCCAGATCGTGATCCGGCCTATGAACTACCTGGCTTTGTCGTACGACCATCGCATCATCGATGGCCGCGAAGCGGTATTGGCCCTGGTGGCCATGAAAGAAGCGCTCGAAGACCCCCAGCGCCTGCTGCTGGACGTCTAAGCATGCGGGCTACGGCCTACGGCAACCCCGGCAATGATTCCGCAAGGACGCCTCGCCCGGGGGGCTTTTTGCCGCCAGGCCGCCGGGATGCCGGCCACCGGGATGCCGGCCGCCGGATCGCCGGCCGCCAGGCTGTGCTTCGGCAAGACGGCCGGGGGCAAATCTAAAGTCGTAGCATGAGGGCATTTCCATCGCCTTCGTCTTTCCAGGGGAAGCGCGCGCGGCATTGCCGCTTCCTTCCGGCTTGCGGGCCTCAAAAGGGCTTGCATTCACATTCTCTCGAGTAAAAAACATGACTAAACAATTCGACGTCGTCGTCATCGGTGCCGGCCCCGGCGGGTATATCGCCGCCATCCGCGCCGCGCAACTGGGCATGTCCGTGGCCTGCGTGGATTCCTGGAGCACCGCCGATGGCAAGCCCGCTCCGGGCGGCACCTGCACCAATGTGGGCTGCATTCCGTCCAAGGCCTTGCTGCAATCGTCCGAACACTTCGAGCAGGCCGGCCATCATTTCGCCGATCATGGCATCGAACTGAAGGGCGTCAGCCTGAAACTGGACAAGCTGCTGGGGCGCAAGAACACCGTCGTCAAGCAGAACAACGAAGGCATTCTTTATCTGTTCAAGAAGAACAAGGTCTCCTTCTTCCATGGCATGGGCTCTTTCGTGGCCCAGGTCGACGGCGGCTGGTCCATCAAGGTGTCGGGCCAGACCGAAGAAGACCTGATCGCCAAGCATGTGGTGATCGCAACCGGCTCGTCGCCGCGCGCCTTGCCCGACCTGCCTTTCGATGAAAGCCAGATCCTGTCCAACGACGGCGCCCTGCGCATTCTCGCCGTGCCCAAGAAGCTGGGGGTGATCGGCGCTGGCGTCATCGGCCTGGAACTGGGCAGCGTCTGGCGGCGCCTGGGGGCCGAGGTCACCGTGCTGGAAGCCATGCCGGACTTTCTTGCGGTGGCCGACCAGCAGGTGGCCAAGGAGGCCCAGAAGGTCTTCGCCAAGCAGGGCCTGGCCATCCATACCGGCGTCAAGATCACTGAAGTCAAGAGCAGCGCCAAATCGGTCTCGGTATCCTACACCGACGCGGCCGGCGCCGAGCAGAAGCTGGCGGTGGACAAGCTGATCGTTTCCATAGGCCGCGTACCCAATGTGGAAGGGCTGGGCGGCGATACCGTCGGGCTGAAGCGCGACGAACGCGGCTTCATCGCCGTGGACGACGACTGCAAGACCAACCTGCCCAATGTCTGGGCGGTGGGCGATGTGGTGCGCGGCCCCATGCTGGCGCACAAGGC
>DJWC01000025.1:0-1907 GCA_002441445.1 Pusillimonas sp. UBA6240
ACCCGGGCCTGCGCACCGGCTGCAAGGTCGCGGTGTTCGACGCCACCGGCAAGCTGCTGGAAACCGCCACGGTCTACCCTTTCGAGCCGCGCCGCGACCGCGAGGGCAGCATCAACACGCTGGCCGCGCTGGCGGCCCGGCACAAACTCCAGCTGGTGGCCATCGGCAACGGCACCGCCTCGCGCGANNAAGCTCACGCGCGTCATGGTGTCCGAAGCGGGGGCGTCGGTCTATTCGGCTTCCGAACTGGCGGCGCACGAGTTTCCCGACCTGGATGTCAGTCTGCGCGGCGCCGTATCCATCGCGCGCCGCCTTCAGGATCCCCTGGCCGAGCTGGTCAAGATCGAGCCCAAGGCCATCGGCGTCGGGCAATACCAGCACGACGTCAATCAGCGCGAACTCGCCCGATCGCTGGACGCCGTCATCGAGGACTGCGTGAACGCCGTGGGCGTGGACGTGAACACCGCCTCGGCTCCCTTGCTGACGCGCGTATCGGGATTGAACGCGCTGCTGGCCAAGAATATCGTGGCCTGGCGCAATGACCATGGCGCCTTTCCCAACCGCAAGGCCTTGCTGAAGGTGCCGCGCTTCGGCGACAAGGCTTTCGAACAGGCCGCGGGCTTTCTGCGCATACCCAATGGCGACAACCCGCTGGATGCCTCCGCCGTGCACCCGGAAGCCTATCCCGTGGTCGAACGCATCCTGGACAGGATCAAGGCCGACGCGCGCCAGATCATGGGCCAGCCCGGCGCGCTGAAAGGCGTGTCGCCCTCCGAGTTCACCGACGAGCGCTTCGGCCTGCCCACCGTCAAGGACATCTTCCAGGAACTGGAAAAACCGGGCCGCGATCCCCGGCCGGAGTTCAAAACGGCGCAATTCAAGGAAGGCGTGAACACCATCGGCGACCTGCACGCCGGCATGATCCTGGAAGGCGTGGTNNAGGACGGCCTGGTGCATATCTCGGCCCTGTCCGACACTTTTGTGAAAGACCCGCGCGATGTGGTGCGGGTCGGCCAGACCGTCAAAGTGAAGGTCCAGGAAGTCGATGTCGCCCGCAAGCGCATAGGCCTGACCATGCGCCTGAACGACGATTCCGCGCCAATCAAGCGCGGCGGTGAAGAAAGGCGCGGCCCGCAGGCCGGCGCCCGGCGCACGCAGCAGCGCGCCGCCGAACCCGCAGGCATGGGCGCCATGGCCGCCGCTTTCGCCAAAATGAAGAGGTAAGCCACGATGGCCGCGATGGATGATGAAACAAGCCTCTATCGGTCCCGGCTCGTCCGGCTGGTCGACCTACTGGCTTGCGGCGACCTGGACGCACCCGAAACCGAACGCATCGTGAACACCTGCATGCGGGCCAAGCAAGATGCGGCCGCGACCCTGCTGAGCCACTATGGCGCCGATGCCGCCAAGGTCGCCGAGTACGATGCCCCGGGGGTCACGGCTTTCATCATCTTCATAGAGCTGGAAGATTATTTCGCCGTCGCCGATACGGTCGACGAGCTGTACGAGCAGGTCATCGAGGCCTTCGAGCGGCCCGCCCTGCCGGGCTACCCTTATGACGACAATGATTTCGTAACGGTATCGGACTTCTATCGCTGGGTGGATAGCCAGCTGCTGGCCCACCACCCGAAATATTGCCTGATCGGTTTCGGCGAAAGCTATAACTACGACTTTCAAGTCATTCTGGTGCGTCGCGACGACGTGGATGAAATCCTGGGCCTGTGCGAAGAGCTCGGCGTGCTGGCCGAACGCTGCGCCTGAGCCTTGCCTCAATACGCGGGCGCATAGGCCGGCGGCGACCCTTCCCGGCTTTCGCCCGGCTTGTAAGCGTACGGGCTTGTGGGCTTGTGGGCTTTAGGTTGCTAAGCGGCGCAGCCGGTGAGCAGGGGCCGGGCTCCTGTCGCTGC
>DJWC01000025.1:1971-2266 GCA_002441445.1 Pusillimonas sp. UBA6240
GCTACGCCTTGGCAGCAGAGTCAGCCTTCCATCAAATCATCCGTGGAACGCGAAAGATGGTTGACATTGGAAATTTACAGCCGGGATCCGTGACTGGAACTTGTGACTGGAACTTGTGACTGGAACGTGGAACGTGGAACGTAGAACGTAGAACGTGGGACCGGGACTTGTGACGGGAGATTGAGATTGGATCTTTGGATCTGAAGCCGGCACTGCATGAGCTTGCGGAGCCTGTGCAACCGCATCGCCAGCGGCCTATCAATGACCACTCCGAATGTCCCGGCCCGCGCGGCAG
>DJWC01000025.1:2374-5429 GCA_002441445.1 Pusillimonas sp. UBA6240
GCCACCCGGCACGCGTCAAAGGAACCAAGCAGCGCCACGCACATTCCAGCCCGCGCCAGAAGAATCGGCAGTGCCTATAGTTCCCCAATGGCTGCCTGAACCTGCGCGAGACGGCCGGCATCCAGGCGGGCGATCACTGTTCCGTCTATACAAAGTATAGCCATATCGCCCTCGCGACGCGCCAGCGTATCCAGGTCGCCGCTTTGCAGGCCCTTGATGGCGGCGCCCGCTTCCTGGGGATGATCGAAGGCTTCCGACAACAGCAGCTCCTCGCCGCCGGCGGCCAGCAAGCGGAAGCGGAAACGGCCGTCATCATCGCGGAAGCTGATGAAACGCGCGCGCTTGCCGCCGCCCTTCTTGTTAGCCGCCGCCCCGCCCTGGGCCGGGACTGCCGCCGTGCGCAGGCCCACGGCCTCGCGCAACTGCTCCATCAAGGGATGCGACAAGCGCCGCGCCTTGGCCGCCCCTGCCTGCAGGATATCCTCGATGCGGGCCGGTCTGGCCATCAATTCGGCATAGCGCTCGCGCATGGGGCCAAGCTCGGCATCGATCCGGTCGCACAGCCGCTGCTTGGCTTCGCCCCAGCCCAGGCCCGCTTCCAGTTCCTTGCGGAAATCATCGGCCTGGCCGCGCGTGGCGAAGGCCCGGAACAACGTGTATAGATGCGAGCTTTCGGCATCCTTGGGCTCGCCCGGCTCGCGCGAATCGGTGACGATGCGCATGACGGCGGCGCGCAAGGCCTTGGCCCCGCCTTCGAACAAGGGGATGGTGTTGTCGTAGCTCTTGGACATCTTGCGCCCGTCCAGGCCGGGCAGCGTCGCCACCTCGTCGTCGATCTGCACTTCGGGCAGTACGAAGAAGTCCCGCCCGCGACCGTACAGGTGATTGAAGCGCTGGGCGATATCGCGCGCCATTTCCAGGTGCTGGATCTGGTCGCGGCCGACGGGCACCTTGTTGGCGTTGAACATCAGGATGTCCGCCGCCATCAATATCGGGTAAGAAAACAGACCCATGGTAATGCCGTCATCCGGGTCCGCCTGGCGCGCCACGTTCTGGTCCACCGACGCCTTGTACGCATGCGCGCGGTTCATCAGGCCTTTGGCGGTAACGCAGGTCAGCATCCAGCACAGTTCGGGAATCTCCGGGATATCCGACTGCCGGTAGAACGTGACTTTATTCGGATCCAGGCCGCAGGCCAGCCATGTCGCGGCGATTTCCAGGCGCGAGCGCGCGATGCGCTGCGGGTCGTCGCATTTGATCAGAGCATGGTAGTCCGCCAGGAAATAAAAGGCGTCCACGCCCGGCTGCACGCTGGCCTGTATGGAAGGCCGTATGGCGCCTGCGTAATTCCCCAGATGCGGGGTGCCGGAAGTGGTGATGCCAGTCAGTACGCGGGTATTCATAAATCGCTGCGGTGAGAGTGATGGGGCGGCTACAGGACGACGGCTTCGCGGCGCTCCGCCTCCAGGTATTCGCGCGACTGCATTTCCAGTATGCGCGATACCGTGCGGTGGAACTCGTTGGACATGGGTCCCTGAGTATAGAGTTCTTCGGGCTCGCATTCAGCCGACATGATGAGCTTTACCTTGTGATCGTAGAATACATCGATCAGCCAGGTGAAACGGCGCGCTTCGGACGCCTGGCGCGGGCCCATGCGCGGCACGTCCGACAAGATCACGGTCTGGAAGCGACTGGCCAATTCCAGGTAGTCGTTTTGCGACCGCGGCCCGCCGCACAAGGTGGCGAAGTCGAACCATACGATGCTGCCGCCCAGGGCCACGGCTTTCAGCTCGCGATTTTCCACCGTCAGCACGGGCTTCATCGGCGCCGTGTCCAGCAGGCGTTCGAAATTCGCCCGCAGTTCCTGATTGGTACTTTCCGTGATGGGAGTCAGGTACATGCGCACCTGCTCCAGCGTGCGCCGCCGGTAGTCCGTGCCCACATCCACGTTCAGTATGTCCATTCTTTCCTGCAGCAACTTGATGGCGGGCAGTATGCGGTCGCGATGCAGCCCTTCCGGGTAGAGCGTCGAAGGTTCGTAATTGGACGTCATGACGAAAGAAGTGCCGTACTCGAACAGCTTGAGCAACAGGCGATACAGAATCATGGCGTCGGCCACGTCGGACACATGGAACTCGTCGAAGCAGATGAGACGGTAACGCTTGGCGATGCGGCGCGCCACTTCGTCCAAGGGGTCCTGCTGGCCGCGCACCCCGTCCAATTCGCGATGCACGCTGCGCATGAATTCGTGGAAATGCACGCGCGTCTTGCGCTTGACGGGCACGGTAAGGTAGAAGGCGTCCATCAGGAAGCTCTTGCCCCGGCCCACGCCGCCCCACATGTAGACGCCGCGCGGCACGTCGGGCCGCTTGAAGATTTTCCGCAGAGCCGATGAACGCGCCTGTTTGAAGTTCACCCAGTCATCATAGTAGGCCTGCAAGCGGTCGACGGCGGCCAATTGGGCGCCATCCGGCTGATAGCCGCGCTCCTGCAGGACTTGATGGTAGTACTCGCGAACGTTCATAAACCCAACTTAGAAAATAATGCTGCCCCCAACGCTTGCCGCTACCGCGGCGGCGCTGCCCCCCGAAAGGGCGTTTTCGCCGGGGGCGCCGAGCCTTGGGCGGTCCGGCGGTCCGGCGGTCCGGCGGTCCGGCGGCGAAAAAAAACCCACGCTTGCCGCTACGCGGCGGCGCTGCCCCCCGGGGGGGCGTTTTCGCCGGTGGCGGCCCGGCGGCGAAAAGGGGCGGCTTCCCGCCCGCTTGCAGCGCTTACAGAAAACGCCTTCAGAAGTTCAAGGTGCGTTTGTCGACGGCCAGCGCGGCTTCTTTCATGGCTTCCGACAAGGTCGGGTGGGCATGGCAGATGCGCGCGATGTCCTCGGCGGCGCCGCGGAATTCCATGATGGTGACTGCTTCGGCGATCAGCTCGGAAGCCATCGGCCCGATGATGTGCACGCCCAGGACTTCATCCGTCTTGGCGTCGGCCAATACCTTCACGAAGCCGGTGGTGTCGCCCAGCGCGCGCGCCCGGCCGTTGGCCATGAAGGGGAAGC
>DJWC01000171.1 GCA_002441445.1 Pusillimonas sp. UBA6240
TGGGCTGGACCGAAGCCGCCGACCTGATCATCGCCAGCATGGAAAAATCCATCCTGTCTAAGAAGGTCACCTACGACTTCGCCCGCCTGCTGGAAGGCGCCACGCAAGTCTCCTGCTCGGGCTTTGGCCAGGTGATGATCGACAATATGTAATACCTACCGCCTGCTGTTGTACACGCGGTAGTTTGCGAAACCCGCCGGCTGAAAGGCCTGCGGGTTTTTTTAATCGGTTCAGAGGCGAATCTATTCGCTTAATGCTTCAGCCATTTCGTGCTCATGCGATCCGATTCCGCGCCTTTGCTTATAGGCGGCCGGCGCTGTGTCCGCGGCGGGACTTCAGGCGCGGGAGGAAGAGGTGTCGCGCTGGATGGCTTGCGCGGCGAGGAAGACGGCGGTGCCGACGGCGAGCGGCGGCCAGGATGCGGTGACCAGGCTGGCGATTCCCAGCGCGATGGCGATGAGGGAAGCGATGAAAAGGACGTTGTTGCGCGGTCCGAGTATCGCGCCCAGGGATGTGCCGATCAGTATGGCGGCAAGGATCTGGATGATGTAGTGCATGGGGCCCCCTTTTTGTTTTGATTGAAGGCGCGGGCGGCACGAACATAGCAGCCCGCGTCGTCGTCCATACAGGACGGCCAGAGTGTAGCATCGTTCAATGCAAGGGGGCTAAGTTGCGCGGTCCCACGCTGGGCGATGGATCGTGCGTCTGCGGAAATGGCGGGCTCGGCCCGGCGCGGCATGTACGACTCAAAACGGCGTGTAAAGTCAGGACGAGATGCTTTTGCGCCGCTGGGCGAGCAACTGACGTACCTCTTCATCGCTGGTTTGGCCGAATTGGTCATACCATAAACCCACCGCGCGGAACATGGGCGGCGTCGCCAGGCACAGCAGCTCGTCCACCTCGGTACGCAGGCGGTTGCAGGCTTCTTCCGAGCCGACCGGCACGGCCGCCACGATGGCGGCGGGCGCCTGTTGCCTGACGGCGGCCACCGCCGCGCTCATGGTCGCGCCCGTGGCCAGGCCGTCGTCCACCAGAATGACGACCTGGCCCTTCATATCGGGCAGCGGCCTGCCTTCGCGGTAGCGCTGTTCCCTTCGGTTCAGCTCTTCGTGCTCCGCCGCGGCGATGGCTTCGAGCGTGGAGGCGCTGACCTGCAAGGCGTCGATGGCCTCCCTGTCCAGTATGGTCACGCCCCCGCCCGCTATCGCGCCGATGGCGTATTCCTTGTGGCCCGGCGCCCCCAGCTTGCGCACGATCAGCACATCCAGCGGCGCCTGCAGGGCGCAGGCGACCTCATAGGCGACGGGCACGCCGCCTCGGGGCAGGCCCAGCACCAGGACGTCGCCGCGCCCGCCATAGCGGTCGGCCAGCCGGGATGCAAGCTGACGCCCGGCGTCGGCTCTGTCCCGGTAAAGGGCATGATGTGACATAAGCGCCTCCGCGCAAGAATTTTGCCTTTTTTCAAGCCGGCGAGCGGCAAATAATATGCCGGCCGCGCTACGGAGGGCCAGGCTGCATGGCCCCGCACGCTCTTCAGGATATCGCCGTCTCGGGTTTCGTGCTTACGCACCCGGCGGGGCCCCGGTGGCGCCCTTGCCGCCGCGGGTCCCGGCTTCGCACATAGGACTGTGCAGAATCTGGGGCACTGAAACACTTTCGCGCCCGCAGAACCCGGACTACTGAAGACCGCAAATCGGACGCAGTCCCCGCCTGGCTTCAAATAAGCGCGAAAATCACCCGGATTTAGACAAATTTGGTATTAACATAGTGCATTCCCTAAGTGTTAGACACAAAAATATCATGCACAATGCGCTCCATGCAGGTGAGGAGACAAAGCCCTGCATGGGCAAGCCGATTTATCGGTACAAAAACAGCAGGTCCCATAACAAGTATAAATAAGCAAAGGCCGGCAGCCACAGGGTTGCCGGCCTTTGTCATGGGCGCTCGCCGCCTGACGTGCCCGGCGCCCGGGGCTGCTCGACGACTCCACAGGCTTATGCGTTCCGCTCGATGCCCCGCTGCCTAATGCCCCACGGACCTGGAAAACACGTTCAACACGATCACGCCCGCCACGATCAGCCCTATGCCGACCAAGGCCGCGGTATCCAGTGTCTGGCGGAATGCGAAATAGCCTATGAGCGAAATGGCCACGATGCCGACGCCCGACCATATGGCGTAGGCCACACCCACCGGAATCACGCGCAAAGTAAGGGCCAGGCAGTAGAAGGCGATGCCGTATCCCGCCACCGTTACCAGCGCCGGGTACAGGCGCGTAAAGCCTTCGGAGGCTTTCAGGGCGGTGGTGGCCACGACTTCGGCGGCGATGGCGATTGCAAGATAGACCCAGCTCACGGCTTCCCTTGGGCGACTGTTTGCGCGCTCATGCGCATGCCTTTTTGGCGTCGGCAGGCCCGAGGCGCAATAATACCTGGACGGCGCCGGCGCCGCCGTCCTGCTCGGCGCATTCTACATATGCCAGCACGGCGTCCATTTGGGCCAGCCAGCGCCTGGCCGCCTGCTTGAGCACCGCCTCGCCGTCTTTCGAGCCATAGCCCTTGCCGTGCACCACGCGCACACACTTTATCTGATGTTCCAGGCAAGACTGCAGAAAGCGTTCCAGGCGTTCGCGCGCCACGTCGAGCGTGTCGCCGTGCAGATCCAGGCTGGCGCCCACGGGCCACTTGCCTCGCCGCAGGCCTTTGAGCAAATCGGGGCCGTAGCCCGGCCGCAGGTATTCCGCCCCCTCGGAAACCCCGGAGGCGGGCGCATAGGCGTCGGACACGGCCGCCGGCAATACCGCCGCCTTCCCCATGGCCCGTTCGCGGCGCTGCCGCAATACATCGGCGGGCTCGCGCAGCACGGGCGCCAGAACCGCCCGGCGCGTATCCTTGATGGGCGCCACGGATTTCACGGCTTGCCGGAACAAGGCGCGGTCTTCGCGGCTGAGGCCGGCGTCGTCGCCCAGCGGGCCGGGCGCGGGCTGGGCATTGCCGGCGCGCGCCGCCGACGCCGGGCCGCGTTGCGGATTGCCCCCGGTATGCGCCGCACCACCGGGAAGCCTGCCCGGGGCGGTCCTGCCCGGGGCGGTCCTGCCCGGAGCGGCCGGGACGGGGGCCGCCGATTCGGCCGCCTTGCGCAGCCGCTTCAGTTCGGCCAGCCCTTTGGCCGACAGGCCGCCGCGCCCCGCTTTATTAGCCCGCATTCTCCAGCCAGCGCTGTGCGTCCAGCGCGGCCATGCAGCCCGNNTGCCGGCGCTGGTGATGGCTTGGCGATAAACGTGGTCCTGGACGTCGCCCGCCGCAAAGACGCCCGGCACCGAAGTCATGGTGGCCAGGCCCTTCAGGCCGCTGCGGGTGATGATATAGCCGTTTTCCATATCCAGCTGGCCTTCGAAGATGCCGGTGTTCGGCTTGTGGCCTATGGCAATGAATGCGCCGGTTACCGCGAGGTCTTCGGTGGCCTTGGTCTGGTTGTTGCGCAGCCGGACGCCGGTAACGCCCGATTGGTCGCCCAGGACTTCCTCCAGCTCGTAGAACAGCTTGAGCTTCATATTGCCGTTTTCGACCTTGTCC
>DJWC01000111.1:0-42332 GCA_002441445.1 Pusillimonas sp. UBA6240
ATCCGCGACGTGATCGGCAAGGGCGGGGCGACCATCCGCGCCTTGACGGAAGAAACCGGCACGCAGATCGATATCGGCGATGACGGCACCATCACCATCTCCAGCGCCGACCTGGACAAGGCCCGCGAAGCGGAACGCCGCATCAAGGAATTGACCGCCGATGTCGAAGTCGGCCAGGAATATGAAGGCCCGGTGCTGCGCCTGCTGGACTTCGGCGCCATCGTCCAGGTTCTGCCCGGACGCGACGGCCTGCTGCATATTTCCGAAATCGCCAACTACCGCATCGCCAATATCAACGATGTCCTGAAGGTCGGCCAGATGGTCCGCATCAAGGTCATCGAGGCCGACGACAAGGGCCGCTTGCGCTTGTCGATGAAAGCGATAGGCGGCATCGAAGCCCAAGGCGGCCCGCAAGGCCCGGCGGAAGGCTCGCAAGGCTGATTGCAGTCTTTGTTGTCTTGTAGCGCGGGGGCGGCTCAGGCAGTCGCCCACTGGGCTCAGGCAAGCTGATGCTACCCGGCAATTCCCGCGCAGATCGAGCGCAGGAATTGCCATTTTTTTAGCTCTGATTTTTTGGTTTTGAAGAAGGGAGCTCCATCATGAACGGTAAGTTTTCCGCTCCGTCTCCTGCTTCGCCGCAAACCAGCGAACCGGCGAAGAAGCTGCCATGGCGGGATACCGAAAACACCTATGGGCTTGTCAGCCGGCTGCTGCATTGGGCGATGGCGCTGCTGTTCGGCTGGCAGTTCATGGGCATGGCGATCAAGTTGATCGTCGGGCGCTCGCCGCTGACGGCTTTTCTCGTCGGCACGCACCGGCCGCTGGGCTTGCTGCTGCTGACGCTCTGCGTCGCGCGCATACTTTGGGCGCTGTACAACCGCCGCCGGCGCCCGCGCTACGACGCCTCGGCGACGGGGCGGCTCGCCAGGCTGGGGCATATTGCGCTCTATGTCCTGATGCTGCTGATTCCGTCCCTGGCCTTGCTGCGCCAGTTCGGCTCGGGCAAGGCGTTTTCCGCCTTCGGCCTGCCCATCACCAAGGAAACGGGAGTCGAAATCACCTGGATGACCGCGCCGGCCGACTTGCTGCACGGCTTTCTGGCCTGGTGCCTGCTGGCATTGATAGCCGGGCATGTCATCATGGCCTTGGTGCATCACTATCGCTTGAAGGACGGGATCCTGTCCCGCATGGCGGGGTCCGCGGCGCCGTCGCAAGGGTGACGGGCGGCAACACCGGCTAGCGCGCCACTAAAGCCGCCATATGGCGACTGGACGCACATCCGTCCCGAGCGGCAATTTTAAGCATGCTCGAGCTTCAGTCCAGACAAAGCAGATGCGCCANNTGATCGTTGACGCGAATGCTGTACTCCCCGACCCTATTCTCTTTCCCAAACTGTACCTGTCATATCTCCGCATATCTGTCACTGTTCCGGTCGGATCGATTTAACTAAGATGCTTCGAAAGTTAAATACACGGAGGAAATCATGAAGAGAAGATCATTCTTGGCGACTATACCGGCCGGAACTGTGGCGGCGGCTTCGATAGCGGCGCCTGCATTCGCGCAGTCGGAGCCCAAGCTCAACTGGCGCATGGTATCGGCGTATCCGAAGTCGCTCGACGCGATGTACGGGGCGGCGGTGATGTTGGCGGATTATGTACGGAAGATAACCAGCGGCAAGTTCAATATCCAGGTTTTCGCGGCGGGCGAGCTTGTGCCTCCGTTTCAGTCGGCGGACGCGACCGCAAACGGAACGGTCGAAATGTCCCACACGCCCCCGCAGTACAACTGGGGCAAAGATCCAACCTGGGCTTTGGGTTCGGCGGCCCCGTTCAACCTCAATACCAGGCAGACCAACGCATGGCTTTATTATGGCGGCGGCAAGGATCTGCTCAATGAGTTCTATCAAAAGAATGGTCTGTACGGAATTCCCTGCGGCAACACCGGCGCGCAGATGGGCGGCTGGTTCCGCAAAGAGATCAACTCGGTGGAAGACCTGAAGGGCCTGAAGCTGAGGGTGGGCGGATACGTCGGCAAAGTCCTGGAGAAGCTGGGCGCCGTCCCTCAAGCCATACCCGGCGGTGAAATCTACACATCCCTGGAGCGGGGCACGATCGACGCGGCGGAGTGGATCGGCCCCTACGATGACGAGAAGCTGGGGCTCTATAAGGTCGCTCCTTACTATTATTATCCGGGCTGGTGGGAAGGGCAGTCGCTGATCTATACGTTCATAAATTCAGATAAATGGAAAGAGCTGCCCCCGAGCTATCAGGACGCCGTTAAAGTTGCATGCGAAGCGGTCAACAGCAATGTCGTCGCACGCTACGACTACGAAAACCCGACCGCCTTGCGCAAGCTGGTGGCCAACGGCGCGAAGTTGCGCCTGTTCAACAAGAAGATCCTCGAAGCTTGCTGGAATGCATCCAATGAAGTGGCTGCCGAGCTGTCGAGCGGCAACCCCAGCTTCAAGAAGATATATGACAGCCAGACAGCCTTTCGGCGCGACGCCTACCTTTGGGCGCAAGTGGGCGAGTTCGGCTACGACAACTTCATGATGGGCCTTCAGCGCGAAGGCAAACTATAGCCGGCCGGCCTTGGCCCGCTGACTTTTGCAGCGCTTCGCCGCGTTCCGGAGCGCTGCGGCGAGAACCGCAACATCGTCGAATAGGCGCCATGGCTGGCGCTTCGGACGCTTGCGCGCTTTCGCCACCGCGGGACTGGCTTCACATACACCTTCACATACATCCATAGCGGGCTGCGTCTAACCGCCGTCCAACTTTCTCGACCCTGCCCTACGGAGGGGTAACTCATGTTTCTGGCGCTCTCTTCTGGAATAGATCGATTCAATGCCGTGATAGGAAAGGCGGTCATTTGGCTGATCCTGGCATCATTGCTCATCAGTGCGGGTAACGCCCTCGTCCGCAAGACTTTCGCCGTGTCGTCCAACGCATGGCTGGAGGTGCAGTGGTATCTCTTCGGCGCGGCGTTCCTGCTCGCGGCCGCCTACACGCTGCGCGAGAACGAGCACATCCGCGTCGACATTCTTTACGGCAAGTGTTCACGCCGTACCCAGCACATGATCGATCTCTTCGGCCATGTGTTTTTTCTGATGCCTTTCACCATCCTGATGGCTGTTTATCTGCTGCCCTACGTCAGCCAGTCCTACCAGTCGAATGAAGTGTCCAATAGCGCCGGCGGCCTCATACTCTGGCCGGCCAAATCCTTGCTGCTGATCGGCTTCCTCTTGCTCATCATCCAGGGCCTGTCGGAAATCATTAAAAAAATCGCGATCCTGAGAGGGGTAATGGAAGACCCTCATTCAGCCACGCAGGAAACCGAGGGCATCGACGCCGAGGCCGCCGCAGCGTCGAGCGGGGAGGGCCAAAAGTGATACACCTGATTGCCGAGAACATGGCGCCGATCATGTTCAGCTCATTGGTCGTTTTCCTGTTGCTGGGATATCCCGTTGCTTTTTCGCTAGCGGCCAACGGCCTGCTATTCTTTGTCATAGGCGTCGAGCTGGCGCCTTATTCGGGCAATGCCATCAATTTGTCCTGGCCGTTGTTGTCCGCGATGCCCGAGCGCCTTTGGGGAGTAATGTCCAACGAAACGCTGCTGGCCATTCCATTCTTCACTTTTATGGGCATCGTGCTCGAGCGGTCCGGCATGGCCGAGGACTTGCTCGATACGATAGGCCAGCTATTCGGCCCTGTGCGAGGCGGCCTGGCTTACGCCGTGATCTTCGTCGGCGCGCTGCTNNTCGCTGCCCATCATGCTGCGCTACGGTTATGACCGCCGCGTAGCGTCGGGCGTCATCGCGGCGTCCGGCACGCTGGCCCAGATCATCCCGCCATCGCTGGTCTTGATCGTGCTCGCCGATCAGCTTGGCCGTTCAGTGGGCGACATGTATGCGGGGGCGCTCATTCCCAGCCTTTTCCTTGTCGGCCTCTATGTGCTCTACATCTTCGCGATGTCGATCTTCAAGCCCGGCACCATGCCGGCCTTCCCGCGGGAGGCGCGCACGCTGGGCCATGGCGTGACTTCGCTGATCATCGCTCTGGCCCTTATGGCCGGTATCGCCTATGCCGCGCATGTCTTGCTGGAACCATCGCTGGGGGTCAATGCCGATCTGTGGGGCGCGACGGCGGGGGTAGTCGTCATCTACGCGCTCGCCATCATTGATCAACGCAAGCAATTAGGAATGATGTCGCGCTTGGCGCAGCAAGTCATCATCGTTCTCATTCCGCCTCTGGCATTGGTCTTTCTGGTGCTGGGCACCATATTCCTGGGAATCGCCACGCCGACTGAAGGAGGGGCCATGGGGGCGGTCGGAGCGCTGGTGATGGCGGCGGTCAAGGGGCGCCTGACTTTCAATGTCACCCGTTCCGCCTTGATCACCACCACCAAATTGTCGTCCTTCGTGATGTTCATCCTCATTGGCGCGCGCGTGTTCTCGCTGACGTTCTATGGAGTCAATGGGCATGTGTGGGTGGAGCATTTGCTGACTTCCCTGCCCGGAGGCGCGACAGGATTCCTGATCGTCGTCAATATATTGATCTTTGTCCTCGCCTTTTTCCTGGATTTCTTTGAATTGGCGTTCATCATCGTGCCGCTGCTNNGCATCGATTTGATCTGGTTCGGCGTCCTGCTTGCCGTCAATATGCAGACGAGCTTCATGCATCCGCCGTTCGGGTTCGCATTGTTCTTCCTGCGTTCCGTTGCGCCCAAGGTGCCATATATCGACAAAGTCATCGGCAAGAAGATCGAGCCGGTGACAACGGGACAGATCTATCGCGGGGCAATACCGTTTTTGCTCTTGCAGCTTCTCATGGTCGCCATTCTGATTTTCGCTCCGCAACTGGTCACCCACTATAAAGGCGATCGAAAGGAGATGGATCTCGATAAAGTCGAGTTCCAGCTTCCCAGCGCCGGAGAAGATACGCCAAGCGAAGCGCCGCTGAATTTCAATTAATGCCATCACATGCCGAGGTACGAGCCGCGATCCCGCACTTCGGCATGTTGGTGAGTAGGAAAAATGAGTTTCAGCGAGTTAATGATCTGGAGTGGTATTCATTCGGCCTGTGGCGGCCAGTAGTAGAGAAACAGCTATTGAAAAACTATTTTCGCCTGGTCCGCTAATGTGGCCCATTTTCTCAGTTCCGTCTTGACCAGGACCTCGAATTCGGCGGGAGGCCCGGTCGTCGGTTCGGCGCCCATATCCATCAAACGTTGCCGAATTTCCGGCATACCCACAACTTCTTGAATTGCCTTATTTAGTCGCGATATGACGCTCTCCGGAGTGCCGGACGGTGCGAGTACGCCAACGAAGGTGGCAGCGTAATAATCTGTTAGCCCTAATTCGTTCAAGGTTGGAATACCAGGCAATGAAGGCAGGCGTTTCGTTGTAGTGACCGCTAGAGGCCGCAATCGCCCATCCCTAATGAAGCTGATGGATGAGTTCAACTGTTCAAAAGCTACATCGATTTCTTTACCCATGAGCGCAGTCAGCGCAGGCCCTCCACCCCGGTAAGGAACATGCAATAGCTTTACCTTGGCTTTTTGGTTGAAGAGTTCCAGGGCCATGTGGTTCATGGTCCCCAAGCCTGCGGACCCAGACGATATTTTCTCCGGATTTTGCGCGGCTGCACCGATCAAATCGGTGATCGAGTTCATTTTTGAGTCCGACGGCACAAGTACCGCGAGTGGGACATAATGAATTTGAGCTATGGCAGTGAAGCTTTTTTCGGCGTCGTATGAGAGTTTTGGAATGGCTATAGGGTTGATGGATAGAGGCCCGCTGGCTCCCATTAGCAAGGTATATCCGTCCGGTTTGGCTTTCGCTACCAACGAAGCCCCCAGGCTTCCGCCAGCTCCCGGACGATTCTCTACGACGACCGGTTGGCCTAACCGTTGTCCCAGCTTGTCGGAAATAATCCGGGCCGTCAGATCTACGTTGCCGCCGGGGGCGAAGGGTACGATCAGACGTATGGGCGAGCTCGGATACTCGGTGGCTTGGACGGCGGAATGCGAACCTAGCATTAATGCAGAGCTGACAACGGCTCCAATAATCTTTTTCATCTTATGTCTCCTTGGTGGTGGCGTTGGTAAGGGATCCAAGGAAATCATAAGAGCATGTGGGCGAATTCCGCTGTCACCTATTTGACAAAAAAGGGCACAAGGGCCAAATCATCCCCGGCGTGACATCCGGTGCAATAGTTCAATGATGAAGAATGCGAGAGCCCAGCGGAACCGCTCAGTAAAAAGCAAGCAGTTCGATGGTAGGTATGTCAGTCAATATGAGCTCCCTATTTCCTGTCAGCACCCCTTTTTCTCGAAGCGTTTTCAGCGTCGAGTGAGCAAATTGCCTTGTGACTCCAGCTATGGCTGCGAGCTGCTCTTGAGTCAAGTTGATATTGATGTGAATGCCGTCAGCCTGCTGTTCTCCATACCGTTCAGCCAAAGCCAAGAGGACGGTGCAGATTCTCTCCATCGCAGAACCGGCCTCCAGGACGAGGGCAAGGCGGGTTACCCAATTCAAACGGACGGACAAGGCTTTCGCCAAAGCAAGGGCAAATTCTGGAAAGTCTATGATGAATTGATCCAGCTGCTCGAAGGAAAGCGTTAATACGCTAGAAGACGCAAGACACCGGGCAGTATTTTGCCGCTTATGGCGTTCTCCGATATCCCCCAACCCGATGATGTCGCCGGCGCCCCAGAAACCAATGGTGCCGCAGCGGCCATTTCGTGCCTCATATAAAGACATCATTTTCCCGGTCAGGATGATTGCAATATAGTCGGCAGGTGAGCCTTGGGACCACAGGGTTTTCCCCGCAGAAACATCACGCTGTTTGCAGCGCGATTGAAGCGCTGCGGCACAATCAGGAGAGAGATTGCTTAGCAAATCCCAATTGCCCGCGCGCCGAGGAGTTGATCCAGTGAAAGCCATCTGTTCACTATATCATCCGCCCAATCAACATGCGGACGGGGCGGTTCGATTGTTTGCTAAAACCGCTACCACAAGCTGACCAGCATCTTCATGGCCAAAGCACAGAGCAAGACTGCAAATATTTTCCTTAGAAGTTTCGCCGGTAGTTTATGTGCCAAGTGAGCGCCGAACGGCGCCATAAAAATGCTCGCCACTGCAATTCCCCCCAGCGCCGGCAAGTAGACATATCCAAATGACAAGGGGGGAAGCTGAGTGACTCCGGAGCCCGCCGCGAAATAGCCCGCCGTGCCTCCGACGGCTATTGGGAAGCCTATTGCCGCCGCTGTTCCAATCGCCTGGACCATGGAGACTTCCATGTACAACATAAGCGGGACGGTTAAAACGGCGCCTCCCATGGCGATCAAGGCGGAAAGGCCGCTGATAATAAAGCCTGCAGCGGATAGGCCTTTAAACTCCAGGACTAGCTTCGAACCCTTTGGCTTCAGATCGACCAACATATTTATCGCCATCAAGAACACGAAGCCGGCAAAGTAGATTGCCAGTACGCGTGTGGGCAGGTATTTGGCGAGATAGGTCCCTACAATGCTCCCGAGCAATATTCCCGGCGTCATCCGTAGAACAATGTCCCAGCGTACGGAATTCCGGGAAGCATGGGCGCGCATGCTGGATAGAGATGTAAACACGATAGATGCCATGGCGGTCCCCACCGCCAGATGCAGGATATGGTTGGTATCGATTCCTTGAGCATCAAAGGCGATGGCAAGAAGAGGCACGATCACCATTCCTCCTCCTATGCCTAACATACCGGCGAATATCCCGACAAACATCCCGATCGCAATATACAGGAGCCACCACAGAGAAAGGTCGGTCATGCTCATGATATGGTCACTTAGAACGAACTTGAGCCTTGAGCGCCTTGCGGTCGATCTTGCCTATCGAGTTGACGGGGAAGGAACTTACTTCAAATATATATTTCGGAACATGAATACGGGACAGCTTTTCTTCTATCTCATTCTTTAGGGCGGACTCTTCAAATCGTTGAGCTTCGTTCAGCACGACGAATGCAACGGGCACTTCACCCAAGTCTTGATCAGCCTGACCCACCACAACACATTCTTTGATGGAGCGATGCGAGGACAGAACGGATTCGATCGACCCTGGAGAGATGTTTTCGCCGCCTCTTATAATCACGTCTTTCAGTCTGCCTGTAATGGATAAATATCCGTCGGCGTCGAGCTTTCCGATATCCCCGCTGCGCAGGCAGTGGCCTTCATAAAATACTTCCGGGCCTTGCTCAGGAACGTATGTCTTCATGACTGCCGGCCCTGCTATGCAGATTTCCCCTTCCTCATCCGGACCGAGCATTTTTCCATTTGAGGGGTCGCGTATCGATATCGATTGATTGCTCAGTGCGGTACCCACTGTTCCGTATTTTCGGGCCGCGGGCGGGTTCATGGCGGATGTGCATGTCGCTTCCGAAAGGCCGTATGAAAGCACCAAAGGAACCCCGAGATGCTCCTCGACAAGCTTATGCAACTGCTCGGATAATGGAGCGGCTCCGCATCTCACAAACCTTAGTTCAGAGATAGCATTCTTTGGCGGAGTGAAAGGCAGTAGCCTGGAAAACATCGTTGGTACGCCCGTGACGTAGGTTGGCCGCCATGCCTGCATTTCATCAAAAAAGGTTTCCGCGCGGAACTTCTCCAACAAGGCGACCTTTGCGCCACATAGCAGTGGGACTATCAATTGATTGTTAATGCCATTAGTGTGAAAAATCGGCATGGCATGCAGTAGCCTGTCATCGGGCGTAACTCCGGTTCTTTCCGCTACCCCTAGTGCATTGGCCATTAGATTTCCATGTGTCAACAGTACCGCCTTAGGGGCGCCCGTGCTACCCGAGGTGAACAGCATCAAGGCCTCATCTTCCGGGCCAACGGCATAGAACGGCGAAAACCCTGAATCGAGGGATTCCTTGAGGTTCAACACCTGTACACATCCTAATTGGCGAGCTTTTGCTTCATTGGCGGAATCTGCAATGATCCATCGAATGCCGGCGCTTCTAAATCTCCGCCGTATGTCGGGCGCCGATAGTCTAGCGTCTATGGGGCATACGGTATGGCCTCCAGTCATGATTCCAAGCAGTGCCGCGATACTGTAGATGTTCCGTTCGGCGAGCAGGCCGACTCTGCTTTTCCGCGGTGCGCCGGCTTCCGCCAGCGCATTTACAATCGCCCCCGCGCTATGGGCCAATTGCCGATAAGTCCATACTGCATCCTTCGATTCCAATGCTACTCGGCTACGAATCTCTTTATCGATAGCGTTATTTTCTAATGCTTCGGGAAAAGTGCCAAAACTCATTTGCGGGCCCTTAAATGCGAACTTCAGATTCGAAAGCGCCGTCCGGGTCCAGGGAGGACAGGGCGTCCAGTTCCCTAGCCGTGGCGGGTTCAGTATTTGTCGCCAGGGCGGCATCGAACTCGAAGCCGGTTTGCTTGACGACATCCGCCAGGGATACTTGAGGATTCCACGACTCCAGCGCCAGCCGGCCATTTCTCTTTTGAAAAACCGCGATGGGCGTAACCAGCGTTTGAAGATTGCCTGCCGCTGTAATGAAATCCAGTTTTTCTACCAATGCCCTTTTGGAATGTTCCGTACGCCACGTCACTACGCGTCTGGCCGTAGGCATCAGGACTGCGGCGCCGCCCCCGCCGGGGAGTTTCACTTTCGGCTCATGCCATGAACCAATGGCGCTTACGTTTGTGCGTCCCAAGGCGTCTATTTGGGCGCAACCCAAATAGACCATATCTAGCCCGCCGCGCGCGCTTAGGTCATAGAAATCCTCTTGATCGAATACAGCCGGCGACCCGACAACGATAGCCGGATCACTGCTGGAATGAGGAATCGTTGTCGGCTCGGCCTCGACACCGCCCGCTACATTGAGGAACGTGTAATGGAAATCATATGCGCGCTTTGCAAGCAGGCAAGCCAGCATGGGCAAATTGGAATTCACGCCGCTAAATGTTCTTTCGTTCGGACGAATTTGGCGAGCGAGGTTGATGACAAGGTAAGAAAACGGCGTCCAGTTGTATGTCATGGCTAATCCTCGTTGCTCGCATAAGTGGCTGTCTGAGCTTCTGCTTCCGGAGCGTCGTGAAAATGAGTCTCTAACGTGTCGGTGCTGTCGATCAAGTAATTTTCGACGGCCCCATAATCGATGTCGTAGTATCCGGACATCGAGCCGGGCCACGCGCCGCGGGGAACATGTGCGGCCGCTTCCACCATGAATCCGGGAATGAGGGTCAACTCAGGCTGTTTCCGCAATTCATCTGTGGAAACTATTCTTTCGGCAGTAAGCAATAATCGTTTGGCCGCCCGGGTGATCACCCTGTCCCAAAATGGAGAGCCAAACACGCGCGCATTGCCATATTCATCCATTTCATGGACATGAATAATTGCTACATCGGGGACTATGGCCGGTATGACATAGACTTCCTTACCCGATCCATAAGGGTCCTTAATAGCCTCCCAGTTGTTCAGAGCCGCCAGTTCACTTCCGTGAACCCCTGCTATAGGCTGAAAGGGCAGACCGTAGCGGGCCGCCCGCATGCCGGCGATGAGCGTGGGGCAGGCATGCTCGATTAAGACGATTTCCTTCTTCTCGATAGCCTTTCTTGACCAGGGCGCCAAGCCGAAATTGCCTTCCATGGCGATGATTCCAGCCTGGGCCTTTGACACAGCGCCGGATCGGCACAGCAAATCCAGGTCATAGGCCGGTGCAGTTTTTATAATTTCGAGATTTCTTTTTTGCTGCCGGACCAATTCGCGTACCGCTGCAAAAGGGCCTCGGTGAAGGAAGACGCCACCCAATGCAATGGAGGTGTCATCCGGAATCCGCTCGATTAGAGCATTGAGCGTACAAAGTTTTTTGGGTCCGTAGTTTCCCATGGCATGCGCTCCAGTAATGTGCTACACGGAGCATAGGCCAGGATCGCAAACGTCGCTGTCAAATAGTTGACAGAAGTAGCAATTTTGGCTTTCTTCGCAGCCACCGTTTCGCGGCAATTGCACTGCCGCGAAACGGTAGCTGGATACAAGCCGTCCCATTCGCAGTCCTCGGACATGGAATGGTCCGTGTTCAAAGCCTTAGCGGCTTCATCTCATCGTTTCTTTCCACAGCCCGGTTCCTGCGAATCCGGGGCCGCCGTCGTCGGGATGCACCTTGCGTCCGAAACCGTCGTGCAGGTCCAAGCCGCGCTGGAACCAGTGAGCGATGGGATCTTCATCGTCAAGAACCTTGAAGTCGGTGGCCAGGCGTCCCCACTGGAAGGCCGCCATCACTATATAGTCGGCATGCCCTGGAGCCTGTCCTGAAAGCCATGGCTGCTTGTACAGCGTCAGGCGGATCGGGTGGATTGCTTTCCTGAATGCGAGGACGGTCTGGTCGCGTGTGGCCTGGGCTTCTTCCAGCGAGCAACCCAGCATGGTTTCGCGCGTGTGGCGAAAATATGGCCGGTCATACGGGTCCATGCGATCGAACACGTCGCGAGATACGAGTCGCAGCATGGTGGGATGGATCACTTTGTCGGTGAAACATTCCACGAAGCGAGTCGTTCCTTTGCCCAGGGGGCATCCCAGCAGCGCGGGCCGGTCGGGAAACTTCTCGTCCAGGAATTCCGCAATGTTCCAGCTATCCTCGACGAATGTATCGCCGACGCGAATGGCGGGCACCGTGCGGTTCATTCCGCCCAGTTCGCCTATGTCCGGGAAGCCGATGTGCACGGACTTGAATGATAGATTCTTGTGCCGCAAGCCCCAGCGCGTGCGCCAGCAAAAAGGGCTGAAGCGCGTATCGTCGGCGGCGGCCAGCTCATAGAGAATGATGTCGTCGCTCACGCTTGCACCTGCTCTTTGCCGACTGCATTATTTTGCCGCGCCAGGGCAAGAATGCGCTGGGAGGCGCGGAGCACGGGCTTTTGCAGCATCAAGCCGTCAAGCACGGCCAAGCCGGTGGAGCCGCTTTCCCTGAATGCGTCGACCGCCCTCTGTGCCCGAGCCACTTCTTCCTCGGTCGGTGTGAAGTATCGGTGAACCACTGGAATCTGTGTCGGGTGTATGCAGGACTTGCCGGTAAAGCCCAGCTCCGCCACATGCTCGGCGGCCCGGTGCAATCCGTCCATGTCCTCCAGATGGATGTGCGGCACGTCCATGGCGTCCAGTTCGAAAGTAGCGGCGGCATGCGCCATCCGCGAGCGGGCGTAGAGCAGCGCTTTGGAAGTGCGCTTGCATCGAAGATCCGCGGAAAGGTCGACTTCGCCGAACAGCAGGCAAGCCATTCGCGGACTGGCGCCTGCGATTTCGAATACGTCCTCGAGGCCTTGATTGGTTTCCAGCGTTACGTAGAACTTGATGGAGGCGGCGCTGCCTTGCAGGAGCTCGTCCAGCAGCTTGACCTCGGCGGCGGAACGGACCTTGGTCATCATCACGGCGTCGGGCACATGTTCCAGGCTGCTCAAGGTTTCGACGTCGCGCAAACCGTGGACGGTATCGAGTGAATTGATCCGCAGCACGCGTTCGCATCCCGACGGATTCGGTTCCTCGAAAAGCGGCAGCACCAGGCGGCGCGCCTCGTCCTTATGGGCGACGGCTACGGCGTCTTCCAGATCTATGCATACGGCGTCGGCGCCGGAAACCATCGCCTTTCTGGCCCGGTCGGGCCGCAGGCCCGGTACGAACAGCATGCTGCGGCGGGGAATAGGGTGGGTTGCGTCTTCCATGGGATCTCCTTGTGAGTATGAACATGGTCGACTTTACGGGCGGAAACGTTATTGATACAGTGACAGTTAACTAATTAATCGACAGGTACAGTAAGATCGTGCCGAAGGGATACGAGAGGCTCCGATGACGCGCTACATGCAAATCGTGGAGAACATTGCGGGCCTGATCGCCGATGGCTCCCTGCGGCCGGGCGATCCTTTGCCCTCGGTGCGCAAGGCCGCCGAACAGCGCAAGGTCAGCAAAGGCACGGTCGTACTGGCCTATTCGACGCTGGAGGCCCACCGCCTCATTGAAGCACGGCCGCAATCGGGGTTTTATGTACGCGCCCATGCGCCGGGAGCCGCTCAACTGCCCAGCGCCGGCCTGACGCGGCCGAATGTGGTTCGTTCCCCCGCGCCCGATCGAATGCGGCAAACACTGGGGGATCTGGTCGGCGCCCGGGTCACGTCGCTTGGTTCATCCTTCGCCAATCCGTCCATGTACCCGATGCAGAGCCTGAATAAGGCATTGCGCGCCAGCAGCCGCCAGAGCCACTATTCCAAGACTTTGGTGGACCTGCAGCTGGGCCTGCCCACGCTGCGCCGTGCGATCACGCAGCGCTACCTGGAGCTGGGGTATGCAGTGCCCATGGACGAGATCATCATCACCTGCGGTGGGATGGAGGCGATCAGCCTGTCCTTGCAGGTCGTGACTCAGCCGGGCGATCTCGTACTCATCGACTCGCCCATGTTTTTTTCCGGACTGCAGTTGCTCAAGCAACTGGGCCTGGGGGCTCTGGAAATGCCGACCGATCCGGAAAGCGGCCTGGATCTGGGCCTGCTCGACGAGACCCTGTCACGCCACAAAGTGGCGGCCTGCCTATTGATGACCAATTGCCAGAACCCTTTGGGGTTCTCGATGTCCGAAGCCAAAAAGCGCGAGCTCGTCAAAGTATTGCTGCGGCATGGCGTGCCTTTGGTCGAGAACGACGTCTACGCCGAACTGCAATTCGATTTGCAGCGAAACCGGGCGGCCAAGGCTTTCGACACCGAGGGCACGGTGCTGCATTGCGGCTCCTTTACCAAGTGCCTGGCGCCCGGCTTCAAAATCGGCTGGGTGGCGGCGGGCCGCTATCGCGAAGCCATCGCCAACCGCAAGTTCGCCACTACCCTTGGCACTTCCGTTCCGCCGCAGGCGGCGATCGCCTATTATCTCGCCCATCATGCCTACGACAGGCATTTGCGCGGCCTGCGGCAAGTGTTTCAGGAGCGGGTCAATCGGATGTCCCATGCGCTTTCAAGCTATTTCCCCGCGGGGACGCGGGTCTCCAGGCCGCACGGCGGCTTTGTGCTATGGGTGCAGATGCCGGCGGCGGTCGACTCTTTGAAATTGTTCGAGCTTGCCGCAACGCGCGACATCGGCATTGCCCCGGGGCCTATTTTTTCCGCTCGTCAAGCTTACGATAACTACATTCGCCTCAACTGCAGCCATCCCTGGTCCGAATCCCTGGACGAAACCTTGAAGTGGCTCGGCCGCAGCGTTTCGGATATGTGCCGGTAACGGGGTGGTCGTCCGTACCGGCCGCGCTGCCTCTTGCGTGGCTTGCCTACGAGCGGCGAATGGGCTTAAAACAGGCTGGTGGTATTCAATAGGGCGATGGCGACCTTGCGACGTTGACCGGCCCGCTTGCTATCTATCTTTGACGACGAGGTATCCATGCCGAATATTGTCCATCGGGCGGCGCATGACGAGTCTGCCGTTCATCCCATCCCTGCAGCGGTGGCTGTCGTTCCTCGGGAGGGCCATGTTCTTCTGGTGCGCAGGGCCAACCCGCCGTATGCGGGTCGTTGGGGCTTTCCAGGCGGGAAGATCGAGGCCGGCGAGACCATCGAAGCCGCCGCTATGCGCGAACTGGCGGAGGAGACGTCGGTGAACGCGCAAGCATGCAAAATCCTTACGGCGTTCGATGTGTTCGATCATGATGACAGAGGGCGGCTTACCCGGCACTTCGTGCTGATCGCTGTGCTCTGCAAGTGGATCTCCGGGGAGCCCATCGCGGCGGATGACGCTCTTCAAGCGCAATGGTTCCGTTTGGAAGACCTGGATGAGGCGGACCCCAGTTTGAATCTGAATGTCGTTGCCATAGCTCGCGATGCGGATAATATCGTTCGACGGGGCGGCCGCTCATGATTGTCAGCAGGATTTCAGCCAAAGTCGGTATGGCATTAACAACACAAGACCCTGGCGATGTTCATGCGCTGCGTCCATACTGAAGGCGATCCAGTGTGCCCGGTGGCTGAACTGGTGGCAATCCGATTGCGACGCGTGGTGGTGGCTTGATTTCACTGGTGCACCCAGCCGGGATCGAACCGGCACGATCAATGATCGAGAGATTTTAAGTCTCTTGCGTCTACCAATTCCGCCATGGGTGCGCGGGGCTGTGCCGACCTATGCCGGCGCCTGGGTAGTTGTGTGGCGGAAGGTCAGGGATTCGAACCCTGGAGTGCCTTGCGACACTGCCGGTTTTCCTTACTACTATAGTTTTCACTACCAGGCGCTCGGCGCCTGTTTGATAGTCTGGACTTTGCCTTCACCATAGCCATCGGCCTTAGGTGGGAGCCGTCAAGTCTCTACACGTTCCTGGCAATACAGGCTTCGCTCGGCATTACCTCGTACATGACAGGGGCTTCACCGACTTTGACTCCTTACTACTGATTCGTTTCCAAATCAGCGCTCGAGTTAACAAGACCGGTGCATTCAACCGCTCTGCCAACCTTCCACAGCGACGGATTATAGCTTAATAGACAAGGAGCCTTGGGAGGATGACGGGGGCCGGCCGATACCTTTATCCTCGATGCAAACCAGGGGCCGTAAACTACAGATGCGAGGCGGCATCAGTTCTTTCGGCCTCGGTTGAATGAGATCAGCATGGATGCAAAAGTGCGTGCGGCCGGGGCGAGCGGCACGGCCCTGCGTTGCACCAGGCAGATATCCGCGGAGGGAATTTTTTCCTGTACCGGAATGGCCGTCAATGATTTCTCGAAACCGCCGTCCTGGACGACAAAGGCGGGCCCGAGGAACAGGTAATCGCTTTCGGCCACGAGTTTAAGCGTATCCAATAGAGAATCCACCGTGATCGCCAGGGTGGGCTCGGGCAGCTTATGCCGGCTGAACCAATCGCCCAGCCGGTTCGACGGGGTGTGGGGCCGCCCCAAGGGCTTGGTGTTGATCCACTCCGCGCCGACGAGTTCCGCCAGGGATGTGGCGTGCGCCAGCGGGTGGCCTCGCCGGCAGAGGATGCAGGGTTGCGATGCCGTCAGGCGTGCGCTGGTCAAGTCCGCCATGTCGCTGCGCGGGGACACCAGCGTGACCGCGAAATCCAGTTTGCCTTCGCGTATGCCGGACAGCAGCGTCGAGGAAGGGCCGCTGGTGATATGGATACGTACCTTGGGATGCCGCGCCCGCAGTTGCGAAAGCGGAACGGGAAGCAGGCGCGCGCACGCCTCGGCGGAGGCGCCGAGGTCGATGTTGCCGCTCAGTTCCCGCTTATGGTGGCTGAACTCTTGTTCGGCTCGCTCGCATTCGCCGAGGATGATACGCGCCCTGGTCAGCAAGGTGTTGCCATCGGGTGTCAGTATGACGCCGCTATTGCCCCGTACGAACAGGGTGGTGTTCAGTGATTGCTCGAGCCGGCGTATTTGCTGGGTCAAACCGCTTTGAGCGATGCCCAGCGCGCGGCTTGCGGCGCGGATGCTGCCCTGCTCCACCACGATGGCGAAGGCGCGTAGCTGATCGAGTGTCATAGTGTAATTACCGATATCTTTAAGTGATCATGATAATGATTTTTTCATCTTACGTGATCTGCTCGGCAAGTCTAGACTGATTCCAACGAGGGGCATTGAGCTCTATGACCATGTCGAAGGAAAGGTAACGATGAAGGATTTGTTCAAGCGTGGCGAAGAAATACGCCGGGAAGTGCTGGGCGAGGTTTATGTCAACAACTCGAAGGCCAGCACAGACGCATTCAGCGAGCCAATGCGCGAATTCGCGATCAAGAACCTGTGGGGCGATATATGGGATCGCCCCGGCTTGGACCGACGCGCCCGCAGCATTGTGAACCTGGCGCTGCTTTCGGCGGCGAATCGCCCCGCCGAATTAAAAGTTCACCTGCGCGGCGCGCTGAACAACGGAGTGACGCGCGAGGAAATCTCAGAGATATTCCTGCAGGTGGCATTGTATTGCGGTGTCCCCACCGGCAGCGATGCAACGCGTATTGCGCGGATGTTCTTTGCCGAATATGACGCGGAAATGCAAGCCAAATGAATGCCCAAGATCCTGTTTTTGACTCAGAGCCGCTTGCCTGGCTGCGGTCGATGCTCGAAGTGGCCACCGATGCGGCCTTGGGTTCCTATATTGGCGGGAATAGTATCGCGGGCCAGGGGGCGGAGATTGCACTCATCAATCCCGCCGATGGGACGCCTTTACTTTTGTATGCGGATATGAACCCCGCGCAAGTCCGGCAGGCGCTGGATAGTTCAATCAACGGTCAACGCGCCTGGGCGGCCATGTCGGCGCAGGCGCGCGGCATTGCGCTCGCCAAGCTGTCGCAATCGGTGGCGGAACATGCGGAAGCGCTTGCACGGCTGGAGTCATGGTCCAGCGGCAAAGCGATCAAGGCTAGCCGTGCGCAAATGGCGGCTGTGGGGGAGATATTCCGCTATTACGCCGGATGGACGGATAAATTCACCGGCAGGACCATCCCGGTGCCGACTGGACAGTTGAACTACACCCTTAGGGAGCCGCTGGGTGTGGTGCTGCAGATCATGCCGTGGAATTCCCCCTTGTATCTTGCCGCCTGGAACTCGGCGCCTGCGCTGGCCATGGGCAATGCCGTGCTGCTGAAGCCCTCGGAGTTGACACCGTTGTCTGCATTGGCATTCGCCAAGCTGGCTGAACGAGCGGGTTTGCCTCCAGGGACCTTGAATGTGGCCAATGGGTTGGGCCAGACCATAGGTCCTATCGCCATCGAGCATCCCGCTATCAAGAAAGTGGTTTTCGTCGGCTCTACGCAGACCGGCAGACGTGTCAATAGCGCGGCCGGCGCCCGTCCGATTCCTTGTCTGCTGGAGCTGGGAGGGAAATCGGCGAATATCGTGTTCGGGGACGCGGATCTGGAGCAGGCCGCCCGCGCCGCCGTGGTGGCTGCATTCAGCAATACTGGCCAGAACTGCGCCGCTGGGTCCCGGCTGCTGGTTCAGCGCTGCATCCATGACGCGTTCGTCGAGAGACTGATCGCTGCGTCATCCCGGTACAAGGTTGGCGCTCCGTTGGACGAGGATGCGGACTGCGGGCCCATCAACAATGCCGCGCAGTATCGGCGCACCTGGGACATGGTAGCCATGGGGGTGAGCGAAGGCGCACGCGTGGTGCTGGGCGACGTTCAGCCGCCGGAACAGGCCGGCTACTATATCGCTCCTACCATACTGACGGGCGTTCACAACCATATGCGCATCGCCCGCGAGGAAGTCTTCGGCCCTGTCGTCGTGGTGATTCCTTTCGACACGGAAGAAGAAGCGGTGTCGATCGCCAACGATTCAGAATTCGGTCTGGCCGGCGCCGTATGGACGCGGGATATCGCCCGCGCGCATCGCGTAGCGGCGCAAGTCCGCGCGGGAATCTTCTGGATCAATATGTACCGCGATATGCACGTGGCGACTCCCTTCGGCGGCTACGACAGCAGCGGCTACGGACGAGGAAGCGGCGAAGAGGCGCTTTATGAATATACCCAGGTCAAGAGCGTCTGGGTCCCCCACGCAGCGGGCCAGTAGGCTCGGCGGTTTCTAATTTTATGAATGGCGACACAATGAATGAATCACTATTGATTGGCGTAATAGGCTTGGGAAAAATGGGTTTGGGCATGGCGGCGACTTTGAAGCGCGCCGGCTTTGCCGTACGCGGCATGGATCTTTCTCCCGAAGCCCGCGAAGCCGCGCGGGCGGAGGGCATCGATGTGGCCGAGGATCTGCCCCGGCTGCTCTCGGGCGCATCCCTGATTGTGCTGTCCTTGCCGAACTCGAACAACGTCCTGGCCCTGGTCCAGGGAGAACAAGGCCTGGCCAGCTTGGCTGCCGAGGGCACGCTCGTGCTTGACACGACCACCGGCGATCCAAAGCTTACGCGGCAGATCGTCGACGTCCTGGCCCGGCGCGGCGTGCGATATATCGATGCTCCGGTCAGCGGCGGCCCGCGCGGCGCCGCCAGCGGCCAGTTGACCATGTTCATTGGCGGCGATCGGGATGACATTCAGCGGGCCGAGCCTGTGCTGGCGGCCCTGGGAACCAAGCGTTTTCATATCGGCCGAGTCACGGCGGGGCAGGTCGCGAAGCTGGTGAATAACCTGCTTGTAGCGTCCCATTTATTGACGGCGAGCGAAGCATTCAAAATGGCGGAGTCCGCCGGGGTCGCCGTCGAGCAACTGATCGACGCGGTCAATGCCGGTTCGGGCCGCAGCGGCGTAACTCTCTACAACTATCCCAGCCGCATCATGAATGAGGCTTTCGATTCGGGATTCACCATGGGGTTGATGCGCAAGGATGTCAACCTGGCTGTGAATTTGATAGAGCAGTCGGGCCTGCGATTGCCGGTCTCGAGCAAGGTCGGCGCCATCTGGAAGGCGAGTGCGGCCGCTCTCGCCGATGGGGATGATTTCAATCGCATTGTCACGCTCGAAAATGCCGCGCGTTAGGCGCGCAGTCGTATCGCTGATTCCACTATAAAGGAGGGAAAAAAAATGAAGCGCATCTTGAATTACATGTCTTGCCTGTTCACCTTGGCGGCCGCAGGCCTCGCCGCACAGCCTGCTCAGGCGGCCTACCCCGATCGGCCCATCAAGCTGGTCGTGCCATTCCCGGCCGGCGGCACGACCGACTCCGTGGCGCGCTTCATCGCGCAGGAGCTGAGCAACAAGCTCTCGCAACAAGTGGTGGTGGACTACAAGGCTGGAGCAGCCACCATCATCGGCGCGGAGTACACCGCCAAGGCCGAACCCGACGGTTACACCTTGATGCTGGGTACGGCCACCACTTTCGCTGTCAATCCCATTCTCTACCCCGATTTGTCGTATGACCCGATCAAGAGTTTCACGCCCATAGGCATCGTGGGCACGACCAGCCTGGTGCTGCTGGCCAATCAGAAGGAACCCGCCAATGACCTGAAGACGCTGCTGGATGACATTCGCAAGGCGCCCGCCCAGTATTCGTATGGTTCGCATGGCAATGGTTCCACCGTGCACTTTGCCGCCGAGATGCTATGGTCCGCGGCAAAAGTAAATGTGGTCCATATCCCTTTCAAAGGAGCCTCTCCAGCATTGACGAATTTGATGGGTGGTCAGATTCCCATCAGCTTTGACGCGGTACCGGCCGCGGCCACAGCCTTGAAGTCGGGCCGGGTCAAGGCGATTGCCGTTACGGGCCCGGAACGCGCATCGGCCATGCCGGGCGTGCCTACGGTGGCCGAAAGCGGATTTCCCGGTTTCGCCATGCAGTCCTGGTTCGCTTTGGTGGCTCCCAAGGGTTTGCCCACGGAAGTGCAGGCGACACTGGAAAGTGCACTAAAGAGCGCCATGAGCGAGAAATCGCTTATGGAAAAGCTGGCCAACGCCGGGTTGGAGCCCAAGTTCGAAAGCTCTGCCGACTACGTGACAAGGGTCAAGACCGATATCGCCAAGCTCGAACCGATAGCGAAAACAAACAACATTACCCGCAACTGATATTCTGATTCGATATCCATGCAAGCTTCTTCCGCGGCTTCATTGCCGGCCGATCGTCACTCGCGCGAGGGGTGCATTGCCCATGCGGCGGCCTATCTAGACCAGGGCGGCCTGCTTCGGGACCTGAGCCGCCGGGTAGCCTATCAAAGCGAAAGCGACGCAGGCAAGCTGCCGCCGGCTTTGACCGCTTATCTGCAAGATGAGATGGCGCCCTATCTGACGAGCATGGGGTTTGACTGCCGGATTCTGGGCAATCCCGTCGATGGCGGCGGGCCATTTCTGGTCGCCCGCCGGATCGAGGACGCATCGCAGCCCACGGTGTTGCTATACGGACATGGCGATGTCGTCAGCGCTACGCCTTCGTCGTGGCGCGCCGGTCTCGAGCCTTGGCGCGTGGTGGTGGAAGGCGAGCGCTGGTATGGCCGCGGCACTGCCGACAACAAAGGACAGCACAGCATCAGTCTGGGTGGACTTCGATCGGCCATCCATGCGCGCGGCGGCAGCTTGGGCTACAACGTGACTGTGTTGCTGGAAAGCGGTGAAGAAGCCGGGTCGCCGGGCTTGCTCGAGTTTTGCGCAAAGCATCGCGATTTGCTGCGCGCGGATTTGTTCATTGGCTGCGACGGACCGCGCATCCGTGCCGACCGGCCTACGCTTTTCCTGGGATCCCGCGGCATGGTGAATTTCACCTTGTCGCTGAGCTGCAGGGATCGAGCCTTCCATTCAGGTAATTGGGGCGGCGTGCTGCGCAACCCCGCGACAGTCCTCGCCAACGCCGTGTCCACCATGATCGATGCGCGAGGCGTCATGCGCGTCGAAGGCCTGCGCGCGCCGGAGATATCTCCGGATATCCGAAAGGCCGTGTCGAGCCTGCCGATCGGCGGTGACGAAAATGATCCCGTACTCGATGAGGGCTGGGGCGAACCAGGATTGACACCGGCAGAGCGGCTAATCGCCTGGAATACCATGGAAATATTGACCTTCGCTTCCGGCAGTATCGAGCGGCCGGTCAATGCCATTCCGCCCCGGGCTATCGTGCATTGCCAGTTGCGTTTCGTGGTCGGGACGCAGTGGGAACGCCTCGAAGAATTCATCAGTGCTCACCTGCGTAGGCATGGCTTCCAGGGTATCGATGTAAAGGTGGATATGGCCACGGCTGCAACTCGGCTCGACCTTTCAAGCCCCTGGGTGCAATGGTGTGTCGACTCCTTAAGCGCCACAACGGGCGAGCCCATTGCTGTCATGCCCAATTTGGCGGGTTCGATTCCCAATTCCGCTTTCAGCGATGTTCTGGGGTTGCCCACTTTGTGGATACCCCATTCCTATCCTGCTTGCGGGCAGCATGGTCCCAATGAGCACCTGCTGGCGCCCATAGCCCGCCAGGGCCTGGAAATAATGGCTGGGCTGTATTGGGACCTTGGGGCGCCTGGAGCGCCTTGGTAAGCCGGTTCTTCGCGGAAGGGCTGTCTGCCGGCTGCCGCCGCGTTGCCTTCCAATCAAAAACTTCCACAACAGGCGATAATGGCTCTTTTGGATTCTTAAGAAGGAGTTCTTATGAAAGCGGTGGAAATATCCCAGCCTGGCGGACCGGAAGTCCTGAAACTCGTCGAGCGTCCCATGCCCGAGCCCAAGGCCGGCGAGGTGCTGGTCAAAGTTTCCGCCGCGGGCATCAACCGGCCCGATGTCTTTCAGCGCAAAGGACATTACCCCGCGCCGCCGGGCGCGTCCGACCTGCCGGGGCTGGAAGTGGCGGGCGAAATCGTGGGCGGCGATGTCGGCGATACCGGCCTGAAGGTGGGCGACAAGGTGTGCGCTTTGCTGGCGGGCGGGGGGTATGCGGAATACTGCGCCATTCCGGCCGCACAGTGCCTGCCCGTGCCCAAGGGGCTTTCGGACATCGAGGCGGCCGGGCTGCCGGAAACCTATTTCACTGTCTGGAGCAATGTGTTCGACCGCGGCCGCCTGTCGGCGGGGGAATCCTTGCTGGTCCATGGCGGGGCCAGCGGCATAGGCACGACCGCGGTGCAGCTTGCCACCGCGCTGGGCCATAAGGTGTACGCGACGGCGGGCAGCGACGAGCGCGCCCGGGCGGTCGAGGGCCTGGGCGCTGTATTGGGCATCAATTACCGCAGCCAGGATTTCGTCGAAGAAATCAAGAAGGCCACGAACGGCAGGGGAGTCGACGTGGTGCTGGACATGGTGGCGGGCGAATACGTCAATCGCAATATCAACTGCGTGGCGGACGACGGGCGTATCGTGATCATCGCCTTGCTGGGCGGGGCCAAGGCGACGATAGACTGCAGCCAGATCTTGCGGCGGCGCGTTACCGTGACCGGCTCGACGCTGAGGCCGCGTCCGGTGGCCTTCAAGGCAGAGATCGCCCGGGCGCTGAAGCAGCACGTCTGGCCGCTGCTGGAACAAGGAAAGATCCGGCCGGTGGTGCACGCGACCTTTCCCCTGGAGCGCGCCAGCGACGCGCACGCCATGATGGACGCGGGCGAGCAAATCGGCAAGATCGTGCTGACCGTCTCATAACACGCTACAATGCCGGGTTGTCCAATTTTTTCTTATTCAGGCCGTGATAGATACCGCTAGAACCCGTAAGCGCCTCGTAATAGGCAACTGGAAAATGCATGGCAACCAGGCTGCGAACGCCATCCTTCTGGACGGCTTGCGCGCAGGCGCCGCGGGCGTGCAGGATTGCGAAGTGGCCGTTTGCGTGCCGTTTCCCTATATCGGGCAGGTGGCCGCCAGCCTGCAGGGTAGCGGCATAGCCTGGGGCGCGCAAGACGTCAGCGCGCACGAGCAAGGCGCCTACACGGGGGAAGTGTCCGCCGCCATGCTGGCGGATTTTGGCTGCCAATGGGTATTGGCCGGGCATTCCGAACGCCGCAGCATGCACGGCGAAACCGACCGCCTGGTTGCGGACAAGGCGATGGCCGCGCTCAGTGCGGGGCTTACCCCCGTGGTCTGCGTAGGCGAAACCCTGGCCGAGCGCGAAGCCGGCCAGATGCTCGACATTATCGCGCGCCAATTGGGGCCGGTGTTGGCTCTGGGCGCGTCCGCGGTGCACCGCATGGTGCTGGCCTACGAACCCGTGTGGGCGATCGGCACCGGCCGCACGGCCACGCCAGAGCAGGCACAGGAAGTGCATGCGGCCATCAGGGCGCGCCTGCAGCAGCTGGACGCCACGCACGTGCGCATCCTGTATGGGGGCAGCGTCAAGGCGTCCAATGCCGCCTCCCTGTTTGCCATGCCGGACATCGATGGTGCCCTGGTGGGCGGCGCTTCGCTGGCGGCGGAAGAATTTCTACGTATAGCGGCCGCATAGGCCTCGGAGTTTTATTCATGCAATGGTTATCACCTGTACTTCTGGCGATCCAGGTCATATCGTCGTTGGGCATTATCGTGCTCGTCCTGCTGCAGCAGGGCAAGGGCGCGGACATGGGCTCGTCTTTTGGCAGCGGTTCGGCGGGCAGCCTGTTCGGCGCCAGCGGAGCGGCCAATTTCCTGTCGCGCACCACCAAATGGGCCGCCATCATCTTTTTTGCGTCGACAGCCGGCCTGGCTTATGTAGCGCACCACCCCGGCAATAGATCCATCGTGGAAGGCGGTGTGATGCAGGGCTTCCAGGGCGGCCAGGCGCCGTCCACCGGCTCCGACGTGCCGGTCGCGCCATCGGGTTCGTCGGTACCCGCTGCGCCTTCTGGCTCGGCAGTGCCCGCCGCGCCCGCCCCGGCGCAGCCGCAATCCGCCGCACCCGCTGAAGCGCCGTCGGCTCCGGCCGCACCCGGGTCCGCCTCGGGCGCAGCGCAAGCGCCGGCGGACAAAGACGCAACAAAGCCCGCCAAACAGCCATGATCGACGTCCCGCGAGAGCGGGGTGCGCACCAAGAGAGCGGTAATTTAGCCCTGATGTTTCGTGCTAGAATACCGCTCTTTGCAAGCCGACGTGGTGGAATTGGTAGACANNTTCGAGTCTCGCCGTCGGCACCAAGGTTTGAAATCAGCTTGTTCATGGAACTCTATGAAACCCGCAGCTCTCCTGTGAGAATGCGGGTTTTTTGCCGCTGGGCCGCCGGGCCGGCTTCTCACAATCCAAGCTTTTGTGTACCCTTTTGTGTACCTTATAGACCAGCCTATCGATGGCTTGTGCCCATGCTGCGCATCAGCGCGTGATCATGGCGAGCGAGAGGTCTTTAGCGTGCGGTTCGATTCTGGCATTGAGCCGCAATGCCTGCTCGTTGACGTCCAATAGCCAATCTTCTCCGCCTACACGCTCTATATCCAACAGGCTGATGGTAGCGGCCTGCTTATTGCCCAAGGCGGCGTAGAGTAAATCGCGAAGCGCGTTTTTCATTTCACGAATCTCTTAATCCGGATGCGGGCGCTAGTAAGGCAGCCCTGGGAAAGTGCGCTTCAGATGTAGCAGCAAGCGGCTGCGGAGCAGGGAATCATGCCGTTTCCTGGCTTCTTCATCGGCCGAGCATGGCGGGTTTGGAGGGGTGTTCATATTATTGTCCATCCGAAACAGCATGGGATGGCGGGGGATGGCTGAGTTATGCATGGTGGCTTCCTTGCGGCAGCGGCCCGGAAGAATTCCAACGGGCCGACTGTCTATGCGCTATTACAAGACCCAAGGTACGCCGGAAACCCGTTATTGCCTAATCATCAATTGCAAGCAATCAATACCGCGCCGGGTTCCATGATGATGCGGGTTTTTGGCATGCGTTTCGGCATGCCTTGATTTCATTCAGCTTGCCCGCCGGCCTGCTCCGGAGATGGTTCGAAAATGGCGCGCTGGCGCAGCAATAGGTCCACGACGGCCAGTATCAGCGGGTCGGCCTCGTCGCTGCGCCATACCAGGCTCAGCTCCGCGGGGTGGCGCCAGGCGTCTTTCAGCGGCAGATAGGACAGGCCGAAGGTCCTGAACAGCGAGAAGGCCGAGGGTACGATCGCCGCGCCCAGGCCGCCGCTGACCAGGGCCAATGTGGTGGGCAGCACGCTTTCCTGCACGGCATGGATGGCGATATGCATATCGCCCAGCCAGCGGGCGCTCAAGTGGTGGAAATAGGGCGAGCGGATCGGGTCATAAGTGATCAGCGGCATGGCTTGCAGATCGCGGCGATGCACCAGCGGTCGGCCCGACAGCGGGTGCCCGTCATGGACGGCTAGGCATAGCGGTTCCCGATAGACCACTTCGTGCCGCAGCTCGGGCAAGGGGATCAGGGGACGCATGAAGGCGATGTCGAGCTGGCCGCGCCGCAAGGTATCGTTCATGGCTTCGGTACTGGATTCGGCGACGTGCAGCACGATGTCGGGGTGCTGGGTGCGGAAGTAGCGCAGCACGGACGAAAACCGCGAATAAATGCCGGAGGGCGTGACGCCGATGCGGACCACACCGCGCTTCCCCCGGGCGATTTGCTGTACGGATTCCTTCAGGTGCAAGGTGTCGTTTTCCAGCCGCTGCAGGCGGTCGAAGAGATATTGTCCGGCCTTGGTCAGCTTGACGGAGCGCGTGGTGCGCACGAAGAGTTCGGCCTGCATCATTTCTTCCAGCTGGCGTATGGCCTGGCTCAAGGGAGGCTGGCTCATGAACAGGCGTTTGGCGGCGCGTCCGAAGTGAAGTTCCTCCGCCACGACGCAGAAAAGGCGCGTCAGCCGGGCATCAAGCAACATTAAGTCTCCAAGAAGTATTAATAGTCAAAGAATATAATATTAGATATTATCAATCGTCCTTGCTAGGATGCTGGATACATCTGGCGGCGCGGTGCGCACGCCGGCTATTCCATTATTTCTTTCTAGCGAGGAGCTATACGATGAAACGCGTGGCTTTGTGGGCGGGCCTGCTCGGCGGGCTGCTGGCATTCGGGGGCGCTTA
Organism: Pusillimonas sp. UBA6240; assembly: GCA_002441445.1. Classification (GTDB taxonomy): domain Bacteria; phylum Pseudomonadota; class Gammaproteobacteria; order Burkholderiales; family Burkholderiaceae_B; genus UBA6240. The sequence goes on from DJWC01000111.1 coordinate 26,346, forward strand.
CGCCCAGGCCAAGAATTTTCCTAGCGACACCATACGGGTCACGATCCCGTTCGCGCCTGGCGGCGGAACCGATTTTCTAACGCGCACCGTCATTGGCAAGATGGCCGAGCGCACGGGCTGGACGATGGTGGTCGAGAACAAGCCCGGCGCTGCCGGCTCGATCGCCATGAACCAAGTCTCGCGCGCCAACCCGGACGGCCACGAGCTGGTGCTTGGCCAGCTCGATACGGTGGCCATCGCGCCGGTCATCTACAAAGACAGCATACGCTGGGATCCCATCAAGGACTTCCAGCCCATCGGTCTGATGGCGACGACGCCCCTGCTGATCGTCTCCAACGCCAAGAGCCAGTACGATACGCTGCCCAAGGCGATCGACGCCGCGCGCCAGAAACCGGACTCGCTCAATTACGCCTCCCCGGGCGTGGGCAGCATTTCCCATCTGGCGGTGGCGCTCGTCGAGCAAGAGTCCGGCGTCGGCATGCAGCACGTGCCGTACAAGGGCGCCGGCCCGGCCATGGCCGACCTGCTGGGCGGCCGCGTCGATCTCTATGCGGCTTCCATCGCCGCGGCCATGCCGCAAATCCGCTCGGGCAACGTGCGCCCCCTGGCGGTGACGGGCGTCGAGCGCAGCGCGGTACTGCCCGACACGCCCACCGTGGTCGAACTGGGCTTCCCCAGTGTGGAGATCGATCTCTGGTACGGCCTGTTCGCCCCCTCCGGCGTGCCGCAGGACAGGATCGAGCTGCTGCATGGCGCGCTCAACGAGACCTTGCGCGATCCCGAGGTGGTCAAATTGCTGGCCCAGCAGGGGCTCAATGCGCGCGCCAGCGATCGCCAGACGCTGGCGGGCCTGGTCGAACGGGACGTCAAGCGCTGGCCCGGCATCGTCCAGAAGGCGGGGGTGACCAATCAATGAGCGTTCAGACGACGCAGCGGTATGCCGCGGGCCTGGAAGCGGCATTGCAGGCGCTGTACGGCGTGTCCAGCCGCGCCGATCAGGCCGACATCAGCCAGGAAGTCTTGAAGATGAATGATGCCATCCGGACGCTGGCCGAGCGATATCTGGATCCCTTGCAGCCTTTGGCGGATTTCCGCCAAGTGCTGTTGCGGCTGGCCGATTCCACTCATCCGGGGCAGGCCGAGGCATGAGTCAAGAGCTGGATTGGACGCTGGCCCAGGCAAGCCAGGCGCTGGCGGAGGGCCGCAGCAGCGCGCAGGCGCTGGCCGAGGCCGCCCTGCGGCGCGCTCGGACAGTGCAAGCCCGCACGAACGCCTTTCTGGCGATCACCGCCGAGGCGGCTCGGTCACAGGCCCGCCTCAGCGACGGGCAGCCCAGGCGGCATGCGCTGCAAGGCATACCCATGGCCCACAAAGACTGCTTCGCCCGCGCCGGCGAGCGGATGACTGTGGGCATGCGCGCGCAGCGCGCGCCGGACCGGGCGACCGCTACCGTTCTGGCGCGCTTACAGGCTTGCGGCGCCGTGGACATCGGCCGCCTGCATCTGAGCGAGGCGATCGCCGGGCCTTCCGGCAACAACGTGCAGTTCGGCGACTGCCGCAACGCCTGGAATCCCGACTATATCTCGGGCGGTTCCTCCAGCGGCTCCGCCGTGGCGGTGGCCAGCGGCAGCGTGTTCGCCGCGCTGGGCACGGACACGGGCGGCTCGGTGCGCATACCCGCGTCGCTCAATGGCCTGTTCGGGCTGAAGCCCAGCTTCGGCCGCGTGTCGCGTTATGGCGCCTTTCCGCGTTCCTTGTCCGTGGACTCGATCGGCCCCCTGGCCCGGACCGCGCAGGATTGCGCACTGATGATGCAGGCCATCGCGGGGCCGGACGAGATGGACAGCGCCACCGTCGGGATCGCCGTACCGGATTATGCCGGCGCGCTGGCGCATGCAGCGCAGGGGCTGCGCCTGGGCGTACTGCAGACGGATGACGAACTGGATGCCGAAGTGGGCAAGGGCTTCGAGCATTTCGTGTCAGTGGCGGCCCGGCGTTCGGGATCCATACAGCAGCGGCGATTCGACGACTGGCCTTTGCTGTACGCCCTGGGCGACGCCTATGCCAAGACGGAACCGGCCCAGGTCCATGCCGCCGCCATGGCGGCGGGCCCGGACAGCTACGCCAAGGCCATCTATACCCGGACGGAGCCCGGCCTGCATTTGCCAGCCGTGCGCTATATCCAGGCCGGGCAGTTGCGTCCCGTCATGCTGCAGCGCTTCATCGAGCAGGCGTTCCACGACGTGGACGTACTGATGCTGCCGACCCTGCCCATCGCCGCCCCGCGGATCAGCGAGATGGACATGGAGGCCGGCGCGGCCGTGCACAGTCTGGTGCCGCGCCTGACCTGCCTGACCCGGCCCTTCGGCTACCTGGGACTGCCGGTGATGTCCATGCCCATGGGTCTGGACGCCCATGGCCTGCCGATGGGGGTGCAGCTGGTGGGCCGGCCCTACGCGGAAGCGCGGCTGCTGTCGCTGGCGCATCATCTGAGCCTGGATCTGGCCTGGTCCTTCAAGCCTTCGTCCCTGGCGGCGGCGCTTTAGGCGGCGCTTTAGAAAACGGGAAGGTAATCACTGCCAAAGGCTGTCCGCATGAATCCGGCATCAGCCCAGAGGCGCTTGAATTCCTTGTGCGGTGTATCCAGCGGGGCCTGCAAACGCTTGGCGTATCAATGCGATGTGATTTTCCTGCACTCCGGAGTGCGCGGTGGGCGACCAGATCAGTTGGGTGATCGAGCGCTTCGCGTGATCGAAAGGCAGGAAGCGCGCGCCCGAAATACCGCTATAAGCGAGGCAGGCCGGCACCAGCGAAACCCCCATGTTCTGGGATACCAGCGACACCACGCTGAGCCAATGCCGTGCTTCGTATTTCACGGTGGGTGTAAAGCCCGCATCCGCGCACATGGCCAATAGATTCTCGTAGTACACGGGCGAGAATGAGCGGGAGAAAAAAATAAAGTCATCCTGCGCGAACTGGCTGAGCGCTACATGCGCCTGCCCGGCGAGCGCGTGCCCGGCGGGAACGCATAGCGCAAAGGGCTCGGTGACCAAGGTTGCGCTGGCGATGCCGTCGGGCAAGGGGTTGGCGTGTATGAAGCCGATGTCCAGGCCGCCGCGCGAAATAAGCTCTATTTGTTCGGCGGAATTCAGTTCGAACAAGGCATGATCGACATCAGGGTAGTGCCGTTTGCATTGCCCCAGCACCTCCGCGAGGCCTCGATACAGCATCGATCCGACAAAGCCGATCTTGAGCTGGCCTTGCAGCCCCGCATCTATACGTTTGATGAGGACGCGCAAGTCGGCGTCGACACGCAGCAGGAAGAGCGCCTCGCGGTAGAGCGCCCGGCCCGCGGGCGTGAGCGCCACCTTCCGGCTGCTGCGTATGAAAAGCTGCGCTCCCAAGCCTTCTTCCAGCTGTTTGATGGCGTAGCTGAGCGGGGGCTGCGACACATGCAGGCGCGCCGCAGCCCGGCTGAAGTTGAGCTCTTCCGCTACCGCAACGAAGTAGCGCAAGAGGCGCGCATCGAGGTCTAGGCTCATAACTATACTTTTTCTATATAGATGTCGATAAATATAGTATTTGTGTGGATAGATTGTCTCACTTATCGTGGTTCTACCCAACTGGAAGATCATCCGATACGGCGAGGCAGACATGAATACACCCATACCCCATTCCGCGGTGCTGGAGCGCAGCGCGCACTTGCAGGCTCCTTCTTGCAATATCCCTGATTCGGCGGGGCGGAATCTATTCGAGAGCGACCCGTACGCGCGCCCCATGCTGCATGCCTATCTGTCCGACGAAGGGTTGTACCAGCATCTGTTGCCCCACTTCTCGGAACTCGGGCGGCTTGCCGGCGGAGCGCTGGACGAGCTTGCCGGCATTGCAGACAAAAACCCACCTGTGCTGTCCGTGCGGAATCGCCGCGGCGAAGACGAGGCCCGCATCATCAAGCATCCGGCGTATGTGGAGTTGGAGCGTGCGGCGTATGAGCGCTTCGGCCTGGCGGCCATGTCGCATCGGCCGGGGGCGCTGGGATGGAACGCCCCGATGCCGCCCACGGCCAAGTATGCGTTGACCTACTTGTTCGTACAAGCCGAGTTCGGCTTGTGTTGTCCCGTCAGCATGACGGATTCGCTGGCGCGAACGCTGCGCAAATTCGGGACGCCGGAGCTGGTGGAACAAGTGCTGCCGCGGGTCGCGGCTCTGGATTTCGACGAATTGAAGCAAGGCGCCATGTTCATGACCGAGCAGGCCGCCGGGTCGGACGTCAGCGCAACGCAGACCGTGGCGGAGAAGCGCTCCGACGGCCAGTGGCTGCTGTATGGCGATAAGTGGTTCTGCTCGAATCCGGATGCGGGTTTCGCCATGGTGCTGGCGCACAGCGAGGCCGCGCAGGGGCTGGCCGGCATTTCGCTGTTTTTGTTGCCGCGCACGCTGGCCGATGGCTCGCCGAACCATTACCGCATTCTTCGTCTGAAGGACAAGCTGGGAACCCGTTCCATGGCCAGCGGCGAGATTCGTCTCGAAGGCGCCGTGGCATGGCTGGTCGGCGAGCGAGGCCGCGGCTTTCAGCAGATGGCGGACATGATCAACAGTTCGCGCCTGTCCAATGGCATGAGGGCCGCCGGCTTGATGCGCCGCGCGCTCAGCGAGGCCATGTATTTCGCGCATAACCGTCTGGCGTTCGGCAAGCGGCTGGTCGATATGCCGCTGATGCGGCGGCAGTTGCTGAAGATGCAGGTCGCGGCCGAACAGGCGCGCAGCGTCATGTTCCAGACCGCCTTGGAGCTGGACAAGGCCGACAAGGGAGACGCCCGCGCACGCAAGCTGGTGCGCATCCTGACGCCGCTGATCAAATTCCGCGCTTGCCGCGATGCCCGCAAAGTGACGGGCGACGCCATGGAAGTCCGGGGCGGTTGCGGCTATATCGAAGAGTGGGTCGAGCCCCGCCTGGTCCGCGATGCGCATCTGGGATCCATATGGGAAGGCACCAGCAATATCGTGGCGCTCGATGTGTTGCGGGCGATACGCAGGAATGAGTGCCTGCCGGTGCTGCGGGCGCATATCGAAGAGCTATTGGCCGACGGCGCGGCCTGCCGCCCTGAGCTCGCCGGCATTCAGCAATCCAGCCTGGAAAAGGCGTGGGCGCTGGCCGAACGCGCCGCGGCGCAAGACAACTCGCCGCTGGCGCGCCAGGCAGCGTCCGCCCTGTACAACGCGTTATCGCTGGCCGCCATGCGCTGGGAGGCGGGGCGAGCGGGCTTGTCTAGCCGCGGCGATCTGGCCGATTTGGTGCTGGTCCACAAACTCGCGCCGCGCGATCCCTGCGTCGAGGCGTCTTTCATGCCTGACGAAAACGGTTTGCTGCAAGCCGCTTATCTCAATGCATGAGCGCCTATTGACAGGCCGTGAGGTCCGGCCGAGCTCGCGATAGGCGGCCGTCTGTTTTTCCATTTCACCAAAACAAACCGGAGAGAGACATGAAGAAATTATTGATTGCATTGCTGGCGGTAGCCATGAGCGCCTTGTCAGCCGGGCCGGCGCTTGCCGACGATGCGTTTCCCAACAAGCCGGTTCGGCTCATCGTACCTTTCCCGCCCGGGGGGCCGACCGATGCGCTGGCGCGCCGCCTAGCCGACAATCTGTCGACTTCTTTGGGGCAGACCGTCGTCGTGGAGAACAAGGCGGGCGCAGGCGGCAACATAGGATCGGAATTCGTGGCGAATGCGGCGGCGGACGGCTACACCCTGCTTTTCGGCACGTCAGGTCCTCTGGCCATCAATGTCAGCCTATACAAGAATCAGGGCTACGACCCCCGCAGCAGCTTTGAGCCCATCATTCGTATCGGCCATCTGCCCAACGTCCTGGCGGTAAACGCGAAGATCCCGGTGCACAATCTGAAGGAGCTATTGGCCTATGCAAAAGCCCATCCCGATACCATGACTTTCGCATCCTCGGGCAATGGGGCTTCTTCGCATTTGGCCGGCGTACTGTTCAACGAGATGGCCGGCACCCGTTTCTTGCATATTCCCTACCGCGGCACGGGTCCGGCATTGAATGACTTGCTGGGCGGCCAGGTTTCCATGGTGTTTACCGATATCCTGACGGCCTTGCCCCATATCAAGAGCGGCAGGCTGAACGCGGTTGGCCTGGCAAGCGCGCAGCGCTCGGCGGCGCTGCCCGATCTGCCTACGCTGGATGAGCAGGGCCTGAAGGGCTACGACGTAAGCGTCTTCTTCGGGATCGTGGCGCCCAAGGGCACCCCGGCCCCCGTGGTGAAAAAGCTCAATGCCGCATTTATCGAGTCGTTGAAGGCGCCGCAAGTGGAAGAGGCGCTCAAGACCCAAGGCATCGTCCGGGCGGAAGATGCCACGCCCGAGGGCTTGGCCAGGTTCATCGACGCCGAAGTCGATAAGTGGGCGGCAGTGATTAAATCCGCGGGCATTTCTCTCGATTGACATAGCGACTTGTACGGCGGCCGGCAGGCTTTCTTGCAAGCCGCCCTTTTTGATGGAGCAGATGTAATGACGCCCGATATTTCCGCTCAGGGCGCCTTGCGGGGATGCAAGGTGGTCGATCTTTCCCGTGTGCTGGGCGGCCCGTATTGCACGCAGATTCTCGCGGATCATGGCGCGGAAGTGCTCAAGATAGAGCCGCCTTCCGGCGACGAAACCCGCGGCTGGGGGCCGCCCTTCCTGGATGGCACGGCCTCGTACTTCATCGGCGTCAACCGCAACAAGTACGGCGCTTCATTGGATCTGTCGGCGCCGGAGGGGCGCGCGGTGCTGAATGGCTTGATGCGGGAAGCCGATGTATTGGTGGAGAACTTCAAGCCCGGCACCATGGAAAAATGGGGGCTGAGCGCCGCTGCGTTGCAGGAAGCGTTTCCCCGCCTGATTCACTGCCGGATCAGCGGTTTCGGCGCAGACGGCCCTTTGGGCGGCCTGCCCGGATACGACGCCTGCGCCCAGGCCATGTGCGGCCTCATGAGCGTCAATGGCGAAGCCGATGGCCGCGCCACGCGCGTGGGCTTGCCGGTGGTCGACATGGTGACGGGTTTGAATGCCGCCATTGCCATCTTGATGGCCATGAACGAGCGCCAGCGCAGCGGCAAGGGGCAGTTCCTGGACATCACCCTGTTCGATTGCGCGATTTCCTTGCTGCACCCGCATGCGGCCAATTATTTTCTTAGCGGCAAAGTGCCGCAGCGTACCGGCAACGCCCACCCGAATATCGCGCCCTATGATTCGTTTCCGACGGGCGAAGGCGAAATTTTCCTGGCCATTGGAAATAATCGGCAGTTTGCTTTGCTGATGCGCACGCTCGGCAGGCCGGAAGTTTGCGAAGATCCGCGCTTTCTGGATAATGCGCAGCGCTTGCAGCATCGGGCCGAACTCGGCGCGTTGCTCACAAGCCTGCTGAGCACCCATCGCGCGGAAGAGCTGGCCCGGAGGCTGATGGCGCAAGGAGCGCCCGCCGCGGCGGTTCTCAATGTGCAAGATCTGCTGCGCCATCCCCACACGGCCCATCGCGGCATGGTCCTGGAGCATGAAGGCTACCGCGCTGTGGCTTCTCCCATCAAGCTGTCGCGCACGCCGGCGACCTTGCGCCGATTGCCGCCGGCCTTTGGCCAGCATGACGAGGCGGTACGCAAGGGCTGGCCGTCTCAGGCAACGGAGTAGCCGCGCTTGCCGCTCCGATCAATCGCGCCGCGGTCCTTCGGCCGGCAGCCGGTCGATGCCGGGCGTCTGTTCCGGATCCACGCCCGGCATAGGGTCCGGTATGCTGTCGGGAGGGTAGGGCCTGGGTCTGCCCGGCGTGGCGGGATCGCGGCGCTTGTCTTTTTCTCCCGGAGTCGTGGCGGGCTTTTTGCTATCGTCGTTCATAGATGGTCCTTTGAAATTCAGCCGGCCCACCACTGCTTGATGGTGGCCCGCAACGCCGGCGGCCCGGACGCGTCTTCTTTGACCAGCGCTTGCAGATAAGCCTTGGCCTGCTTCAGGGCGATATGCGGCGGCAGTGGGGGGATTTCCGGATCGGTGATCATTTCCAGTACGATGGGGCGGTCCGCGGCGATCGCGGTTTCCCATGCATCGGCGATGCGGTCGGGGTCGTCCACGCGCATGCCGTACAGGCCCAATAGCCTGGCGTATTCAGCATAGGGAAATGCGGGCAGCCGCTGGGATTCATTGAAGCGGGGGTCGCCGCCCAGAACGCGCTGCTCCCAGGTGACCTCGTTCAGATCGCCGTTGTTCAGCACCATGACCACCAGCGTGGGCGAGCGCCATGTTTTCCACCGATGCGCAATGGTGACCAGTTCGTTCAGGCCATTCATCTGCATGGCGCCGTCCCCCACCAGGGCGAAGACGGGGCGGTCGGGGTAGGCCAGTTTTGCCGCCAGCGCATAGGGCACGCCGCAACCCATGGTGGCCAGGCCGCCGGACAGGGACGCCATCATGCCCTCGCGCATCTTGAGGTCGCGGGCATACCAGTTGGCGGCCGAGCCCGAATCGCAGGTGATGATGCTGCGATCGGGCAGGCGGGGCGACAGTTCCCAGAAGACGCGCTGCGGGTTCAAAGGCTGCCCGGCCACCATGGCGCGGGCTTCCAGTGTTTCCCACCAGCGCGCCACGTTCTTCTCTATCTTGCGGCGCCACGCATTGCCTGTTTTGACGGCAAGCATGGGCAGCAGCGCTTGCAGGGTGGCCTTGCTGTCGCCCACCAGGCCGATTTCGATAGGGTAGCGCAGGCTGAGCTTGCGGCCGTCGCGGTCGATCTGGACGGCGCGCGCCTGGCCTTCCTCGGGCAGGAACTCGGCATAGGGAAAGGAAGTGCCCACCATCAACAGCCGGTCGCACTGGTTCATCATTTCCCAACTGGGCGAGCTGCCCAGCAGCCCGATGGGTCCGGTTACATAGGGCAGGTCGTCCGCGATCGCCGCCTTGCCCAGCAGCGCCTTGGCAACGCCGGCGCCCAGGCGCTCCGCGACCTGCCGCAGTTCCGGACCCGCGCCCAGGGCGCCGGCGCCCGCCAGGATGGCTACGCGCTCGCCGCTATTGAGAATATCGGCGGCGTGCTTCAGGCCGCTTTCGTCGGGCACCAGAGAGTGGGACGTATAGCCTATGCCGGTATGCACCGTGCCGTGCGCGTGCGGCGGCGAGGCGGCGGGCAAATCCTGCACATCCTTGGGCAGTATCACGCAAGTGACGGCTCGCTGCTCCATGGCGATGCGTATCGCCCTGTCCACCAGATGCCGGACTTGCAGCGGGCTGTTGGCGACATGGACGAAATCGTGGGCGACGTCCTTGAACAGGCTGACGAGATCCACTTCCTGCTGGTAGTCGCCGCCTATCGCCGAGCGCGCCTGCTGGCCCACTATGGCCACGACGGGTTGATGATCCATCTTGGCGTCGTACAGGCCGTTCAGCAAATGTATGGCTCCCGGCCCGGAGGTCGCCAGGCATACCCCCACCTGGTCGGTGAACTTGGCATGGGCGCAGGCCATGAGCGCGGCGGTTTCCTCGTGGCGGGCCTGCACGAACTCCAGCGGCTCGCGGGTCCGACCGAATGCGCCGATCAGGCCATTGATGCCGTCGCCCGGGTAGCCGAAGATGCGCCTGATTCCCCATTCCGACAGGCGCTGGAGTAAATAATCCGAAACTGTTTCCATTGTGTCAGCCTTCCAATTCGATCAAAGGCGCCGCCCCTTGCGCGCACTGCCGGGCCCCGCCAGGAGAGCGAGCACGGCGCCAGCGGCGGCGATGCCCGCTCCGGTCAGCGCCAGGCCGCGCCAGCGGGTGTTGAGCGTGGTGTACACGCTATGGCTGCGGGCTCGGACGTTGCCGGGCTCGGCTATGGTGTCCTCCCCCGCATCCCATAGCGAGTCGTGGCGGGGCTGGGCTGGCTGCTCGCTGCGTTGCGCGCGCATCATGAAGCGCCCGAACAGTTTGTCCGCCACGGACGGCATGGCCTGTCCGATCGCCGATATCGCCTTGGACGGGCTGCCGACGAACACATCCCGTATCGGATGTTCGGCCGCATACAGTATGGCCTCGGCGACGGCCTTGGGGCTGTAGAGGGGCGGGGGCAGCCTGGGCTCGACGTCCATGTAGTTCTTGGCATGCTCCACATAGCGACTGGCGATGGAAGCCGGCTTGATCAGGGTGACCGATATGGGGACGCCTTCGGCTTCCAGCTCCATCCGCAAGGCGTCGGTATAGGCCTTGATGGCGTGCTTGGATGCCGAGTACATCCCTTGCAGGGGAATGGCGCGGTCGGACACTTCGCTGCCCACATTGATGAGCGCCCCGCCTGTTTCGCGCATGTGGCCGACCGCGGTCAGCGAGCCATAGACCACCCCCCAGAAATTGGTTTCGAACAACTGGCGCTGGTCTTCGATGGCGACATCTTCGAGCTTGCCGAAAATGGAAACGCCGGCATTGTTCACCCATGTCTCCACGCCGCCGAAGGCCGTGGTCGCCGCATCCAGTATCTTCTTGTGATCGTCCTGTATCCCGACATCGGCGGTCACCGCGATCGCCTCGCTGCCGGATGCCTTCAATTCTTCCACCAGGGCGTCGAGCGCTTTGCGATTGCGGCTGGCCAGGACCAGTCTCGCGCCCCGGCGCGCCGCCTCCCGCGCCGTCGCCAGGCCTATGCCGCTGCTGGCCCCGGTGATGACAATGACTTGCCGGTTCAGGGGCTTCAGAGAAATTTTCATCTTGTATCTCCTTGGCGCCGCGCAGCGCCGGTAGGGAAAGAAGGTGGAAGCGGTGTGCCGGCCTATCAGCAATTTTCGTGCGAGAGAATCGCCGACTGTGCGGATGCACGAGCCGGCGGCAATGCGCAAAAAAACGCCTGGTCTCATGCCAGGCGGATCAGCTAACTTATAGAAAAAACATTTATGGAAGAAAACGAGGCCTTATGCCGCCGGCGGGGTTGGCTTTCTCGAACGCCTGGGCGAAGGCCAGCAGTTCCCGTTCTTTGCGATAGCGGCCGACTATCTGTATGCCTATGGGCAGGCCGTCCGCCGTGAAGCCGCAGGGCACCGATATGGCGGGATGGCCGGTGACCGAAATGCGGTAGCAGGAGCGCATCCAGCCGATATAGTGCGGCATGTCGACGCCGGCGATTTGCCGGGGATATTCGATGTCCGCCGCGAAGGGCGCCACCTGAGAGACCGGCGCAACGAGGAAATCGTACCGATACAGCAAGTCCGCCGTCCTGCTGAACATACGCCCGTGGGCGCGTTCCGCCGCGGTGATGTCGGAACCCTTCAAGGCCAGGCCCAGGTCGATATTCCACTTTACCGTGTCCTTGAGCAGATCGCCTTGTTCAGACCGCAGGGACTCATAACTGGTGGCGAAGGCCAGCGCGCGCAGGACTTCGAAAGCATGGTCGGCATCGCTGAAGTCGGGCTCGTCTTCCTCGATGATGCATCCCATGTTCTGCAGATGGCTTATGCCTTCTTGCAAAGACGCTTGCACCGCGGGTTCGAAGGGCAGCCCTCCCAGATCGCGGCTCAATGCGATGCGCACGCCTTTCGGGTCCATGTCGGGCAGCGGGAAGAATGCGCCGGGCCGCGCGTCGTAGGAAAGAGGATCCTGGGGATCGGCGCCGGCGATCACATCCAGCAAGAGCGCGATGTCGGCGACGCTGCGACCCATGGGACCGCCGGTCGTCAGTGTGTTGAAGGGGTAGCTGGTGGGCGACATTGGCACGCGGCCGATGGAAGGGCGCAGGCCGACGACATTGCAGAAACTGGCCGGGTTGCGCAATGATCCGCCCATGTCCGATCCGTCGGCCAGGGCGATCAGGCCCGCCGCCAGGCCCGCGGCCGCGCCGCCGCTGCTGCCGCCCGCGGACTTGTCCAGCCGATATGGATTGCGCGTGACGCCGAAGATTTCATTGAAAGTATGGGACCCGGCTCCGAATTCGGGCATGTTGGTCTTGCCCAGGATGATGGCGCCGGCCGCGCGCTGCCTGGCCACCACCGCGCTGTCCTGGGTCGGCACGAAGTCCCGGAAGACGCGCGAGCCGAATGTGGTGCGCACGCCGCGCACCATATAGGAATCTTTATGGGCGACGGGCAGCCCGAACAGCGGTCCGATGGCTTGGCCGGATGCGAGCGCTGCGTCGGCCGCCCTGGCTTCACCCAGCGCCGCCTCGTAGCGTTCGCTGACCAGGGCGTTGATGCGGGGGTTGATATCCTGCGCCCGATCGATATGCGCCCGGATCAACTCCAGCACGCTGATGTCCCGCTTGCGTATGGCCTGGGCCATATCCACGGCGCTCAGATAGAAGATGTCGTTCATATGCCCCTCGAAGTAAAAGTATAGCGGCCCCCGTCTCAACCGACAGGCGCTCGTAGCCGTCAGCGGCCCCAAAATGCGCGGCGCATGCTGCGAGTGTAGGCCATGGCCGGGCGCGAACCGTCTCCGGCATCATGCCGGGCCTTCGCTCACTTGGGCTTGAAGCCCAGGATCTTCATGGGCGTGGCCAAGCTGCGCGCCGAGCTCGCGTAGCCGCTCCATGGCTGATTGCCGGTGTCCAGGCGTTCGTGGATATTGCCTATGTGCCAATGCGCGGAGCTTTTCAGAGTTTCGACTTCATCCCAGCCCACCGGCACCGAGGCCCCCATGCCCGGGCGCGCGCGTATCGACCAGGCGGCGACGGTGGTGGCGCCGAAGCCGTTGCGCAGATAGTCGATGAAGATCTTGCCCACGCGGTTGCGCGGCCCGCTCTTGGCGGCGAAACGACTGGGCAGGGTGGCGGCCATGTGCCGCACGATGGCATGGGAGAAGTCCTTGACCGTGTCCCAGCCATGGCGTCTTTGCAGCGGCACGATGATGTGCAGGCCTTTGCCGCCGCTGGTCTTGATGAAGGATGCCAGCTCCAGCTCATCGAGAAAGGCATGCAGCAGTATCGCGGCTTCTTGCACGGCGGGCCACTCCACGCCCTTGCCCGGATCCAGATCGAAAGTCATGCGGTCCGGCTTGCCGATGAGGGTCTTGACCGCGTTCCAGGTATGGAACTCGATGACGTTCATTTGAGCCGCCGACAGCAGGCCGCGCGGCGACGCGATTTCCATCAAAGGATCATGCCCGGGATCCAGCTTGGGTGAAAGCTGCCGTACGCCGGTCATGGTCGCGGTTTCCAGGTGTTTCTGGAAGAACATCTGGCCCTGTACGCCTTCCGGCGCCCGCACCAGGGATACGGGGCGGCCTTTCAAGTGCTCCATCATCAAGGGCGCGACGACGGCGTAATAGCGCAGCACGTCTATTTTCCGCGTGCCGCTGGATGCGTCCACGATTCTTTCCGGATGGGTGACCTTCAGTGATTGCAGCGGCGTGCGCAGCGGCGCGCCGCCATGCTTTCCGTCGCCCGCGTCGGCAGCGTCGCCAGCCTTCGTGCGTTCCGCCTTGCTTATCGGCATGCTGGTCTCCTTGGTGATGGCGCTCGCGGGTTTATCGGTGCGCAAGCCGTGGAAGACGGAGTGGCGTATTTTGCCGCCCTGGGTCCATTGCCCGAATGATACTTCCGCGACCAGCTCGGGCTCGACCCAATGGGCTTTGCCGTCCATGCCTGTGGATGCGTGGAAAGGCCGCTGGTCCGTATGCAGCGCCGCCAGTTTTTTCTTGATGGCGGGCAGCAGCTTGGTATTGAAGCCGGTGCCCACATTGCCCGCATAGCGCAGGGCGCCGCGCGCGTCGTATACCCCGAGCAGCAAGGAGCCTATGCCTTGCCGGGACCCCTGGGGATCGGTGTAGCCGCCTATCACGAACTCCTGGCGCTGTCCGCATTTGAGCTTGATCCAGTCCGTGGACCGGCCCGAGGCATAGACCGATGATTTACGTTTGCCGATGATGCCTTCGAGCCCCATTTTGCAGGCCGAAGCGACGATGCCTTGCACGTCTTGTTCAAAGCTCGCACTGTAGCGGACCGCGCCATGTTCCCCGTCCGCCTCCGCCAGCAGTGCTTCGAGGCGCGCGCGGCGTTCCTGCAAGGGAAGCGAGCGCAAGTCCATGCCGTCGCAGTAAGGCAGGTCGAAAAGATAATAGACGATGCCGCCCGTCCGCACGCTGTCGAATGCGCCCTGCAAAGCCTGGAAGTCGGGCATGCCGCGGTCGTTCAGCACGACGATTTCGCCGTCGTACCAGCCGTCGGGCAGATGCATGCGTGCAAGCTGCTTGCTCAAGTGCGGCAGCCTGGACGTCCAGTCGTTCCCGTTGCGGGTGATCAGCCGGATGTCCTTGCCCTCTATGCGGGTCAGCAGCCGGTAGCCGTCGAACTTGATCTCGTACAGCCAGTCCTGTGTTCGCTCGGGCGGCGCCTTGACCAGCGTGGCAAGCGCCGGAGCCAGGGTTTCAGGCAGGGGGCTTTTTTTTCCGTCGGGCCGCCGGGCCGCTGTATTGTCCACGGCCGAAGTCGCCACTTCTGAGGGCGAAGGCTGCGCCGGCAGTTTGGCCACGCTGTCGGGCATTTCGTCGACCACGCTGTATTCCAGCGCGGACCGCGCATAGCTGTCCTGTTCCTTGATCAGCAGCCATGGATCCTGTTTCTCCGATTTGCCCCGCATGCGGACCAAGGTCCATTTGCCATGCAGCTTGTGCCCATGCAATTCGAACTTCAGCTTGCCGTCCCGATAGTTCTTGATGGGGTCGCCGATGGGAGTCCAGGTGCCCTTGTCCCAAATGATGACTTTACCCGCGCCGTAGTGTTTGGGCGGTATGACCCCCTCGAAGCTGTTATAGGAAATGGGATGGTCCTCGACATGCACGGCCATGCGCTTGTCGGCGGGATCGAAACTGGGCCCCTTGGGGACGGCCCAGCTTTTCATGGCGCCGTCGATCTCGAGACGGAAATCATAGTGCAGGCGCGAGGCCCAGTGTTTCTGCACGACAAAGGACGGGGCCGCCGCGTTGGCCTGTCCTCCCTCCGCGGGCTCGCTGGTGGCGGTGAAGTCGCGCTTGGCCTTGTAGCGCTGCAGCGGGTCGGGCCGCGGGGATTTCATGCGGCTTTCCGGCTGCCCGCGCCCTTGCCGGCCGGCGCCGCCTTTTTCACAGCCGCCTTTTTCGCCGCCGTCTTGCTCGTGGAAGCCTTGCCTGTAGAAACCTTGCCCGTCGAAGCTTTGCCTGTCGAAGCTTTGCCCGCAGCGGCCTTGCCCGTGGAGGCTTTGCGCGCCCCGGCGCCCTTATCGGCGGCCTTCCTGGCCGCCGCGCTCCGGCCGCTTCCGCCTGATTTCCTGGTGGAGGAGGGCGTTTCATCTTTCGCGCCGGCCGCCCTGGATTTGGACGGCGCCGATGCGTCGCCGGAGGACTTCCGGCCCAGGCTGCGCCGCAGCATCTCCGTCAAATCCAGTATCTTGGCGCCGCCGGTTTCTTCCTCCATGGCTTCCGGTTCGGAGACCGACTCGGTTTCCCCCGCATCGATCTTTTCTTTCACCAGCTGCAGGATTTGTTCTTTGAACGAATCGGTGAATTGATCGGGCTGCCACGAGCCGCTCATGTCTTCTATCAATTGTTCGCCCATCGCCATTTCCTTGTCCGTCAGACCGTTGGCCTTGACGCCCACGGGCGGCAGATTCAAGGCGTCCCAAGGCCGCACTTCGTCTCCCCAGCGCAGCAGATTCAGGATCAAGGCCGGGCCGCAGGGCATCAGCAGGGCCAGATGCTGCTTGGTCTGGATGACGACTTTGGACAGGCCCACCTTCCCCGACTTGCGCAAGACTTCGCGCAGCAGCGCATAGACTTTGGACCCTTTGTTGACCGGGGAAACATAATACGGCCGTTCCAGATACACGAAGGGGATATCGGCGATAGGCACGAAGGCTTCGATCTCGACGGTCTGCGTCGTCCGCGGGTAGGCCGCGGCGATTTCGTCGGGAGAGAGCACCACATACTGCCCGTCTTCGTATTCGATGCCTTTGACGATGTTTTCTTTGCTGATTTCTTTGCCCGTGGCCTTGTTGACGCGCTTGTAGCC
>DJWC01000111.1:42343-51712 GCA_002441445.1 Pusillimonas sp. UBA6240
AAGGAAATGGCGCCCTTCCATAAAGCGCGTTTGCTTGACGTTGCCATGGTCATCGATCTCCTGTTTCCGGGACAAGGGCCTGCTGACTCCGCTGACTGGCCTTTATCAGCAATTATCATGCCGGAAAAGCGCTTATATTGGTAATGCAAATCGTTTACAATTACGGCTTTTAAAAGCGTCTTTAAAAGCTGCGCCGGCCTGGCGCTGCGTGCCGGATTCGGCCAAGCGCCTTGCAAAGATATATGCCGCCGTTCCGGCGTCGTAAAACATAGAGGAATGTTATGCGTAAATGGCTAGCGGGAACGGCGGTCGCCGCCATGGTGTCGGCCGCCGCCCATGCGGCTGTACAGCCGGCAGACGTGGTGAAGACGTATGCCGACGTGGCCTTGGCGGGCTATCAGGACGCCTTGTCGACCGCCAAGGGTTTGCAGCAAGCCGTCCATGAATTATTGGCGGCGCCCAGCCCCGATACCTTGCAGGCCGCGCGCGCCGCGTGGCTGCGGGCCAGGGTGCCTTATCAGCAAACCGAGGCCTTCCGCTTCGGCAATCCCATCGTCGACGACTGGGAAGGGCGTGTCAATGCCTGGCCTCTGGACGAAGGCATGATCGATTATGTGGATGCGTCCTACGGCACGGATTCCGATGCCAACGCCTATTATGTCGTCAACGTCATCGCGAACAAGACCTTGAGCGTCGGCGGCAAACCGGTGGATGCGAGCGACATCACGCCGAAATTCCTGCGCGAAGTGCTGCACGAGGCCGACGGCAACGAGGCCAATGTCGCGACCGGCTACCATGCCGTGGAGTTCCTGCTGTGGGGCCAGGACCTGAACGGCACGGGCCCGGCGCCCGAGGGGCGCAGCGGGACGCCGCAGGAACGCCACGCGGGCAACCGTCCGCACACGGACTTCGACGCGGCCCATTGCACGGGCGGGAATTGCGAACGCCGGGCGCAATATCTGCGCGTGGCCACCGATCTGCTGGTGTCCGACCTGGAAGAAATGGTGGGGCACTGGGAAGCCGCGGGCACAGCCAGGAAAGCCGTGCAGGAAGACGCCAAGGCGGGCTTGACCGCCATGCTGACCGGCCTGGGCAGCCTGTCGTACGGCGAGCTCGCCGGCGAACGCATCAAGCTCGGATTGATGCTGCACGATCCGGAGGAAGAGCATGATTGTTTTTCCGACAATACCCACAACTCGCACTTCTATGACCAGGTGGGCATGATGAATGTCTACCTGGGCCGGTATCAGCGCCTCGACGGCTCCACGCTGCAGGGCGCGAGCCTCGCCGATCTGGTCAAAGAGCGGGATGCCGCACTGGACCGGGAAGTGCGGGCCAAGCTGGATGCCACCTACAAGGCCATGCAGGCCATGAAGGACCGCGCCGAGAAAATCGAAACCTATGACCAGATGATCGCCCAGGGCAATACCGCGGGCAATCAAGTCGTGCAAGACGTGATCGACGCCCTGGTCGCCCAGACCCGCAGTTTTGAGCGGGTGATTGCGCTGCTGGAGCTGGGCGACATCCAACTGGAGGGTTCCGACAGCCTGGATAATCCGAATGCGGTTTTTCAGTAGTGTTGCAGCGCCTCTGGGCTTGTCGCTGGCCCTGGGCTCGCCGTGGCCGGCCTGCGCCGCCCAGCCGGCGCCCATGCCGGCGCCCCAACCGGCATCCTTGCATGCGCCTTTGCAGGCGTCTCCACCCCCGGATTACCGCCACGATCTGAGCGCCCGGGACCGCGAGCGCGTCGCGGCCATTACCCGCCCGGCCATCGATTTCAGCAAGGCGGAATCGTTCGAATCCATGCAGGGCGGAGCCGGCACGGTACAGAAACTGATCAACCCGGATGTGTTCTCGCATCCCGCCGCCAATCTGGACTTCGAAGGACGGCAGAATTTCATGGTGGGCAACGGCCTGTTCCGCAAGGATTGGGTTTCCTCGCCGTCTTCCACCCAAGCTTCTGACGGCCTGGGGCCCTTGTTCAACGCCCGTTCCTGTCAGGCCTGCCATGTGAAGGACGGCAGGGGCACGGTCCCCGGCTTCGACCCGCTGGAACGCGGCGATGCCGTGGCGCTGCTGGTGCGCCTTTCCTTGCCCGAAAGCGCCGAGGATGCGCGCAGGCGGATAGGGCAGGGCGAGGTGGCTTCTCTTCCGGACCCGGTGTACGGACACCAATTGCAGCCTTTCGCGGTGGCCGGCCTGCCCGCGGAAGGCCGCTTGCAAATCGACTATCAGGAAATACCGGTGCAGCTCAATGGCGGCGAAACCGTCATGCTGATGAAGCCCGCGTACCGCGTCGAAGATCTGGCTTATGGGCCCTTGCATCCGCAGACGCGCCTGTCGCCCCGGCTGGCCCCGCCCATGCTGGGACTGGGCTTGCTGGAGGCCATACACGAGGGCGATATTCTGGCGAACGAGCAGGCACGGCACGGCGACGGGATTTCCGGCCGCGCGAACTGGATCGAGGACGCGGCCACCGGACGGCGCGTCCTGGGGCGCTTCAACTGGAAGGCCGGCCAGCCCTCGGTCGGCCATCAGGCGGCGAATGCCTTCTCCGGCGACATGGGGTTGTCCAGCCCCATGTTCCCCAGCCACTACGGAGACTGCACATCTGCGCAAAAGGCTTGTCTGGCCATGCCGCATGGCGCGCAGCCCCATCTGGGCGAGCATGAAGTGCCGGGCAGGCTGATGGATCTGGTGACCTTTTATTCCGAAAACCTCGCGCTGCCCCAGCGGCGGGACGTCGACGATCGGCGCGTGCTGGCGGGCAAGCGCCTGTTCTACGAATCGAATTGCATCGGCTGCCATGTCCCGAAGTACGTAACGCGGCGCGATGCGGCACGGCCGGAGCATCGCTTCCAATTGATATGGCCCTATACGGATTTGCTGCTGCACGACATGGGCCAGGGCCTGGCGGACGGCCTGGACGAGGGCAAGGCGCAGGGCAGCGAATGGCGCACTCCGCCGCTCTGGGGCATAGGGCTGACGAAAACCGTCAATCCCAATGCCACCTGGCTGCATGACGGCCGCGCACGCAGCTTGCTGGAAGCCATACTCTGGCATGGCGGGGAAGCCCAGGCCGCCCGCGACCGGGTGGCCGCAATGAGCCCCGAACAGCGTGCGGACTTGATCCGGTTTCTGGAGTCACTGTAATGGCAGGCCGGCCGAACACCATGACACCTGTGGGTACCACCGCCAAGCCTGAAGGCAAGCGCGGCTTCGGTAGAACAGCCGCCTGCGTCCTTATCGCTTTAGGGGCCGTCTGCAGCGTCCAGGCCGCCGAGCTGCCCGGGCGGCTCGGCGAAAAACTGCTGCATAACTATATAGCGCCCGCGATGCGGGACTTCCAGCTAACCGCCGATGGCCTGCGCGGAAACCTGGAATCCTGGTGCGCGGCGCCCACTGCGCAAGGGCGGCAAGCCGTGGCCGACGGCTACGCAAAACTGCTGCAAGCCTGGTCGGGCATAGAATTCTTGCGCTTCGGTCCGCTGGTCGCGGCGAATAGATATGAACGCATCAACTTCTGGCCCGATCCGCGCGGCATCGCCTTGCGCCAGGTGCAGGGCCTGCTGGCTCAGTCCGGGCCGGTTCCGGATGCCCGGGCGCTGGCGCGCAACAGCGTGGCCGTACAAGGCCTGCCGGCACTGGAATATGTGCTGTACCGCGAAGGCGGCCTGCTGGAGAAGGCCGGGACGGCGGACGCGGAGACGGCGCGGTCTTGCTCTTATGCCGTGTCGGTGGCGGGCAATCTTGCGGCTGTCGGCGCGGAACTGCGCCTGGCCTGGGAAGAGCCGGGCGATTATGCCCGCCAATTCGCCATGCCGTCGCCATCCAACCCTTTGTACAGGAACGAGCAGGAAGTGGCGGCCGAAGCCATGAAGGCCTTGTCCACGGGCTTGCAGTTTGCGCGCGATGTGAAGCTGCTGCCCATGCTGGGCAAGGACATGGCTGCGCTGAACTACAAGCGCGCACCTTTCTGGCGCAGCGATTTATCGCATCTGCATATGGCGGCCGCCGTGGATGGGATGCTGAGGTTTTACCAGGCCGGCGGCTACCGCTATGACGATGCCGAGTCCTGGATGGACGGCAATTTCCGGCAGGAGCTGGAGCGTGCCCAAGAGAATTTCTCTTCCATGCCGCAGGGCATACAGGAATATGCGCCGACCGCCGACGGCTACAGACGCTACCGCCTAGCGGCGCTGTTGTTGAAGAATGCAAAAAGCATACTCGATGAACACATAGCGCCCGGCTTGGGCGTCAGGATAGGATTCAATGCGCTCGACGGAGATTGACCGCCGCCGCTTCATGGCCTGGCTGGGCGCTTGCGCCGCCTTGGAGAGCGCGCCCGGCGGGTCTTTCGCGTCCGGTGGCCTTCGGGCCGGGCCGATGGGAGCAATGGGGCATGGCCCGGGCCGGGATGCTCCGCCGGCTGACGGCGCTTTGTTTCTCGCCGCGCGCAAGAGCGGCGCCGGCTACGAAGCCGTGCTGATGGACGCATTGGGCGTGGACCGCCGGGTGCTGCCGCTGGAAGGGCGCGGGCACAGCTTCGCCATCGATGCCGCACGCGGCCGCGCCGTGGCCTTCGGGCGCCAGCCCGGCTTTTTCGCCATGGCCTTCGATTTGGCCGGCGCCGGCAAGCCGCTGTCCTTGCATCCCGCGCCCGGCCGCCATTTTTACGGGCACGGGGTATTTACGCCGGACGGCGCCAGGCTGATCGCCACAGAGAATGATTACGAGGCGGGACGCGGCGTGCTGGGCGTCTATGATGCCACCCCGGCGGGCGCGTACCGCCGGCTCGGCGAATATCCCAGCGGCGGCACGGGGCCTCACGAGGTCGTGCTCATGCCTGATGGCGATACGCTGTGCGTGGCCAATGGCGGCATTCTGACGCACCCCGATTACGGCAAATTGCAATTGAACGCCGACACTATGGAATCGTCGCTGGCTTATATTGATATGCGTAGCGGCGTCCTGCTGGAACAGCACCCGGTTCCCAAGGCGTGGCAGCGCCTGTCCCTGCGGCATCTGGTCGTCGACGGCCAGGGCGCGGTATGGTTCGGCTGCCAATACACCGGCGCGGCACAGGACCGCCCGCCGCTGGTCGGCCGGCACCGCAGGGGAGCGGGCCTGGAGTGGCTCGAGGGGCCTGAAGAAATGCTGCGCGGCATGAAGAACTATGTCGGTTCTCTGGCATGCGACCGCCATGGCGTATTGATCGCCACGTCCAGCCCCGTGGGCGGCAAGGTGCTCTTGTGGAACGCCCTTACGGGCCAATGCGAGGCCGGCGCGGATATCTTCGACGGCTGCGGCGTGGCGCCGGCGCGGGAAGAGGGATTCGTGGTCACCAGCGGGCAAGGGGCCGTTTATCGCATGCATGCCGACGGGGCGCTGGATGCCGCCGCGATTTTGGAACCATCGGGTTCCCGCGCCTGGGACAACCACTTGCGCCGCGTGTAGCGGCAGGGCGGCGGCGAGCGTCTCCCTCGGCGCGGCGAAAAAGGCCTCGAAAGGGCCGGAACCAATAGTAAATCTTTGAAAATCAACAAAAATTTTCAACGTGTGCGGTGCTGAAAACTTCCAATAAAAACAGGCCACTGCGCCATTTAATTAAAATTAATATCAAATAAAAAACCGGGCCTTTCCTGTGGCATGGCCGCCACACACAACCTACGGGTAATTACCTAGTTTTTGGCTCTGAAATGGCTATTTTGTTGTTTTATACCGACACCCTGTGCGGAAAACACCACTTTTGCCAACACGGCAATAGCCAGCAGCCTGGAATTTTGATGCAATAGCAGCAACTTCCCATCGCGGAGTTAGAAAGGGCAGCAGCACAGTTTGGTAGTCGCTGCTCTGGTTACTCAAATCTACGGAGATTTCTTACATGAAAAAGACTCTGCTCGCTGCTGCTCTCACCGTCGGCTTCTTCGGTGTTGCTCAAGCAGAAACTTCGGTTACCTTGTACGGTATCCTGGATGGTGGTATTGGCTACCAACAAATCAAGGGCAACACCAGCCGTATGGAAACCCGTACTGGTGCTACCGACGCTAAGTACACGAAGACTGGCCTGATCAACGGCATTCAATCCGGCAACCGCTGGGGCCTGAAGGGCGCTGAAGACCTGGGCGACGGCCTGCGCGCTGTCTTCCAACTGGAAAGCGGTTTCGATCTGGGCACTGGTAACTCCGCTCAAGGTGGTCGTCTGTTCGGCCGTCAAGCCACTCTGGGCCTGGCCAGCGACGCCTGGGGTCAACTCGACCTGGGCCGCCAGACCAACATCGGCTCCAAGTACTTCGGCGCCATCGACCCGTTCGCCTTGGGCTTTGCTCAAGCCAACATGGGCGCAGCCTTCACCGCTGTGAACACCGTCCGCATGGACAACATGGTCATGTACCAAACCCCGAACTTCTCGGGCTTCCAGTTCGGCGTTGGCTACTCGTTCAACGTTGACGGCGGCCAAGCCTGGAAGCAATCCGGTTCGGACGACACCAACAAGCGTGCCATCACCACCGGCCTGCGCTATGCTAACGGCCCCCTGGCTGTTGCTCTGAGCTATGACCAGTTCAAGGTCAAGGCCACTCCCTCGACCACCAGCACCGTTGGTACGGTTGTCGTTGGCGGCGTTACCTACCCCGTTACCTCCACCACGGCTGGTACCGCGTCTGACACCACCGTCCGCGCCTGGAACATCGGTGCTGCGTACGACTTCGAAGTCGTCAAGGCCCACTTGGCTTTCGGCCAGACCCGCAACGGTCTGTTCGTCGGCAACGACTACGGTGGCAACACCGCTTTCAGGACCCCGACGTTCGCAGGTGCTGAAGGCCTGAAGGTCAACTCCTACATGGTCGGCCTGAGCGCTCCTATCGGCAACGGCAAGATCCTGGCTTCGTGGACCATGGCTGACCCCACCAGCGCTCCTGACGCCTCCCCCGTCGGCGCCGAGTGGAAGAAGCAGCAAACGTACAGCCTGGGCTACACCTACGGCCTGTCCAAGCGCACCAACGTGTACGCCATCGGTTCGTACGCCAAGAACGCTTACTTCCTGCCCGATGCCAAGTCGACCCTTATCGGTCTGGGCCTGCGTCACCAGTTCTAATCTGATTGCATAGGCTAGCCTATGCGTCAGGGCAGTCCGGCTTGCCGGGCTGCCGATAGAACCGGGCAAACGGAAGTTTGCAAAGGAAAGCCATCCTTCGGGATGGCTTTTTGCATTTTCGGCCGGCCCGATTCGACTGATCCGATCCGCTCAAGGCTCGACAAAGGTCCGGGTCGAGGCGTGCAAGATCCGGCCAAGGCGATTTGCGGCGCGGATGCAACAGGCCCGCTCCGGAGTGCCCGCCTGCATCATCGGCGCTCCGCTCTATTTCACTAATCCGTAATGGGGTTTTCCGGTACGAAAGTCCGGCGACGGGCTACTATTGGCAGCCATGGGTAAAGCGCAGCTGGACCCTTTCGGCGCGGGCCTTTCCGCTGCGTTGCGGCCTCCATGCTCCGGCCCTTGCGCGGGGCTGCGGGCGGCGGCCGGAAAAGGCGCCTGATTATGTTTCAGGTCAAGAGAAGAGGCGGGAACGCCCCGTTCAAAATGCTACAATCCAATAGTTTACTTACCGCAATTGGAAGCCCACACGCATGAATCTGCAACAGTACTTCCCCGTCCTGCTGTTCATTATCGTTGCTACGCTGATAGGCTTTGCGTTGCTTACGGCAGGCCGCTTGCTGGGCCCGCATCGTCCTTACGACGAAAAGCTCTCGCAATACGAATGCGGCTTCGAGGCTTTTGGCGATTCGCGCATGAAATTCGATGTGCGCTACTACCTGGTCGCCATCCTCTTCATCATGTTCGACCTGGAAATCGCATTCCTTTTTCCGTGGGCCATCGCCAACGGCGCCATCGGCATGGTGGGATTCTGGACGGTGCTGGTATTTCTCGCCATTCTGACCGTCGGTTTTATCTACGAATGGAAGAAAGGCGCCCTTGACTGGGAATGACGAGGCAGATAAAAGCGGCTTTGCAGCCGCTTTTATCTGATACGCGAGGCGGCATGCGCCGCCGGCGCTTTTGACTATCGGGCGAAGCTTGGCTGGCCCGATCTATGGCTAAAGGCAAAATTATGGCTATCGACGGCATTATGAAGGAAGGTTTCATAACCACCAGCGCAGACAAGTTTCTGAACTGGGCCAAGACGGGTTCGCTGTGGCCCATGACTTTCGGCCTGGCCTGTTGCGCGGTGGAAATGATGCACGCGGGCGCCGCCCGCTACGACCTGGACCAATTCGGTATTATTTTCCGCCCCAGCCCCCGCCAGTNNTCTACGTGCCGGGCTGTCCGCCCACCGCCGAGGCTCTGGTCTACGGCTTGCTGCAGATGCAGAACAAGATCCGCCTGACCAACACCATTGCGCGCTAGGCCGGCGCAGCCGCTCCTCAACGTTGAACTGCTTGAAATATGACTCGGCTCGAAACGCTAAAAACTAATCTGTTGGCCACGCTGGGCGATTCCATCGCGCTGAAGCAGGCTTTGAACGAGCTTACGCTCGAGGTTCCGGCCAAGGACTGGGTGGATACTTGTCTTGCGTTGCGCGACAACAAGGCTCTGGGCTTCGATACCTGCATCGACTTGTGCGGCGTCGATTATTCCGCCTGGGGCGCGCCGACTTTCGTGGTCGAACCCGGTTTGCATCCGCAGCGTTTCGCAGTGGTGCTGCATTTGCTCTCGGTCAGGCACAATTGGCGCCTGCGTGTGCGAACCTATGTGCCCAACGACGAATTTCCCGTGCTGCCGACGGTCGTGGGCGTCTGGCCCTCGGCCAACTGGTTCGAGCGCGAAGCCTTCGATCTATTCGGCATCGTGTTCGAGGGGCATCCCGACTTGCGCCGCATTCTGACCGACTACGGTTTCATCGGGCATCCCTTCCGCAAGGACTTCCCGCTGTCGGGCAATGTGGAAATGCGTTACGACACAGAACAGAAACGGGTTGTCTACCAGCCCGTAACCATAGAACCGCGCGAGATTACGCCGCGCGTCGTGCGTGAAGAAGGTTACGGAGCAGGACGCTAAATCATGGCTGAAATCAAGAACTACACACTGAACTTTGGGCCTCAGCACCCGGCGGCGCACGGCGTGCTGCGCCTGGTGCTGGAACTCGACGGCGAAGTCATACAGCGCGCCGATCCGCACATAGGCTTGCTGCACCGGGCTACGGAAAAACTGGCCGAGCACAAGACCTATCTGCAGGCGCTGCCCTATATGGATCGTCTGGATTATGTGTCCATGATGTGCAACGAGCATGCGTATGTCATGGCGGTGGAAAACCTGCTGGGCATACGGCCGCCGCTGCGCGCGCAGTACATCCGCGTGATGTTCGACGA
>DJWC01000151.1:0-29429 GCA_002441445.1 Pusillimonas sp. UBA6240
ACGACGGCCACATCTTCTGCACCGAGGATCAGTTGCAGGACGAATGCGCGGCATTCACCGCCTTGCTGCAGAAGGTCTATGCCGACTTCGGTTTCACGCAGATTCTGTACAAGGTGGCGACCCGCCCCGAAAAGCGCATAGGCGCGGACGAGGTCTGGGACAAGGCGGAAAAAGCGCTGATGGACAGCCTGGACCACACCGGCTGCGATTATGAAATATCGCCGGGGGAAGGCGCGTTCTACGGCCCCAAGATCGAATATACGCTGAAGGACGCCATCGGCCGGCATTGGCAGTGCGGCACCATACAGGTCGATTTTTCCATGCCGCAGCGACTGGGCGCGGAATACGTCGATGCGCAGGACCAGCGCAGGACCCCGGTGATGCTGCACCGTGCCATATTGGGCTCCTTCGAGCGCTTCATCGGCATGTTGATCGAGAATCACGCCGGCGCCATGCCGGCCTGGCTGGCGCCCGAGCACGCGGTGGTATGCTGCATATCGGAGTCTTCCGCCGACTATGCCTCGGAAATTGCCGTAGGCCTGAAAAAACAAGGGTTTAGGGCGAGTTCAGATTTGCGCGGTGAAAAAATCACCCGTAAAATTCGTGAACACAGCATGCAGAAAATACCGTACATTCTGGTGGTGGGCGAAAAGGAACGCGACGCCGGAACCGTGGCGGTGCGCGGACGCGGCGGCGTCGACCTGGGCGTCATGGCCCTGGCCGATTTCGCCGCCCGCCTGCAAAACGATATCGATACCCGCCGCAATGGCTGATGGCGGCAAGCCGCGCAAGGCAGATCTTTTAATCAACTCTAGGAGTCTTAGACATCGCAACCGAAAAACCACATCGCATCAATGGTGAGATCCGCGTCCCCGAGGTGCGCCTTATCGGAATAGACGGCGAGCAGCTGGGGGTTGTCAAAACCTCCGAAGCGCTGTACATGGCGGAACAGCAAGACGTGGATCTGGTGGAAATCGCGCCCAATGCGAGTCCGCCCGTGTGCCGCCTGATGGATTACGGCAAGTTCAAATACCAGGAACAGAAGCGCCAGCAAGAGGCGCGGTCCAAGCAAAAGGTCATCCAGGTAAAAGAAGTCAAGTTCCGGCCCGGAACCGACGAGGGCGACTATCAGGTCAAGCTGCGCAATCTGCGCCGCTTCATCGAGGAAGGCGACAAGGCCAAGGTCACGCTGCGTTTCCGCGGGCGCGAAATGGCTCACCAGGAACTGGGCATGCGCGTGCTGGAACGCGTACGCGACGATCTGGTCGAGCTGTGCCAGGTGGAAGCCATGCCCAAGCTCGAAGGCCGCCAGATGGTGATGGTGCTGGCGCCGCGCAAGAAAACGGCGACAGGCAAGGCGGGCGAGTCCTCTTCCTGATTCCCATTCCCCATTGCTCCACCCGCCGGCCCGACCTGGCGGGCGGGGCGCACGCAGGTGTCTTATGCACGTATTGTTTATTATCGACCCCTTGCCATCGCTGAAGGCTTATAAAGACTCCTCCGTGGCAATGATGCGTGCGCTGGCGGGCAGGGGGCATGAGCTCAGCGTCGCCTATCAGGGCGACCTGTTCATAGACCGGGGCGCGGTCAAGGCCGCCGCGACCGGCATCGCTTTGGTGGAAGGCGCCGATCTGCGCGGCCATGCCTGGTGGCGCAAGCGCAGCGCCACGCAGGACACGGTGCTGTCCGGCTTCGACGCGGTGGTGATGCGCAAAGACCCTCCCTTCGACATGGAATATGTGTATTCCACGCATCTGCTGGAATATGCCGAACAGCAAGGCGCGCGGGTGTTCAATTCCGGCGCCGCCATACGCAATCATCCCGAGAAGCTGTCCATCACCGAATTCGCCGCTTACACGGCGCCCACACTGGTGACGCGCGACATGTCGCGCCTCAGGGCTTTTCACCGCGAATACCGCGATGTCATCGTCAAGCCGCTGGACGGCATGGGCGGCACCGGCATTTTCCGCTTGCGGGAAGGCGAAGCCAATCTGGGCGCCATCCTGGAAACCCTGACCGACTACGGCACGCGCAGCATCATGGCGCAGCGCTATATCCCCGAGATCGTCCATGGCGACAAGCGCATCTTGCTGATAGCGGGGCAGCCGGTGCCGTACGCGCTGGCGCGCATCCCCCTGGCGGGCGAAACGCGCGGCAATCTGGCCGCCGGCGGGCGCGGCGTGGCGCAGGCCCTGACGGAACGGGACCGGGAAATCGCCGCGGCGGTGGCCCCGGTCCTGCATGGACGCGGCCTGCTGCTGGTGGGCCTGGACGTCATAGGCGACTACATCACCGAGGTCAATGTCACCAGCCCGACCTGTTTCGTGGAAATCACCGAGCAGACCGGCTTCGATGTGGCCGATACTTTCGCGGCAGCCCTGGAACAGGCTGTGGGTGCCTGAATGGCGCGCATTATACTCGTCATGCACGAGCCCCTGGGGTCGGCTTTCGCCGCCTGCGCCGAGCACGTGCTGGGCAAGAAGCCCGAACTGGATGTGTTCGACGTGGCGCCCGACGCCGACCCCGAGGCCGAAGTCACGCGCCTTGCGGCGCGGATGCTGCGCAAACCGGAAGAGGCGACGCTGGTGCTTTGCGATATATTCGGCGCTACGCCGTTCAATATCGCCAAGCGCGCGGTCAGGCTGGCGTCGGGCAAAGGCCTGACCGCCCATTTGATCACCGGCACCAACTTGTGCATGGTCCTGAAGGCCTTGACCGAGCAGCAGGAAAACCCAGAGCAGCTCAGCGAGACTGTGCGGCTGGGGGCCTTGCGCGGGATCGTCGACGCCGACCACGCGACCTGCTGACCGGCATGCAGGTTTTTAGCACACCCGATAACAAAGAGTCCTATGCCATTCATCAACATAGTCATCAGCAATAAACTGGGCCTGCATGCGCGCGCCGCCGCCAAACTGACTCAGCTCGCGGGTAAATTCAAAAGCGAAATCTTCATTGCGCGGGGCGCCCAACGCGTCAATGCCAAAAGTATAATGGGTGTGATGATGCTGGCCGCCGGCCTGGGCGTCACGGTCAAGGTGGATGCCGAGGGCGAGGATGCGGAACAGGCTCTGGCTCATATCCAGTCCTTGTTCGACAGCAAGTTCGGCGAGCAGGAATAAGCCCTCACGCACGGCTTTCGCCGCTACCCATGACGATCAATACCTCCTACGAACTACCGGGGCTGTGCGCCATGCTGTGCATGCAGGGGCAGGGCGTGGTCAAGGGTTATGCCATAGGCCGGGCCGCCGTCATGAGCGCCGCGGCCCTGGAAGTCGCGCACTACCGCATCGCGCCCGAAGACGTCGCCGCTGAATGCGAACGCCTGAAAAAGGCCATGGGAACCGCGCGCGACGAACTGCAGACGCTGGCCGCCACCTTGCCCGACGACGCGCCGCGCGAGCTGGGCCCGCTGCTGAATGTGCACAGCATGCTGCTGGACGACCCCATGCTGCTGCAGCAGACCTGCGCGCTCATCATAGAAAGGCATTACAACGCGGAGTGGGCGCTGACCAGCCAGGGCCAATTGCTGGTAGAACAATTCGCCTTGATGGAGGACGGATACCTGCGCGAACGCGGCGCGGATATCCGCCAGGTCATAGAACGGGTGCTGCGCGTGCTGTCCGGTTCCACCGCCTTGCTGCCCAGCCTGGACGCGGGCGATTCCGTCGATCCGCTCATCGTGGTGGCGCGCGACATCTCGCCCGCCGACATGCTGCGCCTGCGCGGCGGCCGCTTCGCCGCCTTCCTGACCGATCTGGGCGGGCCGACCTCGCATACCGCCATCGTCGCGCGCAGCATGAATGTTCCCGCCATCGTCGGCCTGGGCCATCTGCGCGCCCTGGTCCGCGACGGCGATACGCTGATCGCCGACGGCTTTTCCGGCACGGTGCTGGTCAACCCGTCGCTGGGCATTCTGCAGGAATACCGGCAAAGGCAGGCCGATTATGCGCGCGAGCGCGCCGAACTCGCGCTGTTGCGCAACGCGCCTTCGATCACGCTGGACGGCATCGCCATCAAGCTCGAGGCCAACATCGAGCTGCCCGAGGAAGCCGTAGACGCCCTGGAGGCCGGCGCCGACGGCATAGGTCTGTTCCGCAGCGAATTCCTGTTCATGGGGCGTCCCGACCTGCCCAGCGAAGAAGAACAATATCAGGCTTATTCCTCGGTGGTGAAGACCATGGCGGGCAGGCCGGTGACCATACGCACGCTGGATCTGGGCGCGGACAAGAGCCTGGACGGCGACGTGACCGTGGCCACCAATCCGGCGCTGGGCCTGCGCGCCATACGCTATTGCCTGGCCAATCCCGAGATGTTCGGCGCCCAGTTGCGGGCCTTGCTGCGCGCCTCGCAGCACGGCCACGTGCGCATCCTCATTCCCATGATTTCGCATATGCACGAAGTGCGCGCCAGCCGGCTGGCCATCGAAGCGGCATGTCGGGATCTGGACGCCCGCGGCGTGCCGTATGCGCGCAATATTTCCCTGGGGGCCATGGTGGAAATCCCCGCTATCGCGATTGCGATAGAGCCTTTCGTGGAAGCGCTGGATTTTCTGTCCATCGGCACCAACGACCTGATTCAATATACGCTGGCCATAGACCGCGGCGACAGCGAAGTCGCCGATCTCTACGACCCCATGCATCCGGCCGTGCTGCGTCTCATCGCCCATACCATCAATGCGGGCGAACGAGCCGGCAAGCCCGTGTCCGTATGCGGCGAAATAGCGGGCGATTCCCGCGCGACCCGCATGCTGCTGGGCCTGGGCCTGACGGAATTCTCCATGCACCCGCAGCAATTGCTGGATGTCAAGAAAGAAGTCAGGCAGGCGCATTCCAATGCATTGCGGGTCAAAGTGGCGTCGGCGTTGAACCGCGCCGAACGCATCGACCTGGCGGCCTTGTCCGGCTAGAGGCGGAGGCGGTTCCGGCGGCAATACCGGCCCTGGGCGGGCTTGGGCATATGGGCATTGCTGATGCGCGCCGCCGCCCGAGCCGGCTTGCGGCCGGGGGCGGCGGGGCGGTCCAGCTTCAGCGCTGATAGGCGCTTTCCCCATGCGAGGGTATGTCCAGGCCCTGGCGTTCAATGTCGGCGTCGACCCGCATGCCGCATATCTTGTCGGCGATGAAGCAGGCGATGACGGCCGCGGAGGCGGACCAGAGCAGGGTGATCAGCACCCCTTCCAGTTGCAGCCACACCTGATAGGGGACGGCTGTCAGGCTGTCCAGGCCCGGCCCGCCCAGCGGCTTGGCGTTGAAGACGCCGGTCAGCAAGGCCCCGACCATGCCGCCCAGGCCGTGGATGCCGAAGACGTCCAGCGAATCGTCGGCGCCCAGCCTGCGCTTCAGGCCGTTGACGCCCCACAGGCAGGCCGCGCCGGCGGCGATGCCTATGATCAGCGCCCCGCCGGGCCCCACCAGGCCCGCCGCCGGCGTGACGCCCACCAGGCCCGCGACCGCGCCGGAGATGGCGCCCAGCAGCGACGGCTTGCCTTTGTGCTTCCATTCCAGCAATAGCCAGGACAGGATGGCGCCGGCCGTGGCGATCACGGTATTGAAGAAGGCCAGCGCGGCGATTTCGTTGGCGGCCAGGGCGGATCCCGCGTTGAAGCCGAACCAGCCCACCCACAACAGCGAGGCGCCGATGATGGCCAGCGACAGATTGGCCGGCGCCATGTTTTCGGTGCCGAAGCCCTTGCGCGGGCCGAGCACGATGGCCGCCACCAGACCGGCGACGCCGGCGTTGATGTGCACCACGGTGCCGCCGGCGAAATCCAGCGCGCCGCGCTCCAGCAGCCACCCGCCCGGGCCCCAGACCATATGGGCGATGGGTATGTAGGCCAGTGTCATCCATATCAGGGTGAACAGCAGGACGGCCGAATACCTCACGCGCTCGGCAAAGCCGCCGACGATCAGCGCGCAGGTGATCCCGGCGAAAGTCGCCTGGAAGCTGGCGAAGCTGAGCTCCGGAATGCTGCCCGCCAGCTCGAACTTGCCTGCGGCCAAGTCCTGCATGCCGCTGAACAGCAGGCGTGCGAACCCGCCGAATACGGCATTGCCCGATGTGAAGGTCAGGGAATAGCCATAGATGAACCACAGAATCAGCGCCAGCGCGAAAGTCGAAAGCACCTGGATGAGGACGGACAATACATTCTTGGCCCGCACCAGTCCGCCATAGAACAGCGCCAGGCCGGGCGTGGCCATCAGCAATACCAGCAGGGTGGACACACTGACCCATGCCAAATCGGCTTTATCCATTGTTTGCTCCTGAAATCGGTCGCCGGCGAGGCCGCTTGGGCTTCGGCTGCGACGTGGAATATTGCGTACTTGCGAAATGTTGGAAAAGGGCGGCTATGGCGTGCTACAGCGCGCTTTCGCCGAATTCGCCTGTGCGGATGCGTATCGCCTGTTCCAGCGGGCTGACGAAGACTTTGCCGTCGCCTATCTTGCCGGTATGGGCCGCGGCGCACAGCTGCTCGATGGCCAGTTCCATCATCTCGTCCGGCACCGCCATTTCAATGCGCAGCTTGGGCAGAAAATCAATGGTGTATTCGGCGCCCCGGTAAAGTTCGGTATGCCCCTTCTGGCGTCCAAAGCCCTTGACTTCGCTTACGGTCATGCCTTGAATGCCGATGCTCGAAAGGGCTTCGCGGACTTCATCAAGCTTGAAAGGTTTGATGATGGCGGTAATGAGCTTCATTGCGCTTCCTTTGAGGTTGATCACATGCTTGCTTCATGTGAGGAAACGCAATAAGCATGCCAACTCAGCGCGGCCGGCCGGCGGGGCCCGCGCCGGGAAACGCATGGCGGCGGGCCGCTGTCATCCCAAGATCGTTCAGCCGCGCGGTGCGGCGGCGCATCGGCATGGTGCATGCCGGCGGCCTCGAAGCACCAAAGCGGGGCGTGCCGTAGCGACCCGGCTCCGCGCGATATCGCCGCCATCGCCCGTCATGGCGCCGCTGAGCGCGGCTCGGTTATCCTGTTTTGCACCGGCGCTGCAAGGGCGCTGTTTTCTATTACTTTGACCTGGAAGCCATCTCATGAAAATCCTGGAAATCCGCGAAGCAACCCTGCCCATCAGTTCGTCCATCCGCAACGCCTATATCGATTTCAGCAAGATGACGCTCAGCCTGGTGGCCGTCATCACGGATGTCATGCGGGACGGCAAGCGGGTTGTGGGCTACGGCTTCAATTCCAACGGACGCTACGGGCAGGGCAGCCTGATGCGCGAACGCTTCATTCCCCGCATCCTGGCGGCCGACCCGACAAGCCTGGTGAATGACGCCGGCGATAATCTGGACCCGCACAAGATCTGGGATTGCATGTACACCAACGAGAAGCCGGGCGGCCATGGCGAGCGTTCCGTGGCCATTGGCACCATAGACATGGCCGTCTGGGACGCGGTCGCGAAAATCGCCGGCAAGCCTTTGTTCCAGCACCTGGCCGATGAATACGGCGACGGCCGGCCCATGCGCGAAGTCTTTGTTTACGCGGCCGGCGGCTACTACTATCCCGGACAGGATCACGGCAAGCTGAAGGACGAAATGCGCAGCTACCTGGACCGCGGATACACGGTGGTGAAGCAGAAAATCGGCGGCGCGTCCCTGGACGAGGACCTGCGCCGCATCGATTCCGTGCTCAGCGTCCTGCAGGACGGCCAGCGTCTGTGCGTGGATGCCAACGGCCGCTTCGATCTGGATACGGCCATTGCCTATGCCAAAGCTTTGTCCCGATACGACTTGTTCTGGTATGAAGAGCCGGGCGACCCCTTGGACTTCGAACTGCAGGCTACGCTGCGCAGCTATTACAGGAACCCCATGGCGACCGGCGAAAACCTGTTCTCCATGCAGGATGCCCGCAACCTGATCCGATACGGCGGCATGCGCCCCGATCGGGATTGGCTGCAGTTCGATTGCGCGCTCAGCTATGGCCTGGTGGAATATCTGCGCACCTTGGATATGCTGCGCGAACACGGCTGGTCGCCCAGCCGCTGCATTCCCCATGGCGGGCACCAGATGTCGCTGAACATCGCGGCCGGGCTGGGCCTGGGCGGCAACGAGTCCTATCCCGACCTGTTCCAGCCCTTCGGCGGCTTTCCCGATGGAGTCAAGGTCGAAAACGGCTTCATCGCCATGCCCGATCTGGCGGGCATAGGCTTCGAGGGCAAGGCCGACTTGTACAACCAGATGCGGAAGCTTTCTTCTTAGGGATATCGCCCGTCCTGCGGATGCTCGCGGACGATATGCATCAGTTGCTGCATGAACGCGGCGACCGGGCCGGACGCCGCCAGATCCTTGCGCACGACGATGCCGATGGTGCGATGCACGGCCGGCTGGACCAGACGAACGATGGCGGTATGTTCGTCCTGGACGCTGGCCAGCATGCTGTAGGGCAATATCAGCAAACCTAGCCCCTGGCGCAGGAGCGCGATGGCCGAGGCATGATGGCGCACCTGGTAATGCCATTTGAGCTCGATGTTCAGCGCCTGCAGATTGCGGTCGATGATATTGCGGTTCGGGGTGGCATGCGAAAACCCGATCAGTGTTTCGCCTTGCAGGTCCTTCCAGGGCACTGACTCGCGCTTTGCATGCGGCGAGGCGGCGGGGCAGCCAAGGACGAAGGGCTCATCGAGCAGCGGAATGTATTGCAGATGCGCCGGCACGGGGCCTTTGATGGCCAGGCCGAGGTCGGCCGTTTGCCGGGCCACGGCGCTGATGACGTCGGGCGAGCTCAGCTCGATGAGCCGCATGCGGGTGTCGGGATATTCCTTGGCAAAGGCATGGATGGCGTGGGGCAGCAGGTTGTAGGCGACGGAGTCGAATGAGGCCAGCACCAATTCGCGGTGCTGGCTCAGGTTGTGCTCGCGTATGCGGTTCAGCGTGGCGTCGACATCGTCCAGTACGCGGCGCGCGCATTCCATCAGAATCTGGCCGCTCATCGTCAAGCGGAACTGTTTCGCGCTTCGATCGAATAGTTGTTCGCCCAATTGCGATTCCAGTTGGGCGATGCGCCGCGACAAGGCCGACGGCGTCCGCCCCAGACGGTTGGCGGCGTCGGACAGGCTGCCGCTATCCACGACAACCGCGAAAGTGCGCAGCGCATCGAGATCGAATGTCATTTATCGGATTCCATCTTTGCGTTTCATGCATTCTAGAGTGCAAACTTTGCGATTTACTAAACATTATAGGGGCAAGATAATGAATCGGCATGTAGAGCAGGCGGCGGGGCCGCCGGACCGGATGACGAGGGAGCGCATTGAATGGATGGCAAAGACGGTGTGTCGGCGCTGCGGCTGGGCGTCGATGTGGGCGGCACGTTTACCGATCTCGTCTTGACGGACGAATCCTCGGGAGATGTTTTCTTCCATAAGGTGCCCTCTGTGCCCAGCGACCCGGCGCAGGCGATCCTGGCGGGTATCACCGAACTGATGCAGCGCATCGGGCGCCAAGTCGGCGACCTGCGTTTTTTCGGCCACGGCACGACGGTCGCCACCAATATGGTGATCGAGCGCAAGGGTTCGCGCACCGGCTTGATCACGACGCGCGGATTCCGCGACATCCTGGAAATCGGCCGCCAGATGCGTCGCCACTTGTATGACTATCGCATTCAGCGGCCCGCACCTTTAGTGCCGCGCGAATGGCGCCTGGAGGTGGCGGAACGCCTGGATGCGGACGGCCGGGTATTACTCGGCCTGGATGAGGAAGAGGTCGCAGCCGCCGCCCGGACACTGAAGGAAGCCGGCGTCGAAGCGGTGGCCTTGTGCTTTCTGCATGCCTGGCGCAACGAAGCGCATGAGCGGCAAGCATTGGAAGTCGTACGCCGCGTGATGCCGGATGTTTATCTATCGACTTCCGCCGAAGTGTCGCCCGAATTCCGCGAATTCGACCGCTTCTCGACGACGGTGCTCAACACCTATGTCGGCGTGCGGGTATCGCGCTACCTGCGCCGGCTGTGCGACCGGCTGCGGCAGGCGGGCGTGCCCATCCTGCCCTACATCATTCACTCCAACGGCGGCTTGATGTCGGTCGAAACCGCGTCCTCGCTGCCGGCGCGCACATGCCTGTCGGGCCCGGCCGCCGGCGTGAAGGGCGCGGCGGTGCTGGCCGGCGAGGCGGGTTTCGCCGATGTCATCACCTTCGACGTGGGAGGCACGTCGACGGATATTTCCTTGGTGCTGCACGGCGAGACGGTCGTGTCCAGCGGCCGGGAGGTGGCCGGCTATCCGGTGCGCGTGCCCAGCGCGGACATTCATGTGGTCGGCGCGGGCGGCGGTTCCATCGCATGGATAGACGAGGGCGGCGCGCTCAAGGTGGGGCCGCACAGCGCCGGGGCGGATCCGGGCCCCGTGGCGTATGGCCGCGGCGGCGTCGAACCGACCCTGACCGACGCCAATATCGTATTGGGCCGGCTGGATCAGCACGCGCTGCTGGGCGGCCGCATGCC
This sequence comes from Pusillimonas sp. UBA6240, assembly GCA_002441445.1. Taxonomy (GTDB): domain Bacteria; phylum Pseudomonadota; class Gammaproteobacteria; order Burkholderiales; family Burkholderiaceae_B; genus UBA6240. The sequence continues at coordinate 10,437 of DJWC01000151.1, forward strand.
GGTGGATGCCGCCGCCGCGCGCGCGGCGATCCGCGATCGCATCGCCGGCCCGCTCGGGCTGACGGTGGAAGAAGCGGCGCTGGGCATTGCGCGGGTGGCGGCCGCCAATATGGGGCGGGCCATCCGGTCGGTGACGACGGAGCGCGGCCATGCGCCGGAGCGGTTCGCCTTGTTCGCCTACGGCGGCGCAGGGCCGCTGCATGCGGCGGATGTCGCCGCCGAGTGCGGCATTCCCACCATCGTCGTGCCGCAAGAACCGGGCACCTTGTGCGCGCGCGGCATTTTGCTGGCCGATGTCTCGCTGGATTTCGTCAGGACGCGCATCCAGATTCTGCATCGCGAAAGCTGGCCCGCCATTGCGGCGATGCTGGCCGAACTGCGCGCGGAAGCCGACGCATGGCTGGTCAGCGAGGGCGTGGCGCAGGGCGACCGGCATTTCCCCGTGGTGCTGGACATGCGCTACAGCGGGCAGAATCACGAGGTCAGCGTGTCCTTGCCGGGGATCGATATCGAGCTGGACGAGGTGCTGAAGCGTTTCGAGCGCGCGCACCAGCAGGCCTGCGGCTACACCATCGACGGACGCGCCGTGGAGATGGTGGGTTGCCGGATCACGGGCGTCGGCCATGTGGCCCGGCGCAGGCCGCGGCCACCGGCGCAGCTGGGCGAGCTGGCCGCTGCGCAGACCGGCACGCGGTCCTTCTATCTGAGCGGCAGACAGTCCTGGGCGGATGCGCCCGTCTACAGCCGCGCCTTGCTGCCGGTGGGCGTGACGGTACATGGAACGGCCGTCATCGAGGAAATGAGTTCGACCATCATCGTGCCGCAAGGCGCGCAGGCCCGGGTCGATGGGCAAGGCAATCTGATCATGCAGTTGCAGGGAGCAGGACATGGATAAGCAGGCAACACAGGCCGACCCGGGAGCGCTGGCGGATCCCGTGGCCATGGAGGTCTTCGCCAACCGCCTGACCTCGATTTCCGAGGAAATGGGCAATGTGCTCGTCAGGTCATCCTTCTCGACCAACATCAAGGAGCGGCGGGATTGTTCCGTGGGCCTGCTGGATGCCACGGGGCGCTGCGTGACGCAGGCGGCGCATATGCCCATGCATCTGGGGTCGCTGCTGGGGAGCGTGCAGTCGGTCTTGTCCCGCTATCCCATCGATCGCATGGCCGAGGGCGATGCCTTCATCTGCAACGACGTGTTCCTGGCGGAAGGCACGCATCTGCCCGATATCACCATCGTCACGCCGGTTTTCTTCGAAGGGCGCGTGCGCTTCTTCGCCGCCTGCGTCGCCCATCATTCGGACGTGGGGGGGCCGCATCCAGGCTCCATGTCGCAAAGCGCCCGCTCCATTTTCGAGGAGGGCATACGCATCCCGGTCATGCGCATCGTGCGCGCCGGCGAGCTCGATCAGGACTTGCTGCGGATGATCGCGCACAACACGCGCGAGCCGGATGAACGCGGGCTGGACCTACGCGTGCAAATCGCCGTCAACGAGCGTGGCGGCGCCTTGCTGCGCCGGCTGATGGAGCAGGAAGGCGTGGCAACGGTCGAACGCAGCGTGAACGACCTGCTGGCCTATACGGCACGGCGTCTCGAGGCGCGCATCGCGGCGCTGCCCGACGGCATCTATGAAGGCGAACGCTGGATGGATGGCGATGGCCTGCCCGATAGCGAACAGCTGCGTATCCGGGCGCGCGTAACGGTGCGGGGCTCGCGCCTGGCCATCGACTTCGAGGGAACCGGACGCCAGGCGCGCGGCGGGCTCAACATGCCGCGCTGCGCGCTGCAAGCCACCTGCATCTATGCCGTCAAGGCCATGCTGGATCCGGGCATACCGGCCAATAACGGCCTGTTCGACGGCATGGACATCACCGCGCCGGAAGGCTCTATCGTCAACCCGCGCTTTCCGGCGGCCACCTGCGCGCGCGCCATCACCGCCAACCGGGTCGCGGCGGCGGTGATCGATGCCTTGAACCATGCGGTCGAGCCGGCCAGCCGGCTGGCCGCGAGCAATGATTCGGTGCCGGCCATGGTGTTTTCGGGGCAGCGCGCCGACGGCAGGCTGTATGTGTACTTCGAAACGCTGGGAGGGGGCGTGGGCGCCATGCAAGGCCTGGACGGCCAGAGCGCCGCCCACGTGCACATTTCCAATACCTCCAATCTGCCCGCGGAAGCGCTGGAGGTGGAATACCCTTTGCTGATCGACGAATATGGGCTGGTGGCCGACAGCGGCGGTGCGGGCCAGTGGCGCGGCGGCCTGGGCATTGCGCGCCAAATCCGCACCCGCGAAGACAACGTCTTGTTCACTGCGCGCTCCGACGGCGTCAACACGCCCGCGCCGGGATTGGATGGCGGCCTGCCGGGCGGCTGCGCGCGCCTGTTCCATGTGCCGCCCGGCGGCCAGCCGCAGCCGATGGCTGGCAGCGTGACCGGCATGACTTTGAAGGCGGGCACCGCCATACGCATGGAAACGCCGGGCGGAGGCGGGTATGGCGATCCGTCCCGGCGCGACCCGGCGGCGCTGGCGCGTGACGTGCGCAATGGCGAGGTCAGCCTCGCAGCGGCCCGGCGCGATTATGGCTATTGCGTGACGGATGATGTCGCCGCCATGACTTAGGACCTGCCAACACTAAAGCCGGCCGGTGCGCATGCCCTTTAGCGTTGGCAGTCGCTTGCAATATGACTCGGCCCGCCCGCCGTTCGATGGCCGCGGGCGGCCGCGTCCGAGGCTTGCCAGGGAGGGAGTTGCTCATGAACGACGATGTGCCAACGAGGCGGCATGCAAGTATGCCGGTGGATCCCCTGCGGCGCCGGCTGCTGGGGGCGGGCGCAGCCGGGGCGGCGCTTTGCCTGGCCCTGCCGGCGCATGCCCGCGCCGCCGTTTATCCGGCGCGCCCCATACGCCTGGTGGTTCCCTTCGCGGCGGGCGGCGGAACCGACGCATCGACCCGGGTGCTGGCCTTGTCGCTGGGCGACGAACTGGGCCAGCCCGTCGTCGTTGAAAACAAGGGAGGCGGGGGCGGGACCATAGGGATGGAGCAAGTGGCTCGCGCCGAGCCCGATGGCTACACCCTGGTAATGGCCACCAACGGGCCGATGATCACGGGCAAGCTGCTGTACCCCAACCTCGGCTTCGATCCGATCAAGGACTTGAAGCCGGTCGCGCCCTGGTTCTCCAACGACAATCTGCTGTGCGTCAAAGCGAGCAGTCCCTACCGGTCGTTCGAGGAATGGGTGGCCGAGGCTAAACGCAGGCCGGGCGATCTGACCTATGGAACGGCGGGCGTCGGCTCGACGCTGCACATCACGGCCGAGCTCTTGCAGCGCCGGGTGGGCATGAGGATGCAGCACGTTCCATACCGGGGCGGGGCGGCGGCGATGATCGATCTATTGGCGGGCAGCGTGGATGCCACGGTGGATTCCACGCCGTCGGTCATCCCCCAGGTGCGCGCGGGCAATGTGCGCGTGCTGGTGAATCTCAATGGACGGCGCAGCGTTTTCCTGCCGGATGTCCCCACTGTTCAGGAATCTGGCTATGACGGTTTCTCGGAATATTCCTGGGGCGGCCTGTTTGCGCCTGCGCGTACGCCGGACGATATCGTCGCCAAACTCAACAAGGAGGTCGGGCGCGTCGGCACGCGGCCGGAGGTGCGCGAAAAAATGGCGGGCGCATACGCCGATATTCTGTCGGGCACGCCCGAGGACTTCGCGCAACGCTTCCGCGCGGAGGCGGAGCGCTGGCTGCCGGTCGTCAAGGCGGCGGGTATCGCCGGTTGAGGGGGCGATCCCCTGGACGGGAGTAGCGATGGAGCAGTTTGACGCCTTGGTGGTCGGCGGCGGCCTGGTGGGCTCGGCGGTGGCCTTCGGCTTGACCGAAAGCGGCATGCGCGTCCTGGTGCTGGACGAAGGAGATGTGGCGCTGCGCGCCAGCCGCGGAAATTTCGGCCTGGTCTGGTCCCAATCCAAGGGCCTAGGGGCGCCGCATTACCACCGTTGGGCGCGCACGTCGGCGGCGCACTGGCCGGCCTTGGCTGCACGGCTGGCCGAATTGACCGGTATCGACGTTGGCCTGGAACTGCCGGGCGGCCTGCATTTCTGTTTGTCCGACGCCGAGTTGTCGGCTCGCGCCGGCATGATGGCCCGCATGCGGCAAGAGGCCGGCGAGTTCGGCTTCGATTACCGCATGCTGACCCGCCAGGAAGCGGCGGAGATGGTGCCGGGTTTGGGGCGGGACGTCGTGGGCGCCAGCTGGACGCCCTATGACGGGCATGTCGGCCCGCTGCCGACCTTGCGCGCCTTCCATGCCGCCATCCAGCGAGCCGGCGGCGTTTACCGGCCGCTGACGCCGGTGCGCAAGATCGATCCGGCGCCGAACGATTTCCGCATCGCCATGCCCGACGGCGGCGTGGCGCGGGCGCCGCGCCTGGTATTGGCGGCCGGCCTGGGCAACATCCCCTTGCTGCCGGCGCTGGGCCTGGATTGCTGGATTGCGCCGCAACGGGGGCAGATACTCGTGACCGAGCGGGTGCGCCCGCTGCTGTCCATGCCCACCTTGAATGTCCGGCAGACGGCCGAAGGCAGCATCATGATAGGCGACAGCAAAGAAGAAGCCGCCTTCGACAGCTTGACGCAAAGGCCGGCTGTGATGCGCAGCATGGCCGAACGAGCCGTGCGCTGCTTCCCCTGGCTAGCCGAATTGCAGATTGTGCGCGCATGGGCGGCCGTGCGAATCTTGCCCAAGGATGGCCTGCCGATTTATGACCAGCCGGCGCGGCTTCCCGGCGCGTTCGCCTTCAGCTGCCATTCGGGCGTCGGCTTGGCCGCCGCGCATGCGCGTGTATTGGCGCCCATGGTGGCGCAAGGGGGGCTGACGGGCGATTGTGCGCTATTGAGTTCGGAGCGATTCCAGCATGTATGACTTGCGTACCGATGTCAGGCCGGCCACGGTCGATCTGCTGATCGATGGCCGGCCGGTGGCCGTGCCGGTCGGAGCCACGGTGGCGGCGGCCGTGCTGAGTCTGGGCCTGCCTTATATACGCCGCACGCCCGTGTCGGGCGCGCCGCGCCTGCCCTACTGCATGATGGGCGTGTGCTTCGATTGCCTGGCGACGATAGACGGCGTGCCCAATCAGCAGGCATGCATGGTGGCGGCCGAACCGGGCATGCGCGTGAGCACGCAGCAAGGCGCGCGCAGCGTATCGGGAGCGGATGGCCATGATGGGTGAATTCGATTTGCTGATCATAGGCGCCGGCCCGGCCGGGATGTCGGCGGCGGTCGCCGCCGCGGGGATGGGGCTGCGCGTGGCGGTTGTGGACGAACAGCCCGCCGTCGGCGGCCAGGTATTCCGCGCCATCGAATCCGCCGGCGCGGACCCCGCGCTGCGCGGCGCCCATGCGGATGCGGGCCGGAAGCTGGCCGCCCAATTCCACGGCAGCCGGGGCATACAGTATTTCCCGCGTTCGACCGTCTGGCATATCGAGCTGGCGGCGTCGGGCGGCGACGTTTCGGATCCGGCCGTGCTGTCGGTGCTGAGGGACGATGTTTCGCAGGAATGCACGGCGCGCCGTGTGCTGCTGGCCACGGGCGGGCAGGAGCGGCCCATGCCTGTCCCCGGCTGGACCCTGCCCGGCGTGATGACAGCCGGGGCCGCGCAGATACTGCTCAAAACCGCTGGCGCCGTGCCGCATGGGCCGACGGTGATCGCCGGCCAGGGGCCTTTGTGCTGGCTGGTCGCCGTGCAGCTGCTGCGCGCCGGCGCCAAAGAGGTGCATTTCGTCGAAACGACTCCCGCGGGCCGCATTGCGCGGGCCTGTCTGGCGGGCGGGTGGTGGCGGGGGCTGCCCTTGCTGCGTGAAGGCCTGGGCCTGATGCGCGAGGCGCGGCGCAGGGGGCTGAAGGTGCTGCGGCACGCCGGAGGGCTGCGCATCCTGGGCGATGAACAGGTCGCCGGCCTGTCATGGGAGGGCGGCGAGATCGCCTGCCGGACGGTGCTGCTTCACGACGGGGTCATTCCTTCGACCCATATCAGCCGGGCCCTGGGGCTGGCGCATCGGTGGCACGAAGCGCAGCGGTATTGGGCGCCGGCGATCGATGCATGGGGAGCGGCCAGCCATCCGCAGGTCGCCATTGCCGGCGACGGCGGCGGCGCGGGCGGCTGGCAGGCCGCGGTGGCGCAAGGCGCGCTGGCGGCGCTGGATGCCGCGCACAGGCTGGGCGCCATAGAGGCGGCGCAGCGCGACGCGCGGGCGTCGGCGCCTTTGAAGGCGCTTTCGCGGGCGCTCGCGCTGCGTCCCTTCCTGGATAGGCTTTATGCGCCGCTGGAACACGCGGCGGCGGAGCTGGCGGACGACACCGTGGTCTGCCGCTGCGAGGAAGTGACCGCCGGCCAGATACGCGCGGCGGTGAAGCTGGGCGCCGCCGGCCCCAACCAGATCAAGGCATTTTTGCGCGCCGGCATGGGGCCCTGCCAGGGACGCATGTGCGGTACGACCGTGGCCGCGTTGATCGCAGCCGAACGCGATGTGCCTGCCGAAGAAGTCGACCCCTTGCGGCCCCGCGCGCCCTTCAAGCCGCTTACCGTGGGCGCTTTGATCGGCCAGCCGGCCAAGAGCGGTCGGCTGCATGCATCGGATCCGATCCGCGAGGAGCTCGGGCATCGCGATAGGGCGCAATGCGCCGCGTCTCGTCATGCCATGAATAGTAGCTGTCCATAGTCGTTCCAGCAAAAGGAGAGAAAACAATGGCGGAGAAGAAACACGACCCGAACGAGCCTTATCCCGAGGCCAGGGGAGCAACGCGGGCGCTGGCGTCGTTCGGCGCGCAATTGAAGTACGAAGATATCCCCGAGGAGGTCGCGGACCGGGCCAAGGAACTGTTGATCGATTACGTCAGCACGGCGATCCCCGCGGCCCATGAGGATCCCGCGCAGCGGCTGATCCGTTTTGCCCGGACCATGGGAGGGCCGCCGCAGTCCGGCATTGTGGGCACGGGCATACGCGTGGCGGCGCCCTGGGCCGCCCTGGTCAATGGATCGCTTGGCCACATGATGGAACTGGACGATACCCATCGCCTGACCATGGCTCATCCGGGCGATAGCCTGCATGCCAGCGGCCTGGCCATCGGGCAGTACAAGAATGTATCGGGCAAGGATTTATTGACCGCGGCCGTGGCGGGCTACGAGGTGGCGCTGCGCATCGGGGAATCCGTCATGCCGGGGCATTACCGCAAAGGCTGGCATTCCAGCGGCACCATGATGGTGTTTGGCGCCGCCATGACCGCCGCGCGGCTGCTCGGGCTGGATGCGCGGCAAGCCGCCTGGGCGCTGGGCACCGCGGGCGCGCAAGCCTGCGGGAATTTCGCGCACCTTGGCGAACGCGCCATGACCAAGGACTTCAACTGCGGCCATGCGGCCAAATCGGGCGTGATCGCGGCATTGCTGGCCGAGCAAGGGTTCAGCGGGCCGACCGATGTCATCGAGAACCGGCGCGGATTCATGGCGCTTTATGGCGATGGCGAACGGCATCCCGAGCGGCTGACGGACGGCCTGGGAGAGCGCTGGAAAATCATGGAGGTGTCGCAGAAGGCCTATTCCGGCTGCCGCTATTGCCATCCCGCCATGGACGCCATATTGAGCTTGCGCCGGCAGCACGGGTTTACCGCCGCCGATGTGCAGCGGATCAACGCCCGCATCCTGAGGACGGGCGCCAATCTGGTCAACGACCCGCGCCCCTGGGAAGGCAACAAGGGCTTGCAGGGCACGCGATTCTCGGTGCAGTTCAACATCGCCGTGGCGCTCGTCAAAGGGCGGGAGGGCTTGTGGAGCCTGCTGGACGCCGCCCATCCATTGGCCTATCGCGACGAGCCGGAAATCCGGCAGGCCATGAGTCTGGTCGATGTCGTGCCGGACGACGAGCTGGACAAGGGCTTTCCCGATAAATGGGGCACGGTCATCACCGTTGCATTGCGCGACGGGCGGACCGTCGAGCAGGCGGTCGATTGGCCCACCGGAGAGCCCGAAGTACCCATGACGCCGGCCGACCGCGACCGCAAGTTCCGTACCTTGATGGGACTTGCGCAGTGGCCGGAGCAAAAGACCGAAGGGTTGTTGCGCTACTTGCAGTCGATCGAACGCGAGCCGGATTTGAGCGGCCTGTCCCCCTACGTGTGAATGCGATCGCAGTGGCGGACCGGGCGCCGTCCGGCTTGCGGCGCCTTTCTATGCAGGCAAATAAAGGAGAGAGACATCATGCGTTTACTCACGACCCTGAAGTACCTGGCCTGGGCTGCGGCGGCCTGCGTGCTGCCGCTGTCCGCACACGCGCAAGCGAAGTATCCCGAGCGGCCCATCACCATCATCGTCCCATTTGCGGCGGGCAACTCGTCCGACATCGTTACCCGAATGATCGGGCAGCATTTGAGCCAGCGGCTGGGGCAGCCCATCATCGTCGATAACCGTCCCGGCGCCGGCGGCACCATCGGCACCGCCCATGGCGTCAAGCAGCCGGCCGATGGCTATACCTTGATTTTCGGCTCGCCCGGCCCATTGGTCATCGCGCCGGCCGTGCTGGACTCCGTGCCGTACACGCTCGACGACCTGGACGCCGTCGCGCCGCTGGTCGGCGTGCCCATGGCCTTCGTGGTGCCCGCGGGCTCGCCGATCAAGGATATACCCTCCTTGATCAAAGCGGCCCGCACGCGCGGCAAGCCGTTGTTCTATGGGTCCAGCGGCACCGGAGGCACCCAGCACCTGCTCGTCGCCGGGTTCGTCGCGGCAGCGGGCATCAACATGACGCACGCGCCCTACAAGGGCGGGGTGGCGGCGCTGACCGACCTGGCGGCGGGCCGTATCGACTTGACGGCGGATTCGATCAGCGTGCTGCAGCCGCAGCTGGATGCGGGGCGGGTGCGGGCCATCGCGGTGACGCCGGCCGAGCGCATTCCGCAATTGCCCGACACGCCTACCATCAAGGAGCAAGGGGTGGACTTCAGCATGCAATCGTGGATGAGCTTGATGGCGCCGCGCGGCACGCCGCCCGCCATCCTGGATCGCCTGTCGAAAGAAGTGCGAGAGATCCTGGCCTTGCCCGATGTGCAGAAGCAGCTTGCCGGCTTGGGATTCACCCCGATGAAGATGGACCGCTCCGGGCTGAAGGACTTCATCAAGAATGAACAGCGCGCCTGGGGCAAGGTGATAGCGCTGGCCGGCGTGAAGAAGCAGTGATGCTTCGGCCATGGGTTTGCGGCGGCGGTTCGCCGGTGCGCGCTTGCGCCGCCGCATCCCGACGCAGCCGGGGGCTTGCGCGGCGGCCCTGGGCCGCTCTGTGTCAATGAGCACGCCTGGGCTGCCTGCGCTTCGGTGCACAAAAATGTAACCAGACACCAGCCTAAGGCGGCTTTTGTGTCCAGGTGTATATACATAATTAGCCCCGCCAAACGCTTTAAGCTCCATGCCAGCTTGCGTATACGGCCAAAAAGCGGCTGCGCTTGCATGCCCGCATTGAAATCAGGATTTACACTAGCTTCCCGCTTGCCCGGTAGTCCGTGGCTAGAATTGTTACGAAGGCTTTGCAACAAGCTCACTGCTGAACCGTCAGTCGCACCGGCATCAGCAGGGCACACCAGCGACTTTGGACAAGTGAGGAATTTATGAATAAGACCCGCACACATCTAGCCCTTATTGCTACGATTGCTTCCATGAGCCTGCTCGCGGCATGCTCCAAGGGCGAGGACAAGGACGTGCCTGCGGACAGCCCGGCGCCAACTGAAACACCGGCGCCCGCGGCGCCGCCCGCGCCGCCTCCAGCGCCCGCTCCGGCGCCTGCTCCGGAATCCACGCCTGCGCCCGCGCCTGCGCCGGGCTCGTCGTCCAGCGCCGCGCCCTCCGTCGCCGCCTCTCCTTCAGCAGGCGAAACCATGAAGGAATCGGCCAAGCAGGCGGCCAGCACCATTTCAGAAAAGGCCGGCGAGCTGAAGGACAGCGCCGCGGAAAAAGCGCATGAAATGGGCAATGCCATCAAAGAAGGCGCTGCCAAGGCCGACAGGGCGATTCAAGACTCCGTAGGCAACGGCCGCAACAGCGCCGCCTCCACCGTGCCGTCCGAACAAGCCAAGCCTTGATGCGGGGCGGGGCGGCGCCGGCCCGCTGAATTAGCCGGGCCGGCGCTGCGTCGCGATAGGCTTCTGCGCGGCAGCGGCGGGCCATGGCGGGGCGGGCCGCAACAGGCGAGCCGTCGACAGCTCGGGCAGCGTAAGGGCCACGACAAGCCGGGCCGCGCAAGGCCGGGCCGCGCCAAGCACCCCGGAAAGTTGGATTTCCTTCCAGCTTTCCGGGGTGTTTTTCATTACACTAAAGGCTGATGCATACGGAGATAGCNNAGCCCGGCCGCCGACATCGAGCGCAACGTGAAAGCCATGATGGCCCAGGCCTTTGCACGCATGGATATCCTGACCCGCGAAGAGTTCGACGTGCAGGCCCAGTTGCTCGAACGCGCGCTGAATCGCATCGCCGCCCTGGAGTCCCGCGTGCAGGCCCTGGAAGGGCGTCCCGATACGCCTTTGCAGACGGGCTCCAGCACTGGAGTCCCTCCGGTGGATACGCCGTAAGGCAAGAGCCCTGGGGCGGGATGGGAACGTGAGCCCAGCAGGCCGCCAAGTGAGGTCCTGGCGGCCTGCGTTTACCTTGCCGGCAGCGCGGAAGGCTGCCTCATGGGCGCCAGCATGCCGGCGAGCGTCGCGGCGTCATCGAGCGAGGCCAGGGAACGGACACAGTCGCTGATTGCGTGTACCGACGCGCCATAGACAGGCGTTGCCAGGCGCTCGAATTTCCTCTCGACTTCCACCATCGACAAAGGCGACTCGGGTTCGCCCCTTGCGTAATCCAGCCGATGGGTCAGCTCCTGTCCATTGCGCAGGCGCAGCCTGGCCACGGCGGGCCTGTGCTGCGGATAATTCCGGTCGAGCTCGCCGTCAGGCATGACATGAATCCGGGCCATCATGCTCTGCACGCGCGGAGAGCGCAGGATTTCTTCGCTGAATCGGCCCGGCAGCACATCCCCTGCGACGATGCGCACCGCCACGGAGAATGCAATTGAAAACTGCGCCTGGCCCGCATCCCTGGGCGGCTCGACCGCGGCGGCATAGGTCACCGTGTCGACGCGGATGTCGATGTGTTCTATATCGTCTTCGCCGATTTTCTCCGTATCGAGGATGCCGGCGACCGCATCGATGGCCGCATGGTTGCCCCGGCAGCCGCCATATTGTTTGAGATAGGTTTCGGGCACATGCCAGCGGGAACCCAGCCCGGTTGTAATGGAGCCGGCATCGGCGTCGCCCGCGAAGGCCTTGAGGAATCCGTGCTCGACGATATCGGGCACGCCCGTGGCGCCGCTCGCCGCATACAGGCAAGCCAACGCGCCGCCTTCCGCGCTGCGGCCCACCTGCAAGGGCTGGCTGTTGGCGCACTTGAGGGCCTCTTTCAGGCCCGCTCCCTGGCTGCATCCTATTGCAATCGCATGCGCCGCGGCGGCGGCAGGCAGACGCAGCAAGGACGCCAGCGCGGCGGCCGCGGCGGGCGCCGCGAGAATGGCCGTGCTCTGGAAGCCGCGCTTGACGGTCGCAGGGTAAATAGCATGGCCCAGCCGCAGAAATACTTCGTAGCCGCAGGCCACCGCGGTCACCAGCGCCTTGCCGTCCGCATGACGGCTGGCGGCCAGTGTCAATGCGGCGGGAATGACGGCGGAAGAAGGGTGGCCCCCCGTGAACCGGGAGCCGTCCTCTATGTAGACCGCGTGGCTGACCGCGGCATTGATCAGAATCGCGTCACGGACCGGGCGGCTGGCGCCCGTGCCCCACACCGGCGCCTCTCCGTTTCCCGGCAACAATTCCAGCAGGCGGGTATGGGCGCCGGCCCGGATTCCGGCACAGGAAGCGCCCAGCAGGTCGAGTATCCGCGTCTTCACCGCATCGGCCACGTCGCGCGGCAGGTCTTCGTATCTGGTCCGCGCAAGGAAAGCGCCTATTTGTTCGACCACTGTCGCAGCGTGCCCGGCCATGTTCAATCCAGCTTCAGATGGAGATCGGCTATGACTTTGCCCCACTTGCTGATATCCGCCCGCAGCTTGGCCGTGGCTTCCTCCGGCGTATCGGCGATCACTTCGGCGCCCTGTTTGGCGAAGAATGACTGGATTTCAGCGGATTTGAGCACCGACACCACGTCGGCGTTGAGCCGGCGGACGACTTCCGGGGGCGTGCCTTTCGCCGTGAACAAGCCGTACCAGGTATCGGCTTCATAGCCTTTGAGGCCGCTTTCGTCCAGGGTGGGCAGGTCCCGCAGTATCGAGGGGCGTTTGGCGCTCGTCGACGCCAGCGCGATCAGCTTGCCCGAGGCCACGTAGGGCAGTACAGCCGGCGCATTGGCGATCATCATCTGCACCCGCCCGCCGAGCAGATCCGTCAAGGCCGGCCCGGTGCCCTTGTAAGGAATGTGCATGATCTGGACACCCGCCATCTGCTTGAATACCTCGGCGGCCAGATGCGGAGGCGTGCCATTGCCGGGCGACGCATAATTCAGTTTTCCCGGATTTTCCTTGGCATAGGCGATCAGCTGCGCGACCGACCGGGCCTCGACTTGCGGATTGACGACCAGAATGTTGGGAGTATTGGCCACCAGCGTGATGGCTTCGAAATCTCGATCGCCGTCATAAGGCAGCTTGCGGTACAGGCTCTGGTTGATGGCATGCGTGCCCACTGTGCCCAGCACCAGCGTATAGCCGTCCGGAGCCGCCCGGGCGGCGGCTTCGGTGCCTATGCTGCCGCCCGCGCCCGCCTTGTTTTCCACGACGACCGGCTGTCCCCATTTCCTGGACAAGGCATCGGCGAATGGCCGGGCGAGGATGTCGGTGCCGCCTCCGGGCGGAAAGGGCACAATGAGCGTCACCGGCCGGGTGGGGAAATTCTGCGCCATCGCCGCCGTCCCCGCAATCAGGCCGGCTGCCAGGCACATCAACAATGCGATGCGCTTCATCGAATTCTCCGTTTTGATCTTTTTGATTGGATAATGATCGAGTCTATGGGTGGATACGAACGCGATCAATCCGCTGCGGTTCACAATAATGATGAAATGAATTCAGCAAACATGAATCTTTCGCTGCGGCACATGCGAGCCTTCGCCGCGCTTGCGTCCATGCGCAACTTCACCCGCGCGGCCGAGCACTGCAATCTCACGCAGTCCGCGTTCAGCGCATTGATCTCGAATCTCGAATCCGGCCTGGGGATACGCCTGTTTTCCCGCAATACGCGCAATGTCGAACTGACGGCCGAAGGCGAGGTCTTCAGGAACATCGTCAATCAACTGCTGCCCGAAACCGAGCGCGCGCTGGCTGAAATGCAGGACTATGTGCAGCGAAGAAAAGGGCGCGTCGCCATTGCCGCCTTGCCGACCATTTTCTCCGCATTGCTTCCCAATATCATTGCGGAGTTTCTGCGGCACAATCCCGGCATCGAACTCATCATCGAAGACGTGGCCAACACGGCTTGCGTCGAACTCGTGCGCAACCGGCGAGTCGATTTCGCGCTATGCGCTTCGGCGGCGACGGGCGCCGACCTGGTCATCGAAAAGCTCGCATCCGATACTTTCTATTTCGTTTGCAAGCCCGATCATCCGCTAGCGGCGCAGAAGCGCCTCTCGGCGGCGGAGATCCAGAAGCACCCCATCATCATGTTCGAGAAGGCGAGCAGCATACGCCAGCACCTGGATGCCTCCATCTATCCCCGGCAATGGGCCCGCGCCTTTCAGGTGAATAGCCTGTCCACCGCGGCGGGGCTGGTCAATGCCGGCCTTGGCGCCACCCTGGTCCCCACGCTCGGGCTGTCGCAGTTCAACCTGAAAACGCTGCGCGCCATTCCGGTAAGCCTGCCCATCAATCGGCGCAGCCTTTGCCTGCTGCGCCGCAAGGACGCAACCGAATCGGTCGCCGCCATGGAATTCATACGGGTGCTGCGCGAGAATCTGGGCAAGGAGATCGACCGCTTGGTGTATCGGCAGGCGCTCGAGATGTGACGCTTCAGCAGCCCGCGGCGCCGCGCGCAGGCCTGGTCCGCGGGTTGAAGACGGGTCCTCGGCTGGGAACGGGCTCCTGGTTGAAGAAAGGCCCCGATCGAAGATTGAAAAAAGGCTACGATCGCGGCGTGCAATTAATCGGGAAAATAACTTAATTAAGATAAATAATCCATCTATCAACTAATGGTTCCAGGCTAGGATGGCTCCATAACGTCACATACACAAGGAGACCCTTGCCATGAAACAGTCTTTGCTGCGCATGATGCGCATAGCGGCGCTGTCGCTGTGCGCGCTGGGAACCGCCAGCGCGCTTGCACAGGATTACCCTGCCAAATCCGTGCGTGTCACCGTAGGCATGGCGCCCGGCGGTTCGAACGACACGATCGCGCGCCTGATTTCGGCGGAGCTCTCAGAGCGGCTCGGTCAACCCTTCGTGGTTGAAAACAAGCCGGGAGCGAACAGCACCATCGCCACCAGCGAGCTGAAGCGATCCAGCCCGGACGGCTACAACCTCATGCTGGTGATTTCATCGCATGTGACCAACACATTGCTGTACCCGAATCTGAACTACTCGCTCAGCGACTTCAAGCCGGTCACCGTTATTGCGGACACCCCCTTTGTTTTAGTGGCCAACCCCAAGTTCAAGCCCAACAATGTGGCGGAACTGATCGCCCTGGCCAAGTCGCGCAAGGATCCGATCGACTTCGGCACGCCGGGCCTGGGCTCGACGCAGCATATCGCCATGGAATTGATGAATCAGATGGCGGGGATCAAGATGAATCATGTCCCCTACAAGGGGGGCGCGCCTGCGCAGACTGATCTCATCGCCGGCGTCATCCCGCTTATTTTCGCCACGCCTACCCAAAGCCTGCCCTTCATAAAAAACCATCAGCTCAAAGCGCTGGGGGTCACCTCATCCAAGCGGATCGGCCAATTGCCCGATGTGCCCACATTGGACGAGTCCGGCTTGCCCGGCTATGAGGCCAGTGTCTGGTTCGGCATCATCGCGCCCGCCGCCACGCCCGACGATGTCATCAAGAAATTGAACAAGGAAATCACCGATATCGTGCGCAGCGAAAAGACCTCGTCCCGCTTGCGCGAGATGGGCCTGAATCCGGTGGGCAGCACGCCGGAGGAATTCCAGGCGCTGCTCGAAAGCGAGAAGGTGAAATGGACCGATGTCATCAAGCAAGCCCATATCAAGTTCGAATAAGCCCGTCCGCATCATTTCAGGAAACAAGAAGGAGCAAGCCGTCTCATGCCGATTATCGAATCCGTATCCGCCTGCATCGCCCGTGTCCCGCTCGACAACCCCGTGACCTTCTCGACGCGGCGCGTGACAGCGCGAGAATACTGCCTGGTTCGCATCCGTGCGTCCGACGGCAGCGTAGGCTTGGGCTATTGCTATGCCGTGAATAACGCCGGGCGCCTGCTCGCCGTTGCGGTGACCGACCTGCTCGCCCCCAGGCTGGTCGGCCAGGATTCCCATCGGGTCGAAGGGCTGTGGGCGGAAATGTACCAGGACGCATTGCTGCTGGGCCGGGCGGGCGGCGTGATGCGGGCGCTGTCCGCCCTGGACATCGCCCTTTGGGATCTGAACGCCAGGTCCGCGGGCTTGCCCTTGTATCGCTATCTTGGCGCGGTATCGCTGGATCGTGTGCCGGCCTATGCGAGCGGCGGCTACTATCTGCCGGGAAAAACCGCGGCGGACCTGGCCAAGGAAATGGCCGCCCATGCGAACGAGGGCTTCAAAGCGGTCAAAATGAAGGTCGGGTTGGAGAGCGTCGCCAACGAGCGCAAGCGGCTCGCGGCGGTGCGCGAAGCCATAGGCGATGAGGTACGGCTGATGCTCGACGCCAACAATGCATGGAAAGACCTGCCCACCGCGCTGGAGTATGTCCGCTGCTTCGAGCCGTTCAATCCATTCTGGATCGAGGAGCCATTCTCGCCCGACGACATGGACAACCATGCCAGGCTGGCGGCGGCGACGCCCATCACGGTCGCCACGGGCGAAGTCGAAGCCGGGCGCTGGCGTTTCAAGGATCTCATCGCCCGGAAGGCGGCCGCGCTATTGCAGACCGACGCCACGGTCTGCGGCGGGATCACCGAGTGGCGCCGTATCAGCGCGACCGCGGCCAGCCATGGCATCACCGTCGAGCCGCACGCCTGGCACGATGTGCATGTCCATCTGGTGGCGTCCACGCCCAACGCGACCTATGTCGAATGGATGCCCGATGACCACATAGTCAATTTTCGTCGGCTCATCGATACCCAGCTGGTCGCCGAGCGCGGCGACCTGTTGCTGCCTCGGGGTCCGGGCCTGGGCTTCGCCTTCGATGACGCCGCCATCGAGCAATATGGCGTGGTGTATCCGGGCGAGCGGGAAAAATGGATGACGGTCCGGTAGTCCGCGATAAGACAAGCCCGCTGGGCATACTGCTCTCCGATAGCGTCCATGCGGGATTCGGCGGGCGGATCGAGGACATGGCGGCGCAGGCGGGCATCCCCGCCGTGTGCCATGCGCTGGGGAATGCGCCGCCGAAGGAGCTCATACATATCGCCTTTTTCTCCCGCGATCTCTACGAAGGAAGCTCGCTGCGCAAGCCCGGGCCTTTGTCCGACGCATTCTTTTCCGTGGTCGACCATGCTCCATGCCTGCGCTGGCTGCATGTTTTTTCGTCGGGGCTGGATCTGCCCCAGTATGCCCCCTCGCTGCGGCGCGGCATACGCATTACCGGCTCCAAAGGGGTCACGGCGATGCCTATCGCCCAGACCGCCGTCGCCGCGATCCTGGCGCTTTCCAGAGGCTTCGGCCATTGGCTGCCGGCGCAGCAGCGGCGGCAATGGTCGCCGCTGACGGGCAGTGAGCGCCCACGGGATATCTGCGATCAGCATGCGCTCGTCATCGGTGTGGGGCCTATCGGTTTCCGGATCGCGCATATGCTCAAAAGCATCGGATATCGCGTCACGGGGGTCAGGCGCAGCCCGGAGCCGCTCGCGCCGCTGGACAATGTCATCGCCTTCGAGTCGCTGGATGCGGCATTGCCCCATTGCGACTGGCTGGTGCTGGCGGTGCCCCTGAACCCTTCGACGAGGCACCTGGTCGATGCAAGGCGGCTGGGCTTGCTCGCCCCGCATGCCTTCCTGGCGAATGTCGCGCGCGGCGAACTGGTCGACGAGCAGGCGCTTGTGGCCGCGCTGAAGGCGGGCAGGCTGAAGGGCGCCTATCTGGACACCTTCGCCGAAGAGCCGCTGCCCGCCGAATCCGCGCTCTGGGGACTGCCCAACGTCTGGATTACGCCGCACAATAGCGCGGCCTCGCAAGGCCATGAAAAGCGCGTGATCGATTGCTTTCTCGAAGAATACGTCGCCTGGCTGGATGCCTCGCATTATTGAATCCAAATCATCAGTGTTGTGAATGGCAGCCGATTGATACGCCGGCTACCGGCCAATATGCTCAACACATCTTCAATATCACCGGGACAACGACACGAGATGGACGATTTGCAAGCATGGAAGAAACAGGCTGCCCGGCATCGCGGCATTACACGGGAATTGGCGGCATTCATTGCGGGACTGACTGCCGAAGCCTTGCCCGCCGGAACCCGCGATGTGCTGTCCCTGGCGCTGGTGGATGCGCTGGGCTGCGGCTTGTATGGATTGGGCACGCCCTGGGGACGCATATTGGGACGGTTCGCCGCGGAGCAGGGCGGCGCTCCTGAAACCGGATTGTGGGGCAGCGGCGAGCGCGTCAGCGCCGCCAATGCCGTGCTGCTGGCGGGTACGGCCGTCCATAGCTTCGACTTCGACGACCATAGCCGCGCCAAGATACACCCGGGCGCCATTGTCGTACCCGTCGCACTCGCCATGGGCGAGCGCCAGAATGCGCCACCGGATCGCATCCTGGCGGCGATGGCGGCGGGATACGAAACCATGAACCGTGTAAGCCAGGCCGCCAATCCCGGCAGGGCGAGGATGCGCGGCTGGCATCTTACCGGCACCGCCGGCACCTTCGCGGCGGTGGCCGCGGCCAGCGTACTGCTTGGCCTGGATGCCGACACGACGGCCAGCGCGCTCGGGCTGGCAGGCACGCAATCGTCAGGCCTGTGGGCGTTTACCGCTGATGGCGGGATGAGCAAGCGGCTGCATCCCGGCCGTGCCGCGCAATCGGGCATCATGGCGGCGCTGCTGGCCCAGCAAGGCTTTCAGGGGCCGCGCTTGATTCTCGAGGCGGAGGACGGCGGATTCCTGTTCGCCATGTCGGATACGCCGCGACCCGAGCAGATCACCGAGGCATTGGGTGAACGCTGGCACACCGAGGAAACCTGCTTCAAGCCCTATGCTTGCTGCGGCAGCAACCACGCATGCGTGGATGCCGCCATGTCCCTGGCCGCCGAGCACGGCATTGTCCCGGATGACATCGCACGGATAATCGCCGGCATTCCCAGTGTGGTCATGACCCAGACGGGCTTCGAATATCGCGCGGATTCCGTGCTGAATGCCCAAATGAGCTTGCGCTACAACATCGCGGTCGCCTTGGCCGACCGGCAGCTCTACCTGGAGCAATTCGCGCCGCAACGCATCGGCGATCCCGCCCTCATGGATCTGGTCGGAAAAATCGATATCGAGATAGACCCGGACCTCGACAGCCTGTATCCCGCCATCTATGGCGGCCGCGTAACCATCGTCACCCGCCATGGCCAGAGCATTACCCGGCGGGTGGATTACTCGAAAGGCATGCCCGAGAACCCTATGTCGCGGCAGGAAATCGAACGCAAATACATGTCGCTGGCGACCGCCGGGGTCGGCGCGCGGTCCGCCGCCGATATATTGGAACAAGCGGCCTCGCTCTTTGCCGGCGGCTCCGTCGCCGAACTGAACCGGAGTCTGTCCCAGGCGCGCCTGGTCGAAGAGCAAGCGGCGGCAAGCTATTGA